>NC_008593.1:636930-1273860 GCF_000014125.1 Clostridium novyi NT | reverse complement strand
TTCATTTCTTCATCAAATGGTATTGATGTTGCTATGTATAATATTTTTTCTCCAACATTTTTAGCTATATTTTCAGCATAACTACTTTTACCACTTCTTGCTCCACCGGTTACTAATATAATTTTTCCCATTTTTATCACCTTATATCAATTAAATAATCATCAACTATAGATGCTTCTTCAAAAGTTGCCATATTGCACATAATATCAGAAGCTGCATCTATTAAATCAAAGGTTAGTGGACATCCACTTCCTTCTCCTAATCTCATATTAAGATTAAACATAGGTTCTAGTTTAAGTTCCTTCATAATAAGATTAAATCCTGGTTCTTTAGAAGCGTGAGATGGTATCATATATTCTTTAGTTAAAGGATTTAATTTATATGCAATTAATGCAGCAGCACTAGATATAAATCCATCCATAACTATTGGAACTCTATAGTATGCAGCTCCTAAAAAGCAACCAACAAGCCCTGCAATATCAAATCCACCTACTTTAGATAGTACATCAATAGGATCTTCCTTATCTGGATTATTAATTTTTATAGCTTCTTTAATTACCTTCTTTTTATTAATATAAGCTTCTTCTGTAATACCAGATCCTTTTCCAACTGCAATATCAGCACTACATCCTGTAAGAACCATTAATATTGCACTACTTGTGCTTGTATTGCATATTCCCATTTCTCCGGTACCTAAAACACTATAGTTTTCCTTTGTTAACTCTTTAACACTCTCTATACCAATTTCTATAGCTTTTATAGCTTCATCTCTTGTCATAGCACTGCCTTTAACCATATTGTAAGTGCCCATTCTTATTTTCCTATTCACTAAACTAGGATGACTTATTTCTGCATTGATACCAATATCTATAACCTTTATATCCGCATTAGCATGTTTAGATATAACCGCAACTCCAGTTAATCCTTTAAGCATATTAATTGTTTGTATAGCTGTAATTGATTGAGGGCATGCACTCACACCTTCTTCCCATATCCCATTATCAGCAGCCATAACTATAGTACACTTTTTCTTGCACTTATTCTTAACATTACCTGTTATTCCTGATATTTGCATTGCTATATCTTCAAGTCTTCCAAGACTCCCAAGAGGTTTTGCAAGTTTATCCAATCTTTTTAATGCTTTATCCATAATAGTAGTATCTAATGGTTTGATTTCCTTTAAAACAGTCTCTAATAAATTCATGAATTTCCTCCTAAATTCAAAATAAAAAACCGCACCTATTAAGATGCGGGAATATATAAAGCAAGCCAAAAAAGTTGTATCTACAATACAACTTTAACTTTTATATCTTCCCACCGAAGACTTAAATAATCGTACATTAGGCAGGTTTCCTGGCTTATGGATCATATTACTTTCTAACCTTCTCCTTATGGATGGCAATTTAGATTTCATCCTCATTTACAGTAGCGGGGGCTGCAGTGGATTTTAACCACTTTCCCTTTTACCTCTTATAATAGAGCACCTAATGACTTATTTAATTTTCTCAATTGAAAACTGTTGTGATTATATCATTTATTATATGTAAAATCAAATTACCATCCTACTTGAACATGATTATCATCATAATGACTGGTATCATTTTGAAAAACTAAGTTATATTTTCCGTCAGCAACATCAATTTTAGTAAGACTAGTTTGTCCCATTACAGGAAGCTTTACAATATCATCAAGTGTCATATTTTCATTAAAATAATGAAGTAGCATTTTTAATGTCATTCCATGTGTAACTATTAGTATCTTTTTATCTTTGTTTTTTCCTAGTATCTCGTTCATTGTAATATCTATTCTCTTTATAAGATCATCGTATGTTTCTCCACCAAAAGGCTTATATTCCTTAGGACTATTAAATAAATTATCTAATTCTTTGGTATACATAGGGTTTTTCTCTATTTCATCAATGGTTAATCCTTCCCAATCACCATAGTTAAATTCCTTTAATCCATCATGCTTTATAATTTCAATATCCTTATTTCCTTTTATAATTTCTGCTGTTTTATATGCTCTTTCTATAGGACTTGAATAAATAACGTCTATTTCAGTATCCTTAAGTCTCTCACTTAATGCTTTAGCCTGGGAAATTCCAAGTTCCGTTAAAGGAGAGTTCTTCCACCCTTGTAATCTCTTATTTAAATTCCACTCAGTTTGTCCATGTCTAGTTAAATATATTGTAGTCATATATTAATTCACCTCTTATATTTTTAGTATTTTTATTATATCATATATTTTAATAATTAAAAAAATCTCTGCACCTTATAGTGTAGAGATTTTGTTTTTAAAGTTATTTTAAAAGTAGTACTTTATTAGTACTTTAATTGAATACCTTGATTTTTAGTAACATTTAGATTTATTATTTCCTCTTGGAATGCTTTAAGTAAAGCTTTTTCCAAAACTTTTTCTTCATCAAAATTAGGAATATCCCTACAAATAGCAAATACCTTTTTAACATCACCTGTTACATTTCTATAAGTTAATATAACATTTGGCTTATCATATTTTACTTCTAATATTTTTATTCCTAATGTTAATTTTGAGTAATTTTCTTTGTTTACTTTTAATTCTATTAGTTCACTTAGCTTTTTAACATCTTCGTGTTGATTTTCAATTATTATTAATTCTTCCCCTACTTTATACTTACTCATAACAATTCCTCCTTAAATCTTAATATTTGTATATTAAATATTACATAACCATTTAATTAGTATAATATTTAGTTAACTAAATTATTTATATCTTTCACATAATATTTAATAAATTTAATTAAATTTATTAAATATTTAATTCTGTATCACTATTATATCATATTTATTAATAATATTATATAACAACTTTGACAAAAAATAAACAATAAGATTTTTTAAAATATTTTTATTATTTATTAATATTCTTTTTTAATTTTGTAATTTAATTTCATACTAATTAATGAATAAAATTATCTCTTACATCCATTTGAGTAATCATATCATATAGGAGGCTTTTTAAGCAATAGGAAAACTGCTAAAACTATAAACTTATGTAGTTTTAGCAGTTTTTTATGTTAACCTATTCCACCATAAAATATTCCAAGAACATATACTATAATTCTTTTCTTATTATTTCTGATACTACAGCCATATCAACGTTTCCACCACTTACTAATAAAGCAACTTTCTTTCCATCAACTTTTATCTTTCCTGCCAAAAGTGCTGCTAAAGGTGATGCACCAGCTCCTTCTGCTAATAATTTTCCTCTTTGCATAAGTTGGAACATAGCATGAGCTATTTCATCTTCAGTTATAGTAACTACTTCATCAACATATTTTTGCATATATTGGAATGATACATCTCCTGGAGTTTGTACAGATATACCATCAGCTAAAGATTTAGCACCGGTTACAGTAACTACCTTTCCAGCTTCTAATGAAGCTTTTGTAGAAGCTATTATTTCGGGTTGTACTCCTATTATTTTAACACTTGATTTTATAAATTTTGCAGCTACAGCTATACCTGATATTAATCCGCCACCGCCAATAGGTACAACGATTCCATCTACATATGGTAAGTCTTCTAATATTTCAAGACCTATAGTTCCTTGTCCAGCCATTACATCTTCATCATTAAAAGGATGAACAAATGTAGCTCCAGTTTCTTTTTGTATTTCAACAGCTTTTGCATAACATTCATCATAAACTTGACCATATTGAACAACTTCTGCTCCATATCCTTTAGTAGCTTCAACCTTAGCTTGTGGTGCTGTAGCTGGCATAACTATTGTTGATTTTACTCCAAACGCAGTAGCTGCATATGCAACACCTTGAGCATGGTTACCAGCTGATGAAGCTATTACTCCACATTTTTTTTGTTCTTCTGTTAAATTAACTATTTTATTATAAGCTCCTCTTAATTTAAAAGCTCCTGTTTTTTGTTTGTTTTCACATTTTAAATAAACTTCATATCCACTTATTTTTGAGAATGTACTTGTGTAAAATAATGGAGTTCTTCTTGCTACTCCTTTAATATTTTCTTGAGCTTGTTTTATTTTTTTTAAATCTAATGTCATTATATCCTCCTCCTTATTTTGAAATCGATTACATCAAGCTAATAATTGTCACAATTCTTAACCTTTTAGGTATATTGTATTAAATTCCGTTTGCAAGGTTATTTTTCTGTTATTTTATGTTTAAAGAAATTATAAATTTCTATTTTCATTTTCAATTACAGTTTAATTTTATTAATTGTCACTACTTTTTATGAAAAAAACAACAAAATTTTTTGACAGAAAAACACATGTTTTTGTATCGGATACACTTTTAAACTAATTCCTTACTATGCTATACCTTATTTATGTAATAATATATTTTTATATTTTAAATATTTTTGGAATTTAAAACATAATAATCTAATATTTTATTATTAAGCGATATAATTATTGATAAATAGTCAGCAACTCCTTTGCGATATGATTGAATAATTATATTAAAGCAAAGGTGCTGAATATTTTCATTTATATATTAATAGGCAAAATGCAAGTTTATTGTTTATTAAATTAGATTATTGTCAATAAAATTTTAAATCCATTTATTAAATACTAGTGTGTAAATTTTATATTTTATTTATTATTTTAATAATATATAATCACTACCCTTAATAATATATACTAATAAACTTTTAATCTAAGCTCATTATGCATCATTTAACATATTAATTAAATTATTTGGTTCTATTAATTAATTATAATAATTTAACTATCTCAATCTCAAAATTACGAATTTAAGCATTAGCTTAGATTGATTTTACATGTAAATTTAAAATTTTACAAAAGTAACCACTTAAATGTTCTTTTTTTAGCCTTTAGGTTGCTAATAGTAAGCTAGCTTTTTTAATACTATTAAGTTTAATTGCTGCAACTTCAACTAAAGCATTTAGAATAACAGAAACAAAATATCTTACACCTTTAAAATTATTATTGCAATCGATTACATACTCATATGGATATGAAATAGCTTGCCTTTTACTTAAATAAGTATACGTTTACATTTTCTATTACCACATTTATAACGGGTATATTTAGGATGATCATGATGAATATAAATTGCTTTGCCACATAAAAAACAACCTTTACATTGATATTTTTGATTTCCTTCTTTGTTCTCCCCAAACTTTATTTAGTTTATGACTGTGGCATGTAGGACATTTTAATCTAGCTTTTGACATTGGACTATTCTCCTTTCCCATGGGAGGTAATGATTTTATGGCGAAACTATTGTAACTCTAGGGATGAGATAGTTCAGTGTTCATATAACTTAACAAAACAAATTATTTTTCAAGGGGGTATTTTAATGAAAAAATTAGGTTTAATACCTAAAATTGTAATCGCTATTATCCTAGGTTTTATTTTTGGTAGATATCTACCAGTAAGTTTCTGTAGAGTTTTTGTTACATTCTCATCTATATTTGGTAATTTCTTAAACTTCGCAATTCCACTTATAATTATAGGTTTCATAGTAGCTGGTATTGCAGATCTTGGATCTGGCGCTGGTAAACTATTAGGCATCACTATATTAGTAGCATATGTCTTTACGTTAATTTCTGGAGCTTATGCAGTACTAGCAGGAAAATTATTTTTACCTCATATTATTAATTCTAGTGAATTAGGTGCCATGCAAAATGCAAAACCAGATTTAAAAGCTTTCTTTACAATGGAAATGACTCCAATAATGGATGTTACTGCTGCCCTTATTTTAGCTTTTATAATGGGTCTTGGTATTGCAAAGGTTCAAAACAAAACATTAAAAGATGCATTTATAGGATTCCAACAAATAGTAACCGCTACTATAGAAAAAGTAGTTATTCCATTACTTCCTATACACATTTGCGGTATTTTTACTAATATGTCTTACACAGGAAAAGCTTCTACAGTATTTCATGTATTTTGGAAAGTATTCATAATCATACTTTGTCTTCACTATTCTATGCTATTATTCCAATTTATGTTTGGATGTAGTTGTAGTAAAAAGAATTTAATATTTTCTTTAAAATCTCAGGTTAAAGGTTACTTAACAGCACTTGGAACTCAATCCTCAGCTGCTACTATTCCTGTAAACTTACAATGTGCAGAACAAATAGGCACTACTAAAGGAATAAGAGATTTCGTTATACCACTTTGTGCTACTTGTCATTTATCAGGAAGTACAATAACTATCACAACTTGTGCACTATCTGTAGCCATGTTAAATGGAATGCATATAACAATGGGAACAATAATTGGATTCGTAGCAATGTTAGGTGTTACTATGGTTGCTGCTCCTGGAGTTCCTGGTGGTGCAGTAATGGCATCACTAGGTCTTTTAAAAGCAAATTTACATTTTTCTCCATCAATGACTGGTTTAATGATTGCTTTGTATATAGCTCAAGATAGTTTTGGTACTGCTTGTAATATAAGTGGTGATCAAGCTGTTGCTATGGTTGTTGATTCATTTCAAAAGAAATTTTCAAAACAACATCCAGTAGATACAGCATCTAATTAATAAAAAAAGCCTTTAAAAAGACTAAGGCTGTTGACAAATTATGTTTATCAACAGCCTGACTGCTAAAACTATAAACTTATATAGTTTTAGCAGTTTTTATGTTAACCTATTCCACCATAAAATATTCCAAGAACATATACTATAATTGTTAAACCACAAAATACATATTTAGTCATAGGAGTAAACCAATTTCCTACTTCATGCTTACAACCTAATTGAACTTGTTCCTTTGCAAATTCAGAACCACAAATCCAGAAAAACATTATTCCTGCAAGAAGAGCCCCTAATGGTATTACATAAATAGATATTATATCCATCCATACTCCAAGTTTGTCTGCTTCTTCAAGAAATGTTCCTGAAATTACGCTTATTATAGCAATTGTAGAAACGGCACTTATTCTACTAAAATTAAATCTTTCTTGAAGTGCTTCTATTGAAGCTTCAAATAAATTTATTAGTGATGTAACTCCTGCAAATAAAACAGCTAAAAAGAATATAACAGAAAATATTCTTCCAAAAGGCATTTGTTTAAATACGCTAGGCATTGTAATAAACATAAGTGGTGGACCTGCTGATGGATTCATACCAAATGCAAATACAGATGGTATAATAACAAAAGCTGCTAACATAGCTGCAATAGTATCAAATAGTGTTACATACTTTGCACTTTCTACAATATCTTCTGTCTTTTTTAGATAACTTCCATAAACTACCGTTCCCGATCCTGCCAAAGATAAAGAAAAAAAGGCTTGTCCGAGAGCGAAAACCCATGTCTTAGGGTTCATTAAGCATATCCATTTAGGTACTAGTAGATATCCGTATCCTTTAATTGCACCTGGTAACATTACAACACGTATAGCTAAAATCAAAAATAATATAAAAAAAGCTGGCATCATAATTTTATTAACTTTTTCTATCCCCTTAGATACACCCATAAGCATAACAATAAATGTTAGTGCTAATGCCAAAAGATGCCAAACAAGACTTCCATATTGTCCTGAAATAACTTCAAAATATTTAACACTATCTGTTGAGCTTGTGAGCTGTCCACTAATACTTCCTATTGTAAATCTAAGAATCCAACCTACAACAACAGAATATCCTATAGCAATACCTAATGATCCTACTATAGGGATAAGCCCAAGAATATCTCCATGCTTTTTTCCTCTTCTATTTAATGCTTTTTTAAAAGCACCAACTGGTCCAGTTTCCATAGCACGTCCAAAAGACATTTCCCCTATAACACCAGTAAAACCTATAATTATTACAAATATAAAATAAGGTACTAAAAAAGCTGCTCCTCCAAATTGTCCTACTCTATAAGGAAACATCCAAATATTACCCATACCTACAGCTGAACCAATACATGCCAATATAAATCCTGTTTTAGAATCAAATTTATCCCTACTTACTTTATCATTAGAATTTTGGGAACTATTTTTTAAAATATTTTTACTCATAATTTCACTCCTTATGATACTAAAAAAATAATAAAAATCTTATTTTCATTAATTTAAATTAAAATAAATTAATCTTTTTCCTAAATTTTATTTTTTTATTAAGCTACAGTGAAATTTTAATAAAAAGTAAAAAATATTATATAAATTTTTAAATAACGCTTATATAATTATATAACTTGTAGGTATTTTAAAAAATGTCTATTGGTTTTTAAATTATATCCATATATGATATAATGTAGCTGTTGTTAAAATTATATTTAATAAAGCGATTGCAAAATTACAAATGTATAATTGCAATCGCTACTTTGTTGTTTACTAATATAATATTTTTTTACATGAATTTTTACAAATTTATTCTATTGGTTTTAATCTAGCTGTAAAATGTCTTAAAACTTTTGGTTCATAAGTAAATTCTAATCCCTTTAATGATTTTGCTTTGTCTTTAATTGATATTAAGGCATCTGCGATTACATCCATATGATCGTTTGTATATACTCTTCTTGCAATTGTAAGTCTTACAAGTTCAAGTGGTGATTCCAGTTGTTCACCTGTTTCAGGATCTCTACCTAATAAGAAAGATCCAACTTCAACAGCTCTAACCCCTGATTCTAAATATAAAGCATTACATAAAACTTGAGCTGGGAATTGATAATAAGGAATGTGTGGAAGAACTTTTTTAGCGTCTACAAATACAGCATGTCCTCCTGTTGGATATTGAATTGGTATTCCACCTTCTTTTAATCTGCTTCCTAAATATGCAACTTGAGACACTCTATAATCAAGATAATCATAATTTATTCCTTCATATAATCCTCTAGCTAAGCACTCCATATCTCTACCAGCAAGTCCACCATAAGTTATAAATCCTTCCATTGGAACTACACTAGATTGAACTGCAGTAAATAATTCTTTATCTTCTTTTATTCCACATAAACCACCTATATTTACTATAGCATCTTTTTTAGCACTCATTGTAAAGCCTTCTGCATATGAAAACATTTCTCTAACAATTTCTTTTATAGTCTTATCTTTATATCCTTCTTCTCTTTGTTTTATGAAGTATGCATTTTCAGCAAATCTAGCTGCATCTATAAATATTCTTATTCCATACTTTTTAGCTAAAGAATTTGTAGCTCTTAAATTAGCCATTGATACAGGTTCTCCACCTGCACTGTTACAAGTTATTGTCATAAGTATAAAAGCTATCTTATCAGCACCTTTTTCCTTTATAAAGTTTTCCATTTTTTCAAGATCAAAATTACCTTTCCAATCAAAATATGTTTCTGTGTCAAATGCTTTTTCTGTTACAAAATTTAATGCTCTACCACCATTTAATTCTATATGAGCTTTTGTAGTATCAAAATGCATATTTCCAAGTACATATTGTCCTTTTTCTTTTATAAGATTAGAGAATAATACTTTTTCTGCACCTCTACCTTGATGAGTTGGCACAACATAATTATAATCAAATATGTCTTTAACTGCATCAACTATATGATAATAACTTTTACTACCAGCATAAGCTTCATCTCCTTGCATAAGCCCAGCCCATTGATTATCACTCATTGCCCCTGTTCCACTGTCTGTTAAAAGGTCTATATATACATCTTCAGATTTTAATAAAAATGGATTGTATCCTGCATTTTTTAGTGCCTTTATTCTTTGTTCTTTAGTTGTAATGGTAAGAGGTTCTACCATTTTAATTTTAAAAGGTTCTGGTTTTCTAATCATTTTAAATCCCCCCAAATATAATATTTTATATATTAAAATTAATAATTTTAATATCAATTAACTTTTGAAAACCTTTTCGTAATTAATTTTAACATATTTGTAATTTATTTACAATAACCTATTTTAAGTATAAATGAAGAAATCCTATATTACTATAGGATTTCTTCATTTATACTATCTTAGTTGTCCATTCTTCACAATTCCATATATCTGTTACTACATCTCTATAAAATTCTGGTTCGTGGCAAACTAAAAGTATTGTTCCATTGTATTCTTTTAACGCTCTTTTTAATTCATCCTTTGCATCAACATCTAAATGGTTAGTAGGCTCGTCTAATATTAATATATTACTTTCCCTATTTATAAGCTTACAAAGTCTAACTTTAGCTTGTTCTCCTCCACTTAGGACATTTACTCTACTTTCTATATGTTTAGTTGTAAGTCCACATTTAGCTAATGCTGAACGCACTTCATATTGAGTAAGTGACGGAAACTCTTCCCAAATTTCTTCTATACAAGTATGATTATTATTACCTTTTATTTCTTGTTCAAAATATCCAATAAGTTGATAATCGCCAAGTTCAACTTCTCCACTTATAGGTTTTATCTGTCCCATTAAACTTTTTAGAAGAGTACTTTTACCAAGTCCATTTGCACCAACTAATGCTATTTTTTGTCCTCTTTCCATAGTTAAATTTAAAGGCTTTGAAAGTGGTTCATCATACCCTATTACTAAATCTCTAGTTTCAAATATCATTTTTCCAGATGTTCTACCTTTTTTAAAGTTAAACTCTGGCTTTGGTTTTTCGGATGTAAGTTCTATTCTTTCCATCTTATCTAATTTCTTTTGTCTTGATTTTGCCATTCCTGTTGTTGCAACTCTAGCCTTATTTCTAGCAACAAAGTCTTCAAGTTTTGCTATTTCTTGTTGTTGTCTTGCATAAGCTGCTTCTAATTGTTTTTTATTTGCTTCATATATTCTCTTAAAGTTATTGTAGTCACCTACATATCTTGTTAATTTCAAATTATCTAAATGATAAATTAAATTTATTACGCTATTTAGGAATGGAATATCGTGTGATATTAATATAAAAGCATTTTCATAGTTTTGAAGAAATCTTTTTAACCATTCTATATGCGCTTCATCTAAATAGTTTGTAGGCTCATCAAGTAATAAAATATCAGGCTTTTGAAGTAGTAACTTTGCAAGAAGTATTTTTGTTCTTTGTCCTCCACTTAAGTCATGCACATCTTTATCTAATCCTATATCACTAATTCCAAGACCAGATGCTACTTCTTCTATTTTTGCATCTATTATATAAAAATCACTATTATCTAAAATATCTTGTATATCTCCCATATCTTCTAGTAATTTTTCTAATTCTTCTGGAGATGCATCTGCCATTTTTTCTGTTATATCTAGCATTTCTTTTTCTAATGTAAATAACTCATCAAAAGCTTCTCTTAAAACCTCTCTAATTGTTTTACCCTTTTTAAGGTTTGCGTGTTGATCCATATACCCAACCTTAACTCTGTTACTCCATTGTATCTTTCCCTCATCAGGCATAAGATTTCCTGTGATTATATTCATAAAGGTAGACTTACCTTCTCCATTAGCTCCTATAAGTCCAATATGTTCTCCTTTTAAAAGTCTAAATGATACATCATCAAATATTGCTCTATCACCAAATCCGTGACTCATATTTTTAACTGTTAATATACTCATACTATTATTTATGTTCTCCCTTCTAGTAACTAATATATTTTTCTCTTACAATATAATATATTAGTTTTAGAAAACTTTAAAGAAATTTTTTATTAAAAATTAAAAAGAATAGCCTAAAACTATAAGCTATTCTTGTTTAAGTGAATTTTCATACTGATTTACTTTTTTTCTAAACCATTTTCCTAGATATATATTTAACACTGCCATAATTGGTGATGCAAGTAGCATTCCTATAACACCAAATACGCTTCCAAATATGGTTATACCTAATATAACTAGAAATGGACTAACCCCTACACTAGTGCTTACAAGCTTGGGTTCAAGTATCCATGCATCAAATTGTTGTAATAAAATTAAAAATACTAAAATTCCAATTGCTCGTTTAGGATCATAAAAAATATTTATGACAACTGGAGGTATCATACCCATAAAAGGTCCAAAGTACGGTATCATATTTGTAATCATAACTATAATAGATAATATAAGTACATAAGGAGTTTTAAAAATCATAAGACCTATAAAACATATAATACCTATTATAAATGAATCTATTGCCTTTATTCCTATATAAGTTCCAACCATAGTATGAACAGTTTTTATAAAACTTATAAACTTATTTCCTTTATTTTCTTTTAATAATATATAAACTAATTTTGTAGCTATATCTTGAAACTTCTCTTTATCATATAACATATATATTGATATTATAAGTCCAAACAAAAAATTAATTAAGGACGTTGTAGTTGAAACTATTGTCGATAATAATAAAGATATCCATTCTGAAGACATAATACTAAGCTTTTCTATCCACTTTCCAGAATTGTTTCTTAAAATACTTCCTGAACCTATAAGTTTACTTGGAATATGGCTACTAGTCCAAGAATACATCTTTTGTGCAAATTCAGGTATATTATCGATCATATCAATTCCACTATTAAAAACTTTTGGAATTATTGTTATTGAAAAAACAGTTATTAAGCTCATAACTAAAATGTATGTACATACTATACTTGTTCCTCTATTAAACTTTAGTCTTTTTTCTATGAACTTCATTATCGGATTTAAAACATAAGCTATTGTAAACGCTAAAATAAATGGGGTCAGTATATTTATTATATCACCTAATATTTTTAAGATAAATTTATAATTAATTATAAGCTGAATGGCTATAAAAGATATTATTACAGCTACTATTATGTCATAATACTTAATCCTTTTTATATTAAACAAACTATTTTCCTCCTTTGTCTTTAATACTAATTGTCGTATAATTATAACACAAATTCTATTGTATAATTTAATTTTTAATAAATTTCTAAAACAATAAAAAGAACTTTAAGAAATGTATGAATTCTTAAAGTTCTTCTTGTTATTATTATTTGCTCATTCCAACGAAGATACCTGATAAATATGGTATTAACCAAATTATCCAAACAACTATACTAAATTTGTGAAATGTTCTCTTTGATTGTTCACTATTTCTTACTAATACAATAGTAGCCCATATAGCATGGAATAACATAAGTATTATAGCAAGCAATCCTGTTATACCATGTATATTCACCTCAAACATAGAACCTGCTATTTTCCCCATAAAACTTGTCCCTAATGTATCGCATACAAGTCCACACCAAAATACAACTACATGCCATACCTTTAATGTACCTGTTTCTTTTCTGAAAAAACTCCAATTGTATAAAATATAAGAGCTAAAGTTATAAAAACTATTGCTTTTGCTAACATAACCATTACACATCCTCTCTACGTAATCAAGTTTAATTTTTACTTATAATTTTACAAATGTTTTTCTACTACCTTTAATAAAGAACTTAAATGATTGTCTATGCTAATTAAATCTTCTTTAGAAACATTACTGAATATATTTTCAAAACAATTATTCATTATATGCTTTATATCTTTAGCTAAGCTTAATCCCTCATCTGAAAAAACTATATATACAATTCTTTTATCTTCATTGCTCCTTATTCTTTTGATTATATTCATATTCTCTAATCTATTTAGAATACCAGATACAGTAGCTTTAGTAACACTCATTTCTTCACTAAGTTCAGATACAGTTACCTTCTTTCTATGTGCTATAAATTTTATAGCTGTAATTTGAGGAACAGTTAATCCTATATTTTTTAGTTCCTCTGTAACTTTATAATTTATTTTAGAATTTATTTCTTTAATAAGTAATGCAATTTTAAAACCAGATGTACAATTCATAACCCCTCCAAATAGTTTGCATGCTAACTATTTATAAAATATAATATATTTTTATCTTAAAGTCAATAATCTTATAGAACAAACCATACATTTTCAAAATAAAAAGGACAGCATATGCTGTCCTAAAATTTAACTTACTGCATGTAATATAAAGTTTAGTAAAAATACTATAGGAATTATATACATAGTAAGTGATATTTCTTTTGATTTTTTAGCTGCAAGCTTAACTATTGGATATGCGATAAATCCAAATGCCATACCATCTACTATACTAAAAGTTAACGGTATCATAGCAATAATTAAGAAAGCAGGGAATCCTTCTGAAAAATCATTAAAGTCTATGTTTAATGCATTTTTCATCATAAGTCCACCAATTATTATAAGTATAGGTGATATTGCACTGTTAGGTATGATCTTTATTATCGGAAGTAAAAATAGTGATACTAAAAATAATATTCCTGTAAATATAGAAGTAATTCCTGTTTTACCTCCTGCTGCTATTCCAGCCGCACTTTCTATTGTAGCAACTGTAGGACTTGTTCCAAACATTCCACATGTAATTGCAGATAATGAACATACTCTAAAAGAACTTTTAAACTTTTCAGGCTGTTTTAACATTACATTTATGTGTCCATGAAGTAAACCTAAGTTTTCAAACACAAGCACTAATGTTACTGAAAATACAGCAATCCAAAATGTAGATGTTCCAATTTTACTAAAATCCATAACCATGAAAACATCTTTAAATCCACCTAATGAAAATCCCTTAAATGTAACTTGTGAAATATCAAATAAATGGAATAATCCAGATATTATCGTTCCTCCTATCATACCAATTAAGAAATTTCCTGGAACATTACATATAAATAATATTAATGTAATAACTAAATTAATAAGTGTTACATATACTGCTGGATCACTTAAATTACCTAGTCCAACAAAAGTTTTTGGATTTGAAACTACAATACCGCACTTTTGAAGTCCTATAAACATAATTAAAAGTCCTATACCAACGGTTATAGCTTCTTTTAAAGATGTAGGGATTGATTCAGTAAGTATTTTTGCAAGTTTTGTAAATGCTACAATTGCAAAAACAATTCCTGAAATAAACACAGCTGCAAGTCCTTGTTTCCATGTAAGTCCCATACTTGTGGAGATTGTGTAAGAAAATAATGCGTTAACTCCCATTCCCGGCACCATTATAACAGGGGCATTACCAATTAGTCCAACCAATACGCATCCTACAAATGAAGATAATACTGTTGCAATTATAGCTCCTTCAAGTGGCACCTTTGCATCATGTAATATAGATGAATTTACAGCTATAATATACACGATAGCAAAAAACGATGTCAATCCTGCTACTAGCTCCTTCTTAATAGTAGTGTTATTTCCTTTCAAATCAAATAAATTATTAAATTTTTTACTCATACTTCTCTTCCTTTTCTTTTTCCCTCTCCCTCCCACACCACTTAAGGTGCATTAAATATTATATTTAAAAATTTTTATAAAATCAACCTTAATTTTCGCATTTACCTTTGTATTTTATTATTTTTAACAAACTCAACACATATTCTTTCAAAAACTTTACATATATTTTCTATATTATTAAATACACACTTCATTATAATTCTATATTTTCTTATAAAATATAACTTTTTTAATTATTATTTATAAAATCCTTTAAGAAATAACGACAAATATTTTATTTTTGCGACTTGAATTCCATATTCTTACTTGTAATTTTCTTCAATTCATATATAATTTATATATGAATCTGTAGAACCTTTGAATTTTTTATAGGAGGATTTATTATATGATAGATATATTTATTTGCGATGATAATATTGAAACATTAAAATTGATAACTAAAGTAGTTAATGAATGTTATAAAAAACTTAATTTCAAATCCTTCAAAGTATCAATATTTAATAATAGCAAAGATATTTTAAATGCCATTAGTGATACCAAAAATGCTAAATGTATTTACATATTAGATATAGACTTAAATGAAAAAATGAACGGCTTATTATTAGGAAGAGAAATTCGCAAATTGGATAATTACACTGGAGAGATGATCTATATAACTAATCATTCAGAGTTAGGTTTCAAAGTATTTCAATATAAATTGCGCATACTTCAATTTATAGATAAAAATTATAATTTATCTAAAGACCTGCAAGATAGCTTGATTACAGCTACAAAAATCTTACAAAAAAATACACCAACAAGTGCAGAAAAAACACTTAAAATTAAATCTGGATTTCAAATTTTCAACATTCCCTTTAAGGATATAATTTGTATTGAAACTATAAAGAATAGTAAAAAAGTTCAACTTTCTACTAATAAAAATATAATTCAATTTTACACTACACTTAAGGAATTAAAAAGTAAATTAGATGATAATTTTATACAAATACATAAGACAACTATAGTAAATAAAGATTGTATAGTAAGTGTAAATAAATCTCAAGATAATTCATTTGTAAAATTAACAAATGATATTTTATGTCCTCTATCTAGAAATGGCATAAAAGAGGTGAATAAACATTGGATATATTAAACATATTTTTGTTATTTTTAAATTTTTATACTTATTTATATGTTGGTTATAAATTAATGAATTATAAATTTACTATAACTAAAAAAAATAGTATTATAATTTTAATTATAGCTATTTCTCACAATTTTATAAGCAAAATGAATAACTTATATCATTTTAAAATACTTTTAACATTTATCTTATTGATATTACTGTTTAAAAAAGTTTTTAATAAAGATTTTTTCTTAATTATAGAAACTTGTTTTTTTACATTAATAATAATGATATTTTCAGAACAATTAATAGCTATAATTCTTTCTAATTTATTAGATTTAAATTTATCTTATATTATATCTAATAATGTGCTTAAATTTTGTTCAAATATATTAATTATAATAAATAATATTTTTATAATTAATATTCATTCAATGCTCTGGAAATATATTAAAGATAAGTATTTTTTAAATTACTGCAATTCAATAATAAAAAATTTTTTTATACTTATGCTAACATTTATCTTGCTTATAAGTTACTTATTATTATATGAATGTTTTAATAGTTATTTAAAAAATAAAACTTTTATTTTTATCTTTATATTATGCATTTTTTCAGGTTATTTATCTTTAGCATTTTTGTATACAAATTATCTTTTCAATCATAACCTTATTATGTTAAAGATCAAAGAAAAAAAATATAATCAATTAAAAATTTATTCTGATAGCATTGAGAATCTAATAGATGACATATCGTCATTTAAACATGATTACAATAATATAATTTTTATGATGAATGGATTTTTACAAAATAATGACTATGTTAGTTTAAAAAATTATTTCAATAAAAACGTGTTTAAGGAGAAAGATTATTATGACATTTCAAAATTAAAGAAGATAAGAAATTCGGGAATCAAGGGATTATTATCAGCTAAGATATCCCAAATAATAAAAAATGATATTAAAGTAAACATAGAAATATTTGATATTATAGATAATATTTACATGAGCGAATTTGACTTATGTAGAATTTTAGGTGTATTTTTAGACAATGCTTTGGAATCAGCTAAACTAAGTTCTGACAAATTTATATCTATTTCATTTATAAAAAACGAAGGACTAAACATAACTGTATTAAATAGTTTTGCAAATAACAATATAAAACTAAATTCTATATTTAAAAAAGGATATTCTTCAAAAGGTTCTAATAGAGGCATGGGACTTTATAATGTCCATTCTATACTTAATGAAAAGTATACTGAAAATACTATATTAAATACGTACGTAAAGAATGATATGTTTATTCAAGACTTATACATTAAAGACTAAGTAGAAATCTACTTAGTCTTTTTTAATAATACTTTTGGCATTTTAGGTTCCTCTAAACCATTAAGAGAAACACATGCTTCTGTTGATGTATACGCCACATCTGTAGATATCTTGCTTATTGTCTTTGCAATACCTTTAGATAACTTATTCATAATTTTCATAATTATTATACCTCCTGTTAAATATCTTATAGGTTAAAGGTAATATTAAAATCCCTTCAATCCATATGAAATGTATTAATATATTTGAAATAAACATATTCTTATTGAAAACTAATGATAATAAAAAATATAAAATAATAACTGCTATACTTTTTACTTTTAACTTTTTTCTTAAATTTTTATTTAAATACGGTTTTTCTTCTGTATCTGCTGGAGAATACTTTAAATATATTATAAAACATATACAGAATATAATTATCTTTAATATATTACTTAATTTAAAATTTAAAGATAAATATATTGATCCATATATAACTAACATAGTAGATGCTAAGCATGTATAACTTTTTCTTGCATGAATACCAGCAGCAAATCTTCTAATAACTGAAAAAATAATCATTGCACATACAGTCATTTTAAATATGTTTAACATATATCCTACTATAAGTATAAGTGGTAGCTTTGTAAAATTCATAAACAATAATTCAACACCATATTTTATTATCTCTAAATCCTCTTCTGTTTTATTGGGAAGAGTATTTTTTACATAAGTTGTTACTTTCTCGCTAAATTTCTCTGACAATTTCATAGATATAACCTCATAATAAATTCTTTATATTATTTTAGTAATTAATGTATTTAATGTCAATATATCCTCCTTGAAATAACATTTTTATTCCTTTAAATGCATTTTACAATTTTAAGTATAATTTTTTATATAATAATCAATATATATTTACATTTGTTGAAAAACCTGGTAATATTGTTTTGTAGAAATCGTATACTTATACTTCTGTTAAAAGATAGTAATAATATATGGTTAATGTTCTAGTTATGTACATTAATCATATATTTTGCTATAAGCTTGTCTAAAACTTGACTTAACTCAATAATTTCCTCATTAAAATACTCATAATCAGAGTAATTCATCAAATCATTAAGAGGATCTCTCAATTTTTCTATTATGTCTTTTATTTCTTCTGAGGAACTTTTATATTTAATCATAATATCCTCTCCAGTTCTAAAAGTTTATTTGATATTTTATCAATTGTACTTTCAAAATGTTAAATTTTACAATATTATATCATGTAAAGTTAATAAAATCAATTACCTTAACTTCTTAATACTATTGTATATATGTATAATATCTTCCCCGTAATTTTTACCTGGGACAGCCCATTTTCCATTTAAATCTTCCCAATAATACGCACTTCCGCATACCCCTAAATTACGCAATATATTATATCTTGGATCTATGCATGGATTTTTAAGTTCTTCTTTACTTGCATACCCTTTTAAATGTTGTATTTGGGCTCTTACACCATCTCTAGCTTCTTTAAACCATGCACCTTTTCCTATAGGCTCATTGTTTAGTGCACCTATTCCTGCATAGTTATTTTGTTCTGGTAATACTTGTCCACCATATTTAAAAAAACCTGTTTCCTTTATGCTTTGACAGAAAGCTATGTCTCCTCTAACTCCTTCAGCCTGTCCCTCTTCTAAAAATAGTTTTGCAAGACTATATATGTCTATTGAAGTTTTTGGATTTTTATTATGACTTAATACATAATCTCCCATGCTTTTTGCAACTAAATCGGATTTTCCCATTATAGGATTTTTTTCAAAACAATTAGAATGATTGTTTTCCAACTCCAAATCACTTTCTGTTTGGTTATTAACTTTAAATTTAATGCTTTTAGAGTGTGCTAATTTTCTACCATTTTCATCTTTTATACTATTATTTACTGTTAATGTGTATACTTTGTTCTTTTTAAAATTATCAATACACTCAACCACAATCTTTGTATTATTATCTTTAATATAAAAAACTAAATCGCAAATATTATTTTTGTCATCTTTTATTTGCACACCATCATATACAGTATATCTTGAAATAGGTTTATTAAATTTTATTTCCCATTTTTTATTGGAATCTACTTCTAATATTGCTTGAGCATCAGCATAACAAAGGCTAGACTTTATTATAAATACTCCTAATCCTAACATAATCCCACAAACACCTTTTAACCAGTACATTTTCTTCTTCATCGTTTCCTCCATCTAACACCATCAAATTTATTAAATTCCATAAAAATATTCCATTTAATAATTATATTAGAATTTTTTTCATTAATCAATATTTTACTTTTATAAAAACACAAAGAACTTTCGATAAATTTATATAATACCGAAAGTTCTTTTATATAAAATTAATTCATTGTACTAACTAAAAATCTTTTAATGGAATACTTTTTACAACCATTCTTTTCTTATCATTTATAGGCTTCCAAAGTTCAATTTTATTTATTGTTATCATTTCACATATTCTATCCTGTTTTAAATTACTACAGGCTGTGGAATATTCATTATAAGACCATTCTCTTGAAGAAAAATTAGTATTAGCCAATGATATGTGAATATCCCAATTTTCAATATTTTTTCTAACCCTAAATCCATATAGTTTCAAAGTCTCATTTATAGTTCTACATAATCTATTTATATATCCTTTTCCTTCTACTTTTAAATTAACAGATTTATAAGGTGGCTCAAAACATATTACTCCACTTATTTGTACTTTAAACTTTTTATAAGGCTCTAATATCTTACGTATTACTTTTTCAAGCTTATCAACATCAGGATTATCTATAACTTCAAGAGTTATGTGAAGCATAGGTAAACTATTATATATATTATATTCTCTGGCTATGCTTTTTTGAATTTTTTCTATTTTTTTATAATCTTCGTTATCAAATAGTGCCACTAAATAATATCTCATAATCTAAAATTTTCTCCTACACTTTCATTTTATATATACCTTAACAACTTTATTTAACAACTTTAATCAAGTATTCTATATTATCTTTAACATCATGTCTAAAAGCATGCATACTGTAATAATTTTCATCAATCATAATATTTGGTATTGGCATACAAGGTAATGTTATAGAGATTAATATTTCCTTTAACTTCTCTTTTTTAGTTTCTTTAACTTTTAAATCTTCTATAGATATAAATGCATCTCTCATAAATTCATGTATATTTATATATTTCTTATCATTTGTAGATAATTGATCATGTATATAAGATATATAGGTAATATCATCTTTTGTTATTAAACTCATCTTGTTAAATTCATCTATGTCACTTTCCAAAACTTCATTAATTGTTTTTATATAATATTTAATACACTTACATAATTTTTTTAAATTAACTCTATCTTGCCTGTCATATCCTAAGTAACAATAAAGTCTAAATAATACCCTATTTTCTTCATCATATTGTAATTTATCCCTTATTTCTTCTTTGTTTACATAAGTGAAATTTTGTTTTTTTAGATTACTTACTAAATTTAATATATCCTGAAGTTTTTTCTCTAATTTAATAATTTTTTTGTTGTATACTATAGGACATATTTCTTCTGAAATATCACTTATATCTGGAAATGAATTAGGCAAACTTAACTTTATTGTATTTAATACAGTTTTATACAAATTTAAGTTATCTAAATTTGGCTCTGTGGGCAATCCATATAATTTTAATAACTTCTTAATATAGAAAAATGATATGGGTTTTATACTAACTCTGCTACTTTCTATATACTCTTTAACATTCATAACTGATTCCTCCTCACTTTATTTAAATAACTAATTACCTTTATTTTATATACATACGTTAAACTTATATTTCCTTATATTAATTATACATCTAATGAACCAAATAAATCCATATAAATTTAAAAGTATTACAATAAATAGCAATTTAAAACATAGAACATAATAAAAAGCTTTCACATAGTGAAAGCTCAGATTGTTCAAAAAGCCCCCAACAATTGGGGGCTTTTGTTTACGCCAAAATTCTTTTATGCGATAGCATTCGAAAAATATTTATTATGTATGTTAATTTGGAATAAATTTGAATTAATGTACACAAAAAATAATGCGATAGCACCATGGCTATCTTTTTCATATTCTGAACTGCCGCTGTAAGTAGGCACTGCTCAGAAACATTTTTAATTCCTCGCATGCGACAATAACGTAGCCCATGTAATTCTTTTGAATCAGCAAAGCTACGCTCAATCTTTTCTTTACGTCGTTTGTAAATACTTTTACCTTTTTCTGTTTTAGTAAAGCTAAAAATTTGATCTTTATAGTCTTCCCAAACATGACGACGTATAGTTCTATTAATGGATTTATCAGATGTTAAGCAATTATTTTTATATTTGCAATAAGCACAATGCTCCGCATTACTTAAATATTCTTTATAACCTTCCCTCGTAGTAGTTCTATATTTTAAAAAGCAATTATTAATACACACATATCCATCTAATTCTTTAACATACTGAAATCTATATTTTGTATATTTTCCTTTAACATGGGGTCCTAAACGGAACCCAAAAACACCTTGATAATTTTTGTCTGAAATTTGTTTACAAATAGGATTCGTAGAATATCCGGCATCTGCTACTAAATATTTTGTATTAAAATTAAACTTTTCTATTTGAGTTTCTATTCTTTTAACATAAGGATCTACATCGTTTATATTCCCGGGAGTAACATGAACGTCTGTTATAATATTATACTTTCCGTCAACAGTTCTATGATCTAAATAAAAAAAGCCTTTAGGTTTTCCATCTCTAACCATATATCCACTGTCTGGATCAGTTGTACTTACTGTTATTTCCTTAGTTTCAGCTATTTTAGTCTTTTTTTTTAGAGGCTTTTTATTATGATTAATTCTATCTTTATTAATGTCATTCTCTAATTCATCAAAGTATTCCTTTGTGGATTTAGTTATTTCTTTTTTAATAAATTTATGTTTATTAGCGTTAGCTTTTAAGTGAGTAGAATCAGTATATAGAATTTTGCCATCAACCAAGTTTCTATTAATAGCTTGAAATACAATATTATCAAATATTTCTTGATGTATATTTGTATTACTAAATCTTTTTGTTCTATTCTGGCTTATAGTGGAATGACTTGGTATTTTATCAGTAAGTCCATATCCTAAAAACCATCTGTAAGCTACATTTACCTGGATTTCTTTTACAAGCTGACGCTCTGAACGTATACCGAATAGGTATCCTATAAAAAGCATTTTAAATAATACAACTGGGTCTACTGAAGGTCTGCCATTATCAGCACAATATAAATCCTTAGTTAAATCTCTTATAAATGAAAAGTCTATGTATTTATCTATCTTTCTAAGTATGTGATTTTCAGGTACTAAATTTTCTATATAAACTAGTTCTAATTGATTTTGTTTTCTTTCATTATTAGTAAGCATTTTTCCTCCGTAGGAGCCCTAACGGGCTAAAAGATTTATTGTTCTAAAATATATATTCTACATAAACACTAAAAATCCTTTTTGTAATAAATGTAAAAAGGCTGTTGACAAATTATGTTTATCAACAGCCTGAGCTTTCACATAGTGAAAGCTTTTTATACATTTAAATTCAAATATAAACTATTTTTCTATACTTGCCCATTTAAATTCATAACTTGCTCCAAAGGCTGGGTATTGAACACCTTTTACATAATTTTGTCTTGCTCCACTTAAATCTTTATAAAATAATGGTGCTATACCAACATCTTCTGCAACAATTAACTTTTCAGCTTGTTTATATAGTTCAAGTCTTTTAGCTGGATCTAGCTCTGCGTTTGCCTTAGCTATAATTTCTTCATATTTTGCATTATAGTATTTACTATGATTATTTCCATTTGTTTTAGCAAATACATCTGTCATACTAGATGGATCATTATAATCTGCTCCCCATCCTGATATTGCAAGATCAAATTCTCCAGCTTGACATTTTGTTAAATAATCTGAAAAACTAGCTGGTTGTTTAATTGTTATATTAACACCTATTTTTGTTTTCCATTGATTTTGGAAATATTCACCTGATTGTTTTTCAAAAGCATCACTGCCATGAGTCATGTAAGTAAAAGTATATTTTGATGGATCTTTATCCATCTTTAATTCTTCTAATCCTTTTATAAATAATGCTTTGGGATCTTGCTTTTTATCAATTACAGCCTTTAATGGTTCTGGAACTTCTTTTCTAAATTCTCTATCAATACAATTTATAGTTTCTGGAATTAATCCATAAGCTACAAATCCTCTTTTATATATTTTATTTACATATGTTTCTCTATCAATTGCTAAAGATAATGCAAGTCTTATATTTTTATTTGTAAGAAGTTTATTCTTTCCATTCATATTAAATAGAGTATAGAAAGCTATAGGAGCCTTTCCAATACTTAACTCACATTTACCATTCTTAGCATCATTTTCTAATTTTTGCTTGTATTCTCCTGTAGCCCCCATCATATCCAATTGTTTAGCTGAAAACATTTGATACTTTGTTGGAAGTTCTTTTATATCTTGTAAAGTTATTCCCTCAAGTTTTACGTTTTTAGCATCATAGTATTTGTCATTTTTCTTTAATATAGTTTTACCACCTTTTTGCCAACTTTCTATTACAAATGGTCCGTTGTATACCATTTTAGTTGGATCTGATCCATATTTGTCCCCTTGAGCTTCTACTATATCTTGTCTTAATGGGAAAAGTGCTGTAAAAGCTGTCAAGTCATCAAAGTATGGTACTGGTTTTTCAAGTGTTACAACTAAAGTTTTATCGTCTTTAGCTTTAATTCCTAATTCTTTAGGATCTAATTTTCCTTCTGAAATTTTATCTGCATTTTTAACTATTCCATTTATAAATGTTGAATATGGTGCTTTTGTTTTTGGATCAACCAATCTCTTCCATCCATATTCAAAATCTTTTGCTGTTACTGGTTTTCCATCAGTCCAATTAGCATCCCTTAATATAAAAGTGTATGTCTTTTTATCTTCTGATAATTTCCATTCCTTCGCCATACCAGGTTCTACTTTTTTATTATTTACTCTTGTTAACCCTTCAAAAGATGCTCCAATTGGAGTTGATGATGCTGTATCCTGTGCTTGACTAGAATCTAATGTTTTAATTTCTGGTAAATCAGCATTTAATATGCCCCCACTTTTAGCTGTATTACCTCCTGCATTAGTTGCCCCTGTCTTTGCACTTCCACATCCTGTAAACAACATAGTAGTGGCTAATGCCACTGTAAGTATTACAGCTATAAACTTTTTCTTCATTTAAATTCCCCCTTTTTATTACTATAAGCCCCCTCTAAAATTATATTTATACTTAATATTCATAAATATAATTTTAGAGATAATGCAATATATTTTTTATGAAAATTCATAAATCATATTTTTGTAAAAACACTCCAAAAATATAACTGCAATATAACTGCATTTTTCATTTTAATAATTTAATTCATTATTTTTATAAATAATAACACTTTTTTAACATTTGGTCAATATTAATAATAAATTTTTAATATTATAAAGTTTAAATAGCATATTTTTTATTTAATCATTAAAATAAATATATTATAAAATATTTTTAATATTACATGTAAATTGCATTTATGAAATATTTTATTCGTTTTATGTTTATGTTCAAATTTTCTAATAATTTATAATGCATATATAAATATACTTATTTGAATAAATATAATTTTTTATAACTATTTTATTTCATATTTTTTTCTACCTATTTCATACAAATCATTTCCGTAAATATCATTTGCTACTATAGCAGGAAATCCTTCAACTTCTATTTTTCTTATAGCTTCTGTACCAAGGTCAGGATATGCTATAACATTTGATTCTTTTATGGTTGTTGCTATTAATGCACCTACTCCACCAACTGCCAAAAAATATATTGCCTTATTTCTTTTTATAGATTCTTTAACTTCATTATTTCTAGGTCCTTTTCCAATCATTCCTTTCAAACCATTATCTAGTAAAACAGGTGCAAAGCTATCCATTCTATAACTTGTAGTTGGACCTGCAGAACCAATTACATTTCCCGGTTTAGCCGGTGCTGGTCCTACATAAAATATTATCTGACCCTCTAATTTAAATGGTAAATCTTTTTTATTATTTATTAAATCAACTATACGCGAATGTGCAACATCCCTTGCAGTATATATAGTTCCATAAAGCTCTACCTTATCTCCAACTTTTAAATTTTTTATATCTTCCTCTCTTAAAGGCAAATTTATTTTCATTTTTAACTCTCCAATCAACTTAATTATAAAATAATAGACTTATGTCTAGATGCATGACAATTTATATTTATAGCTACAGGAAGAGAAGCAATATGACATGGATATGTATTTATTTTTACTGATAATGAAGTAGTTCTTCCTCCAACTCCCATAGGTCCAATTCCTAAATTATTAATATCCCTAAGTAATTCTTCTTCTAATGTAGCAATCTTAGGATTACTATTTTTATCATCAATATGTCTTAATAGTGCTTCTTTAGCCATTAAAGCAGCTTTTTCAAAAGTACCACCTATTCCAATTCCAATTATAGTAGGAGGGCATGGATTTCCTCCTGCTTCACTTATAGTGTCTAATACAAACTTTTTTATCCCCTCTTTCCCTTCTAATGGTTTTAACATTTTTATTTTGCTCATATTTTCACTTCCGCCACCTTTAGGCGCAAGAGTTAACTTTATTTTATCTCCTGGTACAATTTTTATATGAATAACGGCAGGAGTATTATCTTCTGTGTTTTTTCTATATAAGGGATTTCCAACCATTGATTTTCTTAAATATCCCTCTTTATATCCTTCTCTTACTCCTTCATTTATCGCTTTATTAATATCTCCTTCAACATGTACATCTTGTCCTAATTCTACAAATACCACAGCTACCCCAGTATCTTGACAAATAGGCATATATTTTTCAGATGCTACTTTATTATTTTTTATTATTTGAAACAGTATTTCCTTTCCAACAGGAGATTCTTCATAATTATAACTTTTCTCTAAGGCTTTTAATACATCTTCATTAATAAAATAATTGGCTTCAATTGAAAGCTTTTTAATAGCGGATGTAATATCTTTAGAATTTATAACTCTCATATTTAACCCTCCCTTGATATTCCCATATTTTTAGCTACCTTTTCAACTTCACTTGAAACAGCTAAAACGACTTTTTTGTTGAATGCATCTGGAATTATATACTCTTCATTCAATTCATCTTCTGCAATTATGCTTGCTATAGCTTTTGCAGCTGCAAGTTTCATTTCATCATTAATATCTCTAGCTTTTGCTTTTAAAGCCCCTTTGAATATTCCTGGAAATACAAGTACATTATTAATTTGATTAGGAAAATCTGATCTTCCTGTAGCAACAATTCTAGCTCCACCTCTTTTAGCTTCATCTGGCATTATTTCTGGATTTGGATTAGCCATAGCAAATATAATGGAATCCTTATTCATAGTAGATACCATTTTTGCATCGATTACATTAGGACCTGAAACCCCAATAAATACATCCTTACCTTTTATAATTTCCTCTATATTTCCTTTTTGTAGACTTCTATTAGTCAATTTAGCTATTTGCTTCTGAGAATCATTCATCCAATGCTCACCTTCTGCCAAAGCACCTTTTAAATCACACATTACTATATCTTTAGCTCCTGCTAGTAACAATAGTTTACATATTGAAATTCCGGCAGAGCCCGCTCCATTAATTACAATCTTAGCCTTAGATATATACTTTTTAACAATCTTTAAAGCATTTAATAATCCAGCTAAAACAACTATAGCAGTTCCATGTTGATCATCATGAAATACTGGTATATCCAATTCTTCTTTTAATCTCTTTTCTATTTCAAAACATCTAGGAGCTGATATATCCTCTAAATTTATTCCTCCAAATGTAGGAGATATAAATTTCACTGTTTTTATTATTTCTTCAGTATCTTTAGTATCTAAACAAATAGGAAAAGCATCAATATCTGCAAACTCTTTGAATAATATTGCTTTTCCCTCCATAACAGGCATAGCTGCTTCTGGTCCTATATCCCCAAGTCCTAACACTGCAGTACCATCTGTTACTACAGCTACTAAATTTCCTTTTGATGTATATTTATATACATCATGAGCATTTTTATTTATCTTTTTACAAGGTTCTGCAACCCCAGGAGTATAAGCAATACTTAATTCTTCTTTGTTTTCAACCTTCACCTTTGGTAGTATGGAAATTTTACCTTTATTTTTTTCATGAACATTTAAACTTTTTTCATTATACTTCATAATATATCCCCCTCTAATTCCTTTTATATTACAGTTATTCTAAGTATTCGTGCATATATTTTACTATTCTACAATAATTTATAATTTCCTTTGAATTAATTTTTGAAATAAAAAAACACCAGACAAATAGTCTGATGTTTTTTGTTTGTTCTTTAAAATTTATTACATTACCCTTCCAGGAACTATAGCATCTATAATCCCTATAACTACTGCTGCTAATAATGCTCCTATTATAGATACTCTCATATTTGGAACTAAGAATTGAGTTAAATATATTATAATAGCCGCAATGATAAATCCTTTTACTCCTTTTCCCATAGGAGATGCATCTACTCCCATAAAAGACTCAACAAAATAATCTATTGCTGTAATTATAATAGCTGCTAGTATAAATGACCATAATCCTTTTATACTAAATCCAGGAGTAAAAAATGATGTTATTCCTAATACTATAGCAAACAGTACCATTCTAACTACCCATCCAAGAAAGCTATTGTTTCCTGAACCTTCTTTTTGATTACCTGTATTATTTCCCAATTAAAATGCCTCCTTTATAATTTCTAACTTCTTTTATAGTTTGCTCTTATAATTAATAAATATAATAAAAACTTATTATTTTTTTTAATTATGCATTAAAATAATTTCTCTTTTATTGTATAAATTTTTAATATATAATAAATTTATTATATTTAAAGGAGAATTTGTATGAAATTTAGAAAATCAACTAAATCAGACATTACTAATATATTAGAAATTATATTTGAAGCTCAAAATTACTTTAAAAAACACAATATCGACCAATGGCAAGATGGTTATCCAAATTTTGAAACTATAGATAATGATATTAATAAAGGTTACGGATATGTATTAGTAAAAGATGAAATAATACTAGGAACAGTAGCTTTATCTTTTGACAAGGAAGAAAGCTATACGAATATATATGATGGTAAATGGCTTTCAAATGAAAATTCAGCTGTTATTCACAGAATAGCAATAAGTAATAAACTTAAAGGAAATAACTTAGCTTCTGTAATTATTAAACATATTGAAGATATTTGTCTAAATAAAAATATTCATAGCATAAAAATTGATACCCACGAAGATAATATATCTATGCAAAAATTACTGTATAAAAATAATTTTAAGTATTGTGGAGTTGTTTATCTAGAAGATAACAGTAAAAGAATAGCTTTTGAAAAATTAATATAAACTAATCCACTTATATTTTATTAAATCAAAAATAGGACAAGATCAATTAATCCTGTCCTATTTATTATTTAGATCTCTAATTTATACCATATTCATAGTTATTAGTATAATAATCAGTGTTTAAATTACTGTTGTTGTAATTATTATTTACGCTATTATTAAAATTACTATACCCACTATTATTATAGTTATTATTTAATTCAGGATACAAATTAGTTAGCTTCTTCTCCATATCCTTAAGATACTTGTCCATATTTGAATTTAAATTATTAGGAGTTAACTCTGTAATTTTAATATCTTTAGTGTATTTTGATGAATCAAACACTTGTTTATCTATAGAATAATTTATATTAACATTTTGTTCAACATTAAATACTATATTCCCTAGTTGTCTAAAAGTATATATACATAAAACATTTCTTATTTTATCATCATTATCAAATCTAAATGACATATCTATTTTAAAATCATCATTAGTTTGTGTCTTATCAATTTCATTTATTATTTGTGTAAAGGCTTCTTCCCACTCCTTATGGAAGTATTTATCAAAATTCTTATCTTCTTTAAATTCTTTTACATCTTTGTTTGTTAATCCAAATTTATCAAGATCATTATTTTTAACTGCTATATCTAAGAATTGATTAATTTTGCTTTTTAAAAATAATTTTATATTAGGATTATCTTTAGCAAACTTATTTAGTTCCTTTAGAATATTTTTTATATCTTCACTATTTAGACTTATTTTAAGTTCATTACATTTTACTAATTTTTCACTTTCTTCAAATTTAAGTTTAATTAGCACATTCTCATTGTTTTGAAATTTATGATTCAAACTATTTTTTAGAGTACTTAAAAGATCCTTATTTATGTTTTTAATATATGAATCTTTACTTACATCAAATAAAGGTAAATAATTTTCTATATTAATGCTATTAGAATCGTTGGATGTGTTAAAAAACTTACAAATATCCTTATAATCTAAGTACAAATTACCATTAAAAATATCAGAACACTTTAATATTACCCCTTCTTTATTAGAAAACAATTCTAAATTTCCAAAATCCTCATTTTTATTTTTTAGTTTAACTTTTGTTAGATTTCTAAAATTATCATAATCATAATTCATATCTAATCTTAACGTAGTATTATTAAACATATCATTAAATACTTTTTCTTGTTCATTATTAGCACTAATACCCTTAACACTAAATTTTATTTCTTCTTGTAAGTTTAATTGTTTAGCTTCATATTGTTGTTTTATTCCATATGCAAGCCAATTAAAATTGTCTTTTCTTATAACATAATGTTTTATGGGTTTTATACTAAAAAAACATATAACTATTAAAATAACAGCTATTATTCCAAAAACTTTTTTGTTACTTTTCATATATTCTTTATCTCCTTTGTTTATTTTATGACATTACAATTAATTTTTAATGTCATATTTTCTTTCAATATTATAACTTTTTACCATGCTTAATTTCAACTTTTTTTAACATGAAAACAAAAACTCCTAATATAAATACAAATTTATACTAGAAGTTCTTTGTTTTCCTATTATTTTATTATTCAGTTACAGGAAGATTTCTAAGCATTTGAGCCATGTCTATAAAGAAGTTAGGTGCTCCATTCCAGTGTCTTCCTATTATATCTTCGTGATCCATGTCTTTAACACCCATAAAGTTCCATTTACCTATTTGAGGTGTTCCATTATAATTTACAATTTCATCAGTTGATCCAGCTTTAGGTCCATTTTCAGAAATAGTATTTACATATCCATCATTTGGCCACCATTTACTATCAATTACAGGTATTGCACGACGAGGATTATTTCTGCTATATGTTCCCATTAATTGAGCTTGTAATGCCCATTGAACATTATATAGTCCCTTGTCACTCATTCTTATAGGACTTGCCATATGATGTCCAAATATGCTAATTGGATTTCTTATAGTTCCACAACATGCCCATGAGAAGTAGTATACATTTGGTTGGGCCTTTACCCATTTGTTTTGTTCTACAGCACCATTGGTACTTAAATCTACTGAACAAATATCTTTTGAGTTCCACATTTTACTTGTAGCACATCTATTAAAATAGCTTATAAATGATTCTGAAGGTTTTCTCTTAAGTCCCCATTGATCAACCTTTAAATCAAATATTATATCTGAATTAGATATATTTCCTAGCATTGATCCCACTGCACCTATACCAATTGCTGCTGCAGCATCTGTACCTTTCATATCAGCTAAAGTAGTTCCGTCATGTGGTGATGCTAATGTTATTAGTCCTGAAACCCAATCATGTCCACCTTTAAATAATTCGTTAGTATTTTCTCCTGTTGCTGATATTTCTTCTTGTTTACCTTGACCAAGAAGAGTAGTTAACATACGTATAGTTTGTCCACCTTGGCTGTGTCCTATTAAATGAACTTTACGTATATTGCCGTTTTCATCCTTTGTTCCCCATTCTGGATAAAAACCTCTGTAATATCTTCCATATCTAGAGTGTCCATGTTTTTTAGCATGAGCTTCACCATAGTCAACCCTTCCACCTTTAATTTGAGCATAAAGTTCACAAGCTCTGTCCCAGTTACTCGAAAGTGGTCCTACAGCTGCTGTATAAGTTGTAAATCCATTTTCAATAAGCTTTTGTTGTAAGTCAACATTTCCACCCCAGTAATATCTTGCTCCAAAAGCAACTGTTCCGAAGTTTTCAGTTCTACCCCATCCATTACATCCATGACAAAGTATTATAGGATAATTATTTTGTGATACTTTTTGATTTTCTTTAGCAAATGCATTCACCGGCTTCGCCATTGAAAACGTTAACACAGAAGCTAAAGTAAATAAAGATACAGAGATTGTTGAAATAAATTTTTTAAGCTTCGATTGCATGTTCTTAATTCCCCTTTCATTATTTATTTTTAATTCTAAATAAAATATTAATTAACGCAATATAAACTATCTAAAGGTTTACATTTACCTTTAAGTAATATTTTACATAAGTGTTAACTAATACTTCATTTTTTAATATAATACACTATTATGAACCATATGTCAATTAATATTTTCATATTTTGCTAAATATAATTAAATATTGTATATTTTTTCAATAAAATAAAACATAAAACAAAAGGATATTAATAAATTAAATTTATCAATATCCTAAAATCTTCTACATATGTAGAATTATAAAATTATTTTTATCTAAAAAACAATAAAAGTTTATTTTTTAAAACTATTTAATTCTACCAACAGTTGTATTATCACGTTTTCTATCTCTAAGTTCATTTATTGGATTAGGTGATTCCTCAAATCTATAATCCATTCCTTTTTTATTTATATAATCCTCTATAACTACATGACTTGCAACATCATTAAGATTTTTATTTACAATGTTTTGATATTTAAAGAAATCATAATCATCTGGAAGTGTATCAACTTCTGCGTAATCTTCCCTTTTAGCTGTTAATCTTGCAGTCTTTAATATTTCTCTTAAATATTCTTTATTTGGTCCTAAATTAAGCAACTTTGGAAATGTTCCATTTGGTATCACTTGTTGCCAATCTTTATTTTCATACTTTCTTAAAAGTTCTACTGCTTTGTGTAAGTGAGCAACTTCTTGAATAAAACATTTTTCCCATATATTTTTTATATTTTCATCTTTTTCATCTTCATAGCATGAATAATATAAATAACATTCTGTATACTCATGCATTAAAAGTTCTTCAAACCATGTACATCTAGTATCTTTTAAACTTCCATATTGACTAACGTGTTGTTCTTCTACCATTCCAATTTCTAAATACAGTTTTCTACCTATATCACTTTTATATAAAGAACTAACATTCATGTAATAATTCATTGTTTGTTGTTCTGCTGCAGTTATAATTCCTATATTAAGATTTGTTAACAAATCAGCCTTCTTGGAATCAGTAGATCTTTTTATGGAATCATAAGGATGACGATGATGTGATATTGTTGGTCTTCCTGGCATGATTTCAGTATAATGTCCTACTAGCTTTTCGGCCTTTACACCTTGTTCCATCTCAAGCAAATCTGCATATCTATACAAATGGTCAAAATCCTCAAGCAATGCAAAATTAAGTGCATTTTTTACATCAGAATCTTTTTCATTTTTTGCAAGAGCACAAGTTAAATCAACTGCAAGTTGTTCATAACTTATAGTTGTTTCTAATATGGTTTCATTTAATGGTCTTAAATTACTTATCTTTTTTTGTTGTTGCTGTTCCACTCTTCTCATCAGAGCCAATTCTCGTCTTACATCATTATTATCACAGTGACGTGAAAATTGATGTGAAAACCAATTAGCTTCAAATTCTGTGCCGTTCATTAAAATTATACGTGTTTTAGTATATGGATCTACTTCATTTTTATCATACTTTTGAGGATACAACTTCCCCCAATCTTCAATAGTAGATTCAACACAAACTGGTTTTTCTTCAAATGGATTTAAACTCATAAAAGCAACTCCTTTAAACATTATTAATTTATTAATTAATGTTCCTCTAATTATCCTTTTTATTCAATTTTTAGTTACTTTTTAAGAGCTAAATCAATTGTTGCATGAATTTCTTCACTAACTTATATTTACATATAACTTAGTTAATGACGTAAACAAATTATTTATAACTTCTGAAATTTTTAGAAAATAACAAAAGCTCTAGGGTTAGTCTAGGGCTTTGTGTTTGGGTGTTTAGTGTTAAGCAATACTACTTTTTATTTTTTTATTATTGTTTCTATATCTGCATTTATATTTCTTTTAAGTAGTTCAAATCTTCCTATAGTTCTAGATGAATTATAAACATTGTAAATAAAATCTTTATAATTATTATCTTTCCGCCTTCTTCAAGTCTTGATATCATAGTATTAGTAAATCAATTTCTCAATGCTTTTCAAGTACATTCTCGTTGTAGGTTTCTTCTGCATTTTTAATTAAGCCATATATAATCATAAGGCTATAACCAAAACCAGTAGCAGTTCCTGTTGGAGAAGTTGCCAAGTAATTATTATATCCACTTTCTAAGAACCATAAATTCATAGCTCCATCACCTTGTTTTATACTTACTCCTGAGAATATATCAGTAAATACTATCTTATCCTTATCCCCTTTAACTTCTTGTATTGCATTTCTTACATTCTTGGAGAAAATAGTTGATAATGTTTCGTTATATGATCCTGTCATAACTTTTTCATTTTTGTTTTTACCAAATACCTATTGAGTAAACATTGATGCAGTTCTTGACTTTCCATGTCTAGGCAGCATATTTATAATAAGAATCTCATGTTCATATCTTTCATAAAACTCCTGAAGGTCATTGCAAAACTCTACTAGATACTTTCTGTTTTTCTTATAGAAGTCTGGTGCTATTAAATTGTAATAAAAAAATAACCTACGCTTTGCAAATTCTATCTTTGCTCCTAATTCTATTAACTTTTTATCCATCTTCTTCACCAGCTAATTTTAATAGCTGCTCTGTTGTTAAGTTCTCAAATGGATTATTAACATTCATGTTGACATTTACCTCAACTTTATCAGTAAACATACCTAAATGCTTACCTAATAGCTCTAAGGCTTTAACCTTGTCACAAGTTTCAACTGATATTCCAAACTTAGTCCTTTTTATTGATGATATTGCTCTCTTTTGGTTCTCTGTTAAATTATCAGTTTCTATAACTACAACATCTTTATAAAAGACTTCTTCTTCATCAACCTTATGTCCTCGGTCATCTAAAATAGGTTTCATATAAGATTTTTCAACTACTTTAGCATAATAAGTTCCTTTTGCAAATGCTATTTTGGATATTTCCTAAATAACCATATCTTGTGTTATCTCCGTTCTTTTTTCTCTATCCTTCATTCGCTTGTCAATATAGTCTTTAACCTTAACATTATACTTGCTACTGCATTTGTAGTTTCATCTTTTTTATGTTTTTATAGGCTGTTTTATAAGCTCTAGTGGCATTGAGATCCACTAGATACTCATCACAAAATATTTTCTGTTTTGGTGTTAGCTTCACAATGCCACCTCCATTTAATCATATTTTAAAAATTAGTAATAAATTAAAACTAACCTAGTTTAATTCAGAATATATTAATTTAAATATTTTCCAAAAAATGTTATAATGAAATTGCGTTGGAATTATCTTTGAAAGGAGGTCTTAACGTGTTAGTTTCTTTTATTTTTCATAAATATGCTAATATGTTTAAGAAAGCTAATTCTATGAAAAACACTAAAAAAAGAAGCTACCGTAAAAATAATTATAAAGGCAAAATAATAAGCAAAAAAATTAGGACTAATATAAAAGGGTATATTAATCCTATAGTAACTAGTCTGATAAGTACTTTTATAACTAAGTTAGTGTTTTCAACAGATAGAATTATTAAATCTACCGACGTATATTTTTTAATCTTATCAGCAATGATATTGTTCACTTATTATTATTTGCATAAACACTAGATTAAACTAGAAACTTTTATTCCAACGTAAAGATCCTATATCTCAATATAAAAGCTTGATGTTTTTCATCAAGCTTTTATTTTTAATATTCTCTATATTATTATATTAAATTCACACAAAAAAGACACCCATTTGTGAGTGTCTTTATTATTTAAACAACCTTTTCGTTGAATATTCCTTTAAGACCAAGTCTTGTAATCCTATCTTCTATTTCTTTGCTATCTGTACTATATAATCCTATTTCTTTCATTCTATTAAAGTATATTGAGCCTGCAAATGTGAATCTGCTTTTTTTATCTTTATCTTTTAAAAATTTCTTATTTGCAAAGTCAATGATATCGCCGATTACTGTTTCATTTGGAAGCACAATCATGTTTTTACCTGCTGCGTGTCTAACAGCATTAGCTCCTGCAAGAGAACCTGTAGATATTGCCTCTGTATGACCTACGAAAAGTCCAGATTTTTCTCCACCACAGAATAAATTGTCTAATCCAATTACTTTCATTGCATTATCTCTTGGAGTAATAGCTAGATATCTTACTGAATTTCCTTTACCACCTGCATATGGATCAACATATTTTACATGCTCCAATCCTTTAATTTTTCTTAGTTTTTGCAATGGATAAAAGCAAGTCATAAGTTTTACATGTCCTGTATCTAAAAGTACTACGTTTTCTGCAAATTCTTTTAGTGCGTATTGTTGACATACCTTTACTTTTAATTTATCAAAATTAACATCTTCTTTAGGAACTTTTAAAATAACTACGCCTTTTTCCTCTAATTCTTTTACTATTTTAGGATCTATACTTTCTTTGCAAAGCTTACATGATCCACTAAATGCTCCATATACTTCGTCTGCTCTTTCTCCTTTTAAATCTTCTATTCCAGCTCGTTTGCTTATACTAATTCTAGGACCAAATGCAGGGCATCTTAATATACACATAGAGCAACCATTCCCGTATCTTAGACAATTTCCCATAGGTCCTGTTGTGCCTGTTGTTTCTATAAATGCATCTCCTTCTACATAAGTTCCATCACTTAAATATACTCCTTTTATTTTGTTGCCTTCCTTTTCTACGTTTACTACCCTAGAAATTAAATGTATATCTATTCCTATATCTATAAGATACTTTCTAACTTCTGCTTCAATGAGGTTTACATCATAAAGCCATGCATGTTCATGTCCTGGAAAATCTATATTTTTATGTCTTGTATTTTTATCAGTTATGTTAATTAGATCACCTGCTCCAAGTGCTATTAATTCTTCACTGGCTGTATATCTTCCATTATTCCTCATTATTCCACCAACGTTACCAAGTCCAAGTAACATATCTGTTTTTTCATATAATGCTACATCTGCCCCTGCTTTTTTAGCAGTAATAGCCGCTGCACATCCAGACCATCCGCCTCCAATTATTACGATTTTCATATTAGTCTTCTCCTTTCAAATACATATTTAGGATCAACTTGAAGTTTACACATTCTTCTAATTTTATCTCCTTCATAACTTAGAGTACATGCACCACACATACCTTCACCACAGCACATTTTTGCATTGTTACAACAAGAATAATTTATATTATCTCCTATATATTTCATTACTTTATAATTGAGTATATCTGCTCCCGAACAATGTATTAAGTTAATGTCTTCATCTTTTAGAAACTTTGAGAGTAATTCCTTTAACTCTTCTGTAAGTTCTCCGTCTATTAATAATGTGGAACATTCAATTATTTCAACATCATAGACATCTAAGTACTCTTTTATAAAAATATTGCTATATCTTCCTTTGTCTATAATAACCGTAACCTTATTTCCATTAGCACAAAGCTTTTTTATTACAGATAACATAGGTGCCATTCCTATACCTCTAGCTACAACTATTGCCCTACCGTTATTGCATTTTAAAATATGTCTTAATCCTAATACTCCATTCCAAAATGGTCCTTTTACTAAAATTTCTTCTCCAATATTTATATCTTCAATTTTTTTAGTCTTAGTACCCTTAATTTCTATTGCTAATGATATAATACTTTTTTCAGTGTTAACGTTCATAATAGAAATAGGAGAATTATAGAATACTTCACTTTCTGGATTTCTTAAAAAGACTAAACTGCCTGGATGAACTAAACTTTCTGATAATTCATAGGGTACTTTAATTTTAAGTATTAATAGGTTTTCTTCCACTAGATCCTTATTTATTAATTTACAACTATATGTCTTTCTTCCTTCTTTAGCTTTTTTACCATTCCAAATGAATTCTTGATATATACAAGTACCTTTCCAATTGACGCAATCACAAAATGTTTTACTACAAAGCTCTGAACACAAAATGCAATCCCCAGTTTCTGATAAATGGCAAGGACAATATTCCGTTCCAGCATCTATACAATCTATTATTTCATATTTCATTTCTACGCCTCCTCCTAACCACTCTAATAATTAAAATATTTTAGTAGTTTAGATTTGGTTACAGTAAATTTATAAAAAGAAAATAAACAGTGTGTTAAAAACATATATATACATATATATTGAATAGGAATAATATATAGTATTAATATAATTATGTTATACTATATATTATTTTTTAGAAAAAAATGAATTTTTTTCACAAAATCTATTGATTTTAGCATATAAAGTATAGTATATTATATATAACATATACTATTTAAGGATGGTGATATTATGATCAATAATTTAATAAAAATAGGAAGATCATACAGTGACAAATTTACAAGGGAATATAACTTAGGAGTAGAGCATGGAATAGATGTAAAATTTGAAAAAGATTATTTAACATGGCTTTCTAAGATCGGAAAATTTGTAGAAAACACATTAACAAAGAAATTCCCTAATATATCATCGCAAATACTGGAAATGGTAAACAGAAAAAGTATTTATAGTATTGATTATAGCATTATAATGAGCTACTTAGAAAGAGCAAAACAATTTGGTTATTAAAAAATAAATACTGCGTTTAAATAAAGAAAAGAACCTATTTGATGTAGGTTCTTTTTGAAAAGTTTGAATTTATTTACTCTTTACATTCTATCCAATAATGCTGCTCCAATGATTCCAGCATCATTTCCTAGTTCAGCCTTTTCTATTTTACAAAGCTTTAATCCTTTAAATAACTTATGTTCATTTATATAATTTATTAATCTATCCATAAATAAGTCAGAGCCTGCAACTACTCCACCACCAATTGAAATAACATCTAAGTCTAATATATTTATTATGTTATTTATTCCAGTTCCTAGGTATTTTATAAATCTATCTAGTGTAAGATTTCCAACCTTGTCCCCTTCTCTAGCAGAATCAAACACAACTTTTGCATCGATTTTACTTAAATCTCCTTGAACTTTATCAGTTATTATGCTTTTTTCACCATTTTTAATTAATTCTTGAGCATATTTTATGATTGCTGTAGCAGATGCAAATGTTTCAAAACATCCGTTATTTCCGCAAGAACAATTATAGAAGTTTTCTCCAACTATCATATGTCCGATTTCTAAAGCAGCTCCATCTTTTCCTCTATGGACTTTTCCGTTTAATACCATTCCACCACCAACACCAGTTCCAAGTGTTATTAGTATAGCACTGTTACAATTTTTCATGCTACCAGCTAAATATTCACCTAAAGCAGCGGCATTAGCATCATTTTCTATGAATACTTTAATATCATTTTCTGTATTAAAACTTTCCTTTAATTTTGCATTAATATCTTTTGCAAGATAAACTTCCTTCCAATGAAGATTTACGCATTCAACAACAACGCCCTCTTCATATTTAACAGTTCCCGGCACGCCTATTCCTATTGAATTTATATCACTTATCTTTAAATTATTTTCTATTAAAATACTTTCTATTAATTTTACCATATCATATATTATGAATTTACCATTGCATTCTAAGTTTGTTTTTATGCTATCTTTGTAAATTAACGCTCCATCGTTATTTACTAAACCCGCTGCAATATTTGTCCCCCCTAAATCAATACCTATACGCATTTTTATTCCTCCTTAGTCCAATTAATATAAATTCTGAAAAATATTTATCTTATAATAGTTTGCTTACTAAAATATATTATAACGTATACAAAAAAATTTCAATTTATTTATAAAAAAATATAAGTGTTATAAAAATAACACTTCAGGCTGTTGATAAACATAATTTGTCAACAGCCTTTTTACATTTATTACAAAAAGGATTTTTAGTGTTTATGTAGAATATATATTTTAGAACAATAAATCTTTTAGCCCGTTAGGGCTCCTACGGAGGAAAAATGCTTACTAATAATGAAAGAAAACAAAATCAATTAGAACTAGTTTATATAGAAAATTTAGTACCTGAAAATCACATACTTAGAAAGATAGATAAATACATAGACTTTTCATTTATAAGAGATTTAACTAAGGATTTATATTGTCCTGATAATGGAAGACCTTCAGTAGACCCAGTTGTATTATTTAAAATGCTTTTTATCGGATACCTATTTGGTATACGTTCAGAGCGTCAGCTTGTAAAAGAAATCCAGGTAAATGTAGCTTACAGATGGTTTTTGGGATATGGACTTACTGATAAAATACCAAGTCATTCCACTATAAGCCAGAATAGAACAAAAAGATTTAGTAATACAAATATACATCAAGAAATATTTGATAATATTGTATTTCAAGCTATTAATAGAAACTTGGTTGATGGCAAAATTCTATATACTGATTCTACTCACTTAAAAGCTAACGCTAATAAACATAAATTTATTAAAAAAGAAATAACTAAATCCACAAAGGAATACTTTGATGAATTAGAGAATGACATTAATAAAGATAGAATTAATCATAATAAAAAACCTCTAAAAAAAAAGACTAAAATAGCTGAAACTAAGGAAATAAAAGTAAGTACAACTGATCCAGACAGTGGATATATGGTTAGAGATGGAAAACCTAAAGGCTTTTTTTATTTAGATCATAGAACTGTTGACGGAAAGTATAATATTATAACGGACGTTCATGTTACTCCCGGGAATATAAACGATGTAGATCCTTATGTTAAAAGAATAGAAACTCAAATAGAAAAGTTTAATTTTAATACAAAATATTTAGTAGCAGATGCCGGATATTCTACGAATCCTATTTGTAAACAAATTTCAGACAAAAATTATCAAGGTGTTTTTGGGTTCCGTTTAGGACCCCATGTTAAAGGAAAATATACAAAATATAGATTTCAGTATGTTAAAGAATTAGATGGATATGTGTGTATTAATAATTGCTTTTTAAAATATAGAACTACTACAAGGGAAGGTTATAAAGAATACGTAAGTAATGCGGAGCATTGTGCTTCTTGCAAATATAAAAATAATTGCTTAACATCTGATAAATCCATTAATAGAACTATACGTCGTCATGTTTGGGAAGACTATAAAGATCAAATTTTTAGATTTACTAAAACAGAAAAAGGTAAAAATATTTACAAACGACGTAAAGAAAAGATTGAGCGTAGCTTTGCTGATTCAAAAGAATTACATGGGCTACGTTATTGTCGCATGCGAGGAATTAAAAATGTTTCTGAACAGTGCCTACTTACAGCGGCAGTTCAGAATATGAAAAAGATAGCCATGGTGCTATCGCATTATTTTTTGTGTACATTAATTCAAATTTATTCCAAATTAACATACATAATAAATATTTTTCGAATGCTATCGCATAAAAGAATTTTGGCGTAAACAAAAGCCCCCAATTGTTGGGGGCTTTTTGAACAATCTGAAAATATAAGTGTTATAAAAATAACACTTATATTTTTAAGTATATTTATAAAATTAATTCTACAGATTTTAAATCTGATACTTTTATCCTTTCACCAGATAAAACAAAACTCATATCTCCTATTTTATTGGTCTTTTTAGGTCCCATTAAATATTTAGCGACTTTTAAAAAGTTAATACTATCTATTAATTTTTTAGTATCCTCTTCATCTATAACTTCTTTTTTTCCTGTTTTAAAATTAAATGCTAGTTTCATTGTTTACCCCCAGAATTAATGATTATAATATAATATATTCTACTTTAAATATAAAGATACCTTATAAATATAAATTTATATGTTATTGCAATCTTTATAGTATTTTCTGAGTATAAACGATATCAATCAATTTATTTATTAAAAATGCTTTTTATCTTTTTAAAGAAGCCTTTAATTTCTATACCATTTAAGTTATCTCCACTTTTTAAAACATTACTTGATACTAATTTTCCATCTTTATATATGTTTATTTTTCCAAGATTTATTCCTTTATAAACTCTTGATGGTAATTTAGTAGGTTTTATAATTTTGTATTCACATTTTTCTTGTTTTCCAACTGGAATTACTAAATCATTATTGCAAACAAGTTTAACCTTATTTCCTTTATTATCTTCTATATTATCTAAAACCTGATCTTTTGATACTAACTTTTTAAAATCATAGTTTTCTTTTACAAAATCATATATTTTTTTAGTTTCTTTCCATCTTGGAGTACAGTTTAAAACTACTATTATTACATCATCATCATCTTCTTTAACAGATGTAACAAGGCATTTACCTGCCCCTCCTGTATATCCTGTCTTTACTCCATTAGCATTAGGTATTTGATATAAAATTTTATTAATATTATGATAGCTTCTTGTAAATCCATGTTGTTTTTCATCTATATCTTTTACACCAACTATTTCATTAAAAAGCTTATTTTCTTTTGCTTTAGCTGTAATTCTAGCAAGATCATATGCAGTTGAATAGTGATTTTGACTATCAAGTCCATGGGGAGATTCAAAATGAGAATTAAAAGCACCTATTTCTATAGCATATTCATTCATAAGCTCACAAAACTTTTCAACACTTCCGCTAATCCCTTCTGCAATTGTAATTGCAGCATCATTACCTGATCTTAACATAAGTCCATATAAAAGCTCTTTTAGAGAGATTTGTTCTCCTTTTTTGTATCCTACTTTAGATCCTCTTATGCTAGCAGCCTTAGGTGATACTTCATATTTTGTATCTAAATTTCCGTACTTTAATGCAACTAATGTAGTCATTATTTTAGTTGTACTTGCAATAGGTACTAGCATTTCTGCGTTTTTTTCATATAATACGCACTTACTTTTACTATCCATTGCAATGGCACATCTAGCATCTACGTATATAGAATTATTTTTAGGTTCCGTCGCCTCTATACTAGGTACAAATGCTATATTAAATATTAAACATATATTTAAAATTATAGAGATTGTTCTTAATTTTTTCATTGGTTTTCCGCCTACCTTTCATATATATTTTTTTCAAATTATTAATTAATACTCATGGAAAGTTTTCCAAAATTCTAACTTTACATTTGATTTTTGTAACATAATTAATTTTATGTAAACTAATATATTAATATATTTAAAATTGATTTCTTATTATAAATTATGGTTTTAATGTTAATAATACTTATAAGACTTAATTTGGAGGATTTTTAATGATTTGTATTATTGCATTTTTTTTTATTTTTTTAATTCCTTTACCCTTAACTTTAAAAGTAACTTACGAAAATAATAAATTATATATATATATTTATAAGTTTAAAGTATATCCTTCTAAAAAAACTATTAAATCTATGCCTGAACCTAAGCCTAAAGGTATTTTCCCCAAACTTGTATATGTTAAAACTACAAAGTATATATATACAAAATGCAGAAGATTAATATATAATTCAAAACTTAAAATTGACTTAAATGTTTTGTATGGCTCTGAAAATGCCGCTATAACTGGTATATTTTATGGTCTTATACATAGTAGTTTTTCTTATATCTACGGATTATTACGATCTATTTTTAATATTAAACATTTTAACTGTAATGTAGTTCCTAAATTTAATAATTCTATATTTAAAATAGAATTTAAAAGTATAATTTTTATTAATTTAGGTAAGATTATCTATATAACTATATTAATTTTTTTATCCTTTAAAAAATCATCTAGACAATATTTAAAACCTAAGGAGGAATATTGATTTGGAAACACATCCTATAGAAAGTTTAATGAAAAGTACCCTTGAAAATTTAAAAGATATGATAGATGTAAATACAGTAGTTGGAGATTCAATAAAAACTATAGATGGTACTATAATAGTGCCTATATCAAAAGTTACATTTGGATTCGCCTCTGGTGGAAGTGAATTTTATAATAAGAATTCAAAAGAAGAAGTTTCTAAATACCCTTTTGGTGGTGGTTCAGGTTCAGGAGTTTCAGTAAAACCAATTGCATTTTTAGTTATAAAAGATAAACTTGTAAGACTACTCCCTATGGAACAAAATAATATAACTATTGTAGATAAACTTTTAGATCAAATACCTGAATTGATCGATATATTAAAAGGAAATAATAAAGAAAAAGATAAACAAAAGGAAGAAGAATAATCATTTATTCTTCTTCCTTTTGTATAAATTCATCTAAAATAGGCATTTGATTTAAATCTTCAAGTCCAAAGTATTTTAAAAATTCTCCTGTGGTAACGTACATTATAGGTCTACCTGGTACTTTTTTTCTACCTGCTTCTTTTATGATATCTTTTTCTAATAAAGTTTGAATTGCTTTATCACTCTTAACCCCTCTAATTTCATCAATTTCTATTCTAGTTATTGGTTGCTTGTACACTATAATTGCAAGTGCCTCTAGGGAAGCTCTAGATAAGGATTGTCTATTATTTGTCTTTAATAGTTTTTGCAAAAATACGCTATTTTCTGGCTTAGTAACTAGAGTGTATTCTTCTTTCATATTTATTAATAGTAATCCTCTACTATTTTCATTATATGTTTTTTTCATTTCTTCTAATAAACTATATGTATATTCCTCGCCACATTCTATTATGTGTGCAATTTCTTTTATATTAAGTGGATTTCCACTGGCAAATAAAACAGATTCTATAATAGAAAAATATCTATTCTTCGTAGATATTTCGTCTATCTCCATTTGATTTATATTATTGTCCATCATAAGATTTTACTCCTTCTAAATATATTTCTTTAAAATTCCCCTCTTGAATAGCTGATATAACTCTTAATTTGATTAATTCTAATAGTGCAAGAAATGTAACTATAGCTTCTATTTTATCTTCACAACTATTGACTAATTTAGAAAAACCAATTGTAGAACCATTTTTCAGTATTTCACTTATTTCTACCATTTTATCTTCTATTTTAAATTTATCAAGAGCTATTTCTTTTGGAATAACATTCTCAGTATTCATTTTATTTTTATATGTATTAATTAAATCATTATATATGTTAAATAGCTTTAATATAGTTATGTCTTTTAGTATATCAACATTATCATCTTTATGTATATCCTCAATTATTTCAGGCTTTTTAGAATACATAAATCCTACAGTTGCCTCTCTCTTCATTAAATAATCAGCTACTTGTTTAAACTTTTTATATTCTAAAAGTTTGTTTATTAGTTCTTGTCTTGGATCTTCTGTATCTTCTTCATTTTCTTCTACAACTTGTTTTGGAAGAAGCATCTTTGACTTTATCTCTAAAAGTGTTGCAGCAATTACTATAAACTCTGATGTAACTTCAAGATCAAGTTCCTTCATATTATTTATGTAATTTAAATACTGTGTAGTTATTTCATATATTTTTATATCATATATGTCCATTTCATTTTTTTTAATTAAGTGTAGTAATAAATCAAAGGGACCTTCAAAATTTTCAATTTTTATATTTAACGACATTAAGTATCTCTCCTAAATTTCCAAATAAATATTTCTCATCATCTCTTATTCCAGTATTTAATTTTATCATATATAAATAATTTAGAATATCTTTATATTTCTTTTTATTATTTAAATTTAATTGGCTAAGATATTTACCATTTACATTTAATTTTATATTTTTTAAATTGTGTATGTAGTTTAATAATTTATATTTGTTTTCTTTAAAATGAGCAAGAATTTTAATATCATAAGTGCTAAAGTTTTTAAGTTTATTGTATATACTAAAGTTATCTTTTTCATTTAATATATAGTTTTTATTTGTTATACCATTATTATAATTTTCAAAAGCTTTTTTAATATCTTTGCATAACACTGAATTTTTTATAAATATACCTCTGTTACCTTTTGATGATAAAAATACATTTAAAATTCTATCATTATAGTCTTTATAATTAAAAAGAAAATTATCTTCTAAAAACATACTCTTTTCTATATTTAAAATGTTAAGCTCATTACATGAAAATATGTTATGAATCCATTTTTCTTCCTTACATAAAGATACTATTTCCCTTATAATTCTATCATTACTTATATTGTTCATAGATTTTTTTAACAATGATTCCTTTATTTCATCTTTATCATGTATTTTAAAATCATATCTATTGGCATATTTTATAGCTCTAAATATTCTAGTTGGATCTTCCATATAGCTATTTTCATGTATTTTTCTAAGAATTCCTTTGTTAATATCATCTCTTCCGTTAAATGGGTCTATAATAGTATCATTTACCAAATTATATGCTATAGCATTACATGTAAAATCTCTTCTAAATAAATCATCCATTATATTTGAAGGTATCACTTTAGGTAAAGCTCCATTAAACTCATATTTCTCTTTTCTACATCTTATTAAATCAATTTCCACTTCATTTTCAAATACTATGGTGCTTGTTTGAAACTTTTCATAGTATTTGTATTCTTTTACAAAATTCAATTTACTTATTATATTTATTGAATTTGATTCAATACATATGTCTATATCTTTAGGTTTTACATTTAAAATAGAATCTCTAATAGCTCCTCCTACTATATAGGCATTTGCATTGAATTTAGAGCAAGTTTCCTTTATTAAATTTATAGCCTCTAATTCCTTAAAATCAAAATTATCTAAAATATTCATTTTCTACATCCTTATTTATATAATCATTATTATATAATTATAGTATAAAACAAAAAGCTCCAGCAATATTATTTGCTAGAACTTTTATTTTGTTACTATTTAATATATTTTTGTACAAAAATTAGAGTATTTTTTAAGTTTTCCTACTGTAAGTTTTGAGAACAATTCCTGTAATTTACTACATACATTTGATTCTACCCCATTTCCAACTTTTCTATCATCAACTTCACAAATAGGAGTAACTTCCATTGCAGTACCACTAAAGAATAATTCATCTGCTGCATAAAGCTCTGTTCTTGTAATGCTTCTTTCAACAACTTCCATTCCAAGCTCTTCTTTTGCAAGTTGCATAACAGTATCTCTAGTAATTCCTTCTAATATATTGTCTGATGCAGGTGGTGTTACAAGTTTTCCTTTTCTAACCATAAAGATATTTTCTCCTGGTCCTTCACAAACGTGACCATTTCTTGTTAAGAATATAGCCTCATCATATCCTTTTCTAAGTACTTCAAGTGATGCAAGTCCTGAATTTAAATATGCTGCTGAAGGTTTTGTTCTTGCTGGTATCATATTATCTTCAATTCTTGACCAAGAACTTACTGCTACCTTTAATGCTTTTTTACCTGTATAACTTCCCATAGGCATACAATATATAAGTAGTCTATTGTCATCATCCATTAGTGTAGGCGCTATATTATTTGAGCCTTTATAAGCCATAGGTCTTATATAAGTAGTAGTTTTAAAATTATTTTTTCTTAATAATTCTACTGTAATATCTACAAGTTCGTCTACAGTGTATGGTATATCAAGATATAGTGCCTTACATGATTGAAGTAATCTTTCATAATGTTCTTTTAATCTAAATCCATATAGCTGTTTTGTGTTTTCATCATAGTAAGCTCTAATTCCTTCAAAACAAGCAAGCCCATAGTTAAAAGCTTTATTTCTAATACTTAAATTAACATCCTTTTCATCCATTATTTTTCCATCAAAGAATACATATGATTTTTCCATTGTTTTGCCCCCTAATTATTTAAATTTTTTCTGTTAGCATATTGTCTATAGTTTCTCCTGGTGGAACTATAGGAAACACATTTTCATTTGTATCTATTAAACATTCTATAATAACAGGTTCATTTAGCTTTAATGCTTTTTTTAATACATCTTCAAATTCTTCTTTTTCATTTACTTTAAAACTTTTAATTTCATATGCCATACCAAGTTTTGTGAAATCAACTTCTTTATGAAAAATAGAATGTGAAAATCTCTTATCATAAAACATTTCTTGCCATTGTCGAACCATTCCTAAGCATCTATTGTTTAAAACTATTTGTATTATTGGTATATTGTATCTTGATATAGTATCAAGTTCTGCACAATTCATCTTAAAACTTCCATCACCAGCTATATTTATAACCCTTCTTTTAGGATTTCCAAAATACGCTCCAATTGCTGCCCCAAGCCCAAACCCCATTGTGCCAAGTCCACCTGATGATACAAATGTTCTGGGTTTTAAATATTTATAATATTGTGCTGCCCAAATTTGATTTTGTCCCACTTCTGTACAAATTGTACAATTACCTTCTGTTATTTCATTTAACTTTTCTATAATATATTCTCCACTTAATTCATCTTTTTTATCAAAATTAAGTGAGTATTTTCTTTTCAAACTCTCTATTTTATAATTCCATTTTCCTTCTTCTTTTACTTCAACACATTTTATTAATAAATTTAGTATTTCTTTTATATCACCATTTATAGGTACATCCACATTTACATTTTTCCCTAGTTCTTTTTCATCAATATCAATGTGAATTATTTTTGCATTTGGTGCAAATCCTTCTATCTTACTTGTTACTCTATCACTAAATCTCATTCCTATTGCTATTAAAAGATCACTTTCTGTTATGGCATAATTTGAATAGACATTTCCATGCATACCCCCAAGGCCCATAAAATATTTGTGATCTCCTGGAAAACTTCCAAGCCCCATTAATGTGCATATTACTGGAGATTTTATTTTTTCGGAAAATTCCATCAATTCTTTATTTGCATTAGAACTTACTATTCCTCCACCAGAATATATTATAGGTTTCCTGCATTTATTAATTAATAACGACGCTTTTTTTATGTTTTTATATAAATTTTCATTCTCTACGCAATTTATTTCAGTAAATACCTCATAAATATTTTTATAATAAAAGTCATCATTTACTAATGTATCTTGAATATCCTTTGGAATATCCACAACTACAGGACCTTTTCTTCCTTCTGTAGCAATTTTAAAAGCTTTATATACTATTGTTGGAAGTGCCTCAATACTCTTAACTAAAAAATTCTTTTTAGTTATAGATTTTGTAATACTCAATATATCAACTTCTTGAAAAGCTGCCTTACCCATTTGTCTTTTTGGCACTTGTCCTGTAAATACTACCATTGGTATTGAATCCCTATATGCGTTTGCAATTCCTGTAACAGTATTTGTAGCCCCTGGTCCAGATGTAACAAGTACAACCCCAACTTTACCTGTTACCCTTGCATATCCATCTGCAGCATGAGCAGCCCCTTGCTCATGTGCAGTTAATATATGATTTATATCTTTTTCGCAATATAAGGCATCATATATAGGAAGTACAGCCCCTCCCGGATAACCAAAAATAGTATCTACATTCAGTTCCTTTAAACACTTTATTAGTATTTTTGCCCCATTTAATTTATCATTAAAGCCCCCCATTAAAAATCACCATCCCTAAATAATACCTATTTACTAATTAATTCTCTTTTAGCCAAGGCATCATAGCTCTAAGTTCAACTCCAACTTTTTCAATAGGATGTTCACTTTCAATTCTTCTTTTAGCATTAAACTTAGGTCTATTTACCTGATTTTCAACTAACCATGCATTTGCAAATGTTCCATCTTGTATTTCACGAAGGACTTTTTTCATTTCTTTTTTAGTTTCTTCTGTTACAATTCTATTTCCTACTGAATATTCCCCAAACTCAGCAGTATCACTTATAGAATGTCTCATACTGTTAAATCCACCTTCATAGATTAGATCAACTATTAGTTTCATTTCATGAACACATTCAAAATAAGCATTTTCAGGTGCATATCCCGCTTCAACTAATGTTTCAAATCCAGCTTTCATAAGAGCTGTAAGTCCTCCACATAACACTGCTTGTTCCCCAAACAAATCAGTTTCTGTTTCGTCTTTGAATGTAGTTTCTAAAACTCCACCTTTAGTTCCTCCAATTCCTTTAGTATAAGCAAGTGCATACTCTTTAGCTTTTCCTGTATAATCTTGGGCTACTGCAACAAGACAAGGAACCCCACCACCTCGTACATACTCTCTTCTTACCATATGTCCAGGTCCCTTAGGTGCAATCATATACACATCTACATACTCTGGTGGAACAATTTGATTAAAGTGAATATTAAATCCATGTGCAAAAACTAGTGCATCTCCTTCTTTAAGATTCATACAAACATCTTCCATGTAAACTTTTGCTTGCTTTTCATCAGGTATTAACATCATAATTACGTCTGCATTTTTTACAGCATCTTTTGTATTTAGCACTTGTAATCCTTGACTTTCTGCAATTTTTCTAGATTTACTGCCCTCATATAAACCTACAATTACATTAACCCCACTGTCTTTTAGATTAAGTGCATGTGCATGACCTTGACTTCCATAACCAATTATGGCAACTGTTTTGCCCCTTAATAACTCTAAATTTGCATCTTCATCATAATAAACTTTTGCCATTTTTATAGCCCCCTTTATTTTAAATATAAAAAAAGATTCCTTGCTCTCCATGAGGCGAAGGAATCTTATAATCGCGGTACCACTCAAATTTATAACTCTAACTTTAACGGCAATGCCGGCTCAGCTTACTCTTATTTCAGCTTGCAACTCAGGGGTGATTTTCAATAAAATCTTCGTCATGGGCTCTCACCTTTTCCCACTCTCTTTAGACTATCTTTTATTTACTCTTCCCCGTCTTCGTTTTTCATATTGGATTTTTTTATAAAACAAAAGGACTCCAATGCCATGAGGCGAAGGAATCCTGTAATCGCGGTACCACTCAAATTTATAACTCTAATTTTAACGGCAATGCCGGCTCAGCTTACTCTTATTTCAGCTTGCAACTCAGGGGTGATCTTCAATAAAATCTTCGTCATGGGCTCTCACCTTTTCCCACTCTCTTTAGACTATCTTTTACTTACTCTTCCCCGTCTTCGTTTTTCGTATTGGATTTTTTTAACTTGTTCACGAGTATACTCTCATTAATTTTAAAAGTCAATAGTTAATTTTAAAAAAATTTTCGTGGTTGACGATGCATTTTATTTACTGTATATTAAAACTCAAACAATTTAACCTTTATTTTGAAATTTTAAAAGGGGGCTTTCAAAATGAACAGTAAAGAAGTTACAAAAGGCGTTGCACGTGCTCCTCATAGGTCACTATTCTACGCCATGGGTTATACACCTGAAGATTTAAAAAAGCCTTTAATAGGCATAGTAAATTCACATAATGAAATCATACCTGGACATTTTCATCTAAATGAAATTGTTCAAGCTGTTAAGTTAGGGGTAGCTTCAGCTGGAGGAACACCAATAGAGATTCCGTCTATTGGAATATGTGATGGAATTTCTATGAATCATAGTGGAATGAAATATCCACTTGCAAGTAGAGAATTGATTGCAGATTCTATAGAAGCAATGACTATAGCTCACAAATTTGATGCACTAGTTCTTGTGGGAAACTGCGATAAAATAGTTCCTGGAATGTTAATGGGCGCTGCAAGGCTTAATGTTCCTGCAATTTATGTAAGTGGAGGTCCTATGCTTCCAGGAAAACTTAAGGGCAAAAAAATTGATCTTGTTCATGGTGCTTTTGAAGCTGTTGGTTCATATGCTGAAGGAATTCTTTCAGATGATGATTTAAATAAAATAGAACAACATTCATGTCCTACTTGTGGAAGTTGTGCAGGATTATTTACTGCAAATTCTATGAATAGTTTAGCGGAAGCTTTGGGAGTAGCTCTTCCTGGTAATGGTACCATTCCTGCTCCTTATGGTAGACGTAAGCAACTTGCTAAATATGCAGGAGTTAAAATTATGGAATTAGTAAAAAAGAAAATAAAGTTGCGAGACATATTAACAAAAGAAGCTTTTAAAAATGCCATTGCTCTAGATATGGCAATAGGTGGTTCTAGTAATACAACTCTTCATCTTATGGCAATAGCACATGAAGCAAAGGTTTATCTTACATTAGAAGACTTTGATGAAATAAGTAGACGTATTCCTCACATAACAAAGTTAAGTCCTGCCGGAACTCATCACATGGTAGATTTAGATGAAGCTGGCGGAATATCAGCAGTATTAAAAGAACTTATGGATGCTAACTTAATATTCAAAGATCAACTAACTGTAACAGGAAAAACTTTAGAAGAAAACATAAAAAATTCACTTGTGCTAAATGACTCAGTAATAAGACCACTGAACAATCCTTATTCTAATGAAGGAGGAATCGCAATTCTAAGGGGTAATCTTGCACCTGATGGTGCAGTTGTAAAACAGTCCGCAGTGGAACCAGAAATGTTATATCATAAAGGTGTAGCTAGAGTTTTTGACGGTGAAGAACTCGCATTTGATGCAATTATGAATAAAAAAATTCATCCTGGTGATGTAGTTGTTATACGCTATGAAGGACCTAAAGGATGTCCTGGTATGAGAGAAATGTTAAGTCCTACAGCGGCCATAATAGGTCTTGGACTTGAAAAAAGTACTGCACTTATAACAGATGGAAGATTTTCTGGAGGTACTCGTGGTCCTTGTATTGGTCATATATCTCCAGAAGCCTCTGAAGGTGGTCCTATTGCCTTAATAGAAGAAGGTGATCTGATTGAAATAGACATATCAAATAGGCGTATTTCTCTTTTAGTTTCTCCTGAAGAATTATCTAAAAGAAAAGAAAATTGGATTCAACCACCTTGTAAAGCACCTGATGGAACATACCTTAAAAGATATAGTAAACTTGTAACATCAGCAAGTACAGGTGCAGTACTTGAATAAAAAATAAAATTTATTTTATTATTAACAATAAAAAAACCACGACACATTAAAATGTCGCGGTTTTTTATAAGTTATATTGCATTATCAAAAAGATTCATTATATTATATTTTATACTATCTAAAATTCCATAAGTTTTTATATCCCTATCACTATATACTGGAACTTTACCTAAAAGTTTATCATTTACGTAAACCTCGCAATTGCCTATAATTTCTCCTCTCTTATATTCTTTTTTACCTTTATCCAATACACACTTTTTAGTTATTTTGTTTTTTGTTCCTCTTTCTAAAACTAAATTTAAATCATCTTTAGCCTTTGCAAAAAAGAATTTTTCTCCTTTTTTGTCTAGAGTAATTTTCTCAACATCGCTATCTTTTGCTACTACCTTTTTAGACTCAAATTTTGAGAATCCGTAATTCATAAGCATACTAGCATCACGATTTCTTATTTTATAAGTAGGAGCTCCCACTATTATTGCAAGCATTCTTATATTATCTCTAACAGCTGTAGCTGAAATACAATACTTAGCTTCATTTGTAAATCCTGTTTTTAATCCATCACAACCTTTATAAAATCTAACAAGCTTATTATGGTTTACGAGTTCTATTGGTTGTTTCCTTCCTTCAGATATAGTTTCCATATATGTTCCACTATATTTTAATATTTTTTTATGCTTTAAAAGTTCACGAGACATAATTGAAATATCATATGCACTAGTTAAATGGCCCTCTTTTGATAATCCATGACAATTTTTAAAAGTTGTATCTTTCATGCCTAGTTCTTGTGCTCTTTTATTCATCATTTCAACGAAACTTGATTCGCTTCCACCTATATATTCAGCAAGAGCTGTTGCTGCATCATTTCCTGAAGCAATGGCAACCCCCTTTAATAAATCCTCTACTGTTCTAACTTCTCCAGTATCAAGTAGCATGCTACTGCTTCCATTTCCGCCCATTTTTTTAGCATTCTCACTTACCACAACTGTATCAGTTAATTTTATTTTTCCTGAATCAACAGCCTCCATAGTTAAAAGCATAGTCATTATTTTTGTTACAGATGCTGGTGCAAACTTTTCATGCACATTTTTTTCAAATATTATCTTTCCAGTAGTAGGCTCCATTAAAAGTCCTGCCTTTGCTTCAACATCTAACGCAGTATTTTCCGCTGCCATTACATTCACTACACAAATTTGACTCATAAGAGTTACTACCAAAAATAAACAAATTAAAACTTTATTTCTTATTTTCATTTTTATCCCCTTTCTACTAAGTATGTATTTTCTAACTTTAGTTTTACCAATTTGGATTAGATTATCACAATATTTAAATATTGAATAATCTAAAAAAAGACGCAGCCAAGCTTTAAGCCCTTGGATGCGCCTTTTTATAAACATCAACTATTTTATTTTGTTTTGATATACTAGAGTAAATTTGAGTGGTTGCTATGGTATTATGTCCCAAAAGTTCTTGCACAGACTTTATATCCGCACCATTTTGTAATAAATGAACAGCAAATGAATGTCTTAAAGTATAGGAATCTATCTTTTTATTTATACCCGCGTCCTTTGCATACTTTTTAACTATTTTCCAAAATCCTTGTCTTGTCATTTTTCCCCCTCTTAAATTACAAAACAATGTCTCAGAATTTGCTGCACTCATCTTATCTCTTACATTTAAATATTCATTTAAACAATTTACAGCGTAACTTCCTATTGGAATTATACGTTCTTTGTCCTTTACCCCTTTACACTTTACATAACACAATTTTAAATTAATATCAAAAATAGTTACTCTCAAAAGCTCGGACACTTTCATTCCTGTAGCATACATAAGCTCTAACATTGCCTTATCCCTTATACCTTTATATTCACTGCAATCTGGAGCATTTAAAAACTTTTCAACTTCATCTACAGTTAATATTTCAGGAATGGTTCTCTTGTTTTTTGGAACTTCATAATTAATTAATGGGTTATCTACGTCCTTACCCATTCTAATTAAATACTTATAGAAATTTCTTATAGAAACTATGCTTCTTATTATTGAGCTATCTGCTTTTTTCTCTTTTTTTAAAGTTTGTACATATGCCATTATACTTACCATATCAGCATCTAATATATCTTCTTCTCTTTCTTTTAAAAATTTACAGAATTTTATTATATCCCTGTTATATGCTTCTATTGTATTTTTACTTAATTCTTTTTTTCTCATATCCTCTATATACTGTTTTAAATATTCTTCCATAACTTTTCCTCAACTATCATAATAAATTTCTTTAGTTAAAGTGAAAAATACATATTAACTATATATTTATAATAACATAATATACCTTCATTTTCATTTACTAAGTTGAATACAAAAGTACTGTTATTATATGTACTGCAATTATTTCTAAAAGTTCTTAGTAAAAACCCTATAACTTCTGGTAATACAAATCCTAAAATAAATATTATAATATAGCATTTTAAAAAAAGTACAATCGTATTATAAATATCTCTATGTTTAATCATGGAATAACACATCCTACGCTAGATGCTATAAGCTTAATCATACTTGGAGATAAATACCCTTCAACCACAAATCCGATTAGCATAAAACTTGTTATAAAAAGAAATACGGTAGAATACTTAGCTATTTGCTTAAAATTATTATTCTTGTCCATCAAACTATGAGAAGTATTTTTTAGCATTTTCAAAGAGAATTCACATGCTATTACAGATAAAATTATAATTGTAGGTATATATATTATATTTTGAGGAAAAATAATAAGTAGATTTAATAATATTCCTTTTGCTCCTAGTCCATTTATAACTAAGCTAGATGTAAATCCTATAGTAAACCCTTTAATTAAATCTGTTAAAAATATTATAGGAGTTCCTAGCATAGTAAGTCCTAAAAACCATATTGCTAAAATAAACATCATATTATTTTTCACAGCTTGTAAAAATACATACTTATTATCTATATTTTTAGGATTAATTTTTTTAGTTACAGTTACCAAAAACTCAACAAGATTATTTTTATCTGTCTTGTCCATATATTTGACTGTATACATTCCAATTACTATACCTATACACAAAAATAGTAATGTTAACATATATAACATTAAATTTTTGTGTATATGATCCTTTAAACTTCCAAATACCATTTTACTCTTCATCACTTATTCCTCCTCTTGTTGCTATCTTAATAAATACTATGATTTCAAGAGAAGTTATATGACTAAGTATTGTTAATAACCTTAAAGGAAAGTAAGAGCAGCTATAGTTTTTCCATCTATAATCTCTCCATCTTTTATCATTTCTCTTAATGTATCTAATTTAATTTCATAATTATTTATAAATTCATCTTCGTCTCCACCAATATTTCCTTTATATAATTCCTCCGCTTTGTATATGTATATACACTCATCACAAAATCCTGGACTTGTTACTATTTTACCAAGATAAGTAAATTTATTTGATTTGTATCCTGTTTCTTCTTCAAGTTCCCTTCTACCACACACCTCAATTTCTTCATTTGGTTCTAGTTTACCTGCTGGTATTTCTAGTATAGTTTTTCCTAGTGGGTTTCTAAATTGCTCCACTAAAAGCACTGTATCCTTATCCTTAAAAGCTAGTATTGCAACTCCACCTGGATGCTTTACAATTTCCCTTTTAGAAGTTTTTCCATTAGGTAATTCAACAGTTCTAACATCTAATTTAAGTATCTTTCCAGTAAACTCATTTACTTCATTTATAGTTTTTTCATTAAAAATCATTATATTTCCTCCACTTTCTATAATTTTTATTAGTTTAAAAATATATTTTAATAAGTAATTACCATAAAACTCTAGTTAATTATTTATTTTAAGTATACCACTTATTACTATTATTAAAAAACAACAAAAATAGACGTGTTTTATCACGCCTAAGTCTGAATTTTATATTTCTGTACTTGCTACTACAGCAAAATTTTCATCAGTTCTAACATTAGCACAAGTAATTTCATGATTATTTCCATTGCGTTCAGTTACTAAAGATATTCCATACTTAATATCTCCATTAGTAACTATATAATATCTTCTCCAATCTCCACCATCACGAATATCGTCTAATGCTACACTTACCACATTTCCAATTGAATCTGACAAATTATTATTTATAAGATCTATATCTTCAATTGAAATTTTATTTGTTATATCTCCTTTTACCAGTTCCGAATCACTTACGTTATTAAATTTATTATATAGTAATCTATTTATACCATCGTTTATATTTTGCATAAGCTCACTAAGCATTTTTACAACTCCTTCATAAATTATATTCATACTTTGCACTAATGTTTTATATGCTTAGTTTTTTCTATTTGTATAATCTTATGCATATGAGAATTAGAAAACTTTAGACAATTTATAAAAGGGATAATTCATAAAATCTCATGATGAACTATCCCTTTTCCTTATTATTTTAAATATCTATTATGTGATTTTGTCTATGTTCTCCAATGAAAAATATAGCTAATGCACCTGGTCCTCCATATGTACCAACTGCTGGCCCTATATTACTTATTATTACTTCTTTAACTTCAGTATTTTTTAGTATAATATCTTTAAGTTTTTCTGCTTCTTCTACTGAATCTCCATGGGAAATACATACTATTTCTTTACTAGTATTTTTCATCTTTTTTGATATAATCTCAGCTAACTTCTTTAACAAAGCTTTTTTACCTTTTATTTTTAGTATAGGAATAACTTTTCCTTCATTATCAAGAGTTAGTAGAGGCTTAATATTGAGTAGCTTTCCAACAAAAGCTGCTGCATTTGATATTCTTCCTCCTTTTTTTAAATAATCAAGATCATTTACACTCATATAGGTATTTAAGTTAAATTTCATTTTTTCTAAAGCTTTTGAATTTTCTTCCAAGGTAAAACCATTACATTTCATGTCTACAGCCTTTATTACCATCAATCCTTGTCCTAATGAAGCCGTTAACACATCTATAATTTCTATTTTTCTATTTCTATATTTTTCTTCATCCATTATCATATCTTTTGCTATATTAGCACTATTGTAAGTTCCACTTAACCCTGAAGATACACATACATATAGTATATCTTTTCCCTGATCTAATATTTCTTTAAACATTTCATAATATGATTGAGGATTAACTTGGGAAGTTTTAGGAAGTTCTCCTTTTCTCATAAAATCATAAAACTTTTTATACTCTAAGTCTTGTCCAAAATTATCGTAAAACTCCTTGTCACCTAGTCTGCAAGTTAAGCTTATATGTCTAATATCATTACTTTGTAAATATTCTATAGGTAAATCACAACACGAATCCGTTAATATAGTATAGTTCATAAAATTAACTTTCCTTTCATTTTTGAATGTTCATATTTATTAGTATTTGCACTATTTTTTATATAATTAAAATTTTCAAAATTTAAAGAGTTCTAGATTATAATTTTAATTTATAATTATACTTTTTTCAACAAAATTTTATTTTCTATAGAGTTTATTATAGATATATAATGTTTTCCAATAAATTCAATAAAATTTTTAATGTTATTTTTAATTAAATTATGTATAATAATCTATGGGTTATTTTATTATTTATAGATTTTTAAAGAATATATATATAATTATTCTGTATATAAAAATTATATTTTAGCAAATTACTATATATAATCATTGTACATATTTAAGTTATTTGTTAATAATATTATTATTTTAATTAAGAAAGGTGAAGTAAATTTATGAAAAAATTTGATTCTTTAATTGAAGAAACTTTAGAAGCTGAAGATATGGAAGAATTAGAAGCAGCTGCTGATTTATTTATGTTTGGAATAGAAAAAAACTACTACAATAAAAAGCAAGCAGATGAGTTTAATACTATATATTGGAAAGTAAAAAATAGATTTTTAGTTAATGAAATCGCAAAAAAAGTTAAAATGAATAGATTAGATATATCTTATATTATATCTAATGCACCAGCTAACATGAAAGATGACATAAATGCTTTAACTAATTATGTTCTTGGTCGTGTAAAATCATTAAAAGGAAGAATAGCTGGCCTTAAATAAACATTCATTAAAATTATATTTATATCCTATATTAAAAAGCTGCCTTATATTAAAATAAGACAGCTTTTTAATTCTTAAATGCTCCATTTTACATTTGATTATACATACTTAATGTTTTAAAGAGGTGCTTTCATTTGAATATCAAAAATATAGTATTAAATCAGCGTAACTTTTTCAATAGCAATAAAACTAAAGATATCGATTTCAGAATATAAGCATATAAAAAATTTAAAATCTTGGTCAAAACCTAAAAAAGCAAAAACTTCTATAGTAAACTTTTTAGGAAAATCCTTTATATTAAATATACCTTATGGGGTTGTACTTATTATGTCTCCTTGGAATTACCCTTTTCAATTATCAATTATGCCTTTAATTGGAGCAATTTCTACTGAAAACTGCGTTATCTTAAAACCATCTGAGTATTCTATTGAAACCTCTAAAGTATTGGAAAATATTATAAAAAGTACATTTGGAGAGGAATATACAAACATAATATTAGGAGATATTGAAATTAACGAACAAATACTTGAAGAAAAGTTTGATTTTATTTTCTTTATTTGTAGCAAATGACACTATTATGCATTTAGCTAATGATTCCCTTCCTTTTGGAGGTGTTGGTACATCGGGCATTGGAAATTATCATGGAAAATAAATTTCTCTTAGTATAAAAATATTAAATCTATATATACTAAACTTGAACATTAAAATAAGTGAGGTAGATTATATGGCTAAAGCAGGAATGCGTCGTCCAAATCCAAAAGAACCACATGGTACAGAAAGTAATAGTAAAACTCATTTCCCTAAAAATGATGTTCCTCCTGTACCAGAAATTCAAGGTAAAGCTAAAACAGGAAACAAAAAAGTTAAACCTACATTTTATGATTAAAATTTAGGAAGTGATATTATGCCAAAAGATAGTCAACCAGATAACAAAAAAGCAAGACAAGAAAAATGTAATTATCAAATCCCTATTACAGCTGAAGCTCAAAATCATAATCCTAACTCCAAAAAACACTCTGTGAAAAATAACGAATTTAAATAAAAAATCTCACGCATTTGCGTGAGATTTTTTATTTAGAATTTGTAATTTTCATTACATATCTGGCACAAAGTTGTACTATAATTAATTCTAAAAATATAACTACACAAAAGTCTCTTGGTCATACACCTGGGACTCTCTTATAACATCCATATTAAAACCATCTTATATATCAATTTTTAATTCCAATTATTGCACATTTTATTTAAGTCTCACTTTTAAGTCTTTGTAATAATTTAATTTATATAATATGCTATAATTGTATTGACATAATAAATATAGTTAACATTAGGAGGATATAATGAAGAAATTAGTAAAAGTTGTTGGAGCTATTATTGAAAATGATAATAAAGAAATATTATGCGCACTTAGATCACCTAAAATGAGCATTCCAAACAGTTGGGAATTTCCTGGTGGTAAAATAGAACAAGGCGAAACATTAAAAGATGCCATTGAAAGAGAAATAAGAGAAGAATTAGATTGCTCTGTTGAATTTATAGAAGAATTTCACAATAATACACATGAATATGATGACTTTATAGTAAACTTAATTACTGTTAAGTGTAAATTGGTACAAGGGATTCCTACAGCAAATGAGCATTCTAAGTTAATCTGGCTACATAGAGAAAATCTATCTTCCCTTAAATGGGCTCCAGCAGATATTCCTGCAATGAAACAATTAAGCATAGAAAAAGTATAGCATTTTATTGCTATACTTTTTCTCAGATTGTTCAAAAAGCCCCCAACAATTGGGGGCTTTTGTTTACGCCAAAATTCTTTTATGCGATAGCATTCGAAAAATATTTATTATGTATGTTAATTTGGAATAAATTTGAATTAATGTACACAAAAAATAATGCGATAGCACCATGGCTATCTTTTTCATATTCTGAACTGCTGCTGTAAGTAGGCACTGCTCAGAAACATTTTTAATTCCTCGCATGCGACAATAACGTAGCCCATGTAATTCTTTTGAATCAGCAAAGCTACGCTCAATCTTTTCTTTACGTCGTTTGTAAATACTTTTACCTTTTTCTGTTTTAGTAAAGCTAAAAATTTGATCTTTATAGTCTTCCCAAACATGACGACGTATAGTTCTATTAATGGATTTATCAGATGTTAAGCAATTATTTTTATATTTGCAATAAGCACAATGCTCCGCATTACTTAAATATTCTTTATAACCTTCCCTCGTAGTAGTTCTATATTTTAAAAAGCAATTATTAATACACACATATCCATCTAATTCTTTAACATACTGAAATCTATATTTTGTATATTTTCCTTTAACATGGGGTCCTAAACGGAACCCAAAAACACCTTGATAATTTTTGTCTGAAATTTGTTTACAAATAGGATTCGTAGAATATCCGGCATCTGCTACTAAATATTTTGTATTAAAATTAAACTTTTCTATTTGAGTTTCTATTCTTTTAACATAAGGATCTACATCGTTTATATTCCCGGGAGTAACATGAACGTCTGTTATAATATTATACTTTCCGTCAACAGTTCTATGATCTAAATAAAAAAAGCCTTTAGGTTTTCCATCTCTAACCATATATCCACTGTCTGGATCAGTTGTACTTACTGTTATTTCCTTAGTTTCAGCTATTTTAGTCTTTTTTTTTAGAGGCTTTTTATTATGATTAATTCTATCTTTATTAATGTCATTCTCTAATTCATCAAAGTATTCCTTTGTGGATTTAGTTATTTCTTTTTTAATAAATTTATGTTTATTAGCGTTAGCTTTTAAGTGAGTAGAATCAGTATATAGAATTTTGCCATCAACCAAGTTTCTATTAATAGCTTGAAATACAATATTATCAAATATTTCTTGATGTATATTTGTATTACTAAATCTTTTTGTTCTATTCTGGCTTATAGTGGAATGACTTGGTATTTTATCAGTAAGTCCATATCCTAAAAACCATCTGTAAGCTACATTTACCTGGATTTCTTTTACAAGCTGACGCTCTGAACGTATACCGAATAGGTATCCTATAAAAAGCATTTTAAATAATACAACTGGATCCACTGATGGTCTGCCATTATCAGCACAATATAAATCCTTAGTTAAATCTCTTATAAATGAAAAGTCTATGTATTTATCTATCTTTCTAAGTATGTGATTTTCAGGTACTAAATTTTCTATATAAACTAGTTCTAATTGATTTTGTTTTCTTTCATTATTAGTAAGCATTTTTCCTCCGTAGGAGCCCTAACGGGCTAAAAGATTTATTGTTCTAAAATATATATTCTACATAAAAACTAAAAACCCTTTTTGTAATAAATGTAAAAAGGCTGTTGACAAATTATGTTTATCAACAGCCTGAGAAAAAGTATAGCATTTTATTGCTATACTTTTTCTATATTTACAAATAATAATAACTTTTCAAAATAAGTTATATTATGTTATAATTTACATAATATTAAAATAATTAGAATATACATGAAAGGAGAAATAAGGTGATTTAACCTTATTAAAAAGACCATATGAAAGAAACAATTAAATTTTATATAAAGATAATGATTAAAAATCCACTATTTTTTATTTCATTATTTTTTAATGTTTTTTTGTTATACAAACAATCTTCTGTTCTTGAATCTTCAATTTTTCAATTTAGCCAAGTATTCTATTTTGGATTTGTTTGTTCAAATTTATTTTTTCTTATCATAAGTACATATGTTACATATAAGAACTATATTATACTTAATTTTTTAGAAAAAAACTTGTTAAAAAAGCAAGTAAGCATAATACTTTCTAGTATTATAGTTTCAACAATTACTTCACTAATTCCAGTATTAACTATGCTAATATTAAAAAATCCTATTTTTCAATTAAAATTTGTTGTAACTGGGGTGCTCCATTTTTTCATACTTTGGACTTTATCTAATGTGTTAGCAGCTACACTTGGCTGTTGTGTGGGTAGCATATCTAAAAATAGCACTTCAATGATTGTATCACCTTTTATATACTCATTATTTGCATATCATTCATATAATTTTTCTATTAATCCTATATGGAAACTCTTTAATATTTATGATGACTTTACTATGGTAGATATAAGTAATATTTGTGGACATTTATTTAATAAAGCATACTATTTTGATAAATTATTTGTAGTATTTTTAGCTCTATTTGTTTTTTCTTTAACTTGTGTATTTAATAAAAATATAAAAAGATTATATTCTAGTTTATTTGTTTGCTTTACTGCCCTTTGTATATGCCTAAACGTATTTTTTAGTTTTAATCATGGAAGCACTTACTTAAAGGAATACGAATCTTTAAAAGATGTTAATTATACTATTGAATCATATAATATGAATCTTAAATTAAAAAACACTTTAGAAAACACTGTTACAATAAATATAAAAATTAATAAAAATTCAGATAACATTAATATGTTATTTGATGATTTGTTTAATGTAAAGTCTTTATCAATAAATGAAGTACAATCTACCTTTAATCATGAAAATAATACCTTACAGATTAAACACAATTGCACTAAAGGAGACAAGCTAAAAATTTTAATTAAATATACAGGATTTGTTGATGTTGTAAATAATATTGGTTCCCCTATTTATTATGTTAGTAAATATGCCACTAACCTACCAATAACATATTTTTATTGGTATCCTATAGGAATTCAAAACTCTTTAATTGATTTCGATATTTCTGTGAAGGCTTATAATTCAATATATTCCAATTTAAATCTGCTTAATTGCAGTAATAATATTTATAAATTCAAAGGACAATCTTTAGGTTTAAACTTATTCTCAGGACAATATAAAAAATATACTCTTAACAATATTGAATATATAATACCTACAGCTATGGAGCTAAAATATTTCAAATCCTCTATATCAAACCTTATTAAGGATGAAAATAATCTTAAAAATTTATCTAAAAAACAGTTAGACTTTTTAAGAAATCATAAATATAAAAAAGTTATATGCTCTATTTGGGAAGATAATTCTAATAATAAGGATTTAAATCCTTTTATACAAATATTTGAAGACACTTTAATAATAAAATAGAGATAGGAGAAATAATTATGGATAATACATTATCAATTAAAAATATTAACTTTTCTTATGGAAATAGAAAGGTATTAAGTAATATATCTTTCACATGTTCTAATGGCATTACTGCCCTTTTAGGCAATAATGGCGCTGGCAAAACTACTTTAATGAGTATACTTACAGGATTAAGAAAACCACTAAATGGTGAAGCCTATTTAAATGGTACTAACTTATTAGATATAAAAAATGTTAGCTTGAAAGAAGTAGGGTATCTTCCTCAAAATTTCGAGATATTTCCAAATGTTATTGGTCATGATTTTTTATCATATGTATGTGACCTTAAAGGAATTAAAGGAATTGATAAAAATAATGCCATTGATGAAGTTATAACTTCATTTAACTTAAATAAAGTCATAAAATTACCTTTCAGAAAATATTCTGGAGGATATAAAAGAAGACTAGGAATTGCTCAAGCAATGCTAGGTAATCCCAATTTAGTAATAATTGATGAACCAACTGTTGGTTTAGATCCAGAACAAAGAATTGAATTTAGGCACTATTTAGCTAAATGTGGACATGATAGGATAACATTAATATCAACTCATATAATAGAGGATGCTGAACTATATAGTAAAAATATTTTAATTTTAGATCATAAAAAAATAGCATTCAATGGTTCTGTTGATGATATGATATCAAAAACTTCAAAAGAAATTTATACTGTTAATTGTAACATTAAGGATATAGAAGATATTAAAAATAAGGTAATTGTACTTGAAGAAAAACGTTTAGATAATGAATATGTTAAACTTAAATTCATTAAAAATAATATAAATATTGAAAATAGTAAACCCGAAAAGGAGGTTTCCCTAGAAAATGCTTATGTATATTTTCAAAAACAACAGAATAATTTATGATAATTACTTTAAAATATTTGACGTGAAAAAATATAAATTAAAGATTAGTTGTTTGATTTTGATAATATTGCTGATTAATTCATTACTTTGTCCAATACCATACAATTACTTACAAATGATATCACAATCTCATATGTTAAAAGGTTTTGATAATTTATATGATTATACTATTCCTATAATATCTGCATTTATGATAATATATGTTTTTTATAAAGACTATACTACTGAAATCTATAAACTTTTGACATTTTATAATAGAAATAATATTAATTATATATTACTTTATAGATGGATTTTTTATACTTTAATTTTTTCAATAGGATCTTTTATTACAGGATTACTTTATTATAGAAATATATCCTTTTTAGATATAACCAATCTATATTTAAGCATTAGATTTATACCAAATATATTGTTTTTATCTTCTCTAGTGTTATTGATTATGACAGTTTTGAAGAATGTTTATGCAGCTATATTAATATTAACTTCCTATTTCTTTGTAGATTTTTTATCAGGCGGTGCAATATTTAAAATATTTTCAATTGGAGCTCATGCAAATAATTTTTATTACACTATATCTCCCTTATATTACATAATAAATAGAATAGTTTTAATAATTTTAAGCTGTATTTTTGTATTTATTTCTTGCAAAATTTCTTGTAAAATTTAAAACCTAATAAAAAATCTCTCTAACAGGCACAATCATACAAATTAAATAATTGAAAGGTATTTTATTTATAGAAAAAGTATAGCATTTTATTGCTATACTTTTTCTATAAACTCTGTATATATCCCATTTGGAACTTTATTTTCTAATTTTAATATTGTAGTTATAGGTTTTTCACCATAAAATTCTTCTACATCTCCTTTTCCAATGTAAATATAAGGTTGTACTATTCTATCTATACTCTTATACTTTCTTATAAATAGATGTAGATTAACTCCTCTTTCTTTATTGTATATAATATTTTTTCCTCTTTCTGATTCTTGAGAAGTATTATTAGGACTTTGCCATTGAAATGTATGCCTGTTTATGAACTTGTCATTGTAATTTATACTTTCTTTTATATCTTCTTCTTTATGCAGATCTATAAATAAAAAGTAATCCTTACCATTTGCTAAAAGCCCACTTCCCCTAAATGAGCTATGTGTCTTAGTATAATTAGATAAAAGTGCAATATCTACCATTTGATACTGCTCATATAGCTTTAAAAATGGTACTCCGTAGTATTCTTCTCCAAATTCTTTTTCATATCTTACAACGCCATAATTTATAACATCTTCTATATAAACTCTATATTTTTTATCATTCATTATATTCTTAAACTCTTCTGTAACAGTTAAAATTCCATTATCTAAATTAAAACATCTTATATTATTTTTCAACTGTCCTGAATCATCATATTCTTGATTTAACACCTTTAAAGCATGTACTATACTTTTATCATCTACACGATTTATGTGCTTTAATATCTCTCTTTTAGCTTCATTTAAATTTATACTCTCATTGCACATTAAATACTTTATAATACTGAATTCATATATCCTTTTTAATGGCAACTTACTTGAAAATTGTCTTAATATCTTATAAAAAGTCTCATTTTGCAATAGTTTTTGTAATTCTTTATCTTTCTCTATTCGTGATACAAATCCTATATATGTTTTATCTTTACTTACAAATCTTAAAGGTTCTGGCGCCCCATCATATTTAATATAATCTAACAATAAGTACGGTACTTTTCCCCCATTTAACTTTTTAAATTCTAAATATTCTTCCTTTAAATATTTCATAGAATTAAAGTTTTCATTATTTAATTGTTCTAAAATTCTTTCTTGAACTATCCTATCCATTTGAATGTTTGTACATCCCGGTATATTCTGAAATTGCTTAGCTACAGATACTTTCAAGCTATCTTTATCATAGTATCTACCACCATTTAAGGCTAATGCTATCAAAAAAGCTTTATTGTGATTTCCTATAAAGTCTAGTACCGTTAAAAAAGTTTTATCGCTATGTTTTCTAAGTCCTCTTCCTAGCTGCTGAATAAAAACAATAGGTGAATTTGTAGGTCTTAACATTAAAACTAAATTAATAGACGGTATGTCTACACCTTCATTAAAAATATCAACAGTAAATATGACTTCTAAATCATCTTCTTCTGATTCTAGAGCTCTTATATATCCTTCTCTTTCCTCTGGGGAATTTTCTCCCGTTAAATGTACACTTTTTATTCCTCTTTTATTAAATTCCTCCGTCATGTATTTAGCATGTTCAATACTTACACAGAAACCTATGCACCTGCACTTTTCCCCTTCATGTCCATAGAAATTCATTTTATCTATTATAAAATCAACTCTTTCATTAACCTTTAATCTTTTAGTTAACTCACTTATATCATTAATATCTACATCTTCAAGATTAATACCTTCAATATCTGTAATACCAAAGTAATGAAATGGAACTATTAGCTCATTTTCAAGTGCCTCACTAAGTCGTATTTCTAAAGCTAAGTTTTCATCAAAAATTTCAAATATACTTTCATTGTCACATCTTTCTGGTGTAGCAGTCATTCCTAAAATAAATTTAGGCTTAAAATAATTCATAACTTTTTTATATGATGGACTAGCTGCATGATGTGCCTCATCTATAATGACATATTCAAATTCATCTGCTTTAAAACTCTCTAAATTATTATTCATAGACTGAATGGTAGAAAATAGATAATCTGAACCTAAGTCTTTTCTCGTTCCAGTTAGAAAACCTGTGGTCTTATTCTTATTTTTAACAAGTTTTCTAAAAGTAGCTTCTGCACCTTTTAAAATATCCTCTCTATGTACTAAAAACAACATCCTTTTAGGATTATAATTAATTACATCAAAAGCAGACATATATGTCTTTCCAGTACCTGTAGCTGCAACTACAAGTGCTTTATCTTCTCCTTGAAGTCTAAGTCTATTTAGATTACTAATTGCCCTATTTTGCATATAATTAGGTTTTATTATTTCATAGTTTTTAAACTCTAAAGTTTTCTTTTCTGTCTTTCTAATTTCTTGTATAAAGTTATTATAGCTATTTAAAAATTCATCATCTACAAAGGAAGTACTTTCCCATAACTCTAAATATTCTTTAATAACATTACAAGAGAACTTGTCTTCTTTTTTGGATATTACCTTAACATTCCACTCAACATTACTTTTTAGTGCTCTTTGAGTTATATTTGATGATCCTATAATTATTTTATAATCATCTTGATTTTCGAATATATATGCCTTAGTATGAAATCCCTTTTCATTACTTGCTACAAATATTTTTAAATCTATATTATTAAAATCTTTTATTCTCTTTAAAGCTTTAGGTTCAGTAAAATTAAGATAAGTGGAAGTTATAATCTTACCCTTTACCCCTTTTTCCTCTAATTCCTTAAAACTATCTAGTAATAATTGAAGTCCACTAAAGTTAATAAATGCAACACTAAAATAGAACTTTTCACATTCACTTAAACACTTCTTTAATTCATTTAAAAGATTTCCTTTTTCAGAATTAGTTATAAGACTCTTATCTACTAAATATTTTTCTTCTATATCCTTATTTCTAATACTTGATTCTTCGATTTCTTTATAATCAACTGTAATTGCCTCATTGATATTTACTTTCATAACTTTCTTCCCCTATGATTTAGTAATTATATTCATGATTTCCGACACATATTTTTTTAGTTAACACTTCATTTTTCCAAGGCTTTCTTATTTCAATAAGATTTAAAACATTATATCCCATTTTGGATAAAAATGCTATTATTTTATCATTATTATGATGAACCCAGTTAAAAACTGTATAACCTCCTAAGTTATTTGCAATTTTTTCTGCCTCTTTATATAGTTTCGATGCAATTTTATTCCTTCTTTCATTATTATCAACAAACAAAGATTCCACCCACACTAAGTTTCCATCAATTCTACAAACTAAGTATCCTAAAAAGTTTCCTGTACTGTCTTCAGCAATAAAAATAGGAAATTTAGAATCCATATATTCTCTAAATTCTTCCTTAGCTTGCTCTATATTTAAGGTTGATTTAATGTTTTTAAGCTCTTTTAATTCTACTCTAAATTGTGCTATTAGCTCCGATATTTTTTCTTCGTCCGAAATTTCAGCTGATCTTATAAGCATGATTTTACCTCCTAAATAACTACTAATGTTTATTATCCCTTCAAAGTGAAGTTTATATATTACATTTTCTTGCACGAACAATTATTACATCTGGTTTTTCTTTAACTCCAAAAGATTCTTCATAAAAACCATCAATTACAAAACCACTTTGAAAACACAGATTAAATATTTCTTGTAATGAACGATGGTAGTAACATTGTAACATTGGTTGACCTGAAATAGCCTCACCATTATAACTACTCGCAGACAAATATTTCTCTGTTAAAGTGACAAAACAAGGATGTTGTGTAGCAAATACAAATATACCATCTTCTTTAAGAAGGCAATTTACACATTGAAACAATATAGATATATCTGAAATATCCATCAATTCACTTACTCTTGGTCTTACAACTTCTCGATGAAATTGGTTTGACTCATCACCTATACAATTATCCCAAAATTCGGCATTAAATTCCCAAGCCTTTAAACTATCTTCAACTGAATGTTCACTCATTAATGACTTCCTCCATTTATACTAGAATCTTCATTTTATTTTGAATAAATAATGTGCTAATGTTACATATTTCGGGTTAGGTCAGGCACCTAAATGGATTTCTCCATTAAAAGCAAATCAAACTCACCATTATTTTTTTCTATAAAAACTTTAAATCCAACCTTCTTCCAAAAATCTAAAGCCTTAGTATTTTCTTTTATTACACCTAATTGAAGTATTGTTTTGCTATTCTTTTTACAGACATCAAATAAAATATTAACAATTAGATTTCCTAGTCCTGTATTATGCTTATTTATATCTATTTCTAATAATCCAATCCAAATTGCATTTTTATTATTTTTATCTTGAAAACTATATCCGTCTATAATATCTAATACTGCTATTAACTCATTATAAATATTGTATATACTTATAAATTTTTTACGAGTAATATCTATACAAGTAGGTCCATTTTCAACATCATTTTTTACATTTTCCATAGTAATAGGATAATTATTAGATAACTTTGCATACTCCTTATTCCCTTTATATAAGTTGAATATATCTTCATAGTTATTATCTTTAACTTCTAGATGATTTAATTTTAATTTTTGTTTCATATACTCTAATAACATTAATCTATTCCTCCAATGTCCTCAATGTCGCAATTTAAGACAGAACCATTATAAAGATTAATAAAATACGAATTACTTTTCATTAATTCAGCAAATATTCCTTGTCCAACTATTTTTCCTTGGTTAAAAACAATAATTCTATCAAATTCTTTAATGGAATTAAGTCTATGTGAAATAGCTAAAACAGTCTTATCTTTTAATATTTAATAAATTAATAACTTCATCCATTAGCAATTCTTCAGTAATATTATCCATAGCTGAAGTAGCTTCATCTAATATTACAATGTTATTTTTATGAAACCATAATCTAGTTAGTGAAAGTCGTTGCTTTTCACCACCAGATAAGATAGTTCCCCTCTCACCAATCATTGTTTCAATACCATCTTTCATATTATTTATTGTTTAAAATAATATTTCTCATATTAGTTCACTCTCCTTTCACTTAAAAATAAAATTCAATTCTATATAACAATATTACTCATCACATTTATTAAGTAAATATCTTAAATAATTTATCCATTGTTTTAAAGATTCATAATTAAATTTAGTTAACGCATTGTTATAATATTTAAAACCTTTTGGATTTTCTTTTTTTATTTTTGCAATACTTTTTTTAGGACCATAATAATATTCATCGCAAATGGTAAAATAAATTTCAAGACTGTCCACTAATAGCCAGTGCCATCTAAAGTAACCTTCTGAATCATTTCTTTCAACACGAAGAAGCATTTTTTCACACCATTTTACCTGCCGTTCTTTTTCTTCCTTAGACTTTTTAGACATGTTTTCAATGAATTCACAAACTTTTTCTTGCAGTTGTTTTCCTAATCCGTATTTATCAAATACTATATTTCCATCATGTATTTGAACATATTCTTCATAATTTATCTCATTTTTGAAATGTGATGTATTATAAATAAACACATCTAATAATATTCCATCCACTTCATTTTGATCATGAAATATGGTTTGTTTATCTGTAATTACCAATGCATCAAAATCACTATTTATGCCATTAGAACCATCTGCATAAGACCCGTACACAATTATGGTATGTGGTTCATATTTATTAATTATATACTCTATTATCTTATCTTTTATAATTATTACCCCCTAAGTTAATAAACCTTCTGTTAAGAGTAATGAATATTTATTACTCTTAACGAATTTGGTATGCCATTTTAATTACATTTATTTTCTCCAAATACATCTAATAAATTTTCTTTCACCTATGTTATAAAGTTTTTTATTTTCTAATTTATAATTACCTAAAGCTATAAAATCATTTTCTTTTAATATATCTAATTGAGTGATACTAAGATTATCATTAGGAACCTCCCTAAATCCATTAACCCATAAAACACCACCTGTGTTAATATGATTCATTAAATCACTATATAACTTTGGATTTAATCTATAATGATTAATTATAATTCCATCAAATTTATCTAGATTGGTAAATACGTCATCCCTTGATAAATCCATTAATTTAGTCTTTATTTTAAAACATTCATTTTTTACAAAATAGTTTAATCTACTTAGTGCTTCTTTACAAAAATCTATAGCAAACACTTCATATCCTAACTTTGCTAAATAAATGCTATTTCTTACATCACCACAAGCAAGATCTAAAATTTTGCCTTTTTTAGGGAAATACAGAATATCTTCTTCTAAAATTTTTTCATGATCCATTATATTTAACTTTCTAACTTTAAATCGTTCATCCCACCAATTACTGTCTCCCATGTACTTCATTTTTAAATCTCCCTTTTAAATTAGCATTTCTATTAAACTATGAAAATATTTTTTAAATATTAGTACATATTATTTTACCATAATATTCTTGTATGATTGTATCAAATATTACAATAAATTTAAAATTTCAGTCATCAATTCAATAGCTTTTACGATCTCCTCATTTAATTTTATCAAAACAAAAACACCTACCATTTATTGATAGATGTTCTCTGTTATATATAAATTTCTTATTTTAATAAATTATTATTTTCCAGAATATCATAACTCAGCGTACGAAATACCTGGCAATATTTTCGAAATCCATCCTGCCTAATAATATAAATATTAGGCATATAACTCATTCTTGTTTTTGAATACATAATACGTTCCAAGCCATTATCAATAGCTGTATGATTACTTAAAGCAACATCTACTTTTTTACACATTGCTTGTGCAATAAAATAATCCAATGACTTGAGATATTGTTTTACTTCATTTTTTGTCCATGGTGGTGTTGTACCTCCCCATAATGCTGCCATATGTAGCTTTCCATCTTCTTTTACAGGAAATATGTAACTTAATCCTCCAGGAGTATGTCCAGGTGTTCCATAAACATATATTGTTTTATCACCTAATGTTATTGTATCACCATCATCAACATAAATATCAATTTTATAATCTTTCCACGTTTCCGGTCTATCAGGTTTTGTTGGATGATTTCTCCAAAAAATATCATCTAATTTAGAAAGATATGTATCAACATTATACTTTTCAACAAACCATCTCCCACATCCTGTATGATCAACATGTCCATGTGTCAAAACCAGTTTTTTTATTGTATCAGGATTCCAACCTACATCTTTAATTGCATCTATTATTGCCTCAAAAGCTTTTTCTGATGGCCAAATAGCGTCTATTACTATCAATCCTTAAAAAAACTTTAAGTTTCTTTTCTACTTCTATCATACTTGTCCTCCTCAATTACTATTTTTCAAATGCAACACACCCTACTAAATAAGGATGATCAACTATTATTGCATTCTTTGCTTTACGAATCATCCATAAAATATATATGTCTCCACCTCCTGCTACAATATGAACTACACCAAACATAGCTAAAAAATAATTTTCTAAACATTTGCTTTTAAAGTACTCACACTTAAACAATTTTCTTTATATCCTTGTTCCAGCAGCTCTTCACGAATTCTATTAAATTCTTCTAAACGTTTTATTTGAACATCTGTTAATTTTTTTTTATTCTTTGATGTTTTACTTTTAAATTCTTCATAATATATCTCCCTCATATTTTGTTACCTACTTATTTACAATTGTTTAACACTTTAATTAATGTAAGTATCAAATTACTATTTATTCTACTGAAATTATTTTTACAACATCATTCCTAGCTTGATTTAAATACCAATTAGAAATCTTATCCGTATCTATAATTTCTCTAATTATACGTAAGTCACTTGAAACTATTTCCGAAATCACTTCACCATCTGGAGCAACTAACATAGTAGGACAATGCTGCTTTTCATGAGCATTGTTTGAACTAATAAGAAATCTTTAATTTTCAGCAGCTCTACTTATAAGATGACTTCTCCATACTGATAGACCTTTTCCTGTAATAGCATTAGTTAAGTATATGAACATTTGAGCCCCATTCATGGCTAGATTTACTTTTTTAAGCTAACCTAATAATTACACTCTACCTGTTGTAACTTTTTCCACTTTCGTATCTTTGTCCTAAAAGACTTGAAAGGTGCAACCGTATTTATGTGTATCCATTTCCATATTGGCCAATTAGAAGGAGTTGATGACGACCATTTTCTTCCTCCTTGCTGAAATAGCTCAATATCTGTATACTTATTAATCAATTGAATTATTTGCTCTTCTGCCTTTATAAACATAGTACATAACTCTTTAAGGGTATATTCCTCATATTGTTTATAAAAACTATCATATAGTCCACCAAGATTATTCCATTTATAATCTGGAGTTGGTGTTATAACAATATCTCCTTGTTGTTCTTGATTCTCCCAATCAAGAATAAGATTCATCCACCCCAACTGATAAGCAATCATTTGAGTAGGTGTTCTGTCAACTCCATCAATTAACCTATCTTTATCTTTTTCATTAATATCATTAAATTCTTCTATAAATAATTTTGCGCGCTTTGAAATTTCTAAAATTAATTCTTGTCTATTTTGATATTCTGCCAATTTAACACCTCATTTTTAAATACCTATTTATATTATCTAGCCTTAAATTTAAAATTTAGTATAAAACACTTACAACAATCCGTAATTTTTGCAATCAGAAAATATACTCTGCAACACAAAAATAATTCTGAATATCCTTTTCGTCCAATCCTCTGTAATGCAAATTTTATATAATTATATCATTTTTTACCTAAATTGAACATAAAAAAACAAATGCATGCTTTTAACTAAAATCATACATTTATTTATAACTTACTTTTAATCATATAATATACGACCACCAAAAATATTTCCCCTTTTCGCTTTTTAGATTTCTATTTTCCCTCTTAAGCAAATCATATCATCTTCTATATGAACTTCTACACAACATTTATTACTTATATTTAATAAACAAACCTTTAGATTGTTTTACCTCTTTCATGTAATTATAAGTTATATTGTAATTTTTTTACAATATAACTCCAAGAAACCTTTAAAGCCCCTTCCTTGGCACTTGCAGTTTATGCTCTTACCATAACTTTAGTTTTTTCTACAAAACAAAAGCCATAATCAACATTTGGCTTTTAATCATGGCTTTTATTAAATAATATAATCTTTTTAATTTTTCTTATTTTTTTCTCAGAATATCTAGTGTATGAGCACTTGCCCCTAATAGCTCTGGTCTTTCACATGTTGTAAAATGATAATCCATAAAAATCTTAAATGTATCTTCATCCATAGCATTTAAAATAGGACGCATATAATTAGCTGGTCCATCTGCTGCAATTAGTTTTATTCTTTCTAAATCTGCTATTTCATTTATCTTATTGATATCTTCAATTCTCACATAATCATATAAATCTTTTGGTTCTGATATAACATGAAAATCATCACTAAGCTTTCCATTTTTAATGCTTTCTCGAATATTGTTTTCCTTAAAGCCATATGTTAATACACTATATTCATTCATACAATATGCTACTAGTATATATCCTCCAGCTTTTGTTACTCTTTTTGCTTCTTTAAGTGCTTGTACTTTATCTTCAAAAGTATATAAATGATACATTGGTCCAAATACCAATGTCATGTCAAAAGTATTTTCTTCAAATCTTGATAAATCTAATGCCGTTCCCTGATATGCTTTTACTGAGCTTCCCTTCGACTTTAAAACACCAAGATTGTGCTTTACAAGTTCAATTGCCGTAACATCATATCCTTCATTTGCTAACTTAACAGAGTATCTTCCAGTTCCTGCACCAACATCTAAAATTTTTGCATTCTTATTATCTTCTAGATAGTTATGAATATACTTCATAGAAGTAATATATTCAACTTTTGCATATTTTCTAGTTAATCTTTTATCTTCACAAAATTTGTTGTAATATTTTTCTAATTCCCTTGTCATTTTTCTTATTCCTCATCTATTATTTATATTAATTTTTCTTTTATTATCCTCATCTTCTCAAAACTATAATCAATTCATATTCTAACAAATATATTATACATCGTCTATTTTAAACTGTCTATTTCTCATGATTCTTCCATAAAAAACTTTCTTTCTTCCATTCCTGAATCTTTTAATAATGTAGTATTTTAACAAATATAAGTAAACTTTTATACGACAGATCATACTTTTTAAAATGCATTAATTCATGAGTTAATATTATTTTTAGTTCTGCAAAGTTATAAGAAACCTTTGTCAGTGCTACACTCAACCAGACCTTCACATTATTCACATGTAACAATGTGCTCAATACAATCCTTTAAGTTAACTAACTTATCTGCAAAAAAGCTTGGATAAGCAACATAATTTTTCAACTTATTAATTGGTAACCAATGCATATATTCACGTACCCCCTGTGAATAGCTATTGCTATTTAACTCTTTTGTACCTCTTGATTTCATTAAAAAATAATAACCTTATAAATATTGATATCACTTATTTTCAATTTCACAAAACTCTGAATTTTTAATGTAATTTCCTTTATTATCTCGTAAATATGGTAATACATCTATTATTGAATTTCTTGGAATCGTTCCATATATATGTGGATAATATCGTCCACGATTGCTCTCACAATCTTCCCATTTAATTTCTGACCTAACTTTTGCAGTATCAATACATAAAATGACATATTCTGTATCCTTTTGATTGAAATGTTTAGTTACTCTCCAAAAGTATTCTATTGATGAACAATGAATAAACCCATTTTTTTCAATCTCCATATATCCATATTCATTTTCACTACAAAATTTATCCCAATTTTTCTTTTCAGTGCAATGCAATATTATCAATCTTCTAACCCCCTTTGCATTTTCCTGCATCTTTCATACCATAAGATCTCATACTCATCATTACTAATAACTCTTTGGTCTAGATGTGATATACTTTTTATACCATCCTTAGTACACCAATCAACACAAATTTCATATGCTCTCCAGTCAAGCTCATCTTCATCCCAATATACCTTAATATTTTCAATACCCATTTTATACATAGCAAATGCTCTTGTATGTCCATCTGTAAAAATTACTTTTCCATTTAGATTTTTAACTGGAATAGGATCACATTTATTTATACTATCAACATTTAACCACTTTAAAACATTTTGTAGTTTAGTCTTTGATATAAACAGTTGAGATGGTTGCACATCTAATAATTTCATTTCAAATATATTTGGCATTTTATCACTTCTTTCTAGTATTTCTGTTATTAAATATACTTTTTCTACACATAATATATTTTCTAATTATAACATTAAATCGTAAAAATTTCTCAAATTGATATTGAAATTTGTACCATTTGTAGTAATATAAAAACAATTCTAATAATTGTCAAAAACAACTGGAGGGATTTTATGAATAAAGAGACTCTACTTAATATCAAAGATTTAAAAATGAGTTTTGGATCAAAAGAAGTATTAAAGGGAATTAACTTAGAAGTAAATAAAGGAGAAATTATAGGCTATATAGGGCCTAATGGTGCTGGTAAAAGCACTACCGTAAAAATAATCTTGGGACTTTTAAAGGGATATGAAGGAAGTATTGAAATTTTTGGAGAGAAAATATCTGAAAATGATACAGATTATAAAAAACGAATAGGATATGTACCTGAAGTTGCTGATTTATATGATGTTTTAACAGCTAAAGAGTATTTGACTTTTGTAGGAGAGTTATATGGTCTTGACTATAAAGAAACTTTATCTAGAGCAAACAGACTTATGGACATACTAGGCATTGGTAATATGATTAACACCCGATTGTCTAGTTATTCTAAAGGAATGAAACAAAAGATTTCCATAATATCAAGTTTACTGCATAATCCAGACATACTATTCTTAGACGAACCTTTAAGTGGACTTGATGCAAATAGTGTGATGATAATTAAAGAAGTTTTATCTAAACTAGCATCTGAAGGTAAAACAATATTTTATTCTTCTCACATTATGGATGTTGTTGAAAAAATAAGCAGTAGAATTGTTCTCTTAAATGATGGAACTATAGTTGCTGATGGAACTTTTGAAGAACTTAAAGAAAGTTCACGTGAAAAATCTCTTGAAAATATATTTAATGACTTAACAGGTTTTACAGATCATAAAAGCATTGCTGAAAACTTTACTTCAATTATTAATGAGGTGAACTAAATGGAAAACAATAAGGAATTTAGAAGTTTAAAAATAATAGACAAGTTTAAATGGGTATATTCTAAGCTTGGAGTAGACTATAACGTTATGAGAAGTATTCTTAAAATAAAGCTTACAATGGATAAAAGAAACGTACCTACAGTTCTTAATAATCGTGAAGATAAAAAAGATAAAGATAACAATTTTAGAGTATTAATTATTACTTATTTAGTTATGGGTATGTTTTTATCCTTTTTCATAGGCATAAATGAAAATATAATGTGGCAGATGACTATTTACTTTACATTATTCATGTTTATTATTTTAAGCACATTTATATCAGATTTTTCAAATGTAATATTAGATATTAAAGATAAGATTTTAATAGGAACTAAAGGTATAGACTCTAAAACATTAAATGCAGCTAAAATTACTCACATACTTATATATATAGGTTCTATAACATTAGCACTAGGTGGATTTTCTCTAATAGTTGCTTTATTTAAGGGATTTTCCTTCTTTATATTGCTTTTTGTAGACTTAGTTTTAATAGACTTATTTATGATTCTATTAACTGCTTTAGTATATCTAATAGTTTTAAAATTTTTTGATGGTGAAAAGCTTAAGAACATGATAAATATTGTTCAAATAATACTATCATCTTTTATGGCAATAGGATATCAACTTTCAAATAAATTCTTTCAGCTAATAGATCTAGATTCAAACGTAAATATTAAAACATGGCACTACTTTTTACCTTCAACTTGGTTTGCTGCACCCTTTTATATTATAAAAACAAATGAAATTACAAAACCACTAATAGTATTATCATTATTTGCTATAGTTGCTCCACTTATGACTATTATTATTTATTATAAGTGTATACCATCCTTTGAAAGATACTTAGAAAAATTAAATTCTAATGATTGCATTAATAAAAATAAAAAAGAATCATTATATTTTAAGCTTAGCAAAATTATATGTAAGGATAAACAGGAAAGGGCTATTTTTAATTTTACTTGCACATTAGTTTCAAAAGAAAGAGAATTTAAACTTAAATACTATCCATCTTTAGCTTTAGCATTCATCTTTCCTTTTTTATTTATATTCATTATTGATAATTCTCATAGTTTTGGTAGCTATTCACAGTGGAAACTCACAATGAGCACATCTAATAAGTATTTATCAATATATATTACTATAGCACTTTTATCCTCCATGATATATTGTCTCCATTATTGCAGCGAATACAAGGGAGCTTGGATTTATGTAATAACTCCTATAAAAAACATCTCAAGCATATTCAAGGGGGCTTTTAAAGGTATGTTTTTTAAAATTATAACTCCCATTTTCATATTTGAAAGTATACTTTTTATATGGATTTTTGATTTTAGAGTTATTCCTCATTTAATAATTGCATTTTTAGCTACAATATTCCTTAGCATTATAAACTTTAGGCTTACTGATAAAGAACTTCCTTTTTCTAAAGACTTTCCAAAAGGTAGCTCCAGTAATGATTTTTCTTCTGCTATTTCAACAATATTTTTATGTATTTTAACTGCTGGACTTCATTTTGCAGCAAGTTTAAATGTATATTGTCTATATAGTTATGGATTTATATTATTATGTTTAGTGATTTTATTGTGGAAAAAAAGTTTTAATATTAGCTTAGAACAGCTAAAAAAATAAATATTATAATTAAAGAGCTGTGGCATTAAAAATACTTATCATAATATTAGCCACAGCCCATTTTTCTTAAAAGCTAAAAATCACTTTTGCTTTAACATTTAATGAAATTGTTACTAGTATAGATATAATATCCATTCATATCTATACTAAACTTTAAACTTTTATACATTATTTTTCTTTGCAAGATAAGGCATAATTACTCCAAGACCTATTAATACAAATGGCGTTATTATATTAAGTGCAAGTTGGAATTTATCAGAAGAATACATTCCTCCAATACATGCAAATGCCGTAAATGCAAAACACCAAGCTCCTAAAATAATTCCTAAAGTCTTATTTTTTACAAAATAGTACTCTCTATTAAACTTATGATCTAATCTCTTTAATGCAATATAGGCAGCAAATACCCATAAATAACGAAGTGGCATACATACAGCATTTAATTTTACTAACCATCTTACTAATTCATCCACATTTCCAATTCCAATGGTTGGTACTATAATTAAAATAGATACTATAACCAATATAAGTATATTTCCATTTTTGTATGAACCATATTTATTCTTTTCAAACATCTTTTTAGGAATAAATCTTTCGTCAGCACTATCAAGCAACATACGTAAAGGTGCATCAATAGAAATAATAAGTACAGCAAACTGATTAATCATATTTGTAATTGCATATATTATTACAAATAAATTGCCAAGTTTATAATATCCCCCCAACTTCTGAAATGCATAATATGCCCCATTAGTCATTAAATCCTTAGGTACGTTATTTGAATCAAACATCATACCAAGTGAAATAGTTCCTAGAATAGCACATACTGCAACCATAATTGATAATGCTATCATCCCTTTTGAAAAACCTGTTTCAGGTTCTTTCATTTTGTTAACATATGGTGATATTTTTTCACATCCTCCAACTGCAAACACCAAAATAGCAAGTCCAGTAAAGTATTTTAAGTCAAAGGTCGGCATAAATGTCTTAAATGACCAATCAATTTTATATAGATGTGCATTTGTAATTGATGGTGCTGCTACCATTAAAATTATAAACAATATAGACATTATAAACATTGATGTCCCTGCAAGTGTTGCTAATTTTTTCAATGGATTTAGTCCTTTTGATGCAATATAAATTCCAACTAAAAAAATTATCAAACAAATTAACTGCATAAGTTTTGTATTCATTGAACTAATACGATTGTCCTGAAAAACAGCCCAACTTGTTGCAATCATAAGTCCTGAAGGCTTTTGAGAAATGTATGGCATATGAACTATCCAATATGTCCATCCAGCATAATATGCAAGTTTAGGCCCTATTGTTTCATGTATCCATGAACTAACTCCTCCACCATAATCTTTAAATGCAGATCCTAATTCTCCAACCATTAGAGCATAAGGTACAAAATAAATAGCAAATATTATAATCCAAGAAACAATTGCTTGAAGTCCATTATACTCCGAAAAACCATTTATAACGTTTCCAAATCCCCAAACAGCAGAAAAGGCCATAAAAGCGAGCATATACCAAGAAATTCGCCTATCTTCATTATTCTTAAACATTTTATCCCCCTTATATAAATATTTTTATTTTAAACTTTTTACTACTGTTATTATAATATTGTATTTTTGAAATTTGGTTTATATAATTTTCTTTTAGATAATTTAAATTGTATAGTATACAGATAGTTAATTTATAAATAATAAATTACACATTAAATGCACATATTAATTCTATATAAACATCTAAAAAAATTGAATTGGAGGATTTAATATGTACTTAGATTTTTCTGACAACACTAAATGTTGTGATTCTAGAACTACATTTACATTAACACCATTACCTTATGGATATGAACATTTAGAACCATCCATAGATAGAGAAACTGTTACAATTCACCATGATAAACATCAACAAGCTTATGTAGATAAACTAAATGCTGCTATTTCAAAACATCCTGAGCTTTTCAAAAAAGGAGTATTTGAGATTTTATCAGATTTAAATGCTTTACCAGAAGATATAAAAAAAGCTGTTATAAATAACGGCGGTGGTGTATTTAATCATGAATTTTATTGGAGTATACTAGGAAGCAAAGCTTTAAACGAAAATAGTAATTTAGCTAAAGCTATAACAAGAGACTTTGGTTCTTTTGAAGCATTTAAAGACATTTTTACTCAAACAGGTATAACTACATTTGGTTCAGGTTGGGCTTGGCTTATAAGTGATGCTAATGGAAAACTTTCAGTAGTTTCTACTAGCAATCAAGATTGTCCAATATCTGAAGGTAAAATTCCTATACTTACTATGGACGTTTGGGAACACGCTTACTACTTACAATACCAAAATAAAAGACCTGAATATATTACTAACTTCTTTAATATAATTGATTGGTCAAAATGTGAACAATATTACGATAATATATAACTTTTACGTTAATTTTAATTATTGCATTAAACTAAAAAATAGCTATGTTAAATAAAAAATTACTTTTTATACAACATAGCTATTTTTTTAATCTTCGTTTAACATTCCTTTTATCATATTTGCTATACACTCTTTAAATGCGTCAGTATTTTCAATTCTCTTTTTAGCTTCTAAATTTTCTTTGTATAGTTGTTCAGTTTCTTTAAGCTTATCTTTATTTCCACTTGTCCTATATTGAAATAATCTCTTTTCTAAAATTTTAATATTATGCTTTACATTCATATATGCTTGAAATACTCCCTGTGCCATTATAAACTCCCCTTATTATTATAGTTAAATTTATCTTTTTATAGTTTCAATTTTATCATAATATTAGTAAAATTTATCTATAAAATTATCCTACCATTGTTTCTTATCTAAAAAAAGACAATAAAAAAAGACTTACCTCAAAAGTCCTAATTTACCGCCGTCATATAAAATTCTAAAGCTAAAAATTTAAATATGTATTTTTATCATTGCATCAATCCTAATTGCCTATTCACTTCTTTATTTGTCCTATTAGAAGCCTCCAATATCTTTTCATAGAGCAAATTGCCAGTATATCCTTGCTTTGAGTATTTACTTTCATAATATTCAAATGGTAAGTTGGAATTATTATCATCTAAATATCTTGCTAATACTCTATCCTTCATTAATTTTCTAGCTTGCATTCTATACTTATTTCTTAATAAATGAGCCTTCCTTGCTTGTTCCTTTATAGCTAAGGATTTATCTATTTTATTAATAATATTTTTATCATGATAAATATACCATTCTCTAACTTTTAAATTACTTAACTTTCCCACTAAATTTTCATATTTTTCAAAATTAATATCTATTATAATATTTACCTTTTTAAACCTTCCTTTTTATTTGCCTTGAAGATTAATTATACTATAAATATGGGCATTTGTAAATATAAGTATGAAAAATATACCTACTACTAAATATTTAAATTAAACTTTATTCATATACTTATTTAACACCGTAAAAAATTTCTTAATATCTTCATAGCCTGGATACTTAACCGAATCAATTTTTTCTAAAACTCTTTTAAGATCATATTCAGCAAATACTTTTTGAAAAACGGGTTTCTGATTATCTATGGTTAATATTCCACCCTGTGCAATTCCTTCATTTGTACTGGTACATCCTAATGAACCACAGTTAATATATATTTTATCTTTTCCATAAACAATAGAACCCCTGTGATCATGCCCATACAATATAATATCTGCATCAGTGTTTGAAAACATTTTTTTACAATCTGTAATATCAGGATTAGGCTTAAAATTTATGTATCTATTCTCCTCACTAATTGAATAATGAACAACTTCTATCTTGAAATTTCCTCTATGTAACTGAAGTCTATATGGTAATTTTTTAATCTAACCATAATAAAAAGACCTTCTATATTCTAATGAATACAAAAGATCTCTTACTTTACAAATAAGTATATTTATTAGCTTAAAAATATGTTTAACCTATTTTAGATGGAATCCTAAACCGTTTATAATTATGCCCTAGCTTACTTTATTTTTAAGTCTTAATTTATCAGCTACCATTGCTATAAACTCTGAATTTGTTGGTTTACCTTTACCATTATGAATAGTATATCCAAATATTCTATTTATAGTTTCTACTTGTCCTCTTGACCAAGCAACTTCAATTGCATGTCTTATAGCTCTTTCAACTCTACTAGCAGTAGTATTGTATTTTTTAGCTATAGAAGGATATAATTCTTTTGTCACTGCAGATAAAAGCTCTACATCATTTACAACCATACTAATAGCCTCTCTAAGATACATATATCCTTTTATGTGGGCTGGAACACCTATTTCATGTATAATGTTTGTTATTTCAGATTCTAAATCCATTGGTTCATTATTTGGTACTTGTATATCTCCAGATTCTATTATTGGTGTTGCTTTTTTAACCCCTTCATTGGATATAGTATTATTAAACATTTGTCTTATTCTTTTTGTAAATACATCCATATCAAAAGGTTTTACTACATAATAATCTGCACCTAGTGTTATAGCTCTTTGAGTAATTTTATCTTGTCCTACTGCTGAAAGCACAATTACTCTTGGTAACTTTTCTATATTCATAGTATTTATCTTTTCTAAAACGCCAAGACCGTCTAAATGAGGCATTATTATATCAAGAATTAGTAAATCTGGCTTTTTTTCTTGTATTAATTTTAAAGCCTCTATACCATCTTTTGCAACTCCAGTTACTACAATATCTCTTTGATTTAAAAGATAATCATTTAAAATGTTGCAAAATTCTTTATTATCATCTGCAATTACCACACTTATTTTGTTATTATCCATAAATTTTTATCCCCCTTATTCTTTTTGTTCCATTTCTTAACAATTACTATTTCGACAAAACCACGATAAATCCTTCTATTTTCCAAAAATTTACTAAAACCAGGATAATTTTTTAAAATAAAAGACAACTATACTATAATATAGCTATCTTTTATTTTACTATTGTTTAGTTATAATTACTAGTTATTTTGTAACATTTCAGCATCCTTTAGCATCCATTCTATATATATTCCATATCCTACATCTGGACGATTAATAAGAACATGAGTTACAGCGCCTACAAGCTTATTATCTTGAATTATAGGACTTCCGCTCATTCCTTGTACTATACCACCTGTTTTTTCTAAAAGTTCTTTATCTGTTACCTTAATTACCATACTTTTAGGCCCTGGTGATTCTTGAGGTAATAATTTTTCTATTTTTATATCATATAGTTTAGGTTCATTTCCATCTATTGTTGTCAAAATTTTAGCAGGTCCTTCATTTATTTCATTTCTTAATGCTATTTTAATAGGTTTATCGTATTTTGGTGTTGACAAATTTACATTTGATTTACCGTATATTCCACAAAAAGTATTTTTGTATACACTTCCTAGTGTTGAGTTTTCATTTATAAATATTCCTCTCAATTCTCCGGGATTTCCTTTTTGCCCTTTTCTTACAGATATTATAGATGATTCTACAATTTCTCCTTTGTTTATCTTTAATACATTTCCTGTATCAACATCTGTTATAGGATGTCCTAATGCTGCAAACTTATTACTTTTACTATCATAAAATGTTAAAGTTCCAACACCAGATGTGGAATCTCTTACCCACAATCCTATTTTATAAGCGTTTTTTGTATCCTCTTTTACAGGAGTAATTACTTTAGTTAATACTTTATCTTTTCTTTCTATTTTTACCTTTAATTTATTGTTTTTATTTAGACGTATTTGTTTTATAAGATCTTCTGAACTATTAATAGGTGTATCATTTATATTTATGATCATATCACCTACTTGTATTCCACTTTCTGCTGCTGGACTTATGATTTTTCCACTGGAACACTTTACATCTGACAGGGATACAACTAAAACACCTTTAGTTGTAAGACGTACTCCTATTGGAGTTCCTCCAGGATATACATAAGTTTCAGGAACCTTTTTTACATCAACTGACTTCACAGGTAAAACACCTAATAAATTTAAGTTCATCTTTTTTCCGTCAATAAACTTTATACTATTTAATTTACTATTATTCCTAGCCATATTTATAATATAGTCTGAACTTGTTTTTTGATTATCTCTTATAAAAATAGTATTAGGAATATGTGAAATTTGAAAACATGCAAGAGCAATTAATAAAAATATAGGAACTAAACTCCAGCATATTATGCATTTCATTTTATTCTTCATTTATTTTCCCCTCCTGCATAACATACTTTTTTTGTTCAAGTTTAATTTTCCCCTTTGAAATTTAATTATGCTATTGTATAAATTCATATAAAGTAATACTTTATTAATAAAACAAATATATGAAATTATTAAAGAAAAAACGGAAAAAAAATTCATAATCATATACTGATTATGAATTTTAATATTAAATTAACTCTTTTTTTCTTTTTAACGCCATGTTGACCATTTCCATTGAATTCTTTAGTGTAAGTTCTGTAATTTCTGATCCGCCTATCATTCTTGCAATTTCGTGCTGTTTTTGTTTATTTGTTATACATTGTATATTAGTATATGTTTTTTCATCTTTTACATTCTTAGAAACTAAAAAATGATTATCTGACATACTAGCAATTTGAGGAAGATGTGTTACACAAAATACTTGATGCCCACGAGATATTAAATACATTTTTTCTGCTACCCTTTGTGCAACTCTTCCGCTTATTCCTGTATCTATTTCATCAAATATAACTGAAGGTATTTTATCTTTATCTAAAAATACAGTTTTTAAACTCAACATTATTCTCGATAACTCTCCTCCAGATACTATTTTTTCTAAGGGTTTTAATGGTTCTCCAGGATTAGTTGATATTAAAAATTGTACTTTATCACAACCGTTTGCATAAAATTCTTCTTGAAAATCTATACTTATTTTTAAAATACTTTTTTCAAGTCCAACATAATCTAATTCTTCTTTTATTTTTTTTTCTAATTTTTTGCTTACATCAACTCTAATATCGTGTATTACTTCAGCTTGTTTTTTTAGAGTATTCATTAAATTTAATTTTTGTTTTTTTAATTCTTCTATTATTTTACTGCTATTTATCATTTCCTCATATTGATTTTCTATTTTCAACTTATACTCTAAAATTTCTTCAATAGTAGCTCCATATTTTCTTTTTAGAGAATCAATTTCAAATATTCTACTATTTATAAATTCAAGTTCATCTTTATTATATACAAATGTACTTTCTATATTCCTAATTTCAGATACATTTTGTTCTATATTAAAATAACATTCTTCTAATGAATCTGCTATATTCTTTACTTTAGCCATGTGTCCTTCAACACTTCTAAGCTCTCGTATAACTGTATTTAATGAATCATATATAGACATATAATTGTCATTACTAGCATATAATATATTATAGGATTTTCCTAATGATTTTGCTATTTTTTCTGCATTATTTAGTATAGTGTATTGTTCTTCAAGTTCTATATCTTCATTAGTCTTTAATTTAGCATTTTCTATTTCATCTATCTGATATTTAAGAAAATCAACTAATTTTTCTTTTTCACCACCATCTATCCCAAATTCTTTAATTTTTTCATCTATTTGCAATAACTTTTTGTAATTTTCTTTATACTCTATTAAGAAGGATTTTAATAATTCCTCCCCAAATTCATCTAAATAATTAATATGTTTTGATGGATTTAATAATTCTTGATTTTGATGTTGGCCATGTATATTTATAAGTGTACTTGATATTTTTTTTATATCTGAAATTAGTATTGATTTTCCATTAACCTTAACTATACTTTTACCTGATTTAAATGTTTCTCTACTTACAATTAATAGTTCATCAGAAGGCATCTCTAGAGATTTTAACATTTCTAAGGTATTAGTATTTTCCATATCAAATATAGCCTCTACAAAAGTTCTATTTTCACCTGTTCTTATGAGCCCTTTATTAAATTTTTCACCTAATACATAGTTTATAGCATCTATTAGTATAGATTTACCTGCTCCTGTTTCTCCTGTTAGAACATTAAATCCTTTTTCAAAATTAATAGTTAAACTTTCAATTAAAGCAAAATTTTTAATATTTAATTGAAGAAGCATACTAAGCCCCCTATTTATTTTCAAGCATTTTTTTTAGTTTTTTCACTATTTCTTCAGCTTTATTTTCATTTATTGTTAAAATAAATATAGTATTATCTCCAGCTATAGTTCCCGCAATTCCATCGAAGTTCATAGAATCAATTGATTCTGCAGCGGCTGATCCAGATCCTGATAGAGTTTTTACTACAACAAAATTTTGTACATTTTCTACACTTATTACAGTATTAGAAAATACATTTACTAATTTATTAGCTAATAAGCCATCACTTTTAGCTATGGTTGCATATTTGTATCTTCCATTTTCGGATAAAACTTTGATTAATTTAAGTTCTTTAATGTCACGAGACACTGTTGCTTGAGTTACATCTACTCCTCTTTTTTTTAATTCTTCAGCCAATTCTTCTTGTGTCTCTACATCTTTTGTGTTTATTATTTCTAAAATTTTAGAATGTCGTTGAATCTTCATTTTACATCTCCTTAGCTTCCTAAAAAATTTTTTCCCTTAATACGTCAAAGTAGTTATATCCATCTATTCTTATAAGTTTACATTTAAATTCCGATTTTTTTATTGTTATTTTTGTAAATTGATCTATTTCCACGCCTTTTTGTCCATCTAATGTTAAAAATACACTTTCGTTTTTGTCATCTACATTAATAGAAATTTCACTGGTGCTTTTTATCATTATGCTTCTATTTTGCATAGAATGAGGACATATGGGTGTTAGTGATATAGCTTCTAAAGTAGGGTATACTATAGGTCCTCCAGCAGATAATGCATATCCAGTAGATCCTGTTGGTGTTGATACAATTATGCCATCAGAATTAAATTCTGTATAAAGTTCATTATCTATATATATAGTACTGTTTAATATTCTAGCCAAAGGTCTTCTTGAAATTACTACATCATTTAAAGAATTATATAATTTTGTTTCATTTTTATTCTTAACTTCACATGTAAGCATCATTCTATCTTCTATTTTATATTTTTTTAAACTCAATTTTTTTATAGCTTCTTCAAACTCCGATACTTCTACAGCAGTCAAAAATCCTAAATGTCCCATATTAATTCCTAGTATAGGCACCTGAAACTCTGCAACACTTCTTGCAGCTCTAAGTATAGTTCCGTCTCCACCTAGTACAACTACCATATCAAATTTTCTTGTATTTTCAGAATCTAGTCCTCTTGAGTCTTTATATAATACAACGGTAGAATCCTTAAAATACTTTTGTATTTTATTTATAATACTTTCAATTATACCTTCATCTATAAATTTACTACTATTAATATTTAAAGCTATATTTTTCATAATTACACCTACTATAAATTTTCATGTGAAGAATCAACTACTAAATCAATAATGTTGAAGTCAAATTCTTTATCATAATTTCTATCCTTAGTAAAATACACTAGATATTCTATGTTTCCTTCTGGTCCTTTTATTGGCGAATGATCAAGACCTTTAATTTTCAAATTATTTTCCACTAAAAAATTAAGTATATTTGTAATTACTTCCTTATGTGTACTTGCTTCTCTTACAACACCCTTTTTACCAACCTTATCTCTTCCAGCTTCAAATTGTGGTTTTATAAGTGCAACCACTTCTCCATCATCCGATAATAAATTTACTACAGCTGGAACTATCTTCTTTAGGGATATAAAAGATACATCTATACTAGAAAAGTTTGGATACTCTCCTAAATCCTCAAAAGTTAAATATCTTGCATTGGTTCTTTCCATACAAACTACTCTTGGATCAATTCTAAGTTTCCACGCAAATTGTCCATATCCAACATCTATTGAAAATACCTTTGTAGCACCATTTTGAAGCATACAATCAGTAAATCCTCCTGTTGATGCACCAATGTCCATACATACTTTTCCTTGAAGTTCTATATCAAAACTTTTCATAGCTTTTTCAAGTTTAAATCCGCCCCTACTTACGTATGGCATTACTTCGCCTTTGAATTCAATTTCTGAATCCACCTTTATCTTTTGACCACATTTATCTACTCTTTGACCATTTACAAATATTTTTCCTTCCATAATTGCAATTTTAGCTTTTTCTCTAGAATCAAAAATATTTTTTTCAACTAAAAGTATATCTAACCTTTCACTTTTGACACTACTCATGATTTAACTCCTTTAAATTTAAAGATACTAAATTATAAAATCTTAACTATATTTTTTACTACTCCATCTACATCTAAATTGTTTGCCTTATAAAGTATATCTACACTTCCATGAGGAATAAATTTATCATCAAATCCTAAATTTACAACCTTAGATTCACTATTTATAGAATTTGTTGTAATTAAAGAATTTGCATATTGAAGAACACTTTCACCAAATCCTCCAGATAATACATTATCCTCTAGAGTTATTATTTTATAATTCTTAGATACTAATTTTTTTATAATAGATTTATCAATTGGTTTTACAAAACATGCATTTATAACTGTTATGTTTACGCCCATAGCTTTCATTTTTTCTTGTACTTTAATAGCTGTAGCAACCATTTTTCCAGTTGCTATTAGAGCTATATTTCCTTCTGTCTTTAATACTTCCCATTTTCCAACAATATAATCTGTCTTTGCTGATAACTCTATACTATCTCCACCCCTTGGATATCTTATAGCCACTGGTGAATTCTGATTAGCCGCCCATTTTAACATATACTTTACTTCATGTAAACTCTTAGGACACATAATAGTCATATTAGGCATATGATTTAAAAATGATAAATCAAATACTCCTTGATGAGTTTCTCCGTCACTTCCAACTATTCCAGCTCTATCAATTGCAAATACTACTGGAAGATTTTGATGACATACATCATGGATAACTTGATCGTATGCCCTTTGAAGGAATGTGGAGTAAACCGCAAATATAGGCTTTAATCCTGATTGTGCCATACCTGCTGCAAGAGTTACTGCATGTTGTTCTGCTATTCCCACGTCAAAAAATCTTTTAGGATACTTTTCACTAAATTTTTTAAGTCCCGTTCCATCTCTCATAGCTGCAGTAATTGCAACTATTCTTTTATCTTCTTCTGCAAGTTCTACAATTGCATCTCCAAATGCTTTTGAATATGTATCTCCACTAATTTTAGACACTTTTCCTGTATCTAAATTAAAAGCTCCTATGCCATGAAATCTGTTAGGATCTTTTTCTGCAAATTTATATCCTTTGCCTTTTTGAGTAATTGTATGTATTAGTACAGGTCCGTTTAAATTTTTAGCTGTATTTATAACTTCAGTGAGTTCTTTGATATTATGTCCATCTATTGGTCCTAAATATTTTATTCCCATTTCTTCAAAGAACATTCCTGGAACTAACATCTGCTTTATTCCAGATTTAAGCTTGCTTAAGGAATCTGCAACACCTGTTCCAATATTTGTTTTTCTTAAAACATCATTAAAATCAGCTTTAAACTTATTGTATTTCGGATCAATTCTAATTCTGCTTAAATATGTAGAAACTCCTCCTACATTTTTTCCTATAGACATTTGATTATCATTTAATATGACAATTAAATTTGTTTTTTTATCTCCTACGTCATTTAAAGCTTCAATTGCCATACCACCAGTTAAAGCTCCATCCCCAATTACTGCTACAACATTGCATTTTTCATTTTTTAAATCTCTCGCTCTTGCCATACCTAGTGCAGCAGAAATAGATGTGCTACTGTGTCCCGTTTCAAAAAAATCATATTTACTTTCACATCTTTTAGGAAATCCACTCATACCACCGAATTGTCTTAAATTGTCAAATCTATCCGCTCTTCCAGTAAGTATTTTATGAACATAAGTTTGATGTCCTACATCCCATACTATTTTATCTTTATCTAAATCAAAAACTTTGTATAAAGCTAAAGTAAGCTCTACTACACCTAAATTAGATGCTAAATGACCCCCAGTTTTAGAAATTTTATTTATTAAAAAATTTCTAATTTCCTGAGCAAATTTATCTAAATCTGAAAAAGACATTTTTCTCAGTTCGTAAAGTCCTTTATAATTATCAAATATTTCACTCATATTATCATCTTTCCTTTTTAATTCATCTACATTACTTTTAATAGAGCGTTTTTTATACCGTGTTTTATACTTCCATTCACCACTATTTTATATACGGATTATAGCATAGGATTAATAATATTTCAAAACTTCATTAAAATTCTCTTTTCATTAAAAACTTAGTTATTTCCTCTAATTCTCTTGTATTTCCTTGAATCTGTTTTAATAAATTTAAACATTCTTTTGTTAGATCTATGCACATCTTCTTACAACTTTCAAGTCCAAATTCAGATATAAAAGTTGTTTTATTATTTTCTTTATCTTTGTGAATTTCTTTTCCTAAAACTTTAACATCACCAATTACATCTAATATATCATCTTTTATTTGGAATGCTAATCCTAATTTTTCTCCAAACTCTTCTAAAATATCAATGTCTTCTTTAGGTGCATTCCCTAAAATTGCTCCTGCTATTATAGGACTTTTTATAAGCTTACCTGTTTTATTTTTGTGCATATATTTAAGATTATCTATAGTTATTTTCTTTCCTTCACTAATAATATCAACTACTTGTCCACCGATCATACCTTCAACTCCTGAAGCTTCACTAATTATTTTAGAAGCTTTTAGAGCCCTTATGTCATTGTTTAACGAATAATTAAACATAATATTCATAGCTTCATTTAAAAGACCGTCTCCAGCAAGTATTGCCATAGCTTCCCCAAAGACCTTATGATTAGTTGGTTTTCCTCTTCTTAAATCGTCATTATCCATTGCAGGAAGATCATCATGTATTAAAGAATAAGTATGTATCATCTCTATTGCACAAGCCATAGGCATTATGTCTTTATAATTATCCTTATATACATTGTAAGTGCATAGCATTAATGTTGGTCTTATTCTTTTTCCACCAACTTCAACACTATACTTCATAGCATCATACACTATTTTGTTATAACTACCCTTGTTTTCAAAATAATTATTTAACCATACATTTACTTCTTCTTTTAAATTATTCATATTCATTAATTATCATTCCCAACAAATTCTTTTTCTTCATTACCATCTAATATCTTTATTTTAGCCTCTGCTTCATTTAATACTTTATACATTTTATTGCAGAGTTTTATTCCTTCTTCATAGTTTTTCATGGATCCTTCTAAAGATATTTCTTCACTTTCCATCTCTTCAATGATATCTTGCAACTTAATCATTAAGCTTTCATAAGATTCCTTTTTTCTTGCCATTTTAATCCTCCATTTTTTAGTGATTATTTATACACATCACTTATTCTAACCTTAGTACTTCCATCTTTTAATGTAATGTTTATGCAGGTATTTTCTTCTATTTTTTCTTTTGTTGTAATTACATTATTTTTTTCGTCTTTAATAATAGAAAACCCTCTACTTAAAATATTTAGTGGATTATGTGCATTAAGTAAAGAATTAGCTTTTGAAAGTTTTATTTTTTCGTATTCTATTTTAGATTCTATTTTATGGCAAAGCTTATTTTTTAAATTGTCTATTCTTATATATTCATTAGCTATAGTATTCATTGGACTATTTATTTTTATTGCGTTTTCCAATGAATTTAGCTCTTTAAATTTTAAATTTATTGTATTTCTAATTAAATTGTACAATCTATTTTTATAATTTTCAATATTTGTATTTACTTCATTTAAATTAAAAACACCTATCTCAGCAGCAGCAGATGGTGTAGGTGCTCTTCTATCACTTACAAAATCACAAATGGTAAAATCGGTTTCGTGTCCAACTCCACTTATAACTGGCTTATTACAATTATATATAGCATAGGCTAAATCTTCATTGTTAAAAGCCCAAAGTTCTTCTATTGATCCTCCACCTCTTGCTATTATTATGGTATCAATATCATCTCTATTTGAAAAATAATTGATACCATTTATTAAATCTTTAGGTGCATTTTCTCCTTGAACAAGTGCTGGATAAATTAATAGTTCTACACCTTTGTTTCTTCTTTTAGATACATTTATTATATCTTTAACTGCAGCTCCTGTAGGAGAAGTTATAACTCCTATTTTCTTTGCAAATCTAGGTATTTCTTTTTTATTATATTCATCAAACAATCCTTCATTATACAATTTCTTTTTCAACGCTTCAAAGGCTATAAATAAATCTCCTACGCCTTCTTTTTCTATATCTTCACAGTAAAATTGATATGCACCATCTTTTTGATATACTGATACTCTTCCTTTGAGTATTACATTATCTCCATTTTCAGGTATGAATTTTAACCCTCTAGCATAGGATCTGAACATAATACAATTTATTTTGCTATTTTTATCTTTTAAAGAAAAGTATATATGACCACTTATATGTATTTTAAAATTAGATATTTCACCTTTTATTTTAGAATTTTTTAAAATAAAATCATTATCAATTACATTTTTTATATAATTGTTTAGCTCTGAAACACCCAATGTTTTCATCTGCATATTATTTCAATCCCTCACAAAGATTTTTTATAAGCATAGTAGTTGTCATTGCTCCAACTCCACCTGGTACTGGAGTTACATATGCTGCCTTTTCTATAACTTCATCAAAGCACACATCTCCAACCATCTTTCCATTTACAGAAGATGTACCAACATCAATAACAACTGCTCCTTCTTTAACATAATCTTTTGTAATAAAATGTGGTTTACCTATAGCTGACACTAATATATCTGCATTTAAACAGATTTCTTTTAAATTCTTAGTTTTTGAGTGGCATATTGTAACTGTTGCGTTTTCATTTAGTAAAAGCTGAGCTACAGGTTTTCCTACTATATTGCTTCTTCCTATTACAACAGCATTGCTTCCCTCTATATCTATATCACAAGTTTTTATAAGCTCTATAATTCCTCTTGGTGTACATGGTACAAAGCATTTTTCTCCCTTATAAAGCTTCCCAACACTTATGCTACTTAGTCCATCAATATCCTTATTTATATCTATTGCTGATGTTATTTTACTTTCATCTAAATGTTTTGGAAGGGGAAGTTGAAGTATTATACCCTTAACTTCATTATCATTGTTTAACTCATTAATAATATTTAATAATTCTTCTTCTTTTATGCATTCATCTAAGTTTATGTTTTTTACTTTTATGCCTAAAGCATGACATAATTTATTTTGATTTCTAACATAAAACTGTGATCCACCATCATTACCTACAAGTATATTTGCCATGCATAACTTAACATCTTCATTATTATTTATATTTTCTACTTGTTTTTTTAACTCTTCTCTAATATCTTGAGCTAATCTTTTTCCATCTATTTTTATCCCCATAAATCCACCTCCCAGAGTTTTATTATTATGCTTTTATCATGTTTCCAAGCACTCCGTTTACAAAGGCTGGAGAATTGTCTGCTGAATATTTTTTTGCAAGTTCTATAGCTTCATTAACTGCAACCTTGTTAGGTATATCCTCCATAAACATTATTTCATATGTAGATATTCTAAGTATTGTAAGGTCTATCTTTGAAAGTCTGTTTAATTTCCACTTTGTTAAGTTTTCTTCTATTTTTTTATCTATGTCTTCTTTGTTTTGTTCTATGCCATTTACTATTTTATTTATGTATATGAAATCAACATTTTCCATATTTGTATCAGTATTTTCTTTAAAGTTTTTTAATATCTCTGAAAATTCCTCTTTGTTAATACTCATTTCAAATAATAATTTCATAGCCACTTCTCTTGATTTTCTTCTGTTCATAATTTCCTCCTAGTATATGAATTAAAATATATTTTAATTATTGTCATTATAAATATTAATATACATATTTAAACATGGAAACACCCTCTGTTTTCAGAGGGTGCAATAATTAATCTTGTTTTTCTTTAGATCTTACTTCCTCTTTTGGAAGCACAACATTTTGTACATAAACATTAATTGCTGTCAAATTTAACCCAGTCATTAGCTCTACAGATTTTTTAACACTCTCTTGTACCTTCTTTGCAACATCTACAATTTTAACACCGTACTTAACTACAACATATAAATCTATAGTAGCACTATTTTCTTCTACATTTACTTTAATTCCTTTAGATAAGTTCTTTTTTCCGCTTAGTATCTGAGTTATTCCTCCAACTAATGTGGTACTCATTCCTTCTATTCCGTCTACTTCTGAAGCAGCAAGTCCTGCTATTACTTCAACTACCTCATCTGATATTTTAACAATTCCCATTTCCATATCTGTTTCTTGTTCCACATTTAAGTTTTCGTCCATCTAGGTGTACCCCCTTTGTCCGGATATTCAAAACATTTATTATGTGCTTATTATATCAAAGATAGTATGAATTTACAAACATATTATTCTTTTAATTGTATATCTACATCCTTTATTTTTGTAATATCCATAACTACATCTTGAATTTGTTTTGTTTGAGTTTCAGTAAGCTTTTTAGATGATTTTACTACAACTGTAACTTTGTTATCTTGAATGTAACATAGTACATTTTCATATCCTTTACTTTTTAATACAGATTCTATTTGATGTTGTTTAGTATCTGCAAGTGCAAGATCACTATATTTTTTAGATATTTCTGCCCTTTGTTCCTTTGATGTATGTTCATCATCCATAATACCCTTTAAATCTTGAAGAGCTTTTGCATTATGATTATCTCTCATCATTTGAGATTCTTCAAAGTAATTTGAAGTATTGTTCTTTTTATTTGAATCATTAAATGATATAGTTGTTTTTCCATTTTTTATATCATTTTCAGCCACATAGTCTAAATTATTGTTTAACCTAACCGCAAGTACCCCTGCACATGAAATAAGTGCTAGTAAAACAACTATAATTACCCCCTGTTTCCTATTCATTAAAATACCTCCATTCCTTATTTTAACCTTATTAAAATTTATATGTCTCTTTTTAAACATATATGTTATTTTTTCATAGAATATACATTTACATCTTTTTCTTTTAAGTCAAATAAATTTACGACTGCTTTATGAATTTGAAGCTTAATTAAGTTATCATCTGCACCTTCTGCAACAACACAAACACCACTTACTTCTGGTTTATTTTTTTTAACTACAAAAGGTTCTGTTCCTTTTTCTGTATTCATCATAACAATAGTTTTTCCATCATTCTTTTGAGTTACTTTTCTTGTTCCACCATCTGTATCTTTTTCTTCCGTAAGACTAGTAGAATCATTAACATTTATTGCAGGTATCTGCTCTTCACCTCCCTTAAAATAAACCATTACTTTAACCTTTCCAACTCCCTCAATATTTTCAAGGGTATCTTTTAGTTTTTCTTCAATTTCTTTTTCTTCATTTGATATTTCATTTTCCTTGCTACTATCTATATTTTTAACTTCTTTTTTATTATCTTGTGAAACACTTCCCTTATTTTCAGAACTTACTTTAACAGTGTTAGGTGATTTAAATATATTACTTGCAATAAGGCAAAATACACCTAGTATAGCTAAAAAAATCAACTTTTTAGTGTAATCTTTTCCATTTTTATCTTTTAAACTCTCTTTCACTCTATCTTTATCAAATAGTTTTTTCATATATCAGTTCACCCCTTATTTATATACTTATTTATTCCTTATAAACTCTTATTTTTTCTTTTGGAACATCTATAGCTTCACTTAAATAATTAATAATTTTTGAACTTTTTTCTTTTTCCATAACTTTTTTTGTAGCCACTTCCTTTGTTTCGTCCAATGTAACTTTTTTCACTTTTTTTACGCCTTCTTCTTTTACTCCAACATTAACTTCTTGGATATCAAATTTTTCTTTTTCATCATCATATAAAACTTTAACTTTTACATTGTATTTATCCTTTGGATATTTATCTTTTAGTTTTTTATCGCACAATTTTTCTAGATTTTTGGCAAAAACCTCTGTTGTATTATCTATAGTTTCTGTTTTATACTTTCCATAGTTGTTTTTGTACTGTTTTTCATCTATATATTGAGATGCTGAATTTATATATCCTTCGAAACTAAAACTTCTATTAAATAATTTTATTATTGGATTTAAAATAACTGTTATTAATATTAATCCTAGAACGAATTTAGCATATTTTTTCATTGAGTTATTAGGCAATATCATTTCCACTGCTGTTATAAAAAATATTGCAGTACAAATGCTTACAATCCATTGCTTTATACTTGCTATCATTTTACCCTCCTTATATGCCTATAGCGCCTCTTCCAGCTCCAGCAATTATACATATAATTATGAAGAACATGACAGATACACTAATAACGCAGGAAGTCATAAGTATAATAGAGTCCCCTGCTGATTCTATGCATTTAACAAGTTTACTATCGCTTATGGGTTCTACCAAAGCTCCTGTTAGTTTATATATAAAACCCATAGCCAGCATTTTAATTATTGGAAATAATATTATAGTTACTAAAATAACAAGTCCTACACTACTTAGTGCATTTTTTAGAAGAAGTGAGTATCCAGCTACGGTAGATATTGCATCTGATAAACTTTTTCCAACTACAGGAACAAAGTTATCAATGGCAAATTTCACAGTTTTTTCTGCAACTGCATCTATAGTACTAGTGGTTAAACCACGAATTGTAATTACCCCTATAAATATAGTCATTATAATTCCTTGGATCCAAAGAACTGACTTATTTAATAGTCCAGATAATTTCTCCATTTTATGATCACTACTTATGTTGTTACATAATTGTATTACAAAAGAAATTGTTATTATTGGAATTATTAAATCAGTAAAAACTCTAGCACTAATATTGGTAACCCCTATTATCACAGGATCCATGGTTGCAGCTTCAGTAAATCCTCCAACAGATGCAAGTAGCATCAATAATACAGGAATAAGCGCTGCCATAAAATCAGTCATTCCTTTTAGAATATCCTTAATTTCAAGGACCCCTATATAAAAACTTTTAGTTACTATGATAATTAAAAGTGCATAACATGCAAAATATGCAACGTTAGATAAGTTTCCATTACTAAATGCATTTTCAAGATTATTAATAAGAGCACATATTATTGCTATTATTATTATCATTGCCATAAGCTTTGAACATGCTATAACTTCCCTAAATGAATACATAAGTATTGCCTTTGCAAACTTACCAACTGAAATATTTCCACTTCCATTTTTCATATAATCCTTTACATATGTTTTTACATCCATATCATTTAGTATTTCATATTTAGTTTTTACATTGGTCATATAATCGTATAACCTTTCTACCTTACTACTCTGTTCTTGATTTAACTGAGGTTTTTGTTTTTCTACTAATGTTTGTGCTTGTACATTAAGAGGAATCATTAAAAACATAATAATTACCAGTAATATCTTTTTCATAATGTTCTCTCCTATACATCTTTTTAAATTATATTGACAATTCCTTGTAGTACTGCCATTAATATTGGAACTGCCAATACTAGTATTAGTATTTTTCCAGCAAATTCAACTTTAGATGCTAAACTGCTTTGTCCTGCATCTTTGCAAATTTCACTACAAAATGAAGCTAAATAAGCAATTCCAAGTATTTTGAAAACTGTATTTAAATACACAAAATCTATGTTAGCTTTAAGTGCTAACTCCTGAAGCAATTGCATTACAGCTGTAATTTTATCTATCATAAATAAAAATATTATTATTCCAGCAGCTATACTAATATGTACTACGTATTCATCATTTCTATTTTTAAAAATAAGAATTATAAATAATGTAATAAAGGCAAATGCAACTATTTTTACTATTTCCATATGTGCCTCCTAAAATTGGAACATTGTTTTTACAGTGCTGAATAACTTGTTTATCAAATTTATAACCATCATTAAAACAATGATTATTCCAGCTAAATTAGCTATAACCGCGTAGTCCTTTTTCCCTGTACTTTCTAGTATCTTATCAAGAATAATTATAAGTATGCTTACAGCTGCTATCTTAAAAATTAAACTTACATCTAACATCTTTTCCCTCCTATAACATCATTATTACTAGTATAGCTCCAAAGGAAAATCCTAAGTATCTATACATTTTTATGTTTTTTTCCATTACATTTTTGGCACTATCTAATTGACTTTTTATATTTCTAATAGTTAATGTAAGTATATTTTGTTGTCCTTCTATATCTGATTCTCCTAATGATTTTGATAGATTTAAAAGTATATCAATATCGTACTTTTTTAGATTTAACTGTTTTTTATTTTCATTTAAAGCTTTTTTAAATCCCTCATGCACACTTTCAACCTCATGATCATACAATAAACTGGAAACCCTCTTAAAAATATCACCTATAGGTTTAGTCCCTTTACTTCCAACACTCATAAATATCTCTGGAAGAGAATTATGGGTATATACAATTTCATTTTTAAGTTGATACAATGCTTGTTCTATTTCTTCTAATTGCAGAAAACGTCTTTTTAAATTTTCCCCACATATAAATCCCAGTAAAGTTGATGATAATAGAACTAATATAGATCCTAATATTTTAAAATACATATTATTTCCTCCAAAGTTCCTCATTTTTATTGAAATCATATATATATTCTACTGTTCCAATTCCATTTCTAGAACTTAAAATTATAGCTCTATTAAAAATTTTATTCTCAACAACTTCGTTAAATACAGGTCTTCTATATAAATCTTCTATTCCAAAACCATGTATAGTTGTTATTAAATTCACTCCTGAATTCATAGCCATTACTATGCTTTGTATATCACTATGAGTTCCTATCTCATCACAGACTATAACCTCAGGTGCCATACTTCTTATTGCCATTATTATTCCTTGACTTTTTATGCAATTATCAAGTATATCAGTTCTTATACCTACATCCATTTGAGGTACTCCTTCAAAACAAGATGCAATTTCACTTCTTTCATCAATGATGCACACTTTCTTTTTTGCCGTAGATAAGTTTCTTGTTATATCTCTTATTAAAGTAGTCTTTCCACATTTAGGTGGAGATATAATAATTGTATTAAGTACATTTTCCCCTTGTAAAATATATGGCATAACTTTATTTGAACATCCCAAAACTTCTCTGCAAATTCTTATATTTAAAGATGCTATATTTTTTATTGTTTTTACGGTTTCATTTTGTATCACACAAGAACCACATATTCCTACTCTATGACCACCTTTTATAGTTATATATCCCTGTTTTATTTCTTCTTCAAAAGCATATATAGAGTAATTGCTTATTCTTTGGAGTATAGTCTTAATATCTTCTTTTTTTATAATGTAATCTAATATGATTTCCTTATTTTCCAAATACACTATTAGTGGCTTGTTTACTTTTATTCGTATTTCCTGCAATTTATCTATGATAGTTATTGACTGTAACTTCATTTGCATTTCCTTTGGTAAAACATAAAATACATCTTTAGTACTCATAATCATTCCTCCTTTTTATGAATTTAATTATATAAATTATCATTTTACATACTAATTACTTATTAAATTTTTATTTATATGTTAGAATAATTATTCCAAAAAATAAAAAATAAGAAATATCTATTTAAGATATTTCTCAGGCTGTTGATAAACATAATTTGTCAACAGCCTTTTTACATTTATTACAAAAAGGATTTTTAGTGTTTATGTAGAATATATATTTTAGAACAATAAATCTTTTAGCCCGTTAGGGCTCCTACGGAGGAAAAATGCTTACTAATAATGAAAGAAAACAAAATCAATTAGAACTAGTTTATATAGAAAATTTAGTACCTGAAAATCACATACTTAGAAAGATAGATAAACACATAGACTTTTCATTTATAAGAGATTTAACTAAGGATTTATATTGTGCTGATAATGGCAGACCATCAGTGGATCCAGTTGTATTATTTAAAATGCTTTTTATAGGATACCTATTCGGTATACGTTCAGAGCGTCAGCTTGTAAAAGAAATCCAGGTAAATGTAGCTTACAGATGGTTTTTAGGATATGGACTTACTGATAAAATACCAAGTCATTCCACTATAAGCCAGAATAGAACAAAAAGATTTAGTAATACAAATATACATCAAGAAATATTTGATAATATTGTATTTCAAGCTATTAATAGAAACTTGGTTGATGGCAAAATTCTATATACTGATTCTACTCACTTAAAAGCTAACGCTAATAAACATAAATTTATTAAAAAAGAAATAACTAAATCCACAAAGGAATACTTTGATGAATTAGAGAATGACATTAATAAAGATAGAATTAATCATAATAAAAAGCCTCTAAAAAAAAAGACTAAAATAGCTGAAACTAAGGAAATAAAAGTAAGTACAACTGATCCAGACAGTGGATATATGGTTAGAGATGGAAAACCTAAAGGCTTTTTTTATTTAGATCATAGAACTGTTGACGGAAAGTATAATATTATAACAGACGTTCATGTTACTCCCGGGAATATAAACGATGTAGATCCTTATGTTAAAAGAATAGAAACTCAAATAGAAAAGTTTAATTTTAATACAAAATATTTAGTAGCAGATGCCGGATATTCTACGAATCCTATTTGTAAACAAATTTCAGACAAAAATTATCAAGGTGTTTTTGGGTTCCGTTTAGGACCCCATGTTAAAGGAAAATATACAAAATATAGATTTCAGTATGTTAAAGAATTAGATGGATATGTGTGTATTAATAATTGCTTTTTAAAATATAGAACTACTACGAGGGAAGGTTATAAAGAATATTTAAGTAATGCGGAGCATTGTGCTTATTGCAAATATAAAAATAATTGCTTAACATCTGATAAATCCATTAATAGAACTATACGTCGTCATGTTTGGGAAGACTATAAAGATCAAATTTTTAGCTTTACTAAAACAGAAAAAGGTAAAAGTATTTACAAACGACGTAAAGAAAAGATTGAGCGTAGCTTTGCTGATTCAAAAGAATTACATGGGCTACGTTATTGTCGCATGCGAGGAATTAAAAATGTTTCTGAGCAGTGCCTACTTACAGCGGCAGTTCAGAATATGAAAAAGATAGCCATGGTGCTATCGCATTATTTTTTGTGTACATTAATTCAAATTTATTCCAAATTAACATACATAATAAATATTTTTCGAATGCTATCGCATAAAAGAATTTTGGCGTAAACAAAAGCCCCCAATTGTTGGGGGCTTTTTGAACAATCTGAGAAATATCTATTTAAGATATTTCTTATTTAAAATTATATTATTTAACTTTTCTCTATTTATGCTACTTTAGCTTTATGGAATTTTGGCAATTAGGACAATTAATTTTGTCTTCATTTTCAATGAATTCTTTCTCAACTGCTAAGATTTCGTTACATTTATCACATACTATATCAACGTAATCTTCAGTGTGAAAATCATCATCTTCTTCCTCAAAACCATAAACTTCCTCTTCTACATTTCCTAAATTTTCATCAAGAACTGTAACATATTCATCCATTTCAGTTAACTTATCTTCAAGAACATGTATCTTTTCCGTCATTTCAAGTAAAATATCACCTATATCAAATAATATTTTATCTTTTGTCTCTTCCCTCAAATCAAGTTTTTCTATATCTTCTTTTAAAGAAAGAACTTTTGACATAAGAGGATTCATTTTACCACTCCCTTTAGGGTAGTTTATACTCTTTCCATGTAGTCACCAGTTCTAGTGTCTACTCTTATTGTTTCTCCTTCATTAACGAATAAAGGTACGTTAACAACAGCTCCTGTTTCTAATTTAGCAGGTTTCATAGCGTTAGTTGCTGTGTTTCCTTTTATTCCTGGTTCACATTCAACGATTTGTAATTCTACGAAGTTAGGTGCTTCAACTGAGAAAGCAGCTCCTTTGTAGAATTTGATGATTGCAAACATATTTTCCTTTAAGAATTTGATAGCATTTTCTACTTGTTCAAAGTTTAAAGGTATTTGTTCGAATGTTTCTTGATCCATGAAGTAGTATAATTCTCCATCACTGTATAAGTATTGCATTTCTTTTCTTTCAATAACAGCTTCTTGAAGCTTAGCTGTTGGGTTAAATGTAGTTTCAGTAACTCCTCCACTGATTACATTTCTAAGTTTTGTTCTTACGAATGCTGCTCCTTTACCTGGTTTAACATGTAAGAAGTCAATTACAGTATAAACTTGTCCATCTAGCTCAAAAGTAGTACCTTTTCTTAAATCTCCAGCTGAAATCATTTATGTATCCCTCCACTAATCTATATAATTTTATTATAACCCTAAAATTCATATTAATACCAATATTATTTATGCTTACTTTATTAATAAATAATATATTTTAGGACTCGATTCTAACCAATGATATTTTATCAAAAGATGCGAATATTTGCAAATACATTTATAATATGTATCGTATATTACTATATGAATTATTAAACTCATATAGTAATATTTAAAACAATATATCCTTTATATAATTTGTGATCATAAGCAGTGAGCTTTATACTCTCCATTTCATATAAATTATGGCTTTTCTTTATACCATCTATAAATTTTTCTAATTGTTCTAATGTTCCTATAAACTCTAAGTTCATGGAAAACATCTTACTATCATTATTATTTATTGCTTTTTTTATTTTTATACATGGATTTTCTTTTATTTTTCCTATAATTTTTTCATATTTTATATCATAATTTTTATTTTTTAAATTTTTCATTTTTGATGAAGTCATAATATATAAATTGCTTTTGCTTTTATTAAGTAGTTTCTTTTGTTTATAACATATAAAAAATGTTCCTATTAACATAAATATCATACAAAATAAAATTAAGTTATTTCTAAATTTTTTACTCATTTTTACCTGCCTTAAACTCCACTTTTAGAGAATTTTTTTTATCCTCTAATTCCTCTATTTTTATATCCTTTATTTCATACTTTAAATTATTTTTTATACTATCAAGTGTTCTCGCTGCTTCTTCCATACTATTAAATTCCTTTTGCAAAAATATCTTATTTTTATTTATATCAACATATTTAAAACTATTGATGTTTTTTATCTCTTCTTTTAAATCATAATAAGTATTTATAGTAAAGTGTTTATTTATTTTATTCTTCTCATTTATTTTCTTATTGTGCATATTTTGCAAATTAATCTTTTCTATTTTATTATTAGCAGCTATTATATCTTTTCTATATTTCACTATTCTAAATATATTTATAACCAAAAGTACTATTGTTATACTTAAAACCACCATAAATCTAATTTTTTCTTTCTTCTCTATTTTATTTCTATACCACATAGGTAAAAAATTATATTCTTTCATAGCTTACTTCCTTTTTATTGAAAAATATTTAACTACATCAGTTTTATCTACATAGCCAAGATCTGTATACTGATACTTGTCATTTTGCATATAAAGTTCTTTTTCTTCTTCTTCAAAATTAACACAATAAATATTTTTCACTCCTCCTGAAAACTTCTCTAATCTATTAATACAATAATTAAAACTTTCCATTAAAAAATACTCACAATTTTCGCTATTCACATTTACTATTCTGTTAGAAACTAAGTTTTCATAGGTAACCCCTAAAAAATATACCTTATTTCTATCTTTAAATATTAAAATATATGTTTTATCTTTTATATAATTTTTAAAATAATTCACCATGCTAAATTGAATTATATTAATCTTTTTTATTTTATTATTATTAATAATCTTTTCTAAAGCTTTTACATCTTTTAAATTCATACAAAACACTAAAACATCTATATCTTCCCCAGTTTCATTTAATACCGTATAAGTATAAAATATATTATTAGCTTTTTTACCATATAGGAACACTAATTCATTCCTAATTAAACTATTTAGATCCCACTTGCTAACCCTTGGCAGTTTTAAAAGTTTTATATGAACTTCTTCTCCTTCAACTATTATGTATACATTTTTATTTTTTATATTTATTCCTGTAATATCTTTAAATGGATTTATATTTTTGTGTTTTAAATGCTCATTATTCATTTTTATGCCCTCTTCAGACACTTTTAAAAATACATTTTTATTAAACACTTAATATCACCTCACTTATACTTAGAAATTAAATATTTAAATCTAACTATATTAGATTTTTCATCTATTTCATAGTTATATACATCTTCTCTTTTAACACCTTTTTCGTTTTGTAAATTTAGAATTATGTTTTTATTTTTATCATCAAATTTTACAAAAGTATTTTCATAACTTACAGTTTCATCATTGACACTATTTAAAATTAAATTAAGATTTTCTTCATTTATATCCTTACATTTTTCTGTTATAAAATTATTTAATCTAGCTAGTAAATACTCCCTTTGTTTACTGTAAATATCATCACTTAGCTCTATTGATTTATAGCTATAATTACGCATTTTTTTACTTACTTCTAATTTAAATGAGTATAAAAATATACCCATTATTATACTTATTATAATTAAAGTAAATACAACTATGTATCCTCTATGTTTTGATTTAAACCTATACATTTATAAAACTTCTTTCCTTTTAGAGATTCAATATAAATATACACAACATTCTTGTTTTTATTTATTTTTACATCTTTTAAATCCTCTGCAATGGTATTCTTGTTTTTATTCCCATCTATTAATTTATCGTAAAGTATTATAAGCTTGTATTTACCATTATTACCCTCTGTTTTTATAGTATACTTATCTCCATTTTCCTTTTCTAATACAATATTATTGTCCTTTATAATTAAGCTCTTATTTTTTATATCATTTATCTCGTTTTCCACAAAATGCAAAGCACTATTACAATAACATTCCTCTCTATCTAAAGATATATTTCTCTTATACCTTATTGACTCTTTTGTTACTAAGTCAACTTCTATGAGCATTAGTATGCTTATAATAAATAATGTAACTAAAACTTCTATTAATCCATATCCTTTTTTCATATTAAGTATAATAATCTCCTTTGTAAAAATATGAATTTATATTTTCTATCCTTCCATTACATTTAACTTTTAAATTTATATCAACTTTTATAACACCTTTCTCTAAAGATCTTATAGTGATTTGTGCATAGGGAATTTCATTTAATTTATTTTTACTAATTAACTTATTTATGTGACTTTTTCTTATAGAATCAATATTTAAATTATCTTGATTTATATAGAAATTATTTTCGCTGTGGTCTTTTAAAAGAGATGATTCTAATTCTTTATATGATAAATTATACTTTAAATTATTTTTTAAATTTTCTGACAATTTGATATATTCATCTATACACTGATTTTGATTTTTTAAATGGAAGGTTTTTATTTGTATGTTACTTAAATAAACAATAAATATACTAAGTATAGCTAAAGCACATAAAGGCTCTAATATGCATAATCCTTTTTTCTTGTATATGATAAACTTATTAAGATTCAATTAATGTCTCCTTTTATTCTTTTTTATATATTCTTTAACTTTAACATAGTGACTTCCTACTCTTATTGTTATATCATGAACATCTTTGTTTGCATCTTCATAACTAATAGTACACGCTGTAATTATTGTACCAAAGTTATTTATTTTAACATTATTGTTAAAAACACCGCTACTCATAAACTTAAATTCCTTTGGTATTTCATAAACTCTTATTAATTCCTCATTAATATAAAACTTTATTTTATTTTTATCACAAAATTCTAATCTACCACTTACATTTTGTTGCTTACAGTATAATGCAGAATTTTGTAATACATGAAGTATATAGTTATCACAGAAATCTACATTTGTATTATTACTCCATTGTCTATGAAATTTATATAAATTTAAAGAACATCCTCCTACAATTATAAATAAAATACCAATTATAACCAATAATTCTACTAGAGAATATCCCTTTTTTATAATTTTTAATTTATTTTTATTTACCATCATTTCCATCTTGACTTATATCTTCTTCACTACCAGTTCCTTCTATCTCTTCTGGATTAGTTTTTTTTTCATTTTTAGGATTATATGTAGGATATATTTCTCCATTTTTATCATCTATATAAAAGTTACTACTATTCTTACCAAACTTTAAAGAATACTGTTTATTGTCAACATCATAGTTTATAACAACATTATCCTCTGAAACAATTTTAATATTTAACTTTTCTATTCCTAATAACTCTTTTGAAGTTTTCTCTAGTTGACCTTCATTAAATACGCCTTTATTTTCCATATAGCTTTCCATAGCGGATACATAAATTTGTCTACCAGTGTCAATTGCCTTTACCCTTTCCGCTTTTCCTCTATATCCATTAAACTTTGGTATTAAGAAACTTGCCATTACAAGTATTATAGCCATAACTATTATTAACTCTATTAATGTAAATCCCTTTCTTTTAATATGTTTTTTATATTTTAATAAAAACATTAATTTTAATTCTTCCATATGTATATCCTCCTTATTTTATTAAATAATAGAATCCATAGTACTTATCATAGGAAATAAAATATTAATCATAATAAAGGTTACAATTAACCCCAATACCAAAATTGTGACAGGTTCTATACTTTTTATTAACTTATTAATTAAAGAGTCTATATCTTCTTGTTTTACGACTATTGCATTTTCTATAAGTTCCTCTATATTTCCTATTTTTTCACCAACTGAAATCATACATAGAAAAAACTCATTAAACATTTTTTCATATCTTAGTGAATCAGCAAAACTCATACCTTCTTTAATATTTGAAATTACTTTTATAATCTTGTTTTTGATTGTTTTATTATCAACACTATTTAAAATAATATCTAAAGCTGAAACCAGTGGAATTCCACTACTTAAAAGAATACTTAAACTTTGAATTATACTAATTTCATGTACCTGTTTATATATTGATCCTAGAACCCCTCTACATGTGAATTTTTCTAATAAGTTGTTTATATATCCCTTTTTATATAATGTTCTCAGCGTAACTAATATACAAATTAGAATTACATATAATTTATATGACTTTAATGCATTATTAAATTGAAGTATTCTCTCTATACCAATTGGCATAGGTTTGTTTAACTTAATGAAGTTTTCTGCAAATTTAGGTACTATATTAAATGTAATAAACATTGTTATCATGATAATCATAACAAATACAAATATTGGATATGTAAATACTCCTTTAACTTTTTTCTTTATTTTATATTGTTTAAGGTAATATTCTGAAAGTTTTAACACTACCTCATCTAACTTACCACTTTTTTCTCCAACAGATATCATTTGCCTCATAAAATTTGGATAAATTTTAGTAAACTTATTTATACTACTAGATAAACTTTTTCCTTTTTCAATATCAGTTTTTATAGAGAATAAGCTTTTTCTAATGGGTATCTTTAGTTTCTCATTAATTAATATATCCAATGCTTTTTCTATGTTTATTCCACATTTTAATAACTCACCTAGTTGTTTTAAAAGCATTCCTATATCTTTGTAGTTAATATAATTTAACTTATCAAATATATTTTTGTCTTCAGTTACTTTATAATCTAATATATATAAATTTTTATCATGGAGATCTTCTATAAATTCTGTATCCTTACTTGCAATCTTCTTTCCCTTAACTATACGTCCATTTATATCTACAGCTCTATACTTATATATACCCATAAGACACCCTCATAACTTCTTCAACTGTAGTGACGCCACTTAACACTAATTTTTCACAACTTTCTTTAATACTTTTCATTCCACTTTTAATACTATAGTTCCTTATTTTATTAGAAGATTGCCCTTTTCTTATAAGTTCTCTATGGGTTTCATCTAAGTACATTATTTCAAAAACAGCTCTTCTGCCTTTGTACCCACTTCCATTACAAAACTTGCATCCTCTTCCCTTATACACTTTTTCTTTATTATGTATATTTAAAAACTCCATTTCTCTATCATTTAAAATATACTCTTCTTTACAATATGGACATATCTTTCTAACCAATCTTTGTGCTATTACAGCCACTAATGAATCAGCAATGAGATAATTTTCTACATTCATATCGCACAATCTCATTGGTGTAGTTGCCGCATCTTTTGTATGAAGTGTAGATAACACTAAATGCCCAGTTATTGCTGCTTTTACAGAAATATCAGCTGTCTCTGCATCTCTAATTTCACCGATCATAATCGTATCTGGATCTTGCCTTAAAATACTTCTTAAAGCTGATGAGAATGTAAGTCCTGCTTTATTATTTACATTCATCTGGTTTATTCTTTCAATTTCATATTCAACGGGATCTTCTATTGTTACTATGTTTCGCTCTTTAGAATTAAGCTCATTTAACATAGAACATAAAGTAGTAGTTTTCCCACTGCCTGTTGGTCCTGTTACTAAAATAATTCCACTTGGATGACTTAGTATTTTCTTTATTAATATTAAGTCATCCTGATCTTCTATTAAATTATTAATATCTATATTTTTGTTGGTTTTATATAAAATTCTTATTACTATTTTTTCTCCATTTATTGTTGGAATTGATGAAACCCTTAAATTAAAAGTTTTATCTCTAAATTCATATTCCATTTTTCCATCTTGAGGTATCATTTTCTTTGAAATATCCATTCCTGATTTTATTTTTATTCTAGTATTTACAAGAACATATACTTCTTTTGGTATTGTCATCCTTTCATTTAAAACCCCATCAATTCTAAATCTAACTATAACTTTATTCTTAAAAGGTTCTAAATGAATGTCACTGGCTTTTTTATTGATAGCTTGATTAATTATTGAATTTGTAAGCTTTACTACTGGAGCATTTTCTATAATTTTATTATTTTCCTTTATAATCTTACTTGTATATCCTATGTCTTTTATATCTTTAAGCACTTCATCCACTATTTCTTTTTCATAATAAACTTCTATGGCTGAAAATATACTATATTTTGTATCTTTGTATGGTATAACCTCTCTTCCAGTAATGAATCTTATTTCTTCAATAGTAGATGTATTATATGGGTCTATCATAGCAATGTGTAGCTTATCATATTCTAATTTAAATGGCATTACTCCATACTTTTTAACTACTTCTTTAGTTAAAAGTTTTAAAGCCTCTTTAGAAATGTATATATCATCTAATGAAATACTTTTTATATAAGGTACTTTATTTTTTAATTTTAAACATGATAATTTATTTTCCAATTTAGCCTCCACTTTAATCCTTTTTCTGAAATGATTATTATTACATATCTTTGACAATTAAATTTTATTTAATCACAAAAAAAGAAAAAACTTAGTAAATTTTTACTAAGTTTCATAAATTAATCCTAATTTTATAAATTAATCTTTCCTTCAAATACAATTTCAGCAGGTCCAGTCATAAACACAACATCATCTTTAAGTTCAATGAATAACTCTCCACCAGGTACTATAACTTTGCATTTATTACCTACATATCCTAGAGTATTACTTGCAACTACAGATGCACAACTTCCTGTTCCACAAGCAAGTGTAGGTCCTGCACCTCTTTCCCATGTTTTAACCCTAATAGTATCATTGTCTTCAATCTCACAAAAGTTAACATTTGTTCCTTCACTAAATAGTTTATATTTTTCTATATATTTTCCCTCTACTACATCCACATCATGAATATTGCACATTACAACCGTATGAGGAACTCCAAGTTTCATAGATGTAATTTTATATTCTTTATTATTTATGTTTACATCTTTATTTATAATTTTTTCATTTACACTTAAAGGTATATCCACAGGTTCAAAAGAAAAATTACCCATATTAATAGTTATACCTAATACTTCGTCTTCATTATTTATAGTTAAATGTGCTATTTTAATTCCATCTCCAGTTTCTATTTCTATAATAGGTTTTTTTACTATATTCTTATCATAAACATATCTTGCAAAACATCTTATTCCATTTCCGCACATAGCTGCATAGCTTCCATCTGCGTTTATTATATCCATTTTTATATCTGCAACACTACTTTTTCTAACAAGTAGTATTCCATCTGCCCCTATACCAAATCTTCTATGACAAAGAACCTTAGCTAAGCTATCTTCCTTTCCTTTAAAATCATCATAAAGATCTTCAATAACTACAAAATCATTGCCTGTCCCTTGCATTTTAGTAAAATCCATAACTGTCTCACCCTTTACTTATTGATTATTAATCTTGTAAATAATATACTATAAAGAGTAACTCCTTGTGAAGTCTTTATTTTGACATTAAGAAAGGATGATAATATGGCATTAGATGGAATATTTTTATATAGTATAATAGATGAATTAAAAAATACTATAATTAACGGAAAAATAGACAAAGTAAATCAACCTGAGAAAGATGAAATAATACTAAACATTAGAAAAGGAAGACTTTCTTTTAAATTACTTATAAGTTCTTCATCAAATTATCCAAGAATACATTTAACAGATTTAACCAAACCAAATCCAATAAAGGCACCTATGTTTTGTATGGTTCTTAGAAAATATATAAGTAACGCAAAAATAGTTGATATACATCAAATTAACCAGGATAGAATAGTAGTTATAGATTTTGAAAGTACAGATGAACTTGGATTTAACAGTATTTATTCTTTAATTATTGAAATAATGGGTAGACATAGTAATATGACTCTTATTAGAAAAAGAGACAATATTATTATGGATAGTATAAAACATATTACTCCAGATATAAATACATATAGAAGCATTTATCCAGGTATAGAATACGTATACCCACCAAAATCTCCAAAGCTAAATCCTTTTGATTTTTCATATGACATGATTGAAAATTTTACTAAGGAAAATTCTCTTCAACTCAATGATAATATATTTTCTAAAATCTTTACAGGTGTAAGCAAAACACTTTCAAGTGAAATATGTTTTAGATTAAAAAATAACTCAATTGATTTAAGTCTATCAAACTTAAAAGAAATAGTAGAAGTTTGCAAAGATTTATTTAAAGAAATTCAATCAAATAAATTTGAATTTAATTGTTACACTAAAAACAATAGTTTTGTTGGCTTTTATTGTTTAAATTTAATGAGCAAAGAAGATTATAAAAAAATTCAGTACGATTCATCAAGTAAACTTCTTGAAAATTTTTATTATGCTAAAGATAAATCAGATAGATTAAAATCCAAAAGTTCAGATCTTCAAAAGATAGTTATGAACAATATAAATAGATGTACTAAAAAAGATAAAATACTTAATAACACATTAAAAAAGTGTGAAGATAAAGATATTTTTAAGCTTTACGGGGAACTTCTTACAGCAAATATTTATGCATTAAAAAAAGGACTTTCTCATATAGAACTTGCAAATTATTATAGCGAAAACTATGATACTGTAAAAATAACTTTAGACGAGAATAAAACACCTTCTCAAAATGTCCAATCATATTATAAAAAATATAATAAATTAAAAAAATCTGAAGAAGCAGCAAATGAACAATTACTTCAAAATGAAGAAGAACTAAATTATCTTTACTCTGTTCTAACAAATATAAATAATGCAGATAACTATGATGAAATAGAGGAAATAAAAAAAGAATTAATTGAAACAGGATATATTAAATTTAAGAAAATATATAAATCTAAAAAATCTAAAACTTCAAAACCTATGCACTTTATATCAAAGGATGGAATAGATATATATGTTGGTAAAAATAATATTCAAAATGATTATTTAACACTTAAATTTGCAAATAAACATGACATTTGGTTCCATACAAAAAACATACCAGGTTCCCATGTTATAGTAAAAAATATTATGGATATACCTGAAAGTACATTACTTGAAGCTGCAAATCTTGCTGCATATTACAGTAAGTCTCAAAATTCTTCTAATGTACCTGTAGATTATACAGAAGTTAAAAATGTAAAAAAACCTAATGGTGCTAAACCAGGAATGGTTATATATTCTACAAATCAAACTATTTATGTAACTCCAACTAACCCTAACTTAAAAAATGATTAATAAAAAAATGAACAACTTTCTGCTAAACCAGAGGGTTGTTCATTTTTCTTTATTTAACTAAACATATTATTTTTCAAATATCTTAACTGCATCTTCAGAATCAATTTCTGAAACCATTACAGATACAAGCTCCTTTTTAGAAGTAGGTACATTTTTACCAACATAGTCAGCCCTTATTGGAAGTTCTCTATGTCCTCTATCTACTAATACTGCAAGTTGAATATTATCAGGTCTTCCATGTTTAATTACAGCTTCCATAGCTGCTCTTGCTGTTCTACCAGTGAAAAGTACATCATCAACTAATATGATTTTCTTATTTTTAACATCAATATCTAAACTCTTTTCATTAAGTAGTGGTTGTTCAGCAACTTCTGTTAAATCATCTCTATAAAGAGTAATATCAACTGAACCAACTTCAACTTTAACATCTTCAAATTGTTCAATTAAAGCAGCAATTCTTCTAGCTATTGGAACTCCTCTACGTTGTATTCCAAGAAGAACAATATCCTCTACTCCTTTGTTTTTTTCTATTATTTCATGTGCTATTCTTGTAAGCGTTCTTTTTATTGCTTTTTCGTCTAAAAGTATAGACTTAAATTCCATATCTATTCCTCCTTACTAAGTTTAAATAATATCTCTTTATAATAATTCGGCAATTCCGATTGAAATTCCATATACTTCTTTGATGAAGGATGTATAAATCCAAGTTTTCTTGCATGTAACATTTGACCATTTAACTTAAATCTTTGTTTCTTAAATCCATACATAGGATCTCCAACAAGTGGATGGTTTATATGCGCCATATGTACTCTTATTTGATGAGTTCTTCCTGTTTCTAGTATACATTTAACCAATGTATTTTTATTAAACCTTCTTATAACCTCATAGTGAGTTATTGCATTTTTTCCATTTCTCACTACTGCTCTTTTAATTCTATCTTTAGGATTTCTTCCTAAAGGCTCATCTATTGTTCCTTCATCATCTTTAATTATACCTTCTACTAAGGCTACATATTCTCTTTTCATAGAATGTTCTTTTAATTGCTCTGAAAGAATTATGTGAGCATTATCATTTTTAGCTACTACCAGTACTCCGGACGTGTCTTTATCTATTCTATGTACAATTCCAGGTCTTACATCTCCATTTATAGAAGATAAACTGTCACAATGATATAATAATCCATTAACTAATGTACCACTATAATTTCCGTTACCTGGATGAACCACCATACCTTGAGGTTTATCTATAACAATAACATCCTCATCTTCATAAAGAATATTTAATTTTATATCTTCTGGCTCTATATTTATTGTTTCATCTTCTTTAATGGTTACTTCCACATTGTCCCCTGTTTTTAATTTATAATTACTCTTTTTTATACTACCATTTACAAGTACATTTTTATCTTCTATAAGTTTTTGAGCATAGGATCTGGACTTTTCTTCAAAACATTTTGATATAAATACATCCAACCTAGAATTTGCTTCATCTTCATTTATTAAAAAATTCTCTGTTTTCATTACTTACCTTCCCTTAAAAGAAATATGGCTAACATTATTGTACCTACCACAACTAAAATATCTGCTATGTTAAATGTAGGATAATAATAAACATTTTTATAATGAATAAGAATAAAATCAACTACATATTTATAAAATATTCTGTCATATAAATTTCCTAAAGCTCCAGATACTATAAAAGATACTCCAATTCTCATAAATCTAGAGGTAGGTCTATATTTTATAAAGTAATATATAACTCCTATCATAATAAGTAGAGTTACTAAAACTAACAAAACTGTTTTTCCTTGAAATATTCCAAAAGCAGCGCCTCTATTTTCTAAATAATTAAAGGAAAAAAAGTTTTTGATTATCTCTATTTCATGTCCACTAGATAGTTCTTTTAAAGCCCATAATTTTGTAATTCTATCTAAAATTATACCAAATATAATAATTAAAACTTCCATAATTAATCTCCCCATCCCAAAAATAAAATAACTATATTTTTAATCTGGTAGTTGGTTTATATATTGCTGATTGCTTATCTTTTCTACTTCTTCTACAAATCCAATATTTTCATCTTCTTCATTATAATCATTAAATGTATAAACATTCTCTAATTCATTATTCATTTCTACACTTAAATAACTATCTTCTATATCGAAAAACATAGCTTTTGAATTATTGTTATTTCCTGCACCAAAAGTTTCTTCTATTGCTTTTTCATCATTAGGCTTACCACGATTTTTCATTGCAATAAGTTTATCTTGGTTGTTTTTACAATGAACACAGTATTTAGCATAAGGCACAGCTTCAAGTCTATCATCTGGTATTTGATTTTTACATATTCTGCATATTCCATAAGTTCCATGTTCCATATCATACAATGATTCACTTATTTCATGTAACTTCTCAAGTTCCGCTTTCTCAAGTGCTATGCCCTTTGCTTTATCTAAAAATTCTTGTCCTATATCAGCTGGATGATTGCTATAAATAGACAACTCTGAATTTGCCTCACTGCTAAATTTCACCGGTTCAAATTCTTTTATCTTATTTATTAACTCTTCTACTTGCTTTTTTTCTTTATATAACTTATCTCTAAAATGTTGTTTTCTTTTCTCTTTCATAAATAACAACTCCTTTTATATTAAGTAAATTTAATAAAGGTCTGTTATTTAGTTTTTTCAAAGAAATTTTTTTTATTACACAAGCTATATATTTTATATATTTTCTAATATTCCCTTTAATATATTAGTTGAATTTTTAACTCCAATAGGTATAAATTTTTCATAATCTATATGTGCTCCATTATTTGCATTGTCAGATATTGATCTTATTACTACAAAAGGAATTGCATTTAAATAACATACTTGAGCAATACTTGCTCCTTCCATTTCACAAGCAATAGCATTAAACTTTTCATTTAACCACTTTATTTTTTGTGAGTCTGCAATAAATTGGTCTCCTGATACAATTCTTCCCACAAAACTTTTGTGTTCTGTAGATTTTTCACATGTTTTTCTTGCAAGTTCAATAAGATATTTATCACATTTAAAGTCATAAACATCTAATCTAGGTATTTGTCCAAGCTCATCTCCAAATGCTGTAGTATCCATATCATGTTGAACTAATGTATCTGCAATAACCACATCTCCTGGCATTATATCTTTTCCTATTCCACCTGCAACTCCAACATTTATAACTTTATCTACATTATAATCATCTACTAATATTTGAGCACAAATTGCTGCATTTACTTTTCCTATTCCACTTCTTACTACTACAGCATCTTTCCCCCAAAGTTTTCCATGGTTGAATTCCATATTAGCTTTTGTTTTTTTATCTTTTAATTCTATATTTTCTAATAAAATTGATACTTCTTCGTCCATTGCACCGATAATTCCAATTACCATACTCTATCTCCTTATCCTTTCAATTTAAAATTCATATTATTTTTTTATGTATACTTATATAAGAATACATTAATCTTTTTTTGTTGTCAACGATACCTTTTTATGTAAAATTAAAAGTCTCACAAATTAGTGAGACTACTTTACTTCTTCTTCTGCAAAAAAACTTTTTATAGCATCTAAATCTTCATCATTTAAGCTTTCATTTTCACAAATATTTTCTTTTTCTATAGATACCTTATCTTCTATATCAGTATTTATAGTTTGAAAATCATTTACTTTTTTCTCTGATTCAGTTTCTATTTCTTTTATATTAATATTATTTATATTATTTATATTATTAATATTATTTATATCGCTATTTTCTGCATTACCTATGTTATAATTTTTTATAAATTCTTTTTCAAGACCACTAAATGTATCTAACTGAGCATTCATAAAATGTTTAAACTTAGATCTAAATTTTAAAAATTCTTGTTTTATAGAATCATAATCGTCATTTATTCTTATAACATCATTATGTGCTTTGTTTATTATTCTTTGAGCTGATTCATTAGCTTGTCTAATTATTAATTCAGCTTCATTTTGTGCTGATGACTTAGCTTGTTCCGCTGCACTTTGTGCTAGCACTAAAGTCTTTTGGATATTTTCTTCTATTTTTGAATAATGCTTTAGTTTTTCATCTGCAACTTCAAGTCTTTCTTTTAAAAAGGAATTTTCTTTGTAAAGTGCTTCATAATCTTCTGCAACTTTATCTAAAAATTCATCAACCTCATCACAATCATATCCTCTAAAGACCTTCTTAAACTCTTTATTATTAATATCCATTGATGTAACTACCATACAGACCACCCCATACTCATATGTATTTTTTAATTATAATTCTCTCTCTACCCTTTAAAGTTTTTCCAATATATTCATCTATTCTAAATTTACCATATCCCCTTATAGTTATGATAGAATTAGGTTTTACAATAGCATTTCTTTTTGTAATCTTATCATAATTAATTAAAACTAAGCCTTTTTTTATAAGATCCTCTGAATTACCTCTAGATAAACCACTTAAAGCTGCAACTATAGAATCTAATCTCATAGAAGAAATCACTACACTTTTTTCTTGAAACTGAAATGTAGGAACTTCATTTCCATCATAATGATTTATTATTTTTATACTGCAAGGATTTTTTCCTATTTTGGTTACATTGTCTATTATAAATTGAGATATATCACTGCATATTGGTACATAGCAACTATCCCCTTTTACTATAAGATCTCCAAATTTTTCTCTTTTTAGTCCTTGCGCCATTAAAGCTCCTAAAAAATCTGAATGCTTTAATTTTTTAAATGTGGATTTATTATCTATTCTTATAAGTTCTATGGGATAGTTATATATTTCTTCATGATCATAAGCTCCTAAAATAGAAATAACTCTCCTATCACTTTCTTTAAAAATCCCAAATGCCCCTATATTGCATCCTAATTTACTACTTAAACTCAATAACTTGCTCCAAATTAAAGGACTATAGAATTCATTAAGATATATAGGCTTACTTATTTTTTCATGTAACAGTATTTTATCATATAATTTAGATAGTAAAATTTCATCATCATTTTTAAAATACTCTAAGAATTCTTTTTTATTCATAATTATAATTTCAACACCCTAAAGTTTATTTAGTCCAATTTAAAATTCCTTTAGTAGAAAGTTCATTTTTTAATTCATTAGTTATTTCTACATTTGATGGAGAAACTATGTATACACCTTTATCAATTTCATCAAGTGATCCACCTAATGCATAACTTGCTCCTGCAATAAAGTCAAGTAATCTTTGTGCTATTTTTGACTCAAGGCTTGTCATATTTACAACTATTATTTTTCTTGATTTTAAATTATCACAAATTTCTATTGCAGCATCATAGTCCATAGGTTTTAATATTAAAACCTTAGTACTTGTTGTTGTATGTATAGATACAACCTTTCCCTTTTGATTTCTAACATTAGAAGAATCGAATATATTATCTATTTCTTCATTACCCTCTACAATTGCTTCATTGTCCATTTCTTCTATTTCATCAATTTCCTCTTCTAATCCTAAAAAATCCATAACTTTATTAAGCATTTTTTTTGCCATTTTTAACCCTCCTTGATATTGTATACTCTTTTTCCAAATATCCCTTCACCAATTCTTACAATATTAGCTCCTTCCTTAAGAGCTTCCTTATAATCTCCAGTCATGCCCATTGAAAGAAATTCCATTTTTACATTATTATACAACTTATTTGATAAAAAATCATATATTTTTTTCATCTCTATAAAGTATTCTATATTAGTAGCTGAATTTCCTTTAGGAATTACTGTCATAAGACCTTTTACTTTAACATTTTTACATTTTTCACATTCATCTATTAATTCTTGTAGATTTTCTAAAAGTACCCCCGACTTGTTAGGATCTCTACCTATATTTATTTGTATAAGTACATTTGCAATTTCATTGGCTATAGAATATCTTCTTTCAATTTCTTTTAAAAGTTTAATACTGTCTAAAGAGTGTATTAAATACACTTTTCCTACAATATATTTTACTTTATTAGTCTGAAGATGTCCAATTAAATGCCATCTGACATCTTTATGGAAATTATCAAACTTATAGATTAGTTCTTGAACCTTATTTTCCCCAAAATCCCTTATATTACACTTATATGCTTCTTCTAGTTCTTCTAGTGTTCTAGTTTTAGAAACAGCAAGTAATGTAACATCTTTAGGTATTTCGTTTTGAAACTTTATAACATTTTCCCTTATGGACACTAAAATCGTCTCCTTACAAATTATTTTTATTTTATCTTATATTATTTATTATCAGCTTTACTATCTTTCATATAATTATAATGTAATTTTTTATCATTTTCTATAATTTTCATATTATCTTCTTTAGTTACTGTAATATCTACCCCTCTAAGTTTAAGTAGAGATACAGAAGCCTCGTTTCCTTCTATATAACTATAAAGTTTTTCTTTATCTCCTATAGCTTTTATATGAAAAGGTCCAGGCACTTTAACCCCATCTACTAAGACAAATACACCTACGCATAAAATATAAGATCTATTCGTAACTCTTTGACCATTTATTGATATTGCTTCAGCACCTGCATATCTTAAATCGTTTATTACTCCTAAAATATCTTTATCATGTACCATAAGAAAGTTTCTTTCTTCGGGCATAATTTGAGGATTTCTTAACTTATCAATTGCATCACCTAAAGTTACAATTACTCCTTCACCTTCTACATCTTCATTTCCTAAAATCATTTCATTATTTAAGATTTCATTTTTCATTTCATCTTTTAATCTATCTTTATTTTCATTATGTTCATCTTCTTTATACTTCTTTAGCTTTTTACTGTATTCCTTATATTCATCTTTAAGATTTCTAATATCTCTATCTAACTTCATATTATAATTATATGCTTTTTGATATTCCGCTGGATTTAAAAGAACCTTATTGTTGAACTTTCCTAAGTTCATATTAGATGATATAAGTACACCTAAAATTATGGAAGCTATAAAAATAAATATAGTAGCTTCATTATGTTTCATCTAATCACCTCATTGATGTGATTTTGCTTTTTCAAGTAGCAATCTTCTTAAAGCTGCAAAGTTATTAAATATTCTTTCTCCAAAAACTATAATTGCTGCAAGATATATTGGCATACCTAATTTATCTCCTAAATATGTTAGTGCTGCTGCCAATACAGCATTCCCAAAAAATCCAGAAATAAATACATCTGCTCTAAACTTTTTTTCAACAGATGCTTTTATAGCTCCAAACACTGAATCAAGGCAAGCAAATATAGCAACAGAAATATATGGAGAAAAATTTATAGGAATATTTATATTCCAAAAAACTCCTATTATTGCTCCAATAACAAGTCCTATTACTATTATCATAATATCACCTCTATTTATCTCTATTTAACTTATCTTTATTTGTATCATCATTTATTGGTTTTGCATATTGAAATTTTAAAATTTCATTATTTTTTGGTATTTTTATATTACTTGACTCTTCATACTTAACATCTATTCCTACTTGATTAATTTGATTAAATTGGTCTAAAACTCCAGGAAACTCAAGTACTTTTTTTAAGTTAACTCTATTTCCTATAGCTTTTATTGTAATTCTTTTAGTAGGAGATATTCTTTCATTGTTTATGGTAATATAATTACTGGCACTACGAATACCTGTTCTTGATGTAATTCTTATGTCATTTACAGATATTGCTTCTGCATCTCCGGCATTTAACTCATTTATAAGTTTAATAATGTCATAATCTTGAACTACTGGCACTTCGTCATTTCCTGAAAAGAACTCTTTTCTTGGTGTAATATATATTATTACTCCTTCACCTTCTACATCTACACTTCCTGTTAAAATTCTAGTATCCTCTAACTTTTTAACTATTTCCTTAGTCATATCATTGTCACTAGATGCAGCATTTTCGTAGCTTTTTATTTGTGTTTGTAATTCATCTATATTGGCCTTTAATTGTTCTTTTTGCTTTTTTAATTGGTCTATCTCAAGTGTTATTTGAGCTACATTTTTCTTATCATCTAATTTTTTATTTTGATTCATAACAGATTTTAATTGATATGTAATCATAAAACTAAGAAGCACAGATACAATTCCAACAGAAATTTGAGATTGAATCTTTTTCATAATATGTCCTCCTAATTCATTATAGAAAATACTGGATCACCATTAAAGCTTATATCTATATATCCCTTTTTACCTATTAAATTATTACTCATTAAAATATTAATAGCCTTATTATATTTTTCTTCTAAATTTTCTTTCATTCCCATTTTTATTAGTATATCTCCATAATATAAGTTTATATTGGTAATATCTGATATATCTACTACAGATGGTTCTGGAATTCCTTCCTTTAATCTATTTATTAAATCTGTAATTTCTCCTATAAGTTTTAACTTTCTTTCATCTTTAGTTTCTATGTGCTCTCCTACTTTATAAGGATTTTTCTCAAAGCCATCTAACTTAATAAGCTTCATTCCATCAATTGTGGCCTTTTCTTCTAATACAATACCTTCTTTGTCTATAATTAAATACTTATCCCCTTGCTTTACATAAAAAACAGCATTTCTTTCTTTTACATAAATTTTTATATGATCAGGTAATTCTCTTTTTACATCAACACTTAATATATATGAATTTGAAAGAATGGATTCTTTTATTTTATTTAAGTTTAAATAAAATATATTTTCTCCTAAATTCAATGTTGAAAGATCTTTTATTTCTTTTGCACTTATGTTTCTATTATTTATAACTTCAATATCCTTTATGGCAAAGTACGGTAATTTTAAACAAAGCGTAGTAATTATAGCCCCTAACAGAACAATAGTTATTACTGATTTTTTTATTCTTTTCCTTTTTCTCCTTCTTAATATTAATTCATTTGGTTCTTTATTTTTCTTTACTCTTAAATTTGTAGCCATATGATAATTCCTCTCAACTTATCTATATTTATATTTATATAATAACACATAACATATTAAGATTAAACTTGTTTAATCTTAATATTCATTAATAAATTTTTATGAATTTTATAAATAAAAAAGCACTGTATAAAATACAATGCTTTAATTACTTTGCCTTGATATATTAAGAAGTACTCCCATAGCTATTAAGTTAAATACAAGAGATGAACCTCCATAACTTATAAAGGGTAAAGGTACACCTGTAACTGGCATTGATCCAGTTACAACAGCAATATTTATAATTGCTTGAATTGCAATTACCCCTGTAATTCCTGTTGCAAGTACAGTTCCAAAGACATCTTTTGCCCTAACTGCTGTTCTTATACCTCTAAACATAAATAATATGAATAAAGCTATAACAACAAGACATCCTATTAATCCTAATTCTTCTCCTATAATGGAAAATATAAAGTCATTATGTGGCTCCGGTATGTAATAACACTTTTGTCTTGAACGACCAAGCCCCATTCCCATAACTCCACCTGATCCTAATGCTAAAAGAGACTGTATAAGCTGATATCCATCACCTCTTGGATCTGCCCATGGATTTAGGAAGCTTACAAGTCTTCTAAGTCTATATGACTCAAATACCGTAAATATACTTCCTGCAACACCAATTAAACCAAATACAAAAGCTATATGTTTTCCCCTACATCCAGAAGCAAATAAAATAATAAGTGTAACAATCATTATAACGGATGCTATACTAAGATTTTTTTCAAGCAATACCATACCTGCAAAAAAACCTGATACTATTAAATATGGAAAAACCCCATATTTAAAAGTTTTCATTTTTTCTCCCTTTTGTTCTATACTATTTGCCATATAAAGAACAACAACATATTTAGCTATTTCTGATGGCTGAATAGAGGCTCCTCCTGGAAGGTAAATCCATCTTCTAGCACCATGATTACCTGGGAATGCAAAAACAGCACATAGCAAAATTATAGTTACAATAATAAGTGGCTTTATATTCTTTCTTAATTTATGATAATCTGTTTTTTCAGCTACCACCATACAAATCAATCCAATAAAAGCCCACAATCCTTGTTTCTTTAAAAAATACATACTATCATAATTATAGTTTTTATTATGTAGGGAAGCATAAGAACTAGCACTATAAACCATAATTACCCCAATAGATACAAGTAACATTATTGTAATAAACAATATAAAATCAACTTTACCCAGTTTCTTTTTTGGGTTCTCCATAATAGTTCCTCCTGTTTAAATTACTTATAGGGAAAAACCATTCATCTTAATTAATGACAAGAAACCTATTAAACAAAGTATCACTGTAATTATTGAAAAAATAGATACTATTTTAGTTTCATGCCATCCACTTAATTCAAAGTGATGATGTATTGGACTCATTTTAAATATTCTCTTACCTCTTAATTTAAAAGATCCAACTTGAAGTATTACAGATAGTGCTTCTGCAAGATAAATTCCTCCAACAATTATAACTATTAAAGGTAATTTAAGCATCATTGCAACAGCTCCAACAACACCACCTAAAGCTAATGAACCAGTATCTCCCATGAAAACTTGTGCTGGATACGCATTGTACTTTAAAAATCCTAAAAGCGCACCTGCCACAATTGAACAAAATACTGCTAAATTATAATTTCCTGTAGCATAACTCACTACTGCAAAGAAAGTCATAACAAGTAAAGTTATACTTGTTGCAAGACCATCTAATCCATCAGTTAAATTTACAGCATTTGTTGTAGCTGCAAAATAGAAAATTATAAATGGTATATAAAACATTCCAAGATTCCATGTTTTATGAACAAATGGTACTATTATTTCACTTCCTATTCTAGGATTATTATAAGCATAAAAACCTATTATAGAAGATACAATTAATAATAATATCATCTTTTGGTAAGCCTTTAAACCCTCATTTTCTTTATGTATTATTTTAAGTGAATCATCTATTAATCCTATAATACCAAATGCTACAAAAGCAAATATAGCAAGTTTAGTTTCAAAACTTGGATGTCTTGAAACCACAAATACTGTGATTACACTTGAAATAATAAATATTACTCCTCCCATAGTAGGAGTTCCAGATTTTTTCTTATGGCTTTCAGGTCCCTCACTTCTTATATTTTGACCAAATTTAAATTTGTGTAATAATGGTATTAGTATTGGTCCTTGAATTAAAGATACAACAAATGCTACTAATACTGAATAAATCATTAAACTCATATTGATGTCTCCTTTAAATATTTTTATCTTTAAGCTTGTTTACTATATACTCAAATTTCATACTTCTTGAAGCTTTTACAAGTATTATATCTTCTTTATTTAAATTATTTGTTATAAAGTCTGATGCATCTTCTATCGTGTCAAATGCCATAAAGTTAATATCATTATTATATCCTTCTTTATAAGCTTCATTAAATTCCCCAACTGTTATAAGAAAATCTATATTATTTTCCTTTGCATACTCTGCAACTTCTTTATGGAATTTGTATGAATCTTTCCCTAACTCCTTCATAGTTCCAAGTATAGCTATTTTTCTATTTCCTTTTATTGTATTTATAACATCAATAGCTGCTCTCATGGAATCAGGACTAGCATTATATGAGTCATCAACTATAGTAAATCCATCTTTTTTTACTATATCAAGTCTCATAGATGTAACACTTAAATTCTTTATACCTTGTTTTAATTTATCGTATTCTATGCCTAAAGTTCTTCCTGCTACTATTGCAAGCATAGAATTTAAAATATTATGTTTTCCTGGAACTGGTATATTGAATCTTTCTTTTTCATCTTTATGACATACAGTAAATTCAATATGGTTTTCATCAGTAAATATATCTTCTGCTGTATAGTCCACATCTTTTTCAAATCCAATACTCATTAGTTTATAATCATTTGATTTAACAGTTTTTAATAAATCATTTTCTTTATTTACTATTAAAACACTATCTTCATTAAAGAAATCTGTTATTTCCATTTTAGCCTTTAAAATGTTTTCTCTAGTTTTTAAGTTTTCTATATGCGATATTCCTATATTAGTTATTAATGCAATATCTGGCTTTGCAACTTTTGCAAGTCTGTGGATTTCATCAAAGTTGCTCATACCCATTTCTAATACTGCAACATCATAACTATTATCAAGACTAAATATCATAAGTGGCAATCCTACTTCATTATTAAAATTACCTTGTGTTTTAAATACCTTATATTTAGAACTTAATGCTGCTGCTGTTAAATCTTTTGTAGATGTTTTTCCAGTGGAACCTGTTATGCCTATTACTTTTATGTCTAATTTACTTCTATATAATTCTGCTAAATCAAGTAGTGCTTTTCTAGTATTTTCTACTAATATAATAGATGTATTTTCATTTAAATCACTATCTTTAAATTTTATTTCATCTACTATACATAAATTAGAACCTTTTACGCTTGCATCTACTATATAATCATTAGCATTAAAATTATCTCCCTTTAGTGCTACAAATATACTGTCTTTGGTAATTTTTCTTGTATCTGTACTAATATTATTATATTTATGGTTACCTGAATTTATGTGTACTTTACCCCTAACCGCTTTAACTATTTCTTCAAATTTTAGTAATTCCAATTAAAACAACTCCTTTATTATGTCAGCTATTAATTCTCTTTCATCAAAATGTATTGTCTTATCTTTTAATATTTGATAATCTTCATGACCTTTTCCTGCAACTACTATTACATCACCTTGTTTTGCAATTTCAATAGCTTTTTTTATAGCTTCTTTTCTATTTTCAACCACAATATAGTTGTCTTTTTTAATTCCTTCTACAACATCTTTTATGATTTGACTTGGCTCTTCTGTTCTTGGATTATCTGAAGTTATTATTGCAATGTCTGACATATCAGATCCTATTTTACCCATAATAGGTCTTTTAGTTTTATCTCTATCTCCACCACATCCAAATACACTTATAAGTCTTCCTTTTGTAAAGTCTCTTGCAGTTTCAAGTATATTTTCTAATCCATCTGGAGTGTGCGCATAATCAATTATAACATCAAAACCTAAATCATAATCTTTAGTAGCATTTTCACATCTTCCTGGTACTACTACACTTTCAAGTCCTTTTTTTACATCCTCCATAGATATTCCTTCCGAAAGACAAGCTCCTGCACTGCATAATGCATTATAAACATTGTATATACCAGGTATGCTTAGATTAATATGAGTTTCTTTATCTTTATAGCATAAAACAAATTCCGCACCTCTTGCATGATTAACTATATCCTTTGCAAATAGATCTGCTTTTTTTTCAGTGGAGTAAGTTATTTTATTACTACTATCTGGAACATCATTTAGTATTCTTTCTCCATAAGTATCATCTATATTTATTATTGAATTTTTAGCATTATCAAACATGGATAATTTTGCTCTGTAGTAATTTTCAAAAGTTTTATGAAAATCAAGATGATCTTGAGTTAGATTAGTAAAAATTCCTTGCGAAAATTCAAGTCCATAAACTCTATCTAGACTTAAAGAATGAGATGAAACTTCCATGACACAATATTCTATATTTTTATCCTTCATTTTTTTAAACATTTCATGAAGTTCAAGTGACTCTGGTGTTGTTCTTTCTGCTTTTATTTTTTCATTTCCAATAAAGTTTGATATAGTTCCTATAAGTCCCGTACTGTGTCCTGCTGATTCTAAAATTGATTTTATCATATATGTAGATGTGGTTTTACCATTTGTTCCTGTAATTCCTATTAACTTTATATCCTTTGATGGATTATTGTATAAATTAGATGCCATTATAGCCAATGCTTTTCTTGTGTTTTCAACCTTTATATATGTTATCCCTTTTTTTATTTCTATTTCCTTACTACATACTATAACCTTTGCACCTTCATTTATAGCTTTTTCTATAAATTTGTGTCCATCAACGTTAAATCCTTCAATAGCAACAAAAACATCATTTTCTGATATCTTTCTTGAATCATACTCAATGCTACTTACTTCTAGTTCTAAGTCTCCATTTAAAATTTCATATTCTAACCCTTTTAATAATTCATTAACTTTCACACAAATCACCTCTTATTAAACAAATTAATGCAACGCACTAATTTAGTGCGTTGCTAATTACATTCTAATCTCCAACTTCTTTTAATGTAAGAACCACAGTAGCCTTACCCCTATCTACTGCTTTTCCTGGGGCAATACTTTGGTCTAATACAACTCCATCCCCTATAAACTTAACCTGAATTCCTAAATTTTTAAGAAGTCCTGCTGCTTTTTCCTTACTATATCCTTTAAGATTAGGAACAACCACTTCTTTATTATAATTTTTTGCACTACCTGTGTAAAGTACAACTTTTCCACCTTCATTTATAGCATATCCAGGTTTAGGTGTCATATCTACTATATAATCACCTTTATCATCTATATCATAGTTTAATTTAACATCTTTTAAAGCTTTAATTGCAGCATCCTTTTTAAGTCCTCTAACTTCAGGAACTATTGCATTTTTAACAAGTAACTTTTCTCCATTTCCAACTTGAAGAGAAAGATAATTAAATATATCAGTATATAGTTGTTTTGCAACTGGTGCTGCTATCTGTCCACCATAATAGTTAGATGAATCTGGCTCATCAATAGATACAAGTATTGTAACTTTAGGATCGTTTGAAGGTGCCATAGATGCAAATGATCCTATATATTTTCCTGCACCATATCTACCATTTACAACTTTTTGAGCTGTACCAGTTTTTCCTGCAATTTTGTATCCATCTATAAATGCTTTTCTTCCTCCACCTTCTGATACAACACGTTCCATGTATCCTCTTAATCTTTCCATAACATCTGCATCTTCTATTCTTTTTTTCTCTTTTACTAAATAATCAAAACTTTTATCAATTACTTTGTTATTATTGTCATCATAATGCACTATTTCTTTGGCAATATGAGGTTTTATTAAGTAACCTCCATTTGCAATTGCATTTAATGCTGTCATATATTGAATACAAGTTACAGTATTAGCTTGACCAAAAGATATTGATGCAAGGTCACCTTCACCAATGTCTTCAGTTTTCTTTACTATACCACTTGCCTCACCTGGAAGGTCAATTCCTGTTTTCTTACCAAATCCAAATTTATAAATATGCTTATTTAATTTCTCTGCTCCAAGCTTTCTTCCAACATCTATAAATCCTACGTTACATGAATTTTTAATTATATCTGGAAAAGTCTCAACTCCATGTCCAGACTTTTTAGCACAGTGTCTTATACGATCGGCAACTTTAATAGCTCCTGTACATGTAACTCTATAATTTTCTTCATCAATAACCTTTTCTTCCATAGCTGCACTGGCAGTTATTACTTTAAAAATAGATCCTGGCTCAAATGTATCACTTACAGCTCTATTTCTCCATCCCTTTTGTAATTCTTGAAAGCTCTTTCCCTCTTCCCATGGTGAATTAGGATTATAATCAGGTTTATTTGCCATACCAAGAATTTCTCCTGTTTTAGGATCCATTACCATTATGGTAACCGCCTTAGCTTTGTTATCTTTAATTGCTTGATCTGCTGACTTTTCACAAAAATGTTGTATCATCTCATCTATTGTAAGAACTACATCTTTTCCAGGCACAGGTTTTGTATATTCTGATATTGTATACGGAAGATCCTGACTTTTTATATCCGTTTCAGCAATTTTAACTCCAGGAACTCCTGCTAATTCTTTATTATATTGAAGTTCTACTCCTGTTAACCCTTCACCATCCGCTCTAGTATGTCCTAATACTTGTGCCAAAAAATTATCATTAGGATAATATCTCTTTGTATCTGGAGATACTATTATGCCTCTTAATTTTTTCCCTCTTATTTTAACATCTCTAGCTCTATCTGCTTCTTCCTTTTCTATTCTTCTTTTTAAAGTTGCAGATCCCATAGGAAGACCACCTGGGAGTCTTTTTTGGAGAATTTTAAGCACTTCATTTTTGTCCATATTAAGTGCTTTAGCAATTGCAGTTGCTACCTCATCATCACTTATCTTATCACTACTATTTTTCTTTTGAACTTCTCTTATTGCATTCATGTCCAAATCTACTCTATATACATTGGCACTTACTGCAAGTTCATGTCCATTTCTATCAACAATTTTACCTCTTCTTGCCTCTATCTTTACTTCACTTGTCCATTGATCCGTAGCAATATTTTTGTAATCATGAGATTTTGCTAGCATTATATATCCAAGTCTACACATTAAAGAAAAAAACAAAAGCAAAAGTATGCTTAAAATTATAAGCATCCTCCGCTTTATTATACTCTTGTCCCTATATTTCTTTTCAGCCACACCATATTACCTCCGTTAAAACAAAATCTCCTTTATTTTTTTTAATATATTGTTCTTCGTTTTTTCTTCAGATACTGAAATATCCTTAAAATTATTTTTATATAAGTCTATGTACTGTACATTAGTTGAACTCTTAGGCACCATGTTAAGTTCTTTTTCAGATTTTTCTTCGATAAGCTTTATATTATCATACTTTAGTAAACCAATTTTTAAGTTTTCATTTTCTGCATTAACATTGGATATTTGTTTTTTTACCTCTATAATATCTTTTTCCATATTGTATATTAGGGAATACCTATAGATCAAAAAAAATGCTGCTGCAAATCCTATGGCAATTAGTTTTAAAGCACTTACTTTTTGTTTTATGGCTCTTTGTTTGCTTTTTCTAATATACTGTTTTTTAGATCTTTGTAATTCTTCGTATGTTTTTTCTTCTGTGACTATTTGGGGCACTTTTTCAGGTGCTAAAGCATTATTACCACTTACTCCCATATTATTTTTGTTTGTTACTATCACTGTATTCCCTCCACTTCATATTTAGAACTAAATTTTTTGTGCCACTCTCAATTTTGAGCTTCTACTTCTTGAATTATTTTCTCTTTCAAATTCATTTGGTTCTATTGGCTTTCTTGTTACAACCTTTACAACCGGTTTTTTACCACAAACACATATTGGAAATTCTTTAGGACAAGTACATGGATTTTCTAATTCCTTGAATTTAGTTTTTATGATTCTATCTTCTAAAGAATGGAAAGTAATAACTGAAATCCTTCCATTTGGATTTAAGTAGTTAACCCCGTCTTCTACAGTTTTATTTAATATTTCAAGTTCGTGATTAACTTCTATTCTTATAGCTTGAAAAGTCTTTTTAGCTGGATGCCCTCCTTGCTGAAATTTCATTGGAATAACATCTTTTATAATTTTCACTAATTCTAATGTGGTTTCAACAGGTTTTTCATTTCTCTCTTTAACTATAGCTTTAGCTATTTTTCTTGAAAATCTTTCTTCTCCATAGTCTTTTATTATTCTAAATAAATCATCTTCTGAATATCCATTTACTACATCATAAGCTGATATACCATTTTCTGTATTCATTCTCATATCTAACATAGCATCCTTCATGTAGCTAAATCCTCTCTCAGGTGTATCTAATTGATAGGATGATACTCCAAGATCCATTAGGATTCCATCTACTTTATCTACATTTAGTTCATCTAAAATACTTGCTAAATTATAAAAATTGTTATGTACATAAGTAACATTTTCATAATCTTTCAATCTTTCTTTAGCTGCCTTTATAGCATTTATATCTTGATCTATGCCTATTAGTCTTCCTTTTTTCGATAATTTTTTTAATATTTCGCTAGAGTGACCTGCCCCTCCAAGTGTACAGTCAACATAGATTCCATCTTCCTTTATGTTCAATGAATCTATAGTTTCCTCTAGTAATACAGGTACATGATTAAAATTCATATTTTTCTCCTTTTCTCAACAATTATTTCATTATTTGGTATTGTCTTAGTTTTTCTAAGCTATTCTAAATATTATTTCAAATTGCTATATAATTTAAACCACTATCTTTTATATTCTATAGCTAATATGAAATTCCTTCAATAATATAATTTATTTTTTAATTAATTTTTAATATTTTATTATGTTATTACTACTATTATAAGTATAGCTTCCTTGAAATACACATTAATCTAGAGTATAATTTATTAGGAAATTATACAAAATGAAAGAAAGGAATGTACATAGATGAAATTAGGAATTGTAGGTTTACCAAATGTTGGTAAAAGCACCCTATTTAATGCCATAACAAAAGCAGGAGCTGAATCAGCTAACTACCCATTTTGTACTATAGAACCAAATGTAGGAGTTGTAGCTGTCCCAGATAAAAGACTAGACGTGCTTGAAAAAATGTATGACACAAAGAAGAAAGTATATGCAACAGTAGAATTTTATGATATTGCCGGACTTGTTAAAGGTGCTAGTAAAGGTGAAGGACTTGGAAATAAGTTCTTATCTCATATAAGAGAAGTTGAAGCCATAGTACACGTTGTAAGATGCTTTAACGATGATAACATAGTACACGTTGAAGGTTCAATCGATCCTATTCGTGACATTGAAACAATTAATCTTGAACTTATACTTGCAGACCTTGAAGTTATTGAAAGAAGATATGAAAAAACAGCTAGATCAGCTCGTAGTGGAGTTAAGGAAGCTAAAGCAGAACTTCCAGTTCTTGAAAAAGTTAAAGAGCATCTTGAAGCTAATAAACCTGTTAGAAGTCTTGAACTTACTAAAGAAGAACAAGAAATCGTTAAAGGATTCTTCTTAATCACTTCAAAACCTATATTATATGTATCAAATATATGTGAAGATGATCTTGTATCTGGAAACACTGAAAATGAATTTGTTAAAAAGGTTAAAGAATACGCTAAAGAAGAAGACTCTGAAGTTATAACTGTATGTGCTAAAATCGAAGAAGAACTATCTACTTTAGAAGATGAAGAAAGAGATGAATTATTATCTGAATATGGTCTTACAGAACCAGGACTTAATAGACTAATTCGTTCTAGTTACTCTCTTTTAGGACTTATGAGTTTCTTAACAGCTGGTAAAATAGAAGTAAGAGCTTGGACTATAGTTAAGGGAACAAAAGCTCCAAAAGCTGCTGGTAAGATTCACACTGATATTGAAAGAGGATTTATAAGAGCAGAAATTGTATCTTATGATGATCTTGTAGAATGTGGTTCCGAAGCTGCTGCTAAGGAAAAAGGATTATATAGACTTGAAGGTAAAGACTATGTAATGCAAGATGGAGATATTGTTAACTTTAGATTTAACGTTTAAAAAAAATCTATCTCAAAATTTTTGAGATAGATTTTTTATTTAATTTAAAATACTACATTCTCTTGTTGTATTTTTTTAATTCTTTTTTTATACTTTCCATAACTTTATCATAATCACCTATTAATATTTCTATAGCTTCTTTTATGTTTTTCATGGTATATATATGAAATTTTTTCATTCTAATAGCTTCTTCTACTTCAGAATTTAAAACTAAATTATTTTTATTAGAAACTGGTATTAAAACTCCTTTATTATTTACATTATCAATACACTTGCAAACTTTAAAAAAGCCTTCTATTTTTTCATTTACTCCACCAATAGGCTGTACTTCTCCAAATTGATTTAAAGAACCTGTAACTGCAATGTTTTGTCTTATAGGCATATTGCTTAAAGCTGAAATCATACTTATAAATTCTGCAACAGATGCACTATCACCATCAATTTTACTATAAGTTTGTTCAAAGCTTAAATGAAAATTAACTGGTATTACATTATACTTTCCTAAAATATGACTTATACATCCTTTTAAAATGTTTACAGATTTATTGTGTATATTTCCACTTAGTTCACTTTGTTTTTCAACATCTATTATTTCTCCCTCTCCTTTATAACAAGAACAGGTTATTCTTATAGGCTTTCCAAAAGTAATATATCCTAAATCTATTATTGAAAGTCCATTTATTTGTCCAATCGATCTTCCATTTACATTTATTAATATCATATTTTCTTTGTAATATTCCATAACTTCTTCTTTAATAATATCATCATCATTATAGGCTTTAATAATATCTTCTCTTGAAATTTTATTCTTTTCTTCTAATTTTACATTATTATTTGCAATAACTAATACTTTGCTTAAATCTTCATTATTAATAAGTAACTTATTTCTATCTTCTGCTTTCCTTGCAGAAATCTTCGCTAATTCTTTTATAGCATTTTTATCTAGTGGTTTTAAGTTATTAACTTCGCATATTTTTTTTATACTTGAAATAAAAGACTCAATATGATTTTTAGTTGTATTTAATATAGGATTGTACTGTGCTTTTATTTTAAACATCTTTTTAAAATCTTTATCATAGTTGTATAAAATATCATAAGTCTCATAATCACCAATTAAAATTATTTTTTCTTTTACTTTTATTGGCCTTGGATCAAGTCCACTTATAGATATAAGTTCTACATATCCTTTATTATAGTTAAAATCTATCTCTCCACTTGAAATTACCTTTTTTAAATTATAATAAGCCGTAGGACTTGAAAGCAAATCACTTGCTTTCATTATTAAACATCCCTCATTTGCTTTTAAAATAGATCCTGCCTTTATAAAAGATACATCCGTTATATAAGTACCATTCTGATTTTTGTAATCTATGCTTCCCATTAATCTTATTACATTTGGATCCTCTTCATATATAACATTTGGTATGTCATTGATTGTATTATCTACAAGTACATTAACATCATATCTCATTATAATTTCTGCTATTGCCTCTTCATCATTTTCATATATCATAGAATAAGTATCGCATACATCTTTTTCCACTTCATCACAAAGTTCATTTAGAAAATTTATTACCTCCATGTCTTCTGAAAACTCTTCTTTATATTTAAACTTAATATCCTGAAGCTCACTTTTAAAGTAATCCTTCATTATATATTTTATTTTTTCTATTCCTCTTATTTCAATTTCTTTAAGATCATCTAGTATTTTGCTTGACTGTATTTTTAATTTTGAAACTTTACTAAGTATATCCTTCTTTTTATTCTCTTCAAGCTCGTCATATTCCAATTCCGTCATAATATTATTTGATTTTATAGGTACAAATGTAAATCCACCTTCAGTAGATTTTATTTTAAAACCTTTTTCTTTAGCACTTTCCATAAGTTCAGATACAAGTTTATGTCTCTCTACTTGTATACTATCTATTATTTCATCTTTCTCTTCTATACACGCACCATTATAAAAATTATATATTGAATTTAAATATTTCTTTTGAAGATCCTCTACTGTTTTTTTCAAAATATATCCCTTTCCCCCTGAGAGGAATATAGGATAAGGCTTTTCTGGATCTTCTTTTATTACATAGCATATATCTTGAGGTTTATTACTCTTTCCTATATAAAATTCCTCTATATATTTCTTTATATTTTTTAATTTCATTTTTGAAAAATCATCTACTAAATAAACGTTATATCCTTCCTTATCTATTTCAAGAGCTGTCTTTATCTTTTTATATACTTCCCTTTTATATTCTGGTACATTAAATTTGTCTTCTTTAATTTCTAAATCGTCTATTTTAAACTCGTATATGACATCATGGGATGAAAGCTCCATTTTGATATCCCTCCCTTTTTCTTGCACTTATTATATTAGTATTCTATACCCACTCATTTAGCCACAAGTTTTAAAAAAATAATAATTTTTCAAACTTATGTAAATAATAATTAATAGTTTTAAAAAAAACCATACTATGATATAATTAATTTTAGTTATAATGTCATTTTATTATTTTTTATATAAATTATATGTAAAGGAGTTATTCATAATGGGTTTTAAAGAAAAGTTAAGTCAGCATTACACAAATTCCTATCTAGCTAAGTATGGCGATAGACTTAGTCAAGCACAAGGAAAAGTAATTTCAATAAAAACAGAAAAAAAATCTTTTTTATTTTTCCATAAATTAATTGTTACTATATTAATAAAACCAGATAGAAGCAAAAACATAACTAAATGTGTTTACAAGAAAAATAGATGGTTTAAAAAGCCTACATTTATGCCAATATCTCAAGGTCATTCTTTGTTAATACAAGGACTAAAAGGTAAAAAAGGAAAAACTGATCGTGAAGTTCTTCAAGTATTGAACATCCTTAATATGACAAACAAGGCTCAACTTGTACCAGTTGAAGGGGATGCTGTTAAAAAACTTCATCAAGCACAAAAGGTTAAATACAGATAACAAAAAACGTTGACAAAATGTCAACGTTCAGGCTGTTGATAAACATAATTTGTCAACAGCCTTTTTACATTTATTACAAAAAGGATTTTTAGTGTTTATGTAGAATATATATTTTAGAACAATAAATCTTTTAGCCCGTTAGGGCTCCTACGGAGGAAAAATGCTTACTAATAATGAAAGAAAACAAAATCAATTAGAACTAGTTTATATAGAAAATTTAGTACCTGAAAATCACATACTTAGAAAGATAGATAAATACATAGACTTTTCATTTATAAGAGATTTAACTAAGGATTTATATTGTGCTGATAATGGCAGACCTTCAGTAGACCCAGTTGTATTATTTAAAATGCTTTTTATAGGATACCTATTCGGTATACGTTCAGAGCGTCAGCTTGTAAAAGAAATCCAGGTAAATGTAGCTTACAGATGGTTTTTAGGATATGGACTTACTGATAAAATACCAAGTCATTCCACTATAAGCCAGAATAGAACAAAAAGATTTAGTAATACAAATATACATCAAGAAATATTTGATAATATTGTATTTCAAGCTATTAATAGAAACTTGGTTGATGGCAAAATTCTATATACTGATTCTACTCACTTAAAAGCTAACGCTAATAAACATAAATTTATTAAAAAAGAAATAACTAAATCCACAAAGGAATACTTTGATGAATTAGAGAATGACATTAATAAAGATAGAATTAATCATAATAAAAAGCCTCTAAAAAAAAAGACTAAAATAGCTGAAACTAAGGAAATAAAAGTAAGTACAACTGATCCAGACAGTGGATATATGGTTAGAGATGGAAAACCTAAAGGCTTTTTTTATTTAGATCATAGAACTGTTGACGGAAAGTATAATATTATAACAGACGTTCATGTTACTCCCGGGAATATAAACGATGTAGATCCTTATGTTAAAAGAATAGAAACTCAAATAGAAAAGTTTAATTTTAATACAAAATATTTAGTAGCAGATGCCGGATATTCTACGAATCCTATTTGTAAACAAATTTCAGACAAAAATTATCAAGGTGTTTTTGGGTTCCGTTTAGGACCCCATGTTAAAGGAAAATATACAAAATATAGATTTCAGTATGTTAAAGAATTAGATGGATATGTATGTATTAATAATTGCTTTTTAAAATATAGAACTACTACAAGGGAAGGTTATAAAGAATACGTAAGTAATGCGGAGCATTGTGCTTCTTGCAAATATAAAAATAATTGCTTAACATCTGATAAATCCATTAATAGAACTATACGTCGTCATGTTTGGGAAGACTATAAAGATCAAATTTTTAGATTTACTAAAACAGAAAAAGGTAAAAATATTTACAAACGACGTAAAGAAAAGATTGAGCGTAGCTTTGCTGATTCAAAAGAATTACATGGGCTACGTTATTGTCGCATGCGAGGAATTAAAAATGTTTCTGAGCAGTGCCTACTTACAGCGGCAGTTCAGAATATGAAAAAGATAGCCATGGTGCTATCGCACTATTTTTTTGTGTACGTTAATTCAAATTTATTCCAAATCAACATACATAATAAATATTTTTCGAATGCTATCGCATAAAAGAATTTTGGCGTAAACAAAAGCCCCCAATTGTTGGGGGCTTTTTGAACAATCTGAACGTTGACAAAATGTCAACGTTTTTTTATTATCTTCTTCTAAAATATAAGTATAAACTATTTATAAATGATATAAAGCCTGAGAAAAATACTATTATAGCCCATTGTCCTAAATGTAGTGGAACTGTATGAAATATTCCCTGTAAGAAAGGAACATAAATTATACATAAAAGCATGCAAATAGAAACTAATACGGCTCCAACTAAATACATATTAGTGAATAGCTTAATCTCAAATATAGAGTGATTTTCTGATCTACATTCAAATACGTGAATTAATTGAGACATTATAAGAGTACATAAAGCAAGTGTTCTTGAAGTTTTTAAATCCATACCATAATACTTTCCTGATAAAAAGGCAAAAATAGTACAAATTCCAATTAAACTTCCTCTTAAAAGTATTTTTTCTTTAAGTCCTCTTGCAAATACACTCTCATCTTTCCTTCTAGGTTTTCTAAGCATTATATCTTTATCTGCTGGATCAACTCCTAGCGCTATAGCAGGAAGTCCATCTGTGACTAAATTCACAAATAGTATTTGTATAGGTAATAGTGGTGTTTCTAAATAAAACAATGAAGATAGAAACATTGTAAGTACTTCTCCTAAATTACAAGACAATAAATATCTAATAAACTTTCTTATGTTATCATAGATAGTTCTTCCTTCTTCAACAGCGGATACTATAGTTGTAAAATTATCATCTAAAAGTATCATAGAAGATGCCTCTTTTGTAACATCTGTTCCGGATATACCCATAGATACACCTATGTCAGATTCTTTAACTGCTGGAGCATCATTTACTCCATCTCCAGTCATAGCAACTATATTGCCCTTCTTTTTAAAGGCTTTAACTATACTTAATTTATGTTTAGGACTTACCCTTGCAAATACTGAAACTTTATCTATTTTCTTTATAAGCTCTTTTTCTGATAATTTATCTAACTCTTCTCCTGTTAAAACTTCATCTTCTTTTTTACATATTTTAAGTTCTTTTGCTATGGCATATGCTGTATTTTTATGGTCTCCTGTTATCATAACAGGTTTAATTCCTGCCATTTTACATTCTAATACTGCATCTTTAGCCTCTGGTCTTGGAGGGTCTTTCATTCCCGCTATACCAACAAATATTAAATTATCTTCTAATGAATTTTTAGAAACATTAGTATCTTTATAAGCTCCGGCAATACACCTTAAAGCCTTATAAGACATTTCTTCTACTCTTTTATTAACTCTACTTTTATATTCATCATTAAACTCTAAAATTTCATTATTAATAAGTATATATTTACACTTTTCTATTACTCTCTCTGGAGCTCCTTTAATGTAGGCTTTTTTCTTTCCTCTTTCCTCCATTATAACTGACATCATTTTTCTAGTAGAATCAAATGGAATGTCAAATAACCTTTGTCCTTTTTTTAGAAAATCTTTTAATGCATTTGCATTTTTGAACATAGCTTTTATAAGAGCAGTTTCAGTGGGATCTCCTAAAAGAACTTTTTCATATTCCTTTTGGTTAAAATCATATCCACAATCATTACAATACACAAATGTCTTTTTTAAGATATCAAAATTAACATCATCATTTTCATTTAAATTATATATTTTGTCATTAAAATATATTTGTTCTACAGTCATATTGTTTTGAGTAAGTGTCCCTGTTTTATCACTACATATTATAGATGTGCAACCTAGAGTCTCAACTGCTGGAAGCTTTCTTATAAGAGCATTTCTCTTTAACATTCTAGATACACCAAGTGCTAAAGCAACTGTTACAATAGCAGGCATTCCCTCTGGAATTGCAGCAACAGCTAAACTTACCCCAAGTAAAAACATCTGATACTTATCTTGTCCCCTTATGATACCCATAATAGTTACCATTATGCATATTACAATACAAACCGCTACCATTACTTTTCCAAGGGAAGCTAGTTTCTTCTTTAATGGAGATTTTTCGCTTTCTATGTTATCTAACATATCTGCAATTTTTCCCATTTCAGTTTTCATACCTGTTTTCTCAATTAATGCTCTTCCTTTTCCCTTTAAAACTACTGTACCCATATATATATTGCTATTTTTACCACCAATATTTTTTTCTACTCCAATTGATTCACCAGTTAAAAGTGATTCATCTACAACTAAACTATTACCTTCTATAAAAATAGCATCTGCTGGAATTCTATCTCCACTTTCTAAAATAATAACATCTCCAGGTACTAACTGTTCTGCACTTATAACTTTTACCTCTCCATCTCTTAACACTTTAGATGTGGGCGCTGCTAAGTTTTGAAGTGCCTCTAAGGATTTTTCTGTTTTATATTCTTGAACAAATCCTAAAATAGCATTCATAACGACTATAATAATTATAGTTATAGCATCTGCCTTTTGTCCCATGGCAGCAGATAAAGCTGTAGCTACAAGTAAAACCCAAATAATAAAATCATTGAATTGTTCTAAGAATATTTTTATTGGAGATACTTTTTTCTTTTTCTCTAGTACATTTAATCCATATTGTTTTATCCCTTTTTCTGCTTCACTACTTGTAAGCCCTTTTCTCAAAAATTTTTCATTATTCATGTTCCTCCTCCTATCATTTTAAGCAACCATTTTAATTATCTAAGTTTTTTATTTCCTTAAACTAATATATGATTTATATGTACCATGATATGAGAAAAATATATTTTTTTTAAAAAATAATAAAATTATATGATTTTATGGTAAAATAGTAAAAGACAATTTTTTTAGGAGGTAGCATAAGATGAAAGATATGATCTACATTACGGGACATAGAAATCCAGATACGGATTCAATATGTTCAGCACTTGCTTATGCAGAATTCAAAAATAAATCTGCTAATGTAAAAGCAAAACCTATACGACTTGGGGAAGTTAGTCGTGAAACTCAATTTGCTCTTGACTACTTTAAAGTACAAAAGCCTGAACTTGTAAAAACTTTAAGACCACTTGTAAAAGATCTTGAAATGGATAAAGTACCACCTTTAACACCAGAAACATCTTTAAAAACTGCATGGTTTGACATGAAAAAATATAAAGTAAAAACTATCCCTGTAGTTGATAATGATAATAAATTTTTAGGAATCGTTAGTTTATCAAACTTAACTTCCGCTTATATGGATATATGGGATAATTATATTTTAACTAAAAGTAAAACACCATTAAAAAATGTAATAGATGCATTATCTGCTAGAACTCTTTACGAAAATAAAGATTTAGAATTTTGTGGTGGAAAAATAATAGTTGCTGCCATGAATCCAGAAAGCATGAAAAAGATAATGGAAACTGGAGATGTTGTAATTTTTGGAGATAGAGAAGATACACAAATGTCAATTATCGAAAACAAAGCATCTTTAATGATAGTAGCTGGAAATCATGAAGTTTCTAAAAAAGTTTTAGATTTTGCTGAAGCTAACAAATGTACAGTTATAAGCACTCCATTTGACTCATTTACAGCTTCAAGAATGATAGTTCAAAGTATCCCTATAAGATACGTTATGAGCAAAGAAGAACTTATTTGCTTTAGAGATACAGATCACGTTGAAGATGTTAGAGAAGCTATGGCAAAAACTAGATTTAGAAGCTATCCAATACTAGATAGCAACAATAAAGTATTAGGTATGATTTCTAGATTCCACTTAATATCAAGAGTTAATAAAAAAGTTATACTAGTTGACCATAACGAATCTGCTCAATCTGTAGACGGTCTTGAAACAGCTGAAGTTACAGAAATCATAGATCACCACAGAATTGCAGATATACAAACTAGCAATCCAATATACTTTAGAAATCAACCAGTTGGATGTACTGGTACAATTATAGGTTCTATATTCTTTGAAAATGGCCTTACTCCATCTAAAGAAACAGCAGGACTTCTTTGCAGTGCTATAATATCTGATACATTATTATTTAAATCACCAACATCTACTCCTGTTGACAAAGCAATGGTAGAAAAGCTAGCTAAAATAGCTGAAATAGATGTTGAAGAATACGCTAAAGAAATGTTTAAAGCTGGAACATCACTTGTTGGTCGTACAGTTGAAGAAATATTTAACACAGACTTTAAAACTTTCTCATTATTAAACCATAAAGTTGGTGTAGCTCAAGTTAGCACTATGGATATAGAAGGTTTTAAACCAATGAAAGAAGAAATGCTTAATTACATGGAAAAAAATTGTGAAGAAAATAACTACGACTTACTTGTATTATTATTAACAGATATAATACAAGATGGTTCTGAAGTAATGGCTGTTGGAAATAGAGCTGATTACATAGAAAGAGCGTTCAATGTTACTCTAAAAGATAACTCAGCATATGTTCCTGGATTACTTTCAAGAAAGAAACAAGTAATTCCACCTATTACAAAAGCAATCGAGCTAAGTCAAGAATAAAACATCGATTCCAACCTAAAACAAGGAATTAGGACATATTAAAAAGACAGTAAATAAGATATTTACTGTCTTTTTCCTACTCCCTTTCTTGAAGAATCCCAGATTATCTTCCTCTAAGATTATTTGCCATTCCCCACATTTCATCTGCAGTTTTAAGTGCTGATGAGTTTAATTGGAATGCTCTTTGAGTTATTATAAGATCCGCCATTTCTTTTCCTAAATCTACATTAGATTGTTCTGTATATCCTTGAAGCAAAGAAAAATCTTTAGTGTCCTTTTCTACAATTAAATTTGGCTCATTACATACGTATAGGTTGTCTCCTATACTTTTCATGCAATCATTACCCTTTGGTTCAAAAATAGGTATTCTTAAATTTTCATTTCCTTTACCTACTACATATCCTTCTTCATTAATAATAAAAGAACTATTTTTAAAACCAATTCCTGGTTTATTTACATTAACTCCTGCTTCATTTAATATAATAAGTCTATTACCGCTTTTATCTACAACAGTTCCTAGGTTATCTATATTAAATGAACCACCTCTTGTATAAAAGGTTCTTCCTTCTCCATCCTGAACTTTAAAAAATCCCTCACCATCTATTGCTATATCTGTATTATTACCAGTTTGAAGTAAATTGCCTTGTGAATTGTCTCTTTCAATTTCTGTAGCTCTAACTCCTGTTCCTGTAAATTGAGGTTTTCCCTTAGTTACTGGATATCCTAGTCTATCTAAATTTTCTTGCATTAAATCATTAAATTTTACATCTACTCTTTTATATCCTACAGTAGTTGAGTTTGCCATATTATTAGAAATAGTATTAAGTTTTTCCATTTCTGCTGCCATACCACTTCTTGAATTCCATATACTTCTAAGCATCTTTTATTCCCCCTAAATCCTTAAAGGTTTATACTCTTCCAACTTCATTAACTGTTTTACCTAAAGTTTCATCTAAAGATTGTACTAATTTTTGATTACTTTCAAAATTTCTCATAGTCATCATCATATCTGATACTTCTTCCATTACATTAACATTTGACTTTTCAAGATAATTTTGCTTTACAATTGCTCCATTATAAGCTCTTGGATTTCCACCAGAATAAAGATTATCTCCTTGTTTTCTTAGTGTTTCGTAGTTATCAAAATCAACTACATTAATTTTATATTTTAAACTTCCATCTAAAAATAACTCTCCTCTATCATTACAAGATATTTTTGAAGGACCAGTTCTTTCATTTCCTAAATATATTGGTTCCATAGCTCCAGTTCTCATGTTTTGCCCCATTACTCTGTCTCCACTACTATTTACAAGATATCCCGTTCTCTCAACATGAAAATGTCCATCTCTAGTATAAAAATTTTGTCCACCGCCAGCTACTCTACTATTACGTGATACTACAAAAAATCCTCTTCCTTGTAGGGCAAAATCTGTAGACTTATCTGTAGATTCTAGTACTCCTTGAGTAAAGTTTGTATAACTTTGGTCAAGTTTACTTCCCATAGAAAGCATTCCAATATCATTTTTAACGTGTTTGCCTCCTACAACTTTATCATAATTATGCATCATAACATCTTTAAAACTTTTTCCTACTAAATTATCTTTTTTATATCCTACAGTAGTTGCATTTGCTAAATTGTTACTTATAACATCTTGTTGAGCTTCTTGATTTATTAAACCTGATACAGCCGTATATATACTTCTAATCATTTTTTCACATCCTTATTATTTGAATTATTAGAAGGTGTCTTTTCTATAACCTTATGTTCATCTTTATACTCCATTCCATATTCCCTTGCCTTCATTTCTATTTTGTATCTAGACAAATTATATTGAATTTTAGTATTTATCATAAGTAAAGTTGAAATAACAATTCCTATTCCTATTCCCGCAAGCACCCTTCTATCACTCAAGAAATCAACTATTTTTTTTATTTTAGATATAATTCCTTTATTAATAATATTTCCCCCTTGCCTACTTTAAGAACATCAGCTATTTCCTCAATACTTAATCCTTTATTTATAAGGTCTCTAACTTCTTTAATTCTTAATTTATTTTCTTTTTTATCTTCAACAACTTCTTTATTAAAATCAATATCAACAATGTCTTTTATGTTCTCTATTTTATCGTCATAAATGGTTTTTTCTTTATAACTTTCATCATCATTTGTATGTAAATTTTCTTCCATATCCAATTTTTCCTTTATAGCCACTATTTCCCTTTGAACTTCAAGAAGAGTTTCTGCAAATTCTTTTCTAAGACTTCCAATCTCTAATTTTACATCATCCATATTTACTTTTTCTTTATTTAGCACATTTTCAAAAGAATTCTTTTCTTTATTTAATCCTCTAATATTTAAAAATATTAAACATATGCCAATAATTAAAAGTACAAACGCTGTTCCCATAAACTATACCTCTCTAAATCTCGTATTTAAGCTTAGCCAATTCTTTTCTAAGATGTACTATAGCTCTACTATGTAATTGACATACTCTAGACTCTGAAACACCAAGAATTTTACCAATTTCCTTTAATGTCATCTCTTCATAATAATATAGGGATAATACAGTTCTGTCCTTTTCATTTAACATGTCTAGCCCTTTTGATAAATACTCCAATTTTTCATCATTTTCATATTCTTCCTCTGGATTTGGGCTATTTATATCTTCTATAGTTCCCATTAAAGAAATATCATCATCCTCTGAAAATATTAAGTCTTCTAAGGATACAATGGAAATATAATTTATAAAATTCTCTATTTCCCCAACTTGTTTTACTGTCATATCAAGTTCTTTTGCTATGTCCTTTATATTAGGCTCAGCTAAATTTCTTTTTTGAAGAGATTCTATAGCAGAATTATACTTGTTTAACTTGTCCATTGCTCCTTTTGATATAGGACTATTTTTTCTAATTTCATCAATCATAGACCCTCTTATTCTAATGGATGCATAAGTTGAAAATTTCATTCCTTTTGACTTATCAAATTTGTTAAAAGCATCCATTAAGCCAAGCATACCATAACCTAGCAAATCTTCAAACTCAATATATTTAGTTTTACCAATTATAACCCTTGAGGCTATGTATTTTACAAGTGGTATATATTTTTTTACTATTTCTTCCTTATTATGATCATTGCTAGCTATGGACATTTTCATTCCTCCTTTAGTCCTTTTCTCATCTGTTGTCTCATTATGGTGAATACATATTTTACTATTTCATCTTGCATATTTACAGAAATATCTATAAAACTAAGTCCATATTCGTTATACTCCGCACTCTTTTGACCACATCTTTTTATTTGGGTTTTAAGTATCATATTATTTTTATCAATTGGGATAATTAATGCTAATATATCTTCTTTTTCTAATTCTTCACGAGTTCTAATTCTTACTCCACCACCACTTAAATCCACTATATTACACTTTGAAAATTTAAGATTTTTTATTGTTTCTTTAGTTAATTTTAATGTTCTGTCTATTTTTGCAAATATTCCTTTGCTCAATGTAGAAACCCTAACAAATTTTCTTCTTTGAATTTTTTTATAATTTTTAGGTTTATAAATCCATATAAGTGGTATATTAGAACTAGTTCTAGTCTTTACAGAAGAAGTAAAGCTATATATACTATTTCCATCGTAATATAAAACATCAACTATATTGTTTTTTCTTAACGGTAAATATGCCGAATCTTTTATTGGTATACTAATAGCTACAGAGTCTTCATTGGTATCTTGTATATCTGAGCTATATACTTCTCCTTCTTCATCAATTATCTCAACTTTATTATTTATCTTAAATTTTAAATCGGTCATTTGTATTCCCCCTTATGAAAAGATGTTAAATATTCTTTTAAATAATCCTTGCATTCCATATGAACTATTTTTCTTGCCATATCCACATAATTTTAATGCTACTTCTTCTATATCAAGTGAAGCCCTGCAATTAGGAAAATTAATAACAAATGGTTTTTGACTTCTTACAGATTGTATAACTTTTAAATCTTCTGATACATTTCCTAAATGTTGAAGCTCTATATTCAAAAACCTTTTTGCAGCATTATTAAATTTATCAAATGTTCTTTTTCCTTCATCATAATTTAACACTTTATTTATAACAATTTTTGCTTTATCCTTTATTTTAAAATGAACAATGGCTTTCATAAGACTATAGGCATCAGTTAAAGATGTAGGCTCTGGAGTTGTGACAATAACAAGTTCTTCACAGCATTCCACAAAAGCAAGTACATTTCTATTTATGCCAGCTCCTGTATCCATTAATATAAAGTCTAAATCATTTAACTTGTCCAATTTATTTAGAAATATACTTCTCTTTTCATTATCCATTTCATCTACTTTATTTAATCCTGTACCTGCTGGAAGTAGCTTTATTCCATATGGTCCTTGTATTAGTACTTCTTCTAACTCTTTATGCTGAAGTATTACATCATATATATTGTACTTAGGTAAAAAACCCATTAATATATCGTCATTTCCCATGCCAACATCTGCATCTAATATAAGCACCCTTTTCCCCATTTTTTGTAATACTATTCCTAAATTAACAACAAAATTACTCTTACCAACTCCACCTTTTCCTGATGTAATTGTAATTATTTTTGTACCAGTATTTTCATTTTCCTTACACTCTTCAGAGGACTTTAAATTACTTTTAGCTAAAGCCCTTAATCTCTCAGCTTGATCTAACATATAGTTTCTTCTCCTAGTACAAGCTTTGCAACTTCCTCTTTTGTTATACTTTTAAAATCATCTGGTACATTTTGTCCTGTTGTCACAAAACTAAGTGGTTTATTTGCACTATTTAAAATATTTAAAATAGAACCATAAGTTGTAGTTTCATCTAATTTAGTAATTATTACATTTGTATAATTTAGTGTTTTATATCCTTCTATAATAGATTCTATATCTCTATTTTTTGTTGTTGCACTTATAACTAAAAACACATTTTTACTATTTGCCTTTTGAACAAAAGCATTAAGTTCTGCAATTTGCATAATATTTTTACTACTACGTCCTGTTGTATCTAACAATATAATTTCACAATCTTTCATAGATTCTAGTGCAGCTTCCATTTCTTTTATAGAAAAAACTGATTTAAAGGGAATAGACATTATACTTGCATATGTACTTAATTGCTCTATTGCACCAATTCTATAGGTATCAACTGTTATAAGACCAACTTTTTTCTTCTCTATAAGGGCAAGTCTTCCAGCAAGCTTTGCTATAGTTGTAGTTTTTCCAACTCCTGTTGGTCCAACTAAAGCTACCACTCCTTTTATATCATCATGACTTACAGGTACAATGTCACAAATTGCCTCTTTAACTTTTTCTTTATCCTCTATATCCTTTGTATTTTCATCAACTATCTTTTCTATTTTTCTTATGATACTTTTATTTAAATCGCTATTTTCTAATAATTTTTCTGTAAAACTTTTTTTACTTTCAGAAGATGCTACCGCAACTTCTGAAAGATTACTTATCATTTTTTTCATATCTTGCATTTCTTTAATTAAATAATTGTTTTCTTTAACTGTATTATCTAATTGTGCAAAAATATCTTTTCCATATAATACTCTTTTTTCTTCTTTAACTTCTCTTTCTACTGTATTTTCTTTTATAATATTGCTCTCTATTTTAGGCTGTACCTTAGCTTGTCTTTGGACTTCTTCTTTTTTATCCACGTCCTTATTTTTCAAAACATTTTTTATGGCATTTATACTTTCCTCTACCGGTTTATTTATTTTCTCTTTATTATCTATTGCTGCTGTAACCTCTAATACTTTAGGAGAAAAAAATCCTCTTAGTCCTTTTCTTCTAATTTTTCTTTGGTTTATTATTACGGCATCACGCCCAAGCTCATATCTTATCCTATTCATAGCTTCATTCATATTACTAACCAAATACTTCTTTACTATCATTGATAAGTTACAACTCCTTCAGTTCTAATTTCCACATTATTAGGTACTTCATTTAAAGATAATATCGTTAAATTTGGAAACACCATTTCTGTAAGTTTTCTAAATGCAGGTCGTATCTTAGGTGAAACCAATAATACAGGCTGATTATCAAAAAATTGAACATTATCTAGAACTTCTTTAATAGATTCAAATATACTTGTTGTAATTTCTGGATCTACCGCTGGGAAAGATCCTTGCATTGATTTTTGAATGTTATTTGCTATTAAATCTTCAAGTTCTGGTGATAATACTGCAACAGTAAGTATATTATTTTCATCAACCAGTGGATTACATATATTTCTTGCAAGTGCAAATCTAACATACTCAGTTAAAACTTCTATATCTTTTGTATTTCTAGAGTTGTCTGCAAGAGATTCTAATATAGTTACCATATCTTTTATTGAAACTTTTTCTTTTAATAAACTTTGAAGCACTTTTTGCACTTCTCCAATAGTCATTAAATCTGGTATAAGCTCATCTACTACTGTCTCGTACTTTTCTCTTACAGTATCTATTATCATCTTTGTCTCTTGTCTTCCAAGTAATTCGTAACAATGAGCCTTTATTGTTTCTGTTAAATGAGTAACCATAACAGTAGTTGGATCTACAACTGTAAGTCCCTTAATTTCTGCTTCTTCCCTTTGATCATTGTTTATCCATATAGCTGGAAGTCCAAAGGTTGGCTCAACTGTTCTAATACCTTGCATATCCATATCTTCACCTGTTGGATCCATGCATAGAAGCATACTTGGCATAAGTTCTCCTTTTGTAATAATAGTTCCTCTAATTTTTATAACATATTCATTTGTTTGAAGTTGAAGATTATCCCTTATTCTTATAGGTTGTACAATTATACCCATTTCAATGGCACACTGGCGTCTAACAGATGCAATTCTTTGAAGAAGATCTCCTCCAGATGCCTCATCTGCAAGTGGTATAAGTCCATAACCTATTTCTATATCCATAGGCTCTACAGAAATTAAATTTGTAACATTTTCTGGTTCTCGCCTTTCTGTTTCTATAAGCTCTTCTTGTTCTGTTTGTATTTGCATAACAACATTTTCTTTTTCTTCTTTGTACAATATGTATGCACTTACCCCTGTAGCTAAAGCAAATATAAAGAAGGCTAATTTTGGAAGCCCTGGAATGAATCCTAAAAATAAAAGTACTGCTGATGCTACAGCTAAAACTTTAGGAAATCCTGTTAACTGCTTTACAAGTAAATTACCAAAGTTTTCAGTAGATGCTGAACGTGTTACAAGTATACCTGAAGCTGTTGATATTAAAAGAGCAGGTATTTGCGATACAAGTCCATCACCAATAGTAAGTTTTACATAAGCTGTAGCAGCTTCATTAGCTGGCATTCCCTTTTGAACAACTCCAATTATTATTCCAGCAATAACATTTATAAGTGTTATAACTATACCAGCAATGGCATCACCCTTTACAAATTTAGACGCACCATCCATAGCTCCATAAAAACTTGCTTCTTCTTGTATTTTTTCACGTCTTTCCCTTGCATCTGTTTCTGATATAAGTCCTGCATTTAAATCTGCATCAATACTCATTTGTTTTCCTGGCATAGCATCTAAAGTAAATCTTGCTGATACTTCTGATACTCTACCCGCACCATTTGTAATTACTACAAACTGGATTATAATTATAATTAAGAATATAATTACACCAACTACATAGTTATCTCCTGTAACAAAGTTTCCAAAAGTCTCAATTATCTTACCTGCATATCCATCTCTTAAAATAAGTCTTGTTGATGATATATTAAGTCCTAATCTAAACAATGTTGTAATAAGTAACATTGTAGGAAATACAGAGAATTGAAGTACTTCTGTAGTAAACATAGTTAATAAAATAATTACTGTTCCAATAGTGATATTTAATGCTATAAATACATCTAAAATCCACGTTGGCATAGGAATAATTATCATCATAACAATTCCCATAACACCAAATGCAACCATCATATCAAAATAATTTTTAGCATTAAAATTTATCCTTCTATTACTTTCCAAAGCACTCACCCTTTACTTTTTTCTTTTTAGTTTATATACAAGTGCTAAAATTTCAGCTACTGCTTGATACATTTCAGAAGGTATTTCACTTTCAAGTTCTACCTCTTTAAATATAAGTCTAGCTAAAGGCTTGTTTTCTATAATAGGTACTTCATTTTCTTTAGCTATTTCTTTAATCTTTATAGCAATATAATCACTACCTTTGGCTACAAGGGTAGGCGCACTATCTTTGCCATCTTCATATTTCAAAGCTACTGCAATGTGAGTTGGATTAGTTATTACAACAGATGCATCTGGTACACTTTGCATCATTCTTCCCATTGCCATTTCTCTTTGCTTTTGCTTTATTTTACCTTTTATTTGAGGATCTCCTTCCATTTGTTTAAATTCTTCTTTAATTTCTTGCTTAGACATCCTCATATCTTTTTTAAATTGAAATTTTTGATACATAAAATCTATAAGAGCTATTGCAATCATAACTAATGAAACTCTAAAAAATATAGTAGTTGTAAGCTTTAAAAAGGATGTAATTATGACCGGAAATCTAAGACTTGTCATAGATAAAACTTTATTAAAATTACTCTTTAAAAAGCCATATCCTACGTAGCCTATTACAAATATAACTGCAATATCCTTTAAAAGTTCCATAACAGTTCTCATAGAAAAGATTTTTTTAAATCCATTTATAGGATTAATCTTTGATAATTGTGGTTTTAATGTTTCCTTTGAATTTATATATCCTGTTTGAAGTAAATTAGCTCCTACTCCCATTATCATAAGAGGTAACACCACAGGTAAAAATACTACTGCAAATCTCCATGCAATGGTAACTATAATACTTTGAAGACTTCCAGAATTTAAGTTCATATTTAAATAATTCGTAAAAAACTCGATTATATCCTTTTTTAATGAATTTGCAACATACTCCCCTAAAGTTAAAAGAATAATAGTCGATGTTAATAATATAATAGCGGAATTTACTTCCTTACTTTTTGCAACTTGCCCTTTTTTTCGTGCTTCACTTAACTTATGAGGGGTAGCTTCTTCTGTTTTATCATCAGAAGCGAATATAAATATCATAGGAAATACTTTATATAATTCTCTTATACTACTTGGAATATTGTCAAAAGCACTTCCAATAATATTAAATATTACAGGGAGACAAAGAGATAAAACTCCTAGTCCCAAAACAATCTTAACAGGCATTCCAAGTATCATTACATTTAATTGAGGAACAGATTTGGCAACAAGTCCCATTGTCAAATCTGTAAGTATTATTATAAGTACTATTGGTATAGCAATTCTAATTCCAAGTTGAAAATACTTAATAAAAACATTTATAACATGCATAGCACTTTGTTGGTTTAATATAAATTGTCCAATATGCACAACTTTAAAACTTTCTACTAATATCTTTATAAGCATATTAGGTCCATCTACAATTATAAATACTATTAAACTAAACCAATAAAGCATTCTTTCTATTAATGTTGTATTACTATTAGCATTTGGATCAAACATAGACATCATTGCAAATCCTACTTGCAAGTCCATAAAGGCTCCTGCATATCTTATACATGAGAAACATATATTTGTAATAAATCCCAAGATAACACCAGTAGATATTTCAATTATAGCATACATAATAATCATTAAATTACTATTTATATCATTTACATATGAATAATCTATTCCTGTAATTATCATGAATCCCAGGATAACACCAAACATTACTTTCACTACCTTAGGTGTTCCTTTAGGAAACAATATTTGGGCTACTTCTATAAAAGAAAGTATCCTTAATGATACTAAAAAAACTCCAAGAAAATAAGTTACATTAATCAAGACTCATATCACCTAATGACTTATATTTGCAATTATTGCAAATATCCTTTCAGTAAATCCAACTACAGTATGATTTATAAACTTTGCTGTAATAAGTCCAACTATAGCAACTCCTATTAGTTTAGGTACAAATGTAAGTGTCTGCTCTTGTATTTGAGTAGTTGCTTGAAAAATACTTATTAAAAGACCTATTGCTATAGATGCTATAAGTATAGGAGCTGACGCTATTATTCCAGTATACATTGCATCCTTTAATATCCCTATTACCATTTCTTCACTCATTTATATCACCTCACGACGAGTATCCCATTACCAACGATTTAACCAGTAGATACCATCCATCAACCATAACAAATAATAGTAACTTAAATGGAAGAGAAATCATGACTGGTGGTAGCATAAACATTCCCATAGACATAAGCACACTTGCTACAACAATGTCTATAATTAAAAACGGTACAAAAAGTAAAAATCCTATTTTAAAAGCTGTTTTAAGTTCACTAATTATAAATGATGGAATAACTACATACATAGGAACATTTTCTTTTGTTATATTTTTTTTATCTGTTTTTGAAACATCTAAGAATAATTCTAAGTCTTTATCTCTTGTTTGCTTTAACATAAACTCACGCATTGGCTTTGCAGCATTGTTAAGTGCCTCTGTTTGAGTTATTTTATTTTCCAAAAACGGTTTTATAGCTTCTTTGTTTATAGTCTTGTAAGTAGGAGTCATAATAAAAATTGTCAAAAACAAAGCTAGTCCTACTAAGATTTGGTTAGGTGGAGCTTGTTGAGTTCCAAGTGCATTTCTCATAAATCCTAAAACTACTATTATTCTAGTAAAACTTGTCATCATAACTAGAAAAGATGGTAGCAAAGAAATTACAGTCAACATAATAAGTAACTTTATATTGTCTACATAATCCTTAGGACTACTTGCTTGATCCACAGAAACATTTATTTTTGGAATTGGTATTGTATTTGGTGCAGCGTATGCCTTTGTAGCTCCTAATATTGCAAGAGCAAACATAACCAAAATAACTATACTAAATTTCTTTTTTTTCATTTTAAATCTTCCTTTTTAAACTTCAGTTTTTTCATAACATCTTTTATATTTGCATACTCTGGAACTTTTGTAGTCATTTCAACTTTTTTAATTTCCTCTTCATCAAGTTCCAGAAGTATGTCGATTTTACCCTGTGCAGAAGATACTACATACCCCTTTTCTCCTATTTTAACTACTAGAAGACTGTTATCTTTAGTAAGGGGTATTCTGTCTAATATCTTCATGTATCTTCCGTTTTGTATTTCTTGCAATTTAGCTCCACCATATTTAAAAAATGCATATATCATAAATATTATAAACGGAAGAAAAATCATAACTTTAATAAATAATGTTATTGTTTCTTTTAATCCCATATCTTCTTTTCCTATTGAATTATTATTTCTGAAAAATAAACATTATATATTTGTCCATTTTGTAAAAGAGGATTTATCTTATCTTTAATTTCTTTTTTTATTTTTTCAACTTGTTCATTAGTTGCAAAATCTTCTTTTTTCTTACTTCTAAGTACAGAATTAATAGTATCCCTAATAATTGCTTTTTTATCTTTTAGTTCACCTTCTAATTCTTTATTTTCTTTTACATCTGCATATCCTATTGAGATATTTGTTTTTAAATATCTACTTGAATTATCATCTGATTTTAAGTTTAATAAAAATTCATCAAGCCCAAAAGTTTTTAAGTTTAACGTTTCTTGTTGTACAGTGTTTATTACAACTCCTCTAGGATTTGTCTTAGAAGCTACCATGTATCCTGCAAAAACTCCTCCTCCAAGAAGAATTACTGCTAAAAAAACAACTAATATAACTTTAAAAACACTTCCAAATTTGCTTGGTTTTTTTTCTGCTTCAGCCATATTACTTTTTCTCCTTTTCGCCTACGATTAATATATTTACTCTTCTATTTTTAGCTCTATCTACATAATTATCATTTTTAGCTATAGGATGATATTCACCATACCCTGCTGCCTGAAATTTTTCTGGTTTTTCACCTTTGCTCACCACAAAGTATTTCAAAACATTAACAGCCCTTTGAGTAGATAACTCCCAGTTACTATCATACTTGCTGTTATGTATAGGAACATTATCAGTGTGTCCTTCAATAATTATTCCATTAGGAACAGATTCTATAAGTGCTGAAATCTTATCTAATATTTCTTTACTGGATAATTTTAAATCAGCTTGACCACTATCAAATAGTATATTCTCTTTAAGTTCAAGGATAATTCCTCTAGCATCTTTTTTTACTTGTACAGTACTATCTAAATTGTTTTTACTTGTAAAATCCTTTACCTTACTATACATTTCTTCATTGTCATTAGCTACTTTAGAACCCATTTCTTCTGGTGGTCCAACAATAGGTGCTTCTCCACTAGCATTAAAATCTAGTATAGAATTACTATTGTTTCCAGAGAATACATTTTGAAATGATGAAGACATTTGCTTAAATTTAACAACATCTAAATTAGAAGATGCATATAATAGAACGAAGAATGTAAGTAACAGTGTAATTGTATCTGCATAGGTTTGTAACCATTCTTCACCTCCGCCTTCACTTTGTTGTATCTTCTTTCTTCTAGACATTAGTTTCCACCTCACTAGCTGCTTGTGTTTCTTGATAAATCTTCTTATCTACTGGATTTAAATAAGACACAAGTTTTTCTTCAACAATTCTTGGATTAACTCCTGATTGAATAGCTAGTACACCTTCTAACATCATTTCTCTAATAGTACATTCCTTACTACTTTTATACATAAGATTTGCAGCCATAGGATTTAAAATTAAGCTGGCAATTAAAGATCCATAGAATGTAGTTATTAAAGCTTTACTCATTCCAGGTCCTAAGTTTCCTGGATCATCTAGGTTTGCAAGCATTTGTATAAGTCCTATTAATGTACCTAACATACCAAATGCAGGTGCATATCCAGCCCAAGCTTTTAAAACATCAGCACCATCTTTATGCCTTTTTTCCATTTCTCCAATTTCAAGTTCAAGTATCTCTCTTATGGTTTCAGGCTCTATACCATCTACAACCATTTGAAGACCCTTTCTTAGGTAATCATCTTTTACTTTTTCAATATCATCTTCAAGGGATAATAATCCTTCTCTTCTTGCCTTTTTAGATAAATCACCAAATTGTGATACAATATCTAATCCTGACATACTAGTTTCTTTAAAAGATTGTGCTAGTACCTTAAAAACTCTTTTTAGTTCATCTGCTGGATAATTAACTAATAATGCACAAAACGAACCTCCTATGGTTATCGCAACTGATGGCATATCTATGAACATTCCAAATGTTCCACCACCGCCAAGCATACCATATATAATAACTCCAAACCCAGCAAGCATACCTACAAGAGTTAAAATATCTTGTTTTTTCATTGTTAAATGCCTCCTACAAATCTACGGTAAAAATTTTTCTCTTGAACTCTATTATTTTATCTATTACGTCTTTAGTAGTTTCAAGCACAATATACTTTTTTCCGTTACTAAGTGTTATTAAAGTTTCTGGAACTTCTTCTATTTTTTCTATATTATCTTCATTTAAATATAGTTCTTTACTATTTAATCCCTTTAGTTTTATCATTGCAACACTCCTTATTTTTATTTTAAAAACAAGTAAATAGGAAAACCCTGGGAGTAGGAAAAACAGGAAAATAAGCTCTATTTTTTTCTTGTTTTGTTTCCTATCTCTCCCCTTGTTTTGTATATTCCCTTGTTTTAGGTATTCCTTTGTTTTTTAATTATTATCTCTTAAGGTTTATAATATCTTGAAGAATTTCATCTCCAGTTGATATCATTTTTCCACTAGCTTGGAAAGCTCTTGTTGTTACTATCATATCTGTGAATTGTTCTGCAAGGTCAACATTTGACATTTCAAGCATACCTTGTAGCATTTCACCATATCCATCTCCATTATCAAGATTCTTTGGAGTTCCAAGTCCACTTCTAACTGTTGGAACACCTGAGTTGGCTGTATTAGAATAAAGGTTCTTACCTTCTTTTTTAAGTCCTTCTTGGTTTTTAAATGATGCTGTAGCTATTTGACCAAGTGCTGTAACAGTACCATCATCAAGCACCCCTTTAACTAGTCCATCTTTTTCTATTGCAAAACTTCTAAGTTTTTTGTCACACTCAGGTTGTAGAGTGAATGACCATTTGTATTTTGCTTTTTTATCATCTGTATCAATATTTGTAGTATTAGGATCAGGGTCAGTAATAGTAATTTTACTTCCATTTAATAATTCTTTAATATCCTTTTTTTCTGATGCACTCAGAAGAGCAGCATCTACACCATCTATTGCAGCATCATCTATCTCAGATGCATTTGCTTCTAAAAAGGTTTTTTTTCCATTTAAAAATATTATCCACCCTTTATCTTTTCCTGCTTTGTCCTTTGTATCATATTTTATTTCCACTTTTACGTTTTCTTTACCTTTAAAAGTGTCATCTAAACTTATTTCAGGGAAACCTTGTATTCCATTTGTTGCATCCCCATCATTATCAAATAATATCTTATCTCCATTTGTAATTATCATATTTTGTTTGTCTTTTGTAGTGGCTTTCATATGAACACTATCAGGAATTCTTAAAGGCACTAATGTATTTGAAGCTTTTAATCCAAATTCTCCATCTGCATTTACAAAATTCACTGCACCATTTGCATTGTAATCTATACTAACATCACCTGTAGCATTACCTGTACTATCTTTTTCATTTATTGCATATCCCATAACTCTGTATCCATCAGAAGTTAAAAGATTTCCTTGATGGTCTAATGTAAATGATCCATCTCTTGTATAGTTTACTTGGAAAGCTCCACCACTCATTGTATGTTCACTTTCACTTACTGCAATTCCGCCAGCATTGCTTTCTGGAAGTGCACCTTTTGCTACTATGAAGTATCCTGTTCCGTCCATTGCAACGTCTAGGTTTCTGCTTGTTGGTTGCATCATACCTTGGCTCATTACAGTGTCTATACCTGCAACTTGAACCCCAAGTCCTACTTGCTTACCATTAACACCACCTTGGTTTCTTCCAGGGCCAACTGCTTCTCCCATGTTTTGACTTAACATATCTTTAAATCTAACCCTTGAACTTTTGAATCCTGTTGTACTAACGTTTGCTATATTATTACCTGTAACATCAAGTTTTGTTTGATTTACTTTCATTCCACTTATTCCAGCGTACATTGATCTTAACATTATTCATAACCTCCATTTTTTACTTGGTTCCATCATTCCCCAAGTTTTTGGCTTCCTTTCGGTCCAGCCTATAATAAAACAACACTATCTATGTTTGTAAAAACATTACCTTTTGAAGATTCTTTTTCTACTGCAGTTATTATGGTTCTATTTTTTATACTTGCAATTAGTGCCATGTTTTTATAAAGTATTACTGAATCTTTAGATCCTTTTTCTTCTGCTATATCTATTCCTTTATTTATGTTTTCAATATCTTTTTTCGATAGCATTATATTTCTTTCATTCAGTCTTTTTGCAGCATGATTAGATATTTTAAAATCTATTTCTGTATTAGACTTTTTTTGTATCTCACTTTTTAGTAATTCTCCAAAAGAATCACCTTGACTCTTTTTTGTCTTTTGATTGCTTGTAATTGCCTCTGGAAAATTTCCAATCGGATATAAATTTCCATTTATAATTCTATATCCCACTTTTATCACACCTAAAAATTATTTTCTTATTTTCATAACCTCTGAATACAAGAATTCTTTTTCTTCACCCTCACCATCTAATTTAACTTTTACTTTTATTCCTTCTTTGCTTCTAAATGTTTCAAGGACTGTACCCATTATTTTTTCTTTTTTATCATCTTTTTCTGGTGATGTTTTAGGTTCAATTTCCACCTTTTTACCTATTAAAGATGAAGCACCCATGAAACTTAAATTATCATTTAAATAATTCATGTGATCTATTAGATATGAAATCATATGATCCTTTTCATCTGGAACACTTAAGACATCTGAAACATCTTTAAAGTTGAATTCTTTATCTTCTCTACCAATTAATTCATTTCCCTTATACTTAGCTACATTAACACTTAATATAATGTCATCCCCATCTTTTCTTACATTTGTTACAGTTCCACCATATTGTCTACCGTAATCATCATAAGAACTTAAAGCTACTGTTTTTCCAACCATATTTCCTGCTGAATTAAAACTCATAGTTGAATTTAAATTAGCCATTTGTTCAAGACTTGAAAATTGAGCTAATTGAGAAATGTATTGTGTTGAATCTTTTGCATTCATAGGATCTTGATTGGTAAGTTCGGCAGTTAAGATTTTTAGGAAAGCATTCTTATCCATTTCTTGTCCCTTTTTTACTATCTTTGTCCCTCTTTTTGTAGCACCACTAAAATGCTCTACTTTTTCTACTTTTCCATCTAAGTTATTTTTAGAATCCTTATTTTTATCTTTATTTATACTTTGGAAAGTTCTATTACCATTTAATTGACTTCCATAGCTTTTTAAAACTGTATCTCCTATATCAGGCATTCTCTCTCCCCCTAAACAAAAGCATTTACATTACTATCTTCTAGATGATTTTGTATTTCATCATTAGAATTTAAAGATTCTTCTACTTTTAAAACTCCACTATTCTTTCCTCTACTATTGCCATTTGCATTATTTCTTTGTTCTCTACTGTTTTCTCTGCTAAAGAATGTAGTATCTCCATTGTATATATCAATAGTAAAGTTTTGAATTTTTATATCTCCATTACCTAAACTATTATTTAAATCCTGAAGTTTTGAGTTTAAAAGATTATAAGCTTCTTTATTGTTAGCAGTAATATTTGCTTTCATAAGTCCATTTTCTACAGTAAGTCTTATTAACACCTCACCTAGTTCCTGTGGTTTTACTTTAACTGTCATTTCTCTTACATTGTTTTGTTCCATGTATTTTACTGACTTAATAAAATCATTTACTAAATTATTTTTGTTTATATTAATAGGTGCCTCTACTTCTACGCTATCAGTTGAGATTTCACTGTTAATTTTATTAAAATCATTCATGAAATTTGTTACTTTATCTAGTTTTGATTCTAATTTACTTTTATTATTTGAAGTTAAACCTTTTAGGAATTCTTCTTCTTTATTTTCATATGCAACATTAGAATCGCTATTGAAGTTTTCCATTTGACTTAGTGTTTTTAGAGAATCATTACTTCTAAAACTCTCCATAATATTAAGCTCATTGTTTTTATCCATACTAGATTCATTTAACTTATCTTTTATAAGACTTAGTATATTCTCTTTTATAAAGCTGTCTTGTTTTACTTCCTTTGACGCTTCCATAAAAGTAGATTTTAAATCATTTATAGCTTCTTTTATATTTAAGTTATTAATGTCTTCATCATTTATAGATTTCATTTTACTTAAAAGTTCCTGTAATTTGCTATTTTCATTATTAAAACCCTTACCTTCCTCCAATAATACATTAATAATATCAGCAACTGATTTTTGTAAATTGTTAGATGATTTTAAGGTTTCAATATCGCATATATTATTATTAATAGCATCTTGTGAGATAGAATCATTTAATTCTTCCATTGATTTATCATCTCCTAGATGTTGTAATAATGATATTAAAATTAAATCTAGTACGTCTTTTTTACTTTTTACTTCTTTAGATGAATTATTTTTTACATCTTCAATTTCTTCATCTTTAAAAACTTCATCATTTTTTACACTGCTTTTTTCAGTAGCTTTGTTTAATATTTTTTTAAAATTATTATTACTATTAACTTTATCTGTTATTTCAATATTGTTTTTTTCATTTCCTAAAGTTTCTTTGGGTGTACTATTAATTTTTGTATTAGGCACTTTTAAATTTACTGCCATATTCACTAAATCGTTCATCTTTTTCCTCCTTTCTTTGTTTAAGCTTTACAATTTCTTATATAAGCATAAAGAGCAAATTCATCATTGGCCTTTTGTTCTATTAAATTTTGCTCTTTTATATAAGCATCTTGTTGTTTGTCTCTTAAAACTTCTACTGTTTTTCTTTCCATTTGTCTTTTCTTTAATTCTTGTCTTTTATCTTCTAGAATTTCATTTTTTTTAATAAGTTCAACACTTGTCTCATTTATATTAAACTGAAGTACATTGCAATATTTTTGTCTTATTTTCCTATCAATAGAACTGCAATTAAAATCTATTTTTGAATATTTATTGTAATTTTCTTTAAGATTATTTAGCTTATTTTCTATTAATTGTTTTGCACTTTGTGCCTCTTTAAAAGCTATTTTGCTTTGTTCTTCTAAATTACATCTAATATCTAAAAGTGATTGAAGTCTAAATTTAAATCCTTGCATAATCATACTCCTTGATAAATTTAATTATTAAACATATTTACAAGTCTTGTAACACTTTCTTGAAATTCGCTATGTTCTTTAATTCCCTGTCTTAAATAATCATTTAATTCATCATTATATTGTATTGCCATATCAACTTTAGGATTACTTCCTCTAACATATGCTCCTATATTTATAAGGTCTTCAGAATTCTTATATGTTGCAAGTAAGTCTCTTGCAAGTGATGCAGCTTTTTTATGTTCATCTGTTGCAATTTCGCTCATAAGTCTGCTTACACTATTTAAAATATCTATTGCTGGATAATGATTTTTACCAGCTAGTGCTCTTGATAATACAATGTGACCATCAAGGATACCACGAACAGCATCTGCAATTGGTTCATTAAAGTCATCACCATCAACTAATACTGTATAAAAAGCTGTAATCGAACCCTTATCTGACATTCCTGATCTTTCCATAAGTCTTGGAAGCATTGCAAACACTGAAGGAGTGTATCCTTTTGTTGCTGGCGGTTCTCCTATTGCTAGTCCAACTTCTCTTTGAGCCATGGCAAATCTTGTTACAGAGTCCATCATAAGAATTACTTTTTTTCCTTTATCCCTAAAATATTCTGCTATAGCTGTGGCTGTAAAAGCTCCTTTTAATCTTACAAGTGCAGGTTGATCTGATGTTGCACAAACTATAACTGATTTTTTAAGGCCTTCCTCACCTAAATCTTTTTCAATAAAATCTAGAACTTCACGTCCTCTTTCACCAATTAGTGCAATTACATTTATATCTGCTTTAGCTTCTCTTGCTATCATTCCAAGTGTTGTACTCTTTCCAACTCCACTACCTGCAAAAATACCTATTCTTTGTCCTTCTCCACAAGTTAAAAATCCATCAACTGCTCTAACTCCAGTTGCAATTTCATCTTTTATTCTTCTTCTTTTTAATGGATCTGGTGGTGCAGTATCTAGTGGATAGTCTACTCCTATTGGAAGTTCTTCCTCAGATTTTAGTGGTTTTCCAAGTCCATTTAATACCTTTCCTAAAAGATCATCTGAACATTTAACACTTAGATATTTTTTAGAGGGAACAACCTTGCATCCAGGACCTATACCAATAAGTTCTCCAAGAGGCATTAATATTACATTATCCTCTTTAAAACCAACTACTTCACACATTATAGGTTCGTTTTCCTTATTGTATATAGTGCAAACTTCTCCAACGAAAGCCTTTATACCTTCAACTTCTATAGTAAGACCTATAACTTGCTTTACTAATCCTTCTGTATACTTAAAGTCACACTTGGCTATCTTATTTTTTATATTCTCAAAATTTATCTCTATCCCCACTATGTGACCTCCCTTATAAATCTGTAACTTTCATTAGCTTTCTTCAGACTGAATTACTTCCTCAATTTTATCTAACGCGCTCATAACATCTACAACAATTTTCCCATTTTCTTTTTCAATTATTGCTTGTCCATCTTCTAAATTATCATCTTCTATTACAAATATTTTTCCATTAAAAACTGTCTTGGCTTTCCATAATTTTAGTTTTTCTTCTATATCATCCTTATAGATACTTTTAGTTTTTATGATTATATTTTTTGAATCATTAGCATTTTCAAGTGCATCCACTATCATATCTGTTATTGAATCACTATTTTCTATTTCTTTTAAAAGTACCTTTTTTGTAATATACACTATTAAGTCTTTTATATTTTCTTGTTTTTCTTTTAAATAATTAGTATATTCGTCTTTAGCATTTAAAAGCATCTTCTCTGCATTTTCATTTAATAAATCTATTTCTGCATTTGCTTTAGTTTTAATATCTTCATAGTATTTATCAGCAGCTAATTTTCCTTCAGAATACCCATCAGAATATCCATCTTCTTTTCCTAAGTTAAACCCTTTTGTATATGCATCTTCTTCTATAGATTTAGCTTTACTGTATGAACTTGATATAATTTCTTCACTTTCACGCCTTGCTTTTTCAAGCATAGTTCTAGCTAAGACTTCATAACTTTCTATGAAGTCTTTAGCATTTTTTTCTCCTAGCTCTTTTTTCTTTTCACTATCTTCTTTTTGCTTATGTTTGGGAACGGTATATTCTGTATTTATTTCTTTACAACCATTTGAAACTACACTAATATTTTTTATAACATTAAACAATGATGGCATCTTCTCCACCTCTTGAAATTATTATTTCTCCAGCATCTTCAAGTCTTCTTATTATGCTAACAATTTGTTGCTGTGATTTTTCAACATCCATAAGTCTTACAGGTCCTAAGAATTCTATATCTTCTTTTAATGAAGCTGCAGCTCTCTTAGATTGGTTTCTAAATATACAATTTGCAACTTCTTCTGAGCAACCCTTCAGTGCAAGTGCAAGATCCTTTGTTTCTACTTCTCTTAACACCCTTTGTATTGAAACGTCGTCCATTGTAATAATATCCTCGAATACAAACATAGATTGTTTGATTTTTTCTGCAAGTTCTGGATCTTGTCTTTCAAGTCCTTCTGTAATATTCTTTTCAGTTGTTCTGTCAACTTGATTTAATATGTCGACAATAGTTTCAACTCCACCTATAGTTGTCATATCTGTTCTTACTACTGATGATAGCTTGCCATTTAATACCTTTTCTATTTCTTTTATAACCATAGGAGAGGTATTGTCCATAGACGCTACTCTGTATGCAACTTCCCACTGTATATCCTCTGGAAGTTCCCCAATTATTTGTGCTGACTTCTCTGCTTGAAGATAACAAAGTATAAGAGCTATAGTTTGTGGATGCTCATTTGCTATTACATTTAGAAGTTGATGTGCATCTGCTTTTCTGGCAATGGCAAATGGTCTATATTGTTGTGTTGCCTCGGTAACTTTTTCTAATATTTCCTTTGCTCTTTGATTTCCCAGAGCCTTTCCAAGAAGGGCTCTTGCATATTCAAATCCACCTTCGATTATATAGTCTTTTGCTTTATTCATTTCTATGAATTCATTTAGAATATCACTTCTTTGTTCTTGTTTTACTGAACTTATATTTGCAATTTCATAAGTTATTTTTTGTATATCTGACTCAGGTAATTTTTTTATTATACCTGAAGCTGCATCTGGACCTAAAGTTATAAACAGAATGGCAGCCTTTTGAACTCCAGTTAATTTATCTTCTTTTGCCATTCTTATCACCTCTCATCTTCTGCCATCCAAGCTTTAATAATTTCTGCAACTTGATCTGGTTTTTCAGTTGCATATTTCTTTATTTCTTTTTCAATATGGGTACTTTCATTTTCTTCGTCAAAATTAATTGGTTTTAAAGGTTCCTTAGGCTCAACCTCATCATCAATTAACATATCTATACCTTCTATTTGTTCCTCTGCCTCTTCTTTCTTGTTCTTTCTCTTTCTTATAAGTGCTATAATTCCACCTATTAATAATAAGGCAATAACTGCTCCACCTATACATTTATAAATAAATGTTCTTTGTTTTGCTTTTTGTTCTTCTGCTTGTTTTTTAGCTTCTTCTTCAGCTTTAGCATCATTTATTTCATTAAACTTTAATCCTTCTACAGTTATAATGTCTCCTCTGTTTTCATCGTAAGATATAGCACCTGCAACTAAACTATTTATTTTATCCTTATCAACAGGATTTAAATTTTCATCGTTTATTGTAACTGATGCAGATATTTTCTTTACTTTTCCTGGAGCTCCTACTGTTTTTTGTTCTATTTTTCCTACTTCATAATTTCTAGTAGTTTTTTCATGTGTTGATGAACTATTTCCATCTTGATTATTATATGTATTTGACATATTATTGTCCACAGGCCCAGCACTTACCTTGCCGTCTTTAGATTTCTCTGTGTCTTTTTCAATTTCTTCACTTCTAACTACATTATTAGGATCCCATACAGTAGATGTTTTTTCAGATGCATCAAAATCCAAATCAACATTTACAGCTGCTTTAACCCCTTCACCATATTTAGGTGTTAATATGTTCATTATTTTCTTTACATATTCTTTCTCTAAGTTCTTTTTATATTTATTTTGCTTATCTGTAACTGAAGTTAAATCTTTTCCATCTTCTTCACTAAATAAATCATCAGTTAAATCCTTAGTTTTTCCATTAAGAACTCCTATAATTTTTACATTCTCTTTTTTTAGGTTTTTAACACTTCCTGTTACTAAGGATACTATTGCTTTTATCTGTTCTTTTGATATACTTTTTCCTTCGTTAAATTCTATTCTTACAGAAGCCTGGGCATTTTCTGCTTGTTTGAAAAAATTACCTTCTTGTGGCATTACAAGTAAAACTTTTGCATCTTTAACCTCTGGAAGAGATTTTATGTTTTTTGCAAGTTCCCCTTCTAAAGCTATTTTATAATTTAATTCTCTTTCCTTATCTGTCATACCAAAGCTATCTGCATTTTCTAGTATTTCATATCCCTTACTTCCACTTGTAAGCTGTGGTGCAAGTTCTAGTCTAAGTTCTGATACCTTCTCTTCTGGAACTTTTATAGAACTATTTTCAACTTTATATTCTACTTTCTTTTCATTTAACTTAGTCATAACTGTTTGTGCATCATTGGGATCCATATCTTTATATAGCACAGCATATTTTGTAGTATTTAAAAAAACTATCAGATATATAAGTCCTGAAATTATACCTACTCCAAGTATACTAAATGCTATCTTTTTGCCTTTACTTAATTCCTTAAATTTATCTATAAGGTTTTTAAATTTTTCTTTAATTTTGTCCATTACTAGCACTCCTAACTATACCTGCATTCTGTTTATCTCTTGGTAGGCCTCTAATAATTTATTTCTTACTTGTACAGCAAGTTGCATGGAAAGTTTTGCTTCTTCATTTTTTATCATAACATCATGCACTTCTACATCTTCACCTTTTATAAAATCATTGGTAACCTGTTCAGACTCTAATTGTTTTTCATTTACCTTATCTAATTGACTTTTTAAAACATCTTGAAATTCTGAGCTTTTATTAACGCTACTTGTAGCTTTTTCTTTATTTAAAGAATCAATCTTAGAATATATGCCACTACTTGGTATAAACTCATTTATCTTCATATTATTTCTCCTATCTCTTATATCTCTTTTTTTATTTTATATAATTACCTCATGTATTATTTTTATCTTCCTATTTCTAATGCTTTCATAAACATATTTTTAGATGAATTTATTGCTGTTACATTGGCTTCATATGCACGAGTTGCTGCAATCATATCTGCCATCTCATTTAAAATATTTACATTTGGCATAAGTACATATCCATTTTCATCGGCATCTGGGTGATTTGGATTGTATACTCTTCGAAGTGGAGATTTATCTTCAACTATACCTACAGCTTTAACTCCATTTAGTCTACTTTCGTATCCTTTACCACTTTTATTTAATTCTTTCTTTAAGTTCTCTTTAAATACTGCTATTTTCCTTATATAAGGTTGTCTTTGTCCATCTTTTCCTCTAGTAGTTTTAAAGTTTGTTATATTTGAAGATATTGTATCCATTCTCAATCTTTCAGCTGCAAGTCCACTTGCACTTATCCTCATTGAACTAAAAGCATTCATTTTTATCTTCCTCCATTTATAATATATCTTTTAGTAGCTAACGCGGAATTTAAAGTAGTTATAAGAGCATTATATTCTAATGTATTAGCTGCTAAATTTGTCATTTCATTATCTATATCTACATTATTCCCGTCCATTTTCATACTATCTGATTCGTCTTTTTTTACACTTATTTCTCCAAATTTTTTATTGATATCAATGTGTTTTTCATTTGTGGTTTTAAGCTCTAAATTATCTTTACTTTTCTTTAATGTATCTTCAAATGTTACATAACTTCTTTTATATCCCTTAGTATTAATGTTAGAAATATTATTATTTATAACATTTTTTCGTTTTGATGTAGCGTTTAAAGCTTGTTTAATTAAATTATAACTTTGTGTGTTTTTGGATATATGTCCTATTTTCATTAGTGTCTTCCCCCTATTCTGGTATAATTACAAAATTAACCTATATAATGTATTTAATAATTAGACTAATTTATGTTACAATATATGAATATTATTCCACTATAAATATTAAATAGTATTTATCATAATTTTAATATATTTTAGAATTTTTATCCCAATACACTTATTTTTTCTAATTATATTATATTATATTTTTTACAAATTTTAAACCTTTTTAACTAATTTTTTAATAGAAAATTAAATTTTAATTAAAACCATTCTTGTTTTTAATTCATATTGCTACAAATAAAACAGTCGACATAATATTATGCCGACTGTTTTCCTATTTAATTCCTTCTAATACCCTTAAAGCATCCTGTGGAAATTTATTGGACTGAACAAGCATAGCTTGACCTGCTTCTATTAAAATATTATCTCTTGCTAAATTCATCATAGATTCTGCTATATCAGTATCTCTTATCTTACTTTCAGTTCCAACTATAGTGTCATGTATTTCATGAATCTCATTATATGTTCCTTCAAATCTATTACACAAAGCACCATATTTACCTCTAATATCTGAAATTTTATCTACTGCACTATCGGTAATTTCTAAAAACTTACCTATAGTATTACTATTTAAATCTTCATTTTTCAAAGAATCTAAATTCAATTCATTACTATCCAAATGATATACAGGTATATCTATAACCTCACCAACGTTAGCACCAATAGCCATTTTCTCATGAGTTTTATTCTTTTCTTTAGAATTCAAAATGCTTTTCCCATTAAAATCCGAATGCTTTAAAGTATCATCAATACCATCAATCATTTGATTTATTTCACCTTTAAGTGCCTGTCTATCATTTTCATTAGTAGCACCTCCTGCTTGAATGGAAAGTTCTCTTATTCTAATAAGCATTGATTGAACTCCTTCTAATGCTCCATCTGCCGATTGAAGCATACTCATTCCATCTTGAGCATTTCTTTGAGCTATTTGAAGTCCCCTTATTTGAACTCTCATCTTTTCACTTAAAGCAAGTCCATTGGGATCTTCTTTAGCTGAATTTATCTTAAAGCCAGATGAAATTCTATTCATATACATGCTTTGACTACTCCAAACCTTTTCTTGTTCACGACATATAGTAAGGGATGCCATATTATGATTTAATCTCATATAATCACTTCCTTTCCTTTTAAAATCATATTACCCTAAAAGTTTCATAGTATTATTTGTATCTTGATTCGCATGACAAACCATTGCATTTGTATATTTAACTAAAACATCACTTTTAAATAAGTTCATAGCTGCATTTGCCATGTCAACATCCTCTATTCTCGATAATGATGCTGTTGTGCTACTATTAGTATTTTTTGTATCATTTAAAGCTGATTCCAGTCTACTCATAGCAGTTCCAACATCCACTCTTTCAGATATGCACTTTGCAATGGCATTATCAATTGATTTTATAGCATTTGATGATGCCTCTTTTGTAAGAACATTATCGCTTTCTATTCCTAAACTATTCAAAGATATCTCATTCAGATTTATTTCTTCATATATAAAAGGTTCATATTTTATCTGTATCGAAAGCTTTTTATCTTTATCAAATAACTTAATTTTATTAAACTCAGCACTTTCAGATACATATTTTATATTTTCTTTTATTTGATTAAATTCCTTTTGGGCTTTTTCTCTATCTTCATCTGTACGAGTATCTGTAGCATTTTCTATAGCCATCTCTCTCATTCTCTGTAAGTCCTTTTGTATCCCTTCCATATGACCATCTACACATTGAAGAAGTGATAATCCTTCTTGGGTATTTCTCTCCCCTTGTGAAAGTCCTCTAACCTGTGCTTTAAAACTTTCACATATAGTAAGACCTGCAGCATCATCAGCCGCCTTATTTATTCTCTTTCCAGATGAAGCTGTTGCATTACACTTTTCTGATTTTTTTATGTTACTATTTAATTTACTAAATGTTCCCAAAACCAAAGCATTATTAATTAGCATATTTTCACCTCCTGATTTATAAGTGTGTACTAATACTTTCCAGTAACTATTATCGTAACTTTTACATAGAGGTTTACATTTTTATTAATTGATATTTGTTTTTTTATTTTAAAATTAAGTATTATAACACAATAGTTTAATTTAACTATATTTAATAGTGAATTCCAGTAGCAAGTAACTACTGGAATTCACTATTTATCATAAAAATTGATCCTATAAATATAATTATACTACCCAATATAAAATTAAACTTTATATTTTGACTAAATATAACCACCTGAAAAATAACTACCCACAAAACATATGTAACATTTAGTGTAGTAGCCTTTGACGGCCCTATTAAATCTATAGACTTATACCATAATAAATACGATAACAAACTTATACAAGACGTAAGTAGTATTAAAGGATATATATTCATCACCACTTTAATAACATTAATATCTCTAGAACATATAAATACCATTATAAATACATGTACTATTACAGCTACAAGTTCACGTATAGCTAGTGCTTCCATAGAACTTAACTCTAACACTTTGGACACTTGAAAAGAATACAATATGCTCTCCAATGCCCAACACAAAATCGTAATAATAACCAATAATATACCAATCCCTGTTATAAAATTGAAATTACATTGTGTTTTACTATATCCAACTATAAAAACTCCTATAAAACTAAAAATAATTCCTAATTTACTTTTAAAACTAAGTTTTTCTTTAATAATTATAGAAGATAATATTGCAGTAACTATTGGATATATTGCAGATATATTAGCCGCCCCTTCAGGAGATATAAACCTTATGCTTACTATATAAAGAGTCATGCCAATTGGTCCACCCAAAATCGATCCTAAAATTAAAATTTTAACCTTTCCATCTAAAATATACTTTAATATATGGTTAAATTTTTTTTTGCGTATCATATCTATATTTAATAATATACATGAAAATAAATCTTTTAAAAATGCTATTATAAATGGCAATCCAACTAATTCTTTAAAATTAAATAAGCTTCCACAATTTATGAGAACAATACCAACTATTATCGTATCTATAGCCCAAGTTATTCCTGACATACTCCCTAAAATAAAACCTGATATATTTTTTTTATTCTTCATTTATCCATCACTCTAAATTATTATATATTCTTTGATGTGATCAAAAATAACATCTAAATATTTTTTAACTTTTTCTTCATATATATTTGTTTCATCCTCACAAGTACGCTTATTTATCAATTTTACTGTGTATCCATCTATTCTAAACCTTCCATCCTTGTGACAAGATTCTTTAGTTTCAAAAAAGAATTTGTGCTCTACATCATTTATTGTAGCTCTATATGGACTTTCTGGAAATATACTCTCAGAATATGTGTATTCACGTTCTTTTTTTCCATCAAAATACTTAGGAACATTTCCATCTTTTAAATCTACATTTTTTATTTCAGCAGCCTTTAATATTATAGGAAATAAATCCACCCCTTGAATCATTTCATTACAAATTCCTTTTGGAATGTTTTTCCCTCTAAACATCATTACAACTTTAGTTCGACCTTCATCCAAGAACTTATCTTTAATAAAATATCCTTGCCCATGATCTGCAACCAAACTTATAATATATTCCTCTTCTTTATAGGTATCTTTTATATAATTAAATAGTACTCCTAAATATCTATCTATTCTTTTTAATTGAGTGCCATACTTAAATACTTTTTTTTCATCATAAGTTTTTCTAACGCTAGTTTCATTACTTTTATCAAAAACTCTAGTTTCTATAGGATTATTGACTTGAACGCTAATTCTATTTTCGAATTCATCCGCTACGTCGTGTAAATCTGGTAAACATATCCAAACAAAATTATTTTTTTCTTTAAACGCCTCTAAATGTTCAATGGTTTCATTTATAACTTCATCTGTATGCATTCCCCTAATACATGGTTGATATATATATCTATCAATTCCTTTTATGTACCCATTTGAAGGAGTACTTCTCCAATCACCATCTATTTTGGCTGTAAAATACCCATCTTTCTGAATTACTTCACTATATAATTCTTTATTGTATAATGAAAATGTACTGTAATCTGGATGATACATTTTATGATTAGAAGTATACATACCTGTAAAGAAACTAGGCAAACTAACATAAGTCCATTCTCCACTAACATATGCATTTTCACATATAGTTCCTTCCTTAAAAAATTTATATGCATTAGGCATAACACTTTGCAAACCTTCTTCTTCTATAAATTTTTGAGAAAGTCCATCCACAAAAATATTCAATAATAATTTAGGCTTTTTATTATTAACCTTAATTTCTATAGGTTTTCCTAATATAAATTTTTCTTCATTACAATATATTGATATAGATTCATTTTTATTAAATGCATAATAGTAATATCTATTAGGAAGCATATCATTTAAAATAAACTCTTTATTATTAACTTTCACTTTTACTTTTACGTTTTTTTTGTTAATCATAATTGGTATAATTGTCTTTGTCTCAGTATTTAAACTAAACTCTGAATACATATTACCTTCAAACAACTCTAACTTATACATATCACTAATCTTAGGGTCATATTCCGATAAAATACCATCTCTTTCTGCGAAATAAAAATCATATATTCCTGTATAATATCTTTTATTGTTAATAATTAAAGGTTCTTCTGTATAGTTAGAATCGCCTAAAGACATTGGAAATTGTTTCTGATAACTTCCAAAAATCTTAAATTGTTGATTTTTTATTTGTTCTAATGACACACTTGATATTTTATTTTCTTTAATCATAAACTGGATTTCTCTCATTATTAGCTCTATCTTGGAATCATCAACATACATAGCCCTTATATAATGCATAGAAGCTTTTTCATATTCTCCCATATACATATAAACAATACCCAAATTATAGTTAACATCAAAATTAAATTCAAACTTACTATACAATTTTAAAAGTTTTTCTTCAGCATATTGTAAGCTACCTTTATAAAAATCTATGATAGCAGACATATTCTCTACTTCTAAATCAAAATCAACCAAATTTTTATAATCATATATTAATTGGTTTGCAACGTCTAATTTTTGTTCCTCAATTGCTACTTTTATTTTTTGCTTAAATTCTCGTAATTTGTTTATATCTTTCATACTATTTTCTCCTTATAACTTTAAACTTTTTAATCCTGTTTCAACTCTTTTATATCTCATTTCAAAATATTCCTTTAAATCTTCTCCTTGAATCATTTTAATCTTTGTCCAAATACTCCATAATAAATCTTGCATAACCTTATATAAATTAATCCTAAATATTGTATTATCGCTAACAACTTGATTACAAAAATATAGATTTAAAAACTGTTTTTCTTCTTTCTCTGAGAATCCACATTCTAAGATATGAGCAGCTAAATCCCACATATAATCATTCATTCCACTATATTCCCAATCAATTAAATTAAGTTTCCCATTATTCAACACAAAATTTTCAGGTACTGTGTCATTATGGCAGGGAACTAATTTAATATCTAATGTTTCCAAGATACTTTTATATTTAAAAATATCTTTTTTTAATTTCATATATCCTTCAAACATTTGTCCATTTTCCTCCACGAGTATATCTTCATACTTTTGTATCATATCAAATGGATTAAATATATTATTAAATTCAATATTTGAACTATGCAATTTTTTCAATAATTGTATTACTTTTTTCATATTCTCAAACTTTTTAGCACTTTCAGGAGTAAGCATTTCTCCTTTCCCCAAAAAATTACTTATTTTAATTCCACTCAAATCATCTATAAATAAAAAACTTTCATCTACATTAGATTTATACGCTAAATAGGAATTGATCTTTTCATCTACTCTATTTATCATTTTTTTTGTATTATTCTGAGGTATTCTTATAACTAAACTTTTATTATCAAAATCTACTTTGTAATTAGTGTTAGTCATTCCTCCGATTTTTGTAACTCTATTAATTTCACCATATTGATTTTTTAAAAAATATGCTATGAGTTGATTATCATACAAAAATTTCTTAGTTTCTAACATAATCCTCACCATTCTTTTCTATATAATATATTTATTTATCGAATCTTGTATAAATTTCTTTAAATAATAAAACTAGCCCTAACTTCAAGCTAAGACTAGTTTTTCAACTGCATTTAAATCTTCAATACTATCTATTTCAAAGCAATCATATTTGTTGATTTTGTGTAAATATACTTCTACCTTATTTAAATTATCTTTCACAATATTATCCCAATATAGATTTGTCCACATATTTGTCTTTAATGTTTCTTTTAATATATCAGTTATTACCCTTCCATCTTCACTAGACCAATATGATATACCTGACAACATCACTTTATGCTCATTAATAGCACTTTCTACATTTATATTCTCTATTTTATTACTTTTTTCATATATAACCCATTCGTCTTGAAAATTATTTTTTTCAATTCCAAAATAAGTTGACCTATTTAAATTAGGATTTATAAAATTATTATTTATATATACATCTCCATCTAAAACATAAGTATCATTTAAATATTCTTTAACTAAATACATAGTATATATATTATTAAACTTATCATAATTCTCATTATAAACTAATTTTATATTAATATAATCATATTTTTCTAGTATATAATCAAATTTTTCAGCTAAATAACCTGTAACTATAATAATTTCTTTTATTCCCTTTTCTATCAAACATTCTATTTGCCTTTCTATTATAGGCTTTCCATTTACTTTTATAAGTGGTTTAGGTGTAAATTCAGTTAATGGTCTAAGCCTAGTTCCTTTTCCTGCCGCTAAAATAATTGCTCTCAAATCACTTCCCCCTATTTACTATAGCAAATTACTAGACTTTATCCATTCTTCAGTTTCTTCTATACCTTCTTCTAAAGTATATTCTGGTTTCCACCCCATTAATTTTTCCGCTTTACTATAATCACATAGCAATTTCATTATTTCACTTTGAGGATGAATATGCTTTACATGATTAATTTTAACTCTACCCTTTGAAATTATATCTGCAAGTTCATTTATAGTTACATCTCTTCCTGTACCTGCATTTACAACTTCACCATCTACATTAGAGTTGAATCCTGCCATTGTAACAAATCTTGCACAATCTTTCACATATAAAAGGTCTCTTGTTTGATTTCCTGTTCCATATATATTAAAATCATTATTGTTCAAAGCATTCTTTATAAATATAGCTACAACTCCACCTTCTCCACCAGTTTTTTGGAAAGGTCCATATGTATTAAAAGGTCTTATAACTACAGTAGGTAATTTATATGCATTATAATATGATAAAACCATATTTTCTGCTGCTATTTTAGCTCCACCATAAGGAGATACTGGTTTTACTGGATGAAATTCATCTATTCCTTTTCCTTTAGCTTTATCATATACCATACATGTACTCATAAAAACAACTTTACACGGGTGTGTTTTTTCTTTTTCATCAATAACCCAAGAATCACTATCCATTTTTGCATTTTTACCGAACATTTGTATTTTTGCTTTTTCAAGTATGTGAAATGTTCCCACTGTATCATTGTAAAAAGTAGTAGTTGGATCATCTATAGAATCTTGTACATTTATAGAAGCTCCCAAATGATATATAATATCAAATTGTTGTTTTTCAAATATTTCATCTAGTAATTTTGTATCTTTAATATCACCTTGTATAAATTTAAAATTATTATTTTCATTAAATTCTTCTATATTTTCAAGTCTACCATTAGACAAATTATCTAATGCTAAAACATTATGCTGTTCTTTTAACAATGCTTTTACAACCCATCTTCCAATAAATCCTGCGCCACCTGTTACTAATATGTTCATATATGTATCCTCCTAAATAGCTTTTGTTTAATTATTTTACTAATTTCCAATCCATTGGTGTTCCTTTTTTTATATTACATGTAGCTTTTTTCCCTAATATATATTTTATATACTTCGTTTCAAGACCAAATCCAGGTCTTATGCTTTTTACATTTTCTTCAGTAAATTCTTCTCCTTCTTTAATATCTCTAACAATAAATAGGCTCCTAGAATGCTCTCTTGATTTTTTTTGTTTTTCCGTTAAATCATATGTAATAGTTCCAAGAGCTTTTTCCAAATCCCTTATAGCATCCACCATAGCTTTAAATTCTTCTGGTTCCATAGAAAACTTACCATCTGCTCCACCATCTGATCGTCTCAACGTTAGATGTTTTTCAACTATTTTAGCTCCTAATGCCACTCCCCCAAGTGCAACAGTATGTCCCATTGTATGATCTGAAAGTCCTGACACTACATTAAAAGTTTCTCTAATATTAGGAATAGTATTAAGGTTTATATCCTCAAGTGGTGAAGGATACGCCGAAGTACACTTAAGTAATGCGATATTTTCATTGCCCATTCGTCTACATGCATCTAATGCATCTTGAATATCACCCATTCTTGCTATACCAGTTGACATTATTATAGGCTTTCCTTTTGATGCTATATATTCTATAAATGGTATATCATTAATTTCAAAAGATGCTATTTTATATGCTGGTACATCTATTTCTTCTAAAAAATCTACCGATGTGTAATCAAATGGTGAAGAAAAAAATACAAGTCCTAATTCTTCTGCAATCTTCTTAAGTTTTGGTTGCCATTCCCAAGGTGTATATGCTGTTTGATACAACTTATATAGAGTTGTCCCATCCCAAATTGTGTCTTGCTTTATTTGAAAATATTCATTATCACAATTTAATGTTATGGTGTCAGGTGTATATGTTTGAAGTTTTATAGCATCTGCTCCTGCCCACTTCGCTTTTTTTATAATTTCCACTGCTCTTTCATAATCTTGCATATGATTTGCAGACATTTCTGCGATTATAAATGTTCTTTCATTTTGTCCAATTTTTATATTATTTATATTAAATGATTTGTTCATTACTCTTATATCTCCTATTTTTTTATCCCATTAATTATCGTGCATTTCTATTTGATTCTTTACTCTAAAAACTCCTTTGCCATCAATTAGATTTTTCTGAACTTTGCTCATCCTTGCCCTTGCGTTATAATTTAAATTTAAAATATCTTCTTTCAAATCTGAAATGTTACTCAATTTTATAGCACCAATTTTATTCATATACCTACCTAATTTTATTTGATTATCTACAATAACAAATCCTATTGTAGGTATTCCTAAAAAACAAAGTTCATATATTGTAGAACCACAGGTTGAAATAGCAATATCACATTTTTCCATAATTTTACTCATATTAGGATTTTCATTTAAAATAACATTTGAACTTTCGTACTTTTTCAATCTATTTTTAAATTTAAATGCACTTCCTACAACTATTTGCAATTTAAATTGTAAATTTGTTAATTGATTTATTATATCTTCTGTTATATTAAAATCATCACTTCCACCTACAGTTATAAGCACATTTTGTATCCTTTCTTTTATTTGTATACTTTTATTATTTCTAAATTCTTCTCTAAGCATAGTATATTTACTACCTAATAATAATTGTGTATTTTTTAAACAATTATACTTAAGTTCATGTGCATGTATATTTTGATTTATAATATAATCTACTGGATAATAATTCAAATCTGCATTATCATCAAAATATATAACTTTAAATTTAGATTTAAGATCTAATAAGTAATCAGATTTTATATTATATTTATCTACAACTATAAAATCTGATTTTATGTTCTTTATTTTTTCTATCTCATTTAACTCACCTATTTTTATAACATCTATATTCTCACTTTTTATTTTTTCAATTCCTTTTATATATTTAGGAGAATCTAAACATATATATTTAACTTCATGATTTTTACTCAATTCTTTTGCTAAAACCAATGTTCTCATTATATGTCCAAGTCCAATTTTCTCTCCACCATCTACTCTAAATAAAATTTTCATATTACATCACCATTATTTTTTAAACTTAAAAAGTATATTAGTATTTTTGTTAAATACAATAACTTCATACCTTCTATATATTAATACCATAATATTTTACTAAAAAAAGATTAGCTTATGCTAACCTTCTTTAAATTTATTTTTAATAAACTTACAATATACATTTTTATCTTCATATTCTTCTTTTAAATAATTCAATTTTGTAAATATTTTGTTAGATGATTTATTATCTTTTTTTACATAAGCAACAATCTTATTAATTGTTTTTAAACAACTAATATTCTCTTCAACTAATTGAATTATCTTTTTTCCAAATCCTTTTCCTCTAAACTGTTTACAAATACTATAACTAATTACACCAATATTTTTATCTATGTTAATTCTCGCTTGTCCAATAGACTTATTATCCACTTCCATAATAAAAAACAAAACATCTCTTTCTTGTAACATCTTAAAAAACCAATCCACATGTTCTTCATAACTTATATACTCAGGATTAAATGAATTTTTTCTTACATCTACATCATTTGCCCATCGAAACAAAAGCTCACAATCTTTTTCAGTTACTTTTCTTAATTGAATCATATAATCACCATTTTCACTAACATTTTATATGTGTTTTTGCATTATATCCTTATTTATATCATATAAATCTTTATACGTTTCATATAATTTTAAAATGTCTTCCATATAAAAGTTATTTCCAAATTTATAATACAAATGCTCATATATTTTATTTATCAATTGAAAATCTTCTTCTGTATCCAAAGTCCATCTTAAATCAGAATAATCTTTTTTATTAATATATTGACCTATTTTAAACTCATTAGGATTGCTCCAAATATATGGAGTTACATGTTCTCTATCTCTATTAGTTTTAGATTCTAAAAAAGCTCTTTTTAATACCTCAAAGGAAAAAACTTCTACATCTAATCCTCTTGGATATGTTCTCTTAATAGTATTACTTACATAATCATAGCATTTAATATTATTTAAATAATAATTTAATATATTTCCACTTACCTCACTGTCAATCAATGGACAATCACTAGTAACCCTCATAACTATATCCGCTTTTGTCATTTTTGCTGCATAATAATATCTAGAAAGCACATCTTCTTCTGATCCTCTAAAATACATTACCGACAGCTTCAATGCTTCATTTACTATTAAATCATCCTCACTTTTATCTGTAGTAGCAATAACTATTTCATCTATATTTTTAATTCTTCTTATTCTATCAATATCATGCTGTAAAACTGTTTTCCCGCATATTTTTTTTAATACTTTACCTGGTAATCTTGTAGAACCAGTTCTAGCTTGAATTATACATACTACTTTAAGTTTACCTTTTAACTTATTCAAAGTCTTCACCTACAGTAAATTTAGGAATCCATTTGGATGTACTAGGATCTTTTGAAAATATATCCTTATTTACATATTTATCTACAACATTCCAAAATTCTTCTTCTGATATATCTATATATTCACAAAACTCTTTAATATACCTACTACTACATTTTCCATCATACTTATTCACTAACCACTTAGCTTCCTCTCTTGTAAGTCTACCTTCCCTTATATCATAACAAGCCTCATCAGTAGCAAATCCAAATCCAAACTTATAATATTTTATCATTTGATTCACTATTTGCATATCACTATCTAACGCAGTGTATCTTCTATACCTACCTATATCCTCAAGTTTTTCTCTACTTCTACCCCATAAACCTCTTGCAATAGAAAAATCTGCATTATATACTTGAGACCATTCTCTTACATAATATTGTAAGTATATAGCTTCTATATCTTTTTCAATTAACACTTTTTTATCCGGAAAATTATACATAAATAATTTATCTAAACTTATAGAATCACTTTCCCAATCTGTAGCCTTGCATCCATTAACGGTGTTTCCATTATTTACATTCAAAGCATTTCCATCATTTCCCAACCCATTAACCAATCCTAGAGTTAAAGCAGCGTTTTCTCCTTGTATTATAAGTGGAATATTAAATTTTTCTGCTATAATATAAGCTGATGACCATAATGAATATTCTGTTGGCTTAATCGGGTTGCCATATTCATAAAATGATTTTTTTACAAGTTGTTTAGTTATCTGAGGATTGGGCCTCATTTGTATACAGTCAAATCCTAGTGAAATTAAATTTTCCATATTATGTCGTCCAACCTCTGTTATATTATCAGGCTGACAATTTACCAGTAATACATTTAATCCAAGCTTTTCTTTTGCATATATTGCTTGAAATGTACTATCCTTTCCACCACTAACTCCTATAACACAATCATATGTATTTAATTTTTTAGCTTTTCTTTTAGCTCTTTCTACTATTTCCTTTAACTCTAGTTGTCTAGATTTCCAATCTATACTTCTTTTTCTTTCTTCATATAAGCATGCATAACATACACCATTTTCATCAAACTTTATATCTGGTCTAGTATCTGGTTGTAAACATCTCTTACAATATTTCATTTATATCACCTTTACTTTTATCATATTATTTTTTTATATCAAATTATCGTTTTCAATTATTTTTTTAATATCCTCTTTAGAAATACACTCCATACCGTTAGAAGAATAATTTTGTATATCACATTTACGGAATTTATTATAACACTGATTATACTCTTTTAAATATAAGTTAGGCAATACACAATACATATCTCCTAAATCATAAGCACTTTTAGATTCTTCCTTAGTCATAAGTTCTTCATAAAATCTTTCTCCAGCTCTAACACCTATAACTTCAACTTGAATTTTTTCTTTTTCTACCTGATATTTTTTGCAAGTTTGTTCTATAACAACCTCTGCTAAATCTTTAAGTTTAACAACTGGCATCTTAAGTACAAATACTTCTCCACCTTTTGATATTTCACAGGACTTAATCATAAGTTTAACCGCCTGAGATAAACTCATCATGAATCTACTCATCTCGGGATCTGTAATAGTAATATTTTTATTTTCTAATATTTGATTTTTAAACAATGGAATAACAGATCCACGCGATCCCATTACATTTCCAAACCTAACTGCTATAAACTTAGTTTGAATTTTACCTTTACTAAAATTAGCAGCTTGCACTAACTTTTCAGCTAACATCTTTGTAGCACCATATGTATTTGTAGGACTTATTGCTTTATCCGATGATGTAAATAGTACACATTTTACATTATTCTTCATTGCTGATTTTATTACATTATGCATACCATCTACATTAGTTTTTATAGCCTCATCAGGATTATATTCACAAGAAGGAACATGTTTCATAGCTGCTAAATTAAATACTATATCTATATCATCCATAGCTCTATCTAATCTTTCAAAATCTCTTACATCACCAATTAAAAATCTAAACTTATTTTCTTTATTATTCTCTTGTATTAGATTTGAATGCTCCATTATAAACTGCTTATATTCGTCTCTACTAAATATCCTTATAACCTTAGGTTCGTGACGCACAAGTTCTCTTATTAATCCGTGACCAATAGTTCCCGTACCTCCAATTATAAGTATATTCTTATCCTTAAAAAAACTCATATGTACCCCTCTTTTTTAATTTTCTAATATATTTCTTATGTTTTCATGTATATTTTCTATTATAGGCAATATTTCATATTCAAATAAATCTCCAACTAATATATAATCTTCACTCTCTATAGCTTCTACTATCTCTTCTAATTTTTCATCAATTTGTGATATATCTATATTTTCTTTTTGTATATCTTTAGTTAAGTTAACTACATCTATAATCCAGTTAATACCCTCAGCTACAAGAGGAATAAGTGAACACCCTTTTTTTTCATCTTCTTGCTGAAAAGCTTCTACTACTTGATGTATTCCTTCTTCTAAATTATTTAAATACTCATTTGCTGTAATTATTACTTCCATTTTTTCATTACTCATTTGCATTTCCTCCGAACTTTTTTCATATATACTTCATATATATATATATATATATTCGATATATATATATATATCTTTAAATAATATAATATGTAAATAAAATTAAACTATTGAATTTTAAAATTCAATAGTTTAATTTATCATTTATATATTGTTCAAACTCCATATGATTAGCACCCCTAATAAATGCCCCCTTACTACAATTTATAAATTGAACATCAGGATTAGTTTCTATAAGCTTTTCTATCTGTTCTTTAAAATAAATATATCCCGATGTAGTATTAAGCTTAGAACCATCTATTCCTGTAACAAATTTATTATTTTTATTTATTATAGGATTATCTTTAAGCCCATATATATCTTCATATGTATTTGTATGTGATTTTCCATCCAAATACGCTAAGTCTTGTCCAAGCATAACTATTTCTTTAGCTCCACAATGTATAGCTATACTCATTGCAGCTACAGCAACTGTTTTTCCCGTTTCAATAAAAATCTCATCTTCATCTTCACTGTTGAAAAACATATATTTAGGCCCCCTATAATTTTTAACAGCCCACCTTGATGCTGTAGATAGAAAACAAAGAGGTATTTGTAAATTCTCAAATCCTTTAAGCTGATTTGCGACTCCTATTTTCCCATCTATTATAACAATAACATCCGGACATATATTATTGTTCATTAATGCATTAAGGGCAGTACCTACAGTTACAATAACAAAACTATCTCTACTTGATTTTAAAAATTTAAGTTCATAATCTAAAGATGGTCCTGCAGCTGTAATAACAAATTTTTTATTTTTATTTTTACTTTTAAACTTATTTAACAAATCAATTATATTGCTATAATCCACTTTTAAATTTTCATTATAGTTTTGTATTAGTTGTTCTTTTAATTCATTTGTACTTTCATAAGCTATAACATAATTGTTAATTACATTATATAATTTATAATTTATATCTTTTATAGTATGTAAAGAAGGTTTGTGCACTATAAATTCTTCACATGTATCCAAGTAATTTTTAAACAGATTATAGAATTCACCATTATATTTTATAATTTTTATATTTTTATTTTTAAACAAGTGAGGTTTAATCTTTTTACAAACTTCTATAATTTCATCATTAGCTTCAAAAATATATATTTTAGCAGTATCATTAATTTTAATTATAGTTTCAATATGATATCCTAATCCCAATCCATACACTACTATATTCTTTTTACTTTGTATATACTTATATCGTGCTATAAATCTTTCACTTTCTTTTACGGGATTAAACTTACTATGAATGTACTTATTATTATATTTAATTGTATATAAATTATCTCTTATGCATTCAAGCTTTATCATATTCATCTCTCCATATTGTTAATTTGTTCCAATGCGCATTCAAGTTTTTTCATAGCATACTCTGAAACTGCCAATACACTCTTGTACAAAAATTCATTTTTTTCGATTATATCTTTATATTCACTAAGTTTTTTACCTGTTAAAATTGTATACACTACTGGATAAATTAATGAACTTAAAACTTCTAAATCTTTATAACTCTTTTTTATATCCTCATCAATTTCATCCATTTTATTTAGATAATAATTATTTTTTACTTTACCATATACTCTTAACTCACTTTTAATTAGTTCTATATATTTTAAAGCTTCCTTGGACTTTGCAATTATATTTTTATTAGACTTAATAATATTCTTTAAACTAACAACAGTATTATCTATCATATGATTTACATCAACACTATGATTATTTTCTTTAATATAGTTACCTTTATCTTTTAAACTATACTTACTTATCACTTCTTTTAATGACATATTAATAGTCCCTTTTATTAAAGCGCCTCCTTCAGTAGCATTAATAAAAGTTACATCACTATTATTTTTTATTATATTTTCTAAGCCACGCTTAAAATTAAATAGTTCTTCATTAGTATCTAGTAGCTCCCCATTAACCCCTTCAACTTTTAGTGCTTTTCCTCCTACAAGTCCAAGCGTAATCTCCTTCTCTTTATCAAACTTAGTTAATGCAATATCACCATAACGCTTTTCTTTTAAATATGCTAAATCCTGACCTATAAATACAATAGGATTACACCCTAATAATACAGCCGTTCCTGTTAGCGTATGGGCAACTGATCCTCCTAAATTCATATCTGAAATATTCATTTGAAATATTTCTCTTATAAAATTACTTTGAGTAAAAATATACTTATTACCTATATAATCTTTTGTAACCTTTTCATTTGTTCCTTCATAGAATAGCAAAGTGCTTTCTTCACTATGTATATATTCCTTAACTAATTCATATGCAATTTCCCCTGGATCTACAATTCCGAGCAAATCAGGACTAACATCTATATCCTTTAGCGGCTTAAGTGTTCTACCTCCCGATAGTACGAGCATTTTATCATTAATATTTTTTAATTCATGTATATTTTTCTCTAATGATGGTCCTGCTGAGACTATAACAGCAGGTATATCTTTATATTTTCCTTTTAAAATGTCAATAGGACTAGAAGTTAAAATCTCAGGTAAATTTCCCATCAAAGTATCAAACCATCTTCTTGCAAAAACAATACTAGTATTTCTATAAAGCACTGTATCCGATAAGAAGTTTTTCACATCATTATTGAATTCTGTAAATCTGTCCATATATACTTTTTCATAATTACACAAAAATCCATATTTTATTTTAGTAATATCAAATACCGATATACTTTTTTTCAACTCTTCTAGTGCACTAGAATTATAATATTTTAGTTCTATATTATTAGAACTATTGAAAAACTCAAACTCGCTTATATTTTCCTGTACATACTTTATTAAATTATAATTAGGTTCAAATATTAGTATTTTATTATTTTTAAACTTTTGGGATAACTCAAATATACATTCTCCTGATCCAAATCCAAATATTAAGAATATACTTTTATCATCACATTCTTTAAATTGATTTATAAAATCAATTATTTTATTCTTCATATTATATTTACTTCCCATATATATACTTTTATCATTTTTATAAATCTTTAAAATATTATAATTATCTTTACTTTTTTCAATATCAAATTTATAATTATACACCCTTAAATCACCTATTACGTATATTATTTTTATAACCAAAAAACTCTACTGTAATATATAATCACAGTAGAGTGAACCTAAAGATTAATTTTTGTTAAATCAAAAACAAAATTATCTTAATAATTGAAGTACACCTTGTGGTTGTTGATTAGCTTGAGCAAGCATAGCTTGAGCTGCTTGTTGAAGTATGTTTTTCTTAGAGAATTCCATCATTTCTTTTGCCATATCAACGTCTCTTACTCTTGATTCTGCTGCTTGTAAGTTTTCTGCTGCATTGTTATCAGAGTTTATTGTATGTTCTAATCTATTTTGGATAGATCCTAGTGTAGCTCTTTCTCCTGATACTGTATTTATAGCATCATTTATTTTTGTTATAGCTTCTTGTGACTTAGCACCTGATGATAAACTAACATCATTTACTTTTAATGCACTTGCACTCATTTCTGAAATATCTACAGCAATTGTTTGTCCTTGATTAGCTCCTACTTGGAAAGTTACTCCTTTTGCTGATCCATTTAATAATTTCTTTGTATTGAATTCTGTATCTGTACTGATTCTAGTTAATTCTGATTGTAATTGAGTAACTTCTTTTTGAACATTAATTCTATCTGCAGTTGTGTTTGTGTCATTAGATGTTTGAACTGCTAGTTCTCTCATTCTTTGAAGGATTGCATGAGTTTCATTTAAAGCTCCTTCAGCTGTTTGGATTAATGATATACCATCTTGTGCATTTCTTGATGCTTGGTTTAATCCTCTGATTTGTCCTCTCATTTTTTCTGAGATTGCTAGTCCTGCTGCATCATCTCCAGCTCTGTTTATTCTTAATCCTGAAGATAATTTTTCCATTGCTTTTCCAGCACCAGTAATGTTTTGGCCCATCATTCTGTGAGCATTCATTGCATTTAAATTGTGATTAATAATCATTATAAAATTCCTCCTTGAATTTTTAAGTATATTTTTTAAGGCTTCCTTGCCTTACCTTTTATATTATCGTTAAAACTTTTATATGCTTTATACTCTTTTTATTTTTTTATATAAAAACTTTTTAATACTTTATATTGTATTCAAATAAAAATTTCGGTATACATATAACAAAAACTCCACTACTTAAGAGTAATGGAGTTCATACATTCTAATATATTTATTATCTTAATAATTGAAGCACACCTTGTGGTTGTTGATTAGCTTGAGCAAGCATAGCTTGAGCTGCTTGTTGAAGTATGTTTTTCTTAGAGAATTCCATCATTTCTTTTGCCATATCAACGTCTCTTACTCTTGATTCTGCTGCTTGTAAGTTTTCTGCTGCATTGTTATCAGAGTTTATTGTATGTTCTAATCTATTTTGGATAGCTCCTAGTGTAGCTCTTTCTCCTGATACTGTATTTATAGCATCATTTATTTTTGTTATAGCTGCTTGAGAAGCAGCACCAGTACCTAAGCTAACTTCTTTTAAGCCTAAGTCTTCTGTTCCCATACTTGCAATATTTAGCGTAATTATTTGTTTTTCATTAGCGCCTACTTGGAAAGTTACTCCTTTTGCTGATCCATTTAATAACTTTTTAGTATTGAATTCTGTATCTGTTGAAATTCTTGTGATTTCTTCTTTTAATTGAGCTATTTCTTTTTGTACATTTGTTCTATCTGCAGTTGTGTTTGTATCATTAGATGTTTGAACTGCTAATTCTCTCATTCTTTGAAGGATTGCATGAGTTTCATTTAAAGCTCCTTCAGCTGTTTGGATTAATGATATACCATCTTGTGCATTTCTTGATGCTTGGTTTAATCCTCTGATTTGTCCTCTCATTTTTTCTGAGATTGCTAGTCCTGCTGCATCATCTCCAGCTCTGTTTATTCTTAATCCTGAAGATAATTTTTCCATTGCTTTTCCAGCACCAGTAATGTTTTGGCCCATCATTCTGTGAGCATTCATTGCATTTAAATTGTGATTAATAATCATTATAAAATTCCTCCTTGAATTTTTAAGTATATTTTTTAAGGCTTCCTTGCCTTACCTTTTATATTATCGTTAAAACTTTTATATGCTTTATACTCTTTTTATTTTTAGATCATATAAATTTTTCTAAAGCTATATTACTTCTAAGGTTTGAGTAACTTCTATTGGCATTTTTATTTTTATTTATTTTATTTATTTGAGATTTATAATACTCTTTTTTTGAATTTGAGATTTTTTTTATTTCTTCTTCTAAAGTTTTTAAGTTTAGTTCTTCTGATATTTCATTAAACTCTTTTGAAACATACTTAATAGAATTTATATTTTTTATAATTTCATCCTTTTTTAATAAAATTTCATCTAACTCATCTATTCTTTCTTCATTTAATGCATTGATTATATTAACATTGACCTTGTGATACTCCTTTAAAGCATTATATAATTCTTTGTTCATTTACTATCTTCCACCCATCTGAGCTTGAAACCAACTAGATTGAGAATTCATCTTGTTCATAGCAACTTCAAGCTTTGAGAACATTTTGTAGTATTGTTCTTGTTTTGTAAACATAATTCTTTCAAGTTGCTTTATTTGTTTTTCTTGTTCTATAATTTTTTTACTCAAATCATTATTTAAAAGCCATCTAGAATCCTTATATCCTGCTTTTTTTACTAGTATGCCATCTTTTCCACCATGACCACCTGCATATTTATCAACTATCTCTGTAAGTCTATTTAGTATACCATTGGATTCTTTACTATTTCCTGATTTGGTGAATAATTCATACACCTTATCACTTTTTTCTTCTAATGCTTTAGTTAATTTACTTTCATCTATTACTAGCTTTCCTCTTTTACTTGTTTCTTTCGAAGTAGTTATTCCTATTTCACTTAAACTTATTCCGAATGTTTTATGATCAGATTTGGAAAAATCTTTACTATATTCTCCATAAAATGCTTGTCTCATTTTTGATAGCATTTGTTGAATATCAGAATCATTTTTTATAATACCTTGCTTTGCTTTCTTTTCCCATTCTTTTATTTCTTCAGGTTTCATTTCTTTCTTTTGTTCTTCAGTTAAAGGCTTATAACTATATATTTTCTTCTCATCTACTTTGGTATTTAATTTTTCTATTAATTTATTATATTTTTCTACAAACTTTTTTATCTTATCTACACTTGATGACACATCTTTTTTTACATTAATAGATATAGACCCAATATCATCTTTAGTATTTATTACACTGTTTGTTGTTACTCCAGATATGTCATATTGCATATTATCAATTATAAATTTGTTTTTAGATGTATACTTGCTATCTACTTTAGTATATTCACTTTGTCCTGGTTCTTTTATATATACTTCTGCTTCATTCCCATCTATTTCATTATAATCAGAATTGTATTTTCCTTTTAATACATTTGATATATCCCTCATGGTATCATCATTAGCAATTTTTTTACCTGTTTCTTTGGATATTACACTTATTTTACCTGTAAGTTCACTAAAACTGACATTTACTTTATTTAATAAATCCGGATTAGTTTTTTCTATTTCTTCTTTAACCTTAGCTAAATCATCTTTACTTCCTTTAAATTCAATAGTAGCAGCTCTAGCTATATCTTTAACCTTAATTTGATATCTTCCTGCTTTCGCTCCTGGTAAGGACTTCACTTCTACAATACTTTCGTTATCACTTTTAGCATTAGTTGAAGCATACGCTTCACTTTTTAAAAGGTTTGTTTCTTTAGGAGAACTTATAAGTAAGAAATCATCTCTTAGCTCTCTAGTATCTTTTATTATTTCCATATACTCCTCTTGTTTCCATTGGCTATACTGCTTGTTTCCATTGGCTCTATCTATTCTTTGTTGTTCTCTCATTAACATCTTCTTTACCATTGTATCAGTATCCATACCTGTAGCAAGTCCAGTTATTCTATTAAAATTCCCAACTCCACTTATATCTGACATATATTTTCCTCCCTTAGTTTAATTTCTTTTATAAATAAAGTACTAGTTTTCTAGTACTTTATTTTCCTTTAATATATTCTATCTTTGTCCTCTTGATAGTTTTTCAGCTTGATACCATGTATCTCTAATATCCTCTATTAAAGGCACCACTTCATTCATAATTTCTACATCTTTTTTCATATTAGCATCTGCAAGTCTTTTTGTTATAAATTCATATATTCCCATAAGCTGTTTTGCCCATTCAGCTCCACTACTTAAATCTAAAGATGCCATAAGTTCATAAAATATGTCTTGAGTTCTTGTAAGACTTTCATGAGCCTTTTGAATTTTTTTATCTATTATAGCCTGTCTACCCATCTTGGCAAACTTTACTGCACCATCTAGTAGCATAAGTAATAATTGTTCTTTAGAAGCATAATTAACACTATTATTTTTATAAGCTTTATATGCATTATTTGCGTACATCTTTTTTCCTCCCATGAATGCTTTAAACTTTAATTTCTATAGCTTCTCATCTAAAAATCTTCCTTGAGATAAATTTCCAGATTCTTTCTCTCTAAAGGCATTAACCTTTATATTTTTAACCTTTACAGCATCAACTATAATCTTTTTTTTCTTTTGTTTTGCTAATTCTTTTTTTAATTTTTCACTATATTCTTTTTTATTTCTTTCTTTTTTATCCTTATCAACTTTGTATGTTTCTTTGTTGCCATGAACCCTTCCTTCTTTTGTAGCGTCATTTACTAATTGTTGAAGTTCATAATCAACTTTATTTAATCTATATTCCATAAAAGACACCTACCTTTAAAGTAAAGTTATACTTTTTTATCCACTATAACTCCTGCAAGTCTACATATCTCAGCTACCATATCTAGTATTTTTTTAGGCGGTATTTCTTTTATAACTTTTTTAGTCTGATTATCTATTATTTTAACTACAAATTGACTTTTAAAAACCTCATGTCTTTCATACTCTAGATGTGTATTTTCACCTTGAAGAAATTTATTAAGTTTAGAAATCGCATTTTGCACATCTTTCTCTTTAATATAATCATGTGATAATTTATCTATATCTTCATTGTTTAAAACAGATAAATTATCATATTGTATATATTCACTATAAGAAACACTTGATGCATTAGACATTGTATCAGAGCTTATATGTCTTGTTTGACTAACTACACCAATTTCCATTTAAGCATTCCCCCTTAAACCTCAGTAATAAATTATACTTCTTTGTTTATTACTTTTTATTCAATTTTTTCAACAAAGACATATCTACTTTTATTGCTTTCTTATTTTCTTCTTCTATTTCTTTGTATAATTCTTTTCTTAAAATAGTAACTTCTCTTGGAGCCTGTATAGATATCTTTACAGAACCATTATCTATATCAACTATATTTATTTCTATGTTATCTCCTATTAAAATAGATTCACCCTTTTTTCTTTTTACAACTAGCATTAAATGCCCTCCTTAAATAACGGATGTTTAATTTGATATTTTCCATTATTTAATATTATTTGTTCCCCTAATTTTGTTTTTATATTTATTACTATAGGAGCACATAAATTTACTGTTATATTTTCTAATTTAGAATGTAATGTAACAGTATTTAATACTAGTACATCTTTTTCATTTTCTATATTTAATCTTTCAATAACACTATCATCAAGATTAATTTCATAATCTTTTATAATACTAAATGGTGATGTCACTATAAATCCAATTTCATTATTTTCTATTGAATGAAGTACACTAAAGACCTCATTATCTTCTATAGGAAAATTAATGAATCTTTTAAGTTCATTAAATCCTGGAATCCCCTTTTTAAACTCAATTACATCTTCTTCTTTATATTCAATGATTCCATGACATTTAGTCTCTAGCTTCATTTTTATCTCACCTTTCTTTAGATTCACAATTAAATATTGTCAATTATCCACTATAAAATTTTAACTATTATAAATTAACGTAAATAATCCATAAGACTAGGTTGTATTATCTTCGCACTTGTTTGAAGTGAAGCCATATAAACAGTAAGCATTGTTGCATAATCTGTCATATTTTCTGTATAGTTAACATCTTCATGTTTCGATAATATTTTAGTCATATTAAATGTAGCATCTTTATTTCTATCATTTGCCCCTTCTATTCTATTTTGCTTGGCACCAATCTCAGCACGAATTTTTAGAACATTACTTATGGCATCTGTTATATTTGTAAGATCTTGTCCTATTAATTTATTTATTTCTTCTGGCTTTTCAGAATCCAAATGTGATGTTATTTTGCTTAGTATATCTCTCAAATCTTTAGGAGCTCCCGCTTCATTTTTAAATTCTAACACATCAGTAGCTGTAACATTATAATCCATAGTAACACCTTGAGATACCTCTATCTTTAATTTAGATGCTATTTGGGTATATTCATCTTGATCCTTAGTTTTGTCTAGTTTCCCACCTTCTTTTTTATTATATATAAGGATAGTGTTACCATTAGCTTTATCAACTTCCATAGGCTTTGTAGTACTTCTAGAACCTCCAAATATATAGTTACCTCCAAAGTTTGTATTTAATATTTGAGACATTTCGCCTATCTTTTCATTTATCTCATCTTTTATTGCTCTTCTTTCAGATTTTGTATAACCACCATTTCCTGATGATATTAAAAGTTCCCTAACCCTTTGAAGAACGTTTCCCGCTTGTCCTAGTGCTGTATCTGTAGTATCAAGCCAGTTAGATACATCCGTTATATTTTTACTATATTGTTTATTTGTATTAATATCTGTATGTAATTGCATAGAACGTGCAACAGCAAAGGGATCGTCAGATGGTTTTCTGAACTTTTTACCTGATGTATTTTGTTGCTGAATTTTATTTATATTTTCTAAGTTTGTTTTCATATCTGCTAAAAAGTTATTTGAAAGCATTTTATTTGTAACACGCATTATTAAAATCCTCCACTCTATTTAAAATCATTATCTCTTAAGTCCATTTATAACAACATCTAAAAGTTGATCTGTTGTTGCAATAATTTTTGCATTTGCCTGATAAGCATGTTGGTATTGAACTATATTTGCCATTTCTTCATTTAATGATACTCCAGATATGGATTCTCTTCTTTGGCTAAATTCTTTTAGAAGTGCTCCTTGATTTTTTACTATTCTTTGAGCTTCTTGTTCTTGCACTCCAAGTTTATCAACAGTATCTTTAAAATAGCTATCTATCTTCATACCATTAATATCTCCTGTTATTGTATCAAGTCCAAGTGTTATATCTTTATTTAATTTTTTATTAGCTCCATTCTGTTCTATAAATTCTTCTCTTGTCGTTCTTTTAGTTATGTTTTGTATTTTTAATAACTTATCACGTAATTGTGCTATTGCAAGCGCTCTTGCTCCATCTTGCTCTCCATCCTTAGTATTTTTAGCCGCTAAAGCAAACTTATCATCATTAATTCTTGTTTTTATTTGCATAACATCATCCATAATCTGTCTGTTTACCGATATATTGGCTGATGTTATTTCAGTTTCAGAATCTAAAACTTCCTTTAGTGCGTTTATTTTAGATGATCCTGTTATATCATTTACTCCATCATATAAGACTTTTTTACCATCTATTATTTTATAGTTTTTATCAGCTTTCTCTCCATTAACAAAGAAAGGCATATAGTCTGCATTTTCAACATCAACACCATTATTTGTTGGAGTTCCTACAGTTCCTATTGAACTTTTTCCACTATGAAGTGTATTAACAGAAAAAGCAATACCCTTAGCAAGCTTATTCATTTGTTCTATATAATCATCTACATCCTGCTGAACAGTCATGAATCCTTTAAGTTCTCCTCTATATTCATCACCCTTTAAATCAAATAAAGCTAAATCTTCAAAGTTAACAGGATTTTTTCCTATTACTCCACCATTCTTATCTACAGCAAGACCATTTTTACTATCATCATTTTTGTTACTAGTTGACCAAATTATCCTTGATTGATCTAATCTTCTTATTTTTTCTTCTATTTCTTCTCTAGCCTCATGTATATCTTTTTTATTACTAGTTATATTCAAATTAAATGTAGCAGGTCTATCTTTGTCTCCATTTTTCAGATAAGTTATTTTACAAGTTGTTTCATACTTACCCGGAGCTCCTGTTACATCTATTTTCGTAGTATTTTTCTCCATTTTTTTCTCTATACTCTTTACATAAGAAAATCTCATAACCTCATCGTTAGGATTTTTTCTAACTAGAAGCGGATTTGCAACTTCACTGTTACCATCTACTGTTTTTGTATATTTAGGTTTTAAATTTATTGAACCAAACTTGTCTTGTTCTACTACTACATTGAACTTTTCACTTAATTCATCTAAAAGAAGATCTCTCTTATCCATTAAATCATTTGGCTCCATACCTGAAACTTTTACAGCCATTATTTGTTGATTTAATTTATCAACTCTATCTAATGCATTATTTATATCAAATGTTGCTTGTTTTATAGATTCTTGGGCATTTTCTTTTACCTTTACTAATTGACTATGTGTATGATTTAATTCACTTGCAAGTGCTGATGCTTGATTTACAAGCACTGTACGTGAATTTGATCCTTCTGGATGTTTTGCAACCTCTTGCCATGCATCAAAAAACTTTCCTATTAAGTTTGATACTCCTGTATCTGAAGGTTCGTTAAATATTCCTTCTATTTCACTTAGGTATTTATCTCTTGCTTCATATTGTCCAAGTGTACTTGTTTCTCTTCTAACTTGATAATCCATAAAGGTATCTCTAACCCTTTGAATTTTTGATATTTCAACTCCTGTACCTATTTGTCCAGGACCTACTTGATTATCCATAGATGGCATACCAAATGGCCTTGTAGTTTCCATTAAAGCCCTTTGTCTTGTATATCCTTTAGTATTGCTGTTAGCTATATTATGTGATGTTACATCTAAAGCACCTTGTTGTGCATATAGTCCTCTTTTTCCTACATTAAGTGTTGAAAATAATCCTGACATTTTATCACTCCTTATTGTTCACTATCTTCTCATTTTCCCGTACCCATTGTATGTTTTTGCCTGTCTATCTGGATTTAAAAATGCAAGTATCCTATTATTTAAACTAATTCCTTGTTTTATCAATAAATCATTGGTATCTTTTTGCAACCTTATTTCCTCTAGTTTGTTACGAACTTTTCTAAAAACTTCTATAAGTTTTGGATTGTCTAACTCATATATGAGCTTTCCTAATGTTTTATCTTCTAATAATCCATTTGTGAACTGTCTTCTTTTTAATTCTAAATCAGCTACTTCTTGATTACTCTTTTGTATATCTTCTACAACAGCTTCCATTCCAAACACATCATCTTTTATTATATATTCATGCTGTTTTTCTAATATTAGTAGCAATTTATTTAAAGCTATTCTTTGATCATTCATAACTTCTAGAAGACCTTTTATAAATTCCACCTTATTCATGAAATATATCTTCCCTCATTTCTTATATACTGTTTTTCTACTAGAATTAATTTAAATATAAATTTTTAATATCTAGATAACATTTTTTTAGCTATAAGCTTTGAATCAACTTTGTACGTTCCCTTTGCTATTTGACTCTTTATTTCTTCTATTCTTTCAGGTGTTACTGATGATACTTCTCCATTTTCAACGGAACATAGTTCTTTTCCCAGTTTTGATATTTCCAAAGTATCCTTTTTACATACCTTTTTATTTTCATTAACTTTACTTTTATTTGTTTCATATATATTAACTACTTTATTCACAGATATTCCTGTAATCTTCATGTTTACACTCCTCATATCCATTGTTTTATCTTATAATATTATCGACTATACAAATTTAAAGTTTACACTACTTAAGCAAAAACATCTACTTGAAATAGGGATTTTTCAATGTTTAATGTGAATTTTATTGTGATTAAAAAAAGCATATAATGTTTAATTAAAATTTGTAAATTAAACATTATATGCTTTAATTTTTATAACTTAAATATTTATCCTCTTAAAGATTTAACTCTTTCTTCTCCACTTACTATACTAACAATTCTTACACCAAAGTTTTCATCTACAACGACTACTTCACCATAAGCTATTTTCTTTCCATTTACATATATTTCAACTGGCTCTTCTGCAAGTTTATCTAATTCTATTAATGATCCTGTACCAAGATCTAATACTTCTTTTATTGACTTTTTAGTTTTTCCAAGTACAACTGAAATTTCAAGTGGTACATCTAAAATCAAATCAATATTTTGAGGTACTCCACTGATAGGATTTTGATCAAGTGGAGCAAAATTTGCTCTTTGTACACTTACTTGTGATTGAGGCACAGAATTTTGTGGCTGAGTGTATGTTTCAGCTGGCTTCGGATCTATTTGTTGTGGAGCCTTATTTAAATCTGATTTAATATTTACAGGTCTTTCTTCTACTTTAGGATTTAATTGCATATCTTCTTCCTCTTCTCCCATCATTATAGAAACTATCTTTTTAGCTGTTTTAATCGGAAGTATTTGCATTATATTGCTATCCACTAAATCTCCAATAGTTAACTTAAACGATACTTCAATTATATCTTCTTCTTCTGATATACTTTCACTTAATGGCAAAGCTGCATCCTTCCATATCTTTGAAATAGGAGGAGATATATTAACTTCTCTTCCAAACATTGTGGCCATTGAAGTTGCAGCTGAACCTATCATTTGATTCATAGCTTCTGATACAGCACTTTCTTCAATTTCTGTAAGTTCAGATTTTTCTTCTATTTTTCCATCGCCACCCATCATAAGATTGGCAATTACAGCGGCATCTGGTATCTTCATTACAAGTAAGTTACCACCTATTATACCGCTTGTATATTTTACTTCTAATGCTATATTAGGTACTTCAAAAGTATCTCTTAATTCTTTTAATGTTGTTACTCTAACTTGTGGCGTTGTTATATTAACCGCACTAGCAATTATAGTTGATAGTGCAGTTGAAGCAGAGCCCATTGATATATTCCCTATCTCTCCAAGTAAATCTCTTTCTGTATCTGTAATTGGACTTTCTTTTTTTTCATCCACTTTAGTTTCATCAGATACATTAGATACATTTTCTTGTGATTGCTCTTGAGTTTCGTCTTTTCCGCCACCATTTAACAGTGAATCTATTTCATCTTGTGAAAGGAATCCGTTATCACTATTCATAGTTTTCCACATCCTTATCGATAATATCTAGTATTTGAACGCCTCTATTTTTACCTATAGTTCCTGGTCTTCCTAATAAATAAGGTTCATTTCCAACCACTACTTTTACAGGACTTGAAGTTAAACTATCTAAGGTTATTACATCTCCAACAGAAAGTGTTAAGAATTGTCCAATTGTTAAATTTGTACTTCCAAGTACAACCGTCATAGGTAATTCTACAACATTCATTCTTTTTCTTAATTTTTCTTTAGACCCTTCTAGTGTTTCTGTATTGTTTTCTCTAAACCAATATTGAACTACAAGTTTATCGAGAACCTTTTCTATACTAAGGTAAGGAATACATATATTTATAAATGTATTGTTTCCTCCCATTTCAACAGAAAATGTAATAAGCGCTACTGGTTCATTAGGTGCCAAAGTTTGATTTAGTGCAGGATTTGTTTCAAGTCCCTCTATTTCTGGCTCAACCTCCATTACATCTTCCCAAGCAAGTTTAAGATTAGCTATTAACCCTTTATTTATCTGTTTTATTATATTTTTATCTATATCAGTAAATTCTCTTGTCTTATATTTACCAGTTCCAGAACCACCAAGTAATACATCTATAATTTGATATGCAAATTGTGGATTAGTTTCAAATAATATAGATCCACTTAGAGGTGGCATTTTAAATATGGTTAATATAGTCGGATTAGGTACTGAATGAATAAATTCTTCATAGGTTATTTGCTGAACTGTTTCTATATTAATTTTAACATTGGTTCTAACTTGTGCTGTTAGATAATTAGAAATTGTTCTGGCAAAATTATCGTGAATAAGTTCTAATGTTCTTATATGGTCCTTTGAAAATTTCTGAGGACTTCTAAAGTCATACGCTTTTACTTTTTGCTTTTCTTCCTCTTTTTCTAATTCATCAGGATTTAGCTCACCAGAATCTAAAGCAGATAAAAGGGCATCTATTTCACTTTGTGTTAGAACGTCTGCCATATTCGTCCCTCATTTCTATACTAATTTACAAATAATTTATCTATATCTATTAAAGTTACTACCCTAGTTTTAAAATTAATTATTCCTTTTATATAACCTTTGTTAGAATCATCAACTTTTTCTAGTATTTCTTCTTCTATTTCTAATACTTCATCAACTTCATCTACAGTTATTCCTATTTGCTCATCTTCCATCTTTAGGATAATTATATTACCATGTTCATCTTCACCTTTTGATATATTAAGTAACAAATTTATATCTAAGAGGGATATTACATTCCCTCTTAGATTTATTAATCCTTTTATATGACTGGGTGCATTAGGAACTCTTGTTATTTCCATCATATCATTTATGCCCTGAACTTTTGCAGTTTCTACTGCAAACTGTTCATCTCCAAGCTTAAATATGACAACTTGCATCTTTATTCCCCCCATTAGCCTTTTTTAATACTAAACCTACGTTAACCTATAACTTTTTTAACAGCTTCAAGTACTCTATCTGCTTGGAATGGTTTTACTATAAAATCTTTTGCTCCTGATTTTATTGCATCCATTACCATTGTTTGTTGTCCCATAGCACTACACATAATTATTTTTGCAGCAGGATCAAAGTCTCTTATTGCTTTAACAGCTTCTATACCATCCATATCCGGCATTGTTATATCCATTGTAACTACATCTGGTTTTTCTGATTTATAAAGTTCCACAGCTTTTAATCCATTACTTGCTTCCCCTACAACCTCATAACCATTTTTTTCTAATATATCCTTTATCATCATTCTCATAAAAGCAGCATCATCAACAATTAATACTTTAGACATTGTATATAACCTCCATTACTTTACTCCTAATGTATTTAATATTTTTTCCAATGAACCTGGCATTGGGATGTAATAAAAATGTCCATTGGTGTCTTCTTGTTCATCTTGTAAAAATTTAGTTTCTAAATCAAGTACTTGTTCATCAAATTGTCCTGATTCTATAAAAGTTGTGGATAAAATAGCTCCTAGCATATCATTACATACTGCAGGTACCGAAGGAGTTATTACTAAATTCGTAAACTTCGCTATAGCATTCATGTAAGATGAAGCTATTATATTTCCTATTTCACAAAGAACAGATTGTCCCATTTCTGTTAACTGTGATGAAGTTTCTCCTGTAAGCGACTTTATTATTTTAAACGCTGTAGCATTGTCTATAATAAAAAGTATATTACCTGGAGTGTCTCCAAGTACTCTAACAATAATACCTATAACAACCTTTTCAATTCCAGTTGATGAAAACACTTCATCAAAAGGTAATATGTTAACTGAAGGTACCGTCATATCAACTTTTCTTCCTAAAAGTTGAGATAAAGCAGTAGCCGCATTTCCAGCTCCAATATTCCCCACTTCTTTTAATGCATCTAATTGCATAGGTGTCATATCAAGATAACTCACAAAACCGCCTCCTTATATTAAAGCAGCAACATCAAGTATTAAAGTTACAAGTCCATCACCATAAATAGTTGCACCTATATATTCTTTAAGCCCCTTTAATGTTTTTCCTAAAGGTTTTATTACTGTTTCTTGTTGACCTAATAGCCCATCTACTAAAAGTCCTACTGTTTTTCCTCCAACTTTTACAATTACAATATACTGTTTTGATAACTCTGGTTTTTCCAGTCCTAATTTCTCAGAAACTCTCACAAGTGGAATTACATTATCATTATATACTATTACTTCCTTATTGTCAGTTTTCATTACATTATTTTCTTTAAAATCTATAACTCTATCTATATAACCTAAAGATATTGCCATAGTTTCTGATCCAATTTTAACCAGTAGTGCTTGGATTATTTGAAGTGTCAAAGGCAATGTAATAGTAAATGTAGAACCTTTTCCTTCTTCAGACATAACATCAACAGTTCCACCAAGAGAACTTATCTTTGTTTTGACAACGTCCATTCCAACGCCTCTGCCTGATACATCTGTGACTACTTCATTTGTACTAAAGCCTTGAGCAAAAATAAGATTCTTAATATCATCTTCACTCATACCCTCAGTATTTATTCCAATTTTGTTTGCTTTAGCACGAACTTTTTCAACGTCTATTCCGCCACCATCATCTTGAACTTTTATTATAGCTTTTGTTCCTTCTTGATATGCTATAAGTTTTATAGTTCCAGTTGTATTTTTTCCAGCAGCACTTCTTTCTTCTCTACTTTCTATACCATGATCTGCTGCATTTCTTATTAAATGAATTAGAGGTTCTCCTATTTCATCTATAACTGTTCTATCAAGTTCAGTATCTTGTCCCTTTATTATAAAATCTATATCTTTATCAAGTTCAACTGATAAATCTCTTACCATTCTTGGGAATCTATTAAATACTGTTTCAAGTGGTAACATTCTGATCTTCATAACAAGATCTTGAAGATCAGACGTTGTTCTTGCAACTTGTTCTAATGTTTCATTTAATTCTGCTGATCTATAGTTAGAACTTATTTGTTCTAATCTAGTTCTATGAATAACAAGCTCTGATACCATATTCATAAACTTATCTAATCTTTCTAAATCAACTCTTACAGATTGATGTACTTTTCTACGCTTTTTAGGTTCGGCACTTTTAGCTTGTTGTTTTTTACCTTCTGGCTTTTTAACTTCTTGTTTTTTTACTGTTTCTTCAAACTCTTCTTCTTTTTCCTTAGGCTTCACCTCGTCTTTAATATCATTTTGTGCTTCTTTTTCTTGTGTATTTACACTTACATTATCGACTATAACCTCATCAACTTCAGATATATCAATTAAAATTTCGTAAATTTCTTCTTTATTTTTAGTGGTTAAATATACCATCTCTATTTCAAAATCAAAATTTTCATTTTCAAGGTCATCTGCTGATGGCATACATTTTATTATTTCTCCACATTCTTCAAGGCTTTTGAATATTAAAAATGCTCTTGCTGATTTTAAAAGTGTATTTTCATTTAATATAACTTTAATATAAAAAGCATTAAATCCTTTATCTACAGCTTGCTTTATTACATTTAAATCATATTCATTTATTTGTTTTTTAAATTCACTTTCTTCTTGTTTATTATCTGTATCAACTGATTCTTCTACTATGCTTTTATTTTCTTCACTTTTTTCATCACTATTTCCTTCAGCAATAGCTTCTAATTTTTCAATTATGTGATCTACTTCTATTACTTCATCAACACCTTCTGAAATGTTATTAACCATTTGTTCTAAGGTATCAAGACATTTAAATAATACTGTTACAACTTCTTGAGTTACTTTTAAATTTCCTTCCCTAAACTGAGATAATACATCTTCCATTTTGTGAGTAAGTTCTGCCATTTCGTTAAATCCCATAGTCGCTGCCATACCTTTTATTGTATGAGCCACTCTAAAAATTTCATTTAACTTGTCTATATTGTTTGGATCTTGCTCTAGTTCTAATAATGATTCATTTAAAGTTTGAAGATTGTCAATAGATTCTTCAAGAAACATTGACAAATATTGTGATGTATCCATTTTTCACCCTCCCTATAGTTTCTTATATATGAATGTAGAAGCTTTTTCGAAACCATAATCTCTATAATTATATATACTTTCCGTGGCACCTACAAATAACAATCCTCCTTTTTTCAAAGAGTCACTAAACTTTTTATAAATAGCATCTTTTACATCTTGATTAAAATAGATTACTACATTTCTGCATACTATTAAATCAAAATTTCTTTCATAACTATCCAGTATTAAGTCATGTTTTTTAAAGGTAACCATTTTTTTTATTTTAGGACTTATTATGTATTTATCCTCTTCTTCTTTGAAATATTTTCTTATATATTCACTTCTTACATTTTTTATTTCACCTTTAGTGTATTCTCCTCTTTTAGCTCTCTCTAGGATATTATTATCTATATCGGTAGCTAAAATTTTATGATTTCCTTTTGAAATTAAATTGTCTAATATTATTGCTATAGAATATGGTTCTGCTCCTATAGAACATGCGGCACTCCATATTTTTAAATTTCTTTCATTCTTTATTAAATCATTTTCTATTTTGCTTTTTAAATCATTAAATATATCTGGATTTCTAAAAAATTCAGTTACATTTATAGTTATGAAATCTAAAAATTTTTGTCTTTGTTCTCCGTCTTTCTTTAAAAGTTCTACATAATCATCTACGGTTTTAACCCCAACTCTTGACATTAAGCTTAATATTCTTCTGTGGAGTTGATTAGATTTATATGCTGAAAGATCTATTTTAAATTCTTTAAATGCCCATTTTTCAAAATCTTTTAAATCCATTTTTACCTCCCACTGCCTATAGTATTTTTAGCTATAGCCTCTGAAATTTCATAAATGGGAAGTACATAATCAACCTTTCCAGTTTCAAAGGCAGCTTTAGGCATACCATATATAGTGCAAGTATCTTTATCTTCTGAAATTGTCATTCCTCCAAGGTCTTTTATAACTTTTGTTCCTTCTGCACCATCTCTTCCCATACCAGTTAAAACTACACTTAAAACATGAGAACCATATACTTTAGCCGCAGATATAAATAGCTTGTCAACAGCAGGTCTAACTCCCCATATTGGTGGCTCCTCAGATAAGTGTATCTTTTTGTCCTTTGTTATTTCCATATGAGATCCACCCTTTGCAACATACACTACATCTTTCTTAATAATGTCACCTTCTGATGCTTCAATAACTTTTATTTTGCTGTTAGCATCAAGCCTATCTGCAAAGGCTTTTGTAAAACCTACTGGCATATGTTGTACTACAAATATTGGAACACCTAATTTTTCAGGAAGCTCTGTTATAACTTTGTATAATGCTTTGGGTCCTCCTGTAGATGCCCCTATAACAACTGCTTCTATATTTGACGTTCCTACTTTGCTTGGCATCCTTCTTATTTTAGTTTTTGATAAAGCACTTTTGTCTATATTTCTTTTAATTTTAAAATTGTTTTTGCTTTTAGAAACCCTAATTTTACTTACCAATTCATCACCAACCTTTTCAATATCCAGTGATATAGCTCCAGAAGGCTTTGCTATAAAATCAAAGGCTCCATTATGGAGACATTCCATTGTAAGTTTAGTTCCTTCTTTTGAAACACTACTTAACATGATTGTTGGTATTTTATATTTTTTAATCTTCATTTCATGCAATGTTTCCATTCCATTCATTTTTGGCATTTCGATATCTAAAGTTATTACATCTGGCTTTTCAGTTTCAAGCTTTTTTATTAGGTCTTCCCCATTTCTGGCTGTACATATAACTTCCATATCTGGTTGCATGTTTATCATGTCTGATATAATTTTTCTCATAAGTGCTGAATCATCCACAACTATTACTTTTATTTTTTCCAAAACACTTCACTCCATTTATATTGCTCTTATTCCCATTCCCACTGTTCTTATTTCCACCATTCCATCTTCTGTACTAAATATCATAGTTCTTCCTTTGTTTCCACCAGTATCTTCACTGATAATTGGTATTCCATATTCTCCTAAAACTTTTTTCACTGACTTACTATTTCTATTTCCTATATCCATTATCATACTCTTATCTGAAAAGTTAAACATAGAAGCTCCCCCTGCAATTTTTGCTTTTAGATGTCTTTTAACAGCTCCTTGTTTCTCCATTTTTTCTAGAAGCATTGGTATTGCAAGATCTGCAAATTTCATAGGATTACTTACATTTGAAAACTGAGTGCTATCTGGAAGCATTATATGTGCAAGTCCACCTATTTTTTTAATAGAATCATATAAGGCTATTCCAATACAAGAACCAAGCCCTACTGTTATAAGTTTTTTGGGAGGTAATGCAACATTTAAGTCTGCGATACCTATCCTTATTTCATCTTTATTCATTATATCCCCCTAATTAAGAATGGCCTCTCTTTCTTCATCGGTCAATATTTTACCAAGGTTCAAAAAAATTATTATTTTGTTTTCTAATTTTATTAACCCTTCTATATATCTTTTAGATACTTCTGATATGATTTCTGGAGGCTGTTCTATATCTTTAAGATATATATTTCTTACCTCTGATACAACATCTACAATAACTCCAATTTTATTTTGCACCTCTTTTATAACTACTATTTTTGCATTTTTTTTATTATCACTTTCCTGTATATTAAATTTTTTAGCTATACTCATTACAGGTAATATATTACCTTCATGATTTATTACTCCTTCAATAAATTCTGGAGAATCCGGAAGATTCGTCGGAACCTCGTATCCTAAAATTCTTTCTACTTCTTTAATATCTGTTGCATAATATTGATTATTTATTTTGAAAATTAATACTTTTATTTCCTTATTCTCCATTAGTATTTCCTCCTATAACACAAATTTATCTACAATTATTTCACCATCGTCTCCCAAGTAAGCATGAATTTCTTTGCTTGGAATTTCTAGTATATATTCCTTTTCTCCTACTACAAATCTTGTATTTTGATAAGCAATATCAACCCATATATGTCCTTTAGGTCCTACTATAAGCTTAGTGGATACTCCTCCTTCACTACCTACTTCTTTGCACTTTATTTCTTTTTCAGCTTTTATTGTTCCGCCTCTGGCAATACTTCCACTTGCTATAAATTCTACATTTCCATGAGAGATTATTTCAGATACATACTCTCCCTTTCCAGTAATAACTATATTACCCGAACATTTCAAAATAGAATCTTGACAATAACTAACACTCATAGTTACAGGCATAGTTAAACTATTTTTTATATCATCTACAACTTTATTTATTCTTATTGTAAACAATTGTAATTCTTTAACATTTTTAATGCTAAAAGGACCTATACCTATTAATTTTTTATTTATAAAATTACTTAGCAATTTTTCTTCATTACTATCGGTTTCAATTAATGTTTTTGAAAACTCTACGCATAATTCATCTATATATTTAAATTTATTTTCCAGTAGCACTTTTAATATTTCTCCATCTCTAACCTTCTTTCCTAGTAGGTTAAACTTTTTAATATGCTCTACTGTACCTATCAATTCATTAATTCCAGAATTTAATTTTTCTAAAATATTAAGCTTATTTAATTTAAAAATATTATTTCCACCTGCATAAAGTTCTGAATTTATTACATTACCTAAGATATCCATATCTTGTTTAGAATAAATTTTTGCATGTTCTATATTTCTATTTACTGTAAGATTTTGACCACAATTAACTTTCATTCCTTCTTTTACATTTCCATAAATTAAAACATCTCCAACAAAATCTACATTTCCTGTTGTTATATCAACATCTTTTTCTATGTGATGTACTTTATTTACACAAATAACTCCACCCTTTAAGGAAGGTTTTCCTTCTATGGTTGAAACCACTGTATTTTCATCTTTAAACTTACATCCTTGTCCTATCTTTAACTTTACCTTTTTCCCTGGAACATGTTTTTTAACTATTCCTCTTATATCTATGCCATCCTTACCTTCTATTCCCTTTTCTATTGTTGCCAAAACTTCTCCAACCTTGACTTCTTTAACTATTCCTATACTTTTGTAATCTACATTACCATTTTTATCCTGTCTGAATTTTTTAGCACTATTAGTTTCAAAATTTATATTAACTTTATCATCTATACCATTTATAGGTTTTATACCTTTAGCTACTAATAATTCTTCTGTATCCTTTAATTGTGTTAACTCATATAATCTTTCTTTTATTATTCCAGCTTTAATTCCTTTTGAAAGTAATATTTCTTTAATTTCATCAATAGTATAGGGCTTTGGATACTTTTGTTCTTTTATTATAGGAGTTATTTGTAATTTATGCTTTTCTTCAGTATCATTTAACTCATATATATTCTCAGGCATATATTTAACAGTTACATATGCTTCCATTACACTATTAGATGTTTCTATATTTAACACTCTTTGCGCAGTATTCTCTTCAAATAATACATCTATTACATTGTCTTCATAAACTTCTTTTTTATTTATAACTGCTACTCCATCTACAAGTACAGTTACATTATTATTAGGAAGTATAACAGCTGCCTTCCCTTTTTTTCTAGGATTCTTAACTACTATCTTTCCTTTTTTAATCATAACTGTACCATCTATATTTTCACTATTTTCTTCTTTATTTTCTATTTTAATATATTTTTCATTATTTTTTTTATTGTTTTTTAATGATTTTACAGAAATAGTAACTTTTTTTATAAAAATACCTTGTCTTTCTTCAAGTATTTCATAATCTATTTCTTGTTTTTCTAAATTTAATTTTTGTGATGCCAATTGTAAACACTCTTCTAAAGTTCTAGCTGTAAATATATTTTGCATCAAACAACAACTCCCTAAATTTATTATTCTAAGAAAAGTATACCATATATTTATTAACTGTTTTACATATTTTATCGTATTTTTATGTATATTCTTTATAAATAAATAAAAAGTCACCTTCAATATTATAATTAAACATAAAAAAGAAGTGGTTATAATTTCCACTTCTTTTTTGCTAATATATAAATTTATTATTACTACTAATTTGTTTTTATTGTTACTACCTTTTCTCCTTTTTCTTTCTCACCATAGGAAATATCTAGACTCTCTACAAAGTCCATATTTGTTATAACAACAGGAGTTATTGATGATTTGGCTTTTGATTCTATTATTTCTTTATCAAACTCAACTAATAAATCTCCTTGTTTTACTTTGTCTCCTTGAGATACATGAGCTGTAAATCCTTCTCCATTTAAGTTTACTGTATCTATTCCAATATGAACTAGCATCTCAAGTCCATTGTCACCTTTTATAGCAACAGCGTGTTTTGTTGGGAACAATACTGCAATTTCTCCATCTATAGGAGACACCACTTCATTACCTAATGGATTTATAGCAAACCCATCTCCTAATGCCTTACTTGAAAACACTTCATCTGGTACTTTAGTTATATCTATTATTTCTCCTTTTAATGGATTTAAAATCTCTAAAGTTTGTTTTGATAAAGCTTTAGAATCTTCTTTAGTATCTTCTACTATTTCTTCTTTTTCCTCTTCTAAATCATCTACTATTACAGTATCTTCTCCTCTTTCTATTATAGCTTTCATAGAGTCTTTTATTTTTTCTGCTTCTGTTCCAAATATAGCTTGAACGTTATTTCCTGCTTCTAACACTCCAGCAGCACCTAATGCCTTTAAGGCTCCTTTATCTACTCTAGAAGGATCTTTTAATGTTAATCTAAGTCTTGTTATACAGGCATCTAGAACTTCAATATTATCTTTTCCTCCTATAGCATTTAATACTCTTTTTGCTTTTTCTGAACCTTTAACTTCTTTTAATTTTGGATCAAAATATTCACTTTCATCTTCTCTGCCTGGTGTTTTAATGTTGAAAGTTTTAATTGCAAAATAAAATACAACAAAATATAATGCAAAAAATACTATTCCAACTAGCCATATAAGCCATGGTCTACCTGCAAACTTAAATCCTAATAAATAATCAATAAAGGATGCAGAAAAAGTATACCCTAGTCTTATTTTTAATAAACTAGTTATTATTCCTGAGCAAAATGCTGCTATTACGTGGAAAGCAAACAATATTGGAGCAACAAATATAAATGTAAATTCGATTGGCTCTGTAATTCCTGTTAGAAATGCTACAAAAGCTGCTGATACCATTATTCCAGAAACTTTTTTTCTATTTTCCTTTTTAGCTGCAGCTATTATAGCAATTGCAGCTCCTGGAAGTCCAAACATGACTACAGGATATTCTGATGCCATGAAAAATCCTGCTGTTGGATCTCCATGAAAATATCTAGCTGTATCACCAAAATATTTAATACCCTTTACAGTATACTCACCAAATTGATATAAAAATGGTGGATAATACATATGATGAAGTCCAAGTGGTATTAAAAGTCTTTTTCCTGCCGCATAAAATGCAGGACCAAATATTGATGTACTAGCCCACTTTGCAAATATATTTATTACATTTTGTATAGGTTGCCAAATAGTTGCACCTATTACCGCAAATATTAATGATGCAAATGAGGTTATAATAGGTACAAATCTTTTTCCTCCAAAGAAACCTAAAACCTGAGGAAGTTTTATATCATGATATTTATTATATAAAATAGCTGCTATAAGCCCTATTATTATTCCTCCAAATACACCCATATTTATTGGTACACCAAATCTTTTACCCATTTCTAATAAAACTGCTTGTAATATAAGCTGACCAATAACTGCTGCTAGAGATGCAACTGCTTCTCCACCTGAAAATCCTATTGCAACTCCAACTGCAAATATAAGTGGTAAATTTGTGAAAATAGCATCACCTGCAGTAGCTAAGTTTTTAAATATAACTCCATATCTTCCAAGAAGATCATCTTGACCAATTCTTAGGAGAATTCCTGCTGCTGGTAGTACTGATACTGGTAACATCAAGGATTTACCTATTTTTTGAAGAGTGGCAAATACCTTACCTTTTCCTTTGTTATTACTACTCATTCTCTTCCTCCTTTCTTTGCTTAATATTTTCATTAAGCAATCCTCGATGTTAGTTTTCCCAATAAATAAAAATAAAAACATGAGATTTACTCATGTTTTTATTACCCATTACTTTTTATATAATTGTTTATAATATTGTCATATTCATGTCTTATATTTTGAATAATTTCATTTTTAGCATCAAACTTGCTTTCATTTACCATGGATATAGGAAGAACTTTTGGTGATGTACTAGATATAAATAATCCATCTACATCATCTATATTTTTATAGTTAATTCTTTTTTCTATAACTTGGTATCCAAGATTAATACAAGCTTTTATTATATATTTTCGCGTAATTCCTGGAAGAACTTCAATTATAGGAGAAGTTATTACTTTTCCATCTTTTATCATGAATATATTAGATCTACTTCCTTCTGTTATATATCCATCTTTATTTACTAATATTACTTCATAAACACCTGTTTCTTGGATGATTTTGTTGGTTTCATCTCTTAGGTTTTGATTTACGATTTTTATATTAGGATTTTCTCTTTCTGCACAATAAAATGAAGTTTTAACCCCGTTTTCATACATATCTTCTGTTGGATATATTGACTCTATAAAATAACATACAAAGGTTTTTATTCCTTTATTATAGTTAAATATAATTTTTACATTAGCATTTTTATTATTATTTATCTCACAAAGCTTTTGTATATTATTTTTTATTTCATCTTTTTCCATCCAAACCCCAAGTTCTGTCATTTTAGAAGAATTATAAAGTCTTAATAGATGATCTTCTAAAAATATAGGTACACCATCTATAATTCTCATAACTTCATATAATGATTTACCTTCTCTTAAATATTTATCATTAAACTCTTCTATATCTTTTATAGTGTTATTAACTATAAACTTTTCACCATAACATTCTTTCATTACCCTATCACCTTACTTCCATTCTAATCTTTTAATATTATTATAACTCTTTTTAGAGTTAATAAGATAAGGATTTCCTACTAATTTAAATAAAGGAAGGTCTGCAAGTGAGTCAGAAAACATATAGGAATTTTTAAAGTCAACTTCTATATTTTCCTCTTTTAAGACTTCTTTAAGTCGTCTTACCTTCTCTTCTCCCTTATTATTTGATCCTTCAATAGCACTTTTATATATCCCATTTTCCACTTTTAATTTTGTACCTATTATCTTGTCTACTTCTTTTATATTATAAAGTTCTTCTAAATATACTTCTGGTGATGCAGATATTAAATATATTTTATATCCTTGCTTTTTTAACTTTTTTATAGTATCTATAGCATCTTTATATAAAATTTTACTTAATCTTTCTTCATAAAATTCCTTAACTAAATTCTTCATATCAGCTTCATTTATTCCATCTAAAAATTTAATAAAAGTTTCTTTTGATTTTTCTGCATCATAAATTCCTATTCCATAAAAAATACCCGCCATTATGTTTCTTGGAATATATTTTATTAATCCTATATTCCTTTTTAACATAAATAGATAAAGTTGTATTAATGTTTCCTTTTTTGTAAGGGTAAAATCTACATCAAATATTCCTAATTTCTCCACTGTACCACTCCTAGTTAATGCGGATTTTATCAAGAAAAAAGCCGATGCAAATGCAACGACTTTTCAGTATTATTCTTCGTTTTCTAGTAAAGTTTCATAGTAAGCTGTAACTTCATTAAATTCATTATCATCTGGTACAACTAATTGTCCTTCTTCACCTTCACCTATAACTTTAAAAAGATAAACTGAATTATCCTCTGGGTTTTGTACAAGAGCATATTCATTTTCTTTATATTCAAAGCCATCTATTACTTCGCATGGAACTGTGTTACCATTTTCATCTTCTAATTCTACAATAAGGCTTTCGTGTTCATGACATCCGCATCCACAAGCTTCATGTTCATGATCATGTCCACCGCATCCGCAGTCTCCGTGATTATGATCGTGATCATGTCCACCACAAGCACAATCGTGTAATTTTTCTTTATCCATATTGTACCTCCTATGTTTTTCATTTTATGTTTATAGCAATATGTTTATTGTAACCTTAATTAAGAAATATTAAAAGTGTTTTTTTGAATTTTATATAAATAAATTAATTTATGTAAAGTTTATAAATAAAAAGGACATTTCTAAAACTAGAAATGTCCTTTAATATATTTATAACAGATTATTTATCTTCAGCTAATCTCTTATAAGTTTCAAGTCTTTCCATAGCATCTTTTTCAGTTTGAGCATATAACTCATCAGCTTGTTCTGGACGAGCTTTCTTTAATGATGCATATCTAACTTCGCCTAATAAGAAGTCTTTAAAGTTACCCTTAGGTTCTTTAGAATCTAATATGAATGGGTTCTTTCCTTCTTCTTTTAATTGTGGGTTATATCTGTATAATCCCCAATATCCACAATCAACAGCTTTTTTCTCTTCTAATTGAGAGCAAGCCATTCCAACTTTTAATCCGTGGTTGATACATGGAGCATAAGCGATTATTAATGATGGACCTGGATAAGCTTCTGCTTCTTTAATTGCTTTTATAGTTTGGTTCTTGTCAGATCCCATAGCTATTTGAGCAACGTAAACATATCCATAAGTCATAGCCATTAAGCCAAGATCTTTCTTCTTAGTTCTCTTACCTGCTGCTGCGAATTTAGCAACCGCACCTGTACGAGTTGATTTAGAAGATTGTCCACCTGTATTTGAGTAAACTTCTGTATCAAATACGAAGATGTTTATGTCTTCTCCTGATGCTAGAGCGTGGTCAACTCCACCGTATCCGATATCGTATGCCCAACCGTCTCCACCAAAGATCCATTGAGATCTCTTGATTAAGAAGTCTTTGTTTTCTAATATTTCAGCTACTTTTGCATTTGATTTTTCTGCTTCTAATAATGGTAATAATTTAGCTGCTGCTTTCTTAGATCCTTCAGCATCTTCTTTATTATCTACCCATTCTTGTAATGCAGATTTTAATTCAGCACTTACTTCTTCCATAGCTTCTTTAGCTACGTTTTCCATGTTTGTTCTTATAGTAGATACACCTAAAGCCATTCCAAGACCATATTCAGCGTTATCTTCGAATAAAGAGTTAGCCCAAGCAGGTCCTTTTCCTTCGTGGTTTTTAGTGTATGGAGTTGCAGGAGCTGATCCTCCCCAAATTGATGTACATCCTGTAGCGTTAGCTATCATCATTCTGTCACCAAATAATTGAGTTATAAGTTTAGCGTATGCAGCTTCTCCACATCCACCACAAGCACCGTGGAATTCAAGAAGTGGTTTTTCAAATTGGCTACCTTTAACTGTGTATTTATCCATTGGATTTTCTTTAACAGATAAAGTTTGAGCGTAGTCATAGTTAGCTTGTTCTGCTTCTTGAGTTGCAGCTGGTTTCATAACTAAAGCTTTAGTTGGAGCTGGACAAACTTCAGCACAGTTTCCGCAACCAGTACAGTCAAGAACACTAACGTTCATTGCATAGTATAATTTTTCACCTTTGATTCCTTTAGCTTCTACAGCTTTGAATCCTTCTGGTTTATTGTTGTATTCTTCCTCAGTTAATAATGTTGGTCTGATTACAGCGTGAGGACAAACATATGAACATTGGTTACATTGGATACAATTTTCCATGCTCCATTCAGGTACGCTAATTGCGATTCCTCTCTTTTCATATGCAGCAGTTCCGTTAGGGAATGTACCATCTTCCATGCCTTCGAAAGCACTTACTGGAAGTTCATCACCTTTTTGTCTGTTCATTGGTTCAAGAATTTTTGAAATGAACTCAGGAACGTCTTTTTCTTCAACTTTCTTATCTTCTGCAGTTTTCCAAGATTCAGGAACTTCTACTTTAACGATAGCGCCTACACCTTGATCTATTGCAGCGTGGTTCATGTTAACAACTTTTTCACCTTTTTTACCGTAAGAAGTTACAACTGCGTCTTTTAAGTATTTAACAGCGTCTTCTATAGGAATGATGTTAGCTAGTTTGAAGAATGCAGCTTGCATGATCATGTTGATTCTTCCGCCTAGTCCGATTTCTTGAGCTATTTTAACAGCATCAATTGTGTAGAAGTTGATATTGTGGTTAGCAATATATCTCTTCATATGAGCTGGTAAGTGTTCTTCAACTTCTTCTTGGTTCCAGATACAGTTAAGTAAGAAGTTTCCGTTATCTCTTAATCCTTCTAATACATCATATTTGTTAACATATGATTGGTTATGACATGCAACAAAGTGTGGAGTTTGGATTAAGTAAGGTGATTTAATTGGTGATTTACCAAATCTTAAGTGAGAAATTGTTATACCACCAGATTTTTTAGAGTCATATGCAAAATATCCTTGAGCATACATGTCTGTATGGTCTCCGATGATTTTGATAGCGCTCTTGTTAGCACCAACAGTACCGTCTGATCCAAGTCCCCAGAATTTACATGCAGTAGTTCCTTCAGCAACTACGTCTATTCCTTCAACTGTTTCAAGTGATGTATGAGTAACGTCATCATTAATTCCTAATGTGAAGTTATTTTTTGGCTCATCTTGTTTTAGGTTTTCAAATACAGCAGCCATTTGTCCTGGAGTTGTATCTTTTGAACCTAATCCATATCTACCACCAACGATTACTGGTTTGTTTTCTACATCATAGAATGCAGATTTAACATCTAAGTATAATGGTTCACCAAGTGCACCTGGTTCTTTTGTTCTATCTAAAACAGCTATTTTCTTAACTGTCTTTGGTACTGCATTTATTAAATGTTCTTTAGAGAATGGTCTGTATAAGTGAACTTTTACTAAACCTACTTTTTCTCCTCTAGCACTTAAGTAATCTACAACTTCTTCTATAGTTTCACAACCTGAACCCATAGCAACGATTACTCTATCAGCATCTTCAGCACCATAGTAGTTGAATAGCTTGTAATCTCTTCCTGTTATTTTGTTGATTTCTCCCATGTATTCTTCTACGATACCAGGGATTGCATTGTAGTATTTGTTAGAAGCTTCTCTAGCTTGGAAGAATATATCAGGGTTTTGAGCTGTTCCTCTAGTTACAGGATGTTCTGGGCTTAAAGCATTGTTTCTGAATGCTTTAAGAGCATCTTGATCTATTAATCCTCTTAAATCTTCATAGTCTAATAATTCAACTTTTTGAATTTCGTGAGAAGTTCTGAATCCATCAAAGAAATGTACGAATGGTACTCTTCCTTTTAATGCTGCAAGGTGAGCTACAGCTGCTAAATCCATAGATTCTTGTACACTATTTGAAGCAAGTAATGCGAATCCAGTTTGTCTTGCAGCCATTACATCTTGGTGATCACCAAAGATTGATAATGCATGTGATGCTAAAGCTCTAGCACTTACATGGAATACTGATGGTAATAATTCACCAGCAATTTTGTACATGTTAGGAATCATTAATAGTAATCCTTGAGATGCAGTGTAAGTAGTAGTTAATGCTCCACTTTGAAGTGAACCATGAACTGCTGCTGATGCACCAGCTTCAGATTGTAATTCCATAACTTTTACAGTTTGACCAAATAAGTTTTTCTTTCCTTGTGCGCTCCATTCATCAACGCTTTCAGCCATTGGAGATGAAGGTGTGATTGGATATATTGCTGTAACATCAGTAAAGGCATATGATGTATATGCAGCAGCAGTATTACCATCCATTGTTTTCATTTTTGCCATTGGTATACCCTCTTTCTATATAATTTTACCTTACTATGTAGTATTTTTATATAGTAGGTTATTTTATTAACAATATATTTAATTTATAAAAATATATACTTATATATGCTTAAATATATATTAATAAGCTTTTTTAGAATCTTTTTTAATATATTTTAACATATAATTTATCATAGGTTGTACACTTTTTCAAATTTGTGTTATCCTTTTTCAAAAATATTATATCATATATTAAGATTCTTTATCACTATCATGAGTATTTTAACACAATAATAATTATTATGTAAAATAGGACACAGGTTAATATCTTTGAAAATTATAAATAAACCTAGATTTATTTATAATTTTCATTAATTTTATAAGTATTTTCCACTTAGTTCTGTATCTCTTAAACAATTATATTTAATTTTAATAAATAATTCAACTTTTATTTATCAAAATTTTAACAATCTTTTATTTTTAATGTACTTTTTCATTAATATATCATTTATTGTCTTTAACTCTATTATAATTATTTATATAGTATATGTCTACTACATATTTCTTTTACTTTATTTTTTGCTTCTGATAAATCAGAATCTCTATTTTCAATAACATAATTTATTAAGTATGCTATCTCTTTCATTTCTTCTTCTTTAAAACCTCTTGTTGTTACTGCTGGAGTGCCTATTCTAATTCCACTAGTTACAAAAGGACTTTTAGTTTCAAATGGTATAGTGTTTTTGTTAACTGTAATTCCTATACTATCTAGTAACTTTTCTGCATCTTTACCAGTTATATCTTTATTAGTTAAATCAATTAAAAGTAAGTGATTATCAGTTCCCCCTGATACTAATTTAAAATCATATTTCTTTAATTCTTCTTCTAATACTTTTGCATTTTTAACAACTTGCTCAATATAATTTTTATAATCATCTTTTAATGCTTCTCCAAAACATACAGCTTTTGCAGCTATTACGTGCATTAATGGACCACCTTGAATTCCTGGAAATATAGCCTTATCTACTTGTTTTGCATATTTTTCCTTGCAAAGTATAGCTCCTCCTCTAGGTCCTCTTAATGTTTTATGTGTAGTTGTTGTTACAAAATCAGCATATGGTACTGGTGATGGATGGTATCCTGCAGCTATAAGTCCTGCAATATGTGCCATATCTACCATAAAGTATGCCCCAACTTCATCACATATTTGTTTTAATCTTTTAAAATCTATTACTCTTGAATATGCACTAGCACCTGCAACTATCATCTTAGGTTTATGTTGTAGGGCAAGAGATCTTACTTCATCATAATTAATTAATTCAGTTTCTTTATTTACTCCATAAGCTACAAAGTTAAATAATCTTCCTGAAAAATTAACAGGACTTCCATGAGTTAAATGTCCTCCATGGCTTAAGTTCATTCCCATTATTGTGTCTCCTGGCTCTAAAACTGAAAGATAAACTGCCATATTTGCTTGAGAACCTGAGTGTGGTTGAACGTTTGCATGTTCACAGCCGAAAATCTTTTTTAATCTTTCTATTGCTAAGCTCTCTATTTTATCAACTTCTTCACATCCACCATAATATCTCTTACTTGGATATCCTTCAGCATATTTGTTTGTAAGCTGAGAGCCCATAGCCTCCATTACTGATTTACTAGCAAAGTTTTCTGATGCTATAAGTTCTATAGTATTATTTTGACGGTTATTTTCTAATTGTATTATGTTAAAAATTTCTTTATCTGTTAATGCCAAATTATCGAAATTCATTTTATCTACCTCCAGACCTTTATTGAATTAAATTATAATGTTTTAGTGTAAAATTTTCAACCTATTTCACTATGATAAATTAATAGTAAAAATTTAAGTTATTATTCCAAAATTATGATATAATTATTCTATATTTTTTGTTTTTAGGAAGGATTGTTTTTTATGGATACTAGCAATAAAATACTATATTTAGCTGCAGAAGCAGGAAGAATAATTCTTCAAAACGGTGGTGAAACATCTAGAGTAGAGGAAACCATGACCAAAATATGTTATGGTCTTAAAGTAAAAAATGCAGATAGCTTTGTTACACCTACAGGAATAATGTTATCTATAACAGATGAAAATAATAAAACTATTTCATTAATTCGAAAAATTAATTACAGAAGCATTAATCTTGAAAAAGTTGATAAAATAAATGCTCTATCAAGAGAAATTGTGAGTACTTGCCCTTCTCTTAATTATGTTGAAGAAAGACTAAAAGAAATTGATAATTCTCCTGAATACAATAAAAAATTATTGATTTTAGCTAGTTCTTTTAGTGCAGGTTTTTTTACTCTTTTATTCGGAGGAAATATTAGAGACTTTTTTGTATCTCTATTTATTGGTGTAATAATTAAAGTTATATGCATAATACTGAATAGTATAAAAATAAATGAATTTTTTATCAATTGTCTTGGAGGGGCTATAGCTTCTTTAATTGCAATTATAAGTATACACTTAGGAATTGGAGTAAATGAAGATAAAATTATTATAGGTTCAATAATGCTCCTTGTACCTGGACTTATTATAACAAATGCTATACGTGACACTTTAGCAGGGGATTTAGTTTCTGGAATTTCTAGAGCAATTGAAGCATTTTTTATAGCTGTAGCCATTGCAACCGGCTCTGGTATTGTCATGAAATTGTGGTTTTATTTTGGAGGTATGTGATATGATTTTAAATTCTATTTATTCTCTCTTTTGCAGTTTAGGATTTGGTATTCTTTTTAATATTCACGGTAAAAGACTATTCTATGCAGCTCTTGGCGGTGGAATTGGTTGGTATTTTTATTTGTTACCTCAAAAGTATACTCATTCTATAGCATTTTCACTATTTATAGCCTCATTAGTTATTAGCATATATTCGGAAATAGTTGCAAGAATTTTTAAAGCTCCAGTGACCGTATTTTTAGTAGTAGCATTACTTCCGTTAGTTCCTGGTGCAGGAATGTATTATACTATGTATCAATCAATTATAGGTAACGCAACTAAATCTTTATCTTTAGGAATTGAAACTATATTTAGTGCTGGAGCTATTGCATTAGCTACTATGCTTGTATCTTCTGTTACTAAAGTTATTTTAGTAATAAAAAAGAATATTACTTCATGAATATACTTAATGTTTTTACAAGTTCATCTAACTCTAATTCATTAACCTTACTATTCTCACTATTTGCAAAACATTTTTTAGTATATTCTTGAATTATAATAGCTCCAACTTTATTTAAAGCAGCTCTTACTGCAGCAACTTGCACTAGAATATCTTTACAACAATTTTCACTTTCTATCATATTTTCAATTCCTTTTACTTGTCCTTGAATTTTTCTAAGTCTTATTTGTATGTCTCTTTTTTTATCTTTGTTGTTTCCCATTTTCTAAAATCTCTCCTACTCAAATATGTATATTTTTTTAAAAATAAAAAAGCTCCCACCATACCGTATTTAAGTAATAGTTGAACCTGTTTTATAACAGGTGGGAGTCTCCTTTGTGCTTCTTGTCTTTTAATTAATATTAAAATATCATTTCACACAAAGAGTAGCACTCCCTTTTTTAAAAGTGTTGGGTCAATATATACTTAAATTACTAATATGGTCGGAACTTATCCTTACTAATATTATACTACAATTATATCATATTATTAAAGTTTTTCTTAAAAACTTAATAAAAATTATTTTTGTTTTTGTACACCGATTCCTAATTCGCCTAATTGCTTTTCATCTACTACATTAGGTGCTTCAGTTAATGGACAGTATGCATTTTGGTTCTTAGGGAATGCAATAACATCCTTTATGTTTTCAGTTCCAGCAAGGAACATTATCATTCTATCAAATCCATATGCAAGTCCGCCGTGTGGTGGAGGTCCAAATTTAAATGCTTCTAATAAGAATCCAAATCTTTCCCATGCACTTTCTGATGTAAATCCTAAAACATTGAACATTTTTTCTTGAAGTTTAGTATCATGTATTCTTATACTTCCTCCACCTAGTTCTTCACCATTTAAAACTATGTCATATGCTTTAGCTCTAACTCTTCCTGGATCTGATTCTAAATACTCTATATCTTCATCCATTGGCATTGTAAATGGATGGTGTTCTGCTTGATATCTATCTTCTTCTTCATTGTAAGATAAAAGTGGGAATTCTGTAACCCAAGCAAATCTAAATTCTTTATTGTCTTTTAATATTTCTAGACGTTTTGCCATTTCAAGTCTTAATGCTCCAAGAGACTGTAATACAACAGAATCTTTATCAGCAACTATTAAAATTAAATCTCCAACTTTTGCATCTAAGCTTTCTATTACTTTATTTATGCCTTCTTCTCCTAAGAATTTAGCTATTGGTGATTTTATTTCATCTTCTTTATAAGCAATCCATGCAAGACCTTTTGCTTTATAAGTCTTTACAAATTCTCCTAATTTATCAATTTGCTTTCTTCCCATTGTTGCACAATTAGGAGCTTTTATAGCTCTTACACTACCACCATTTTCTATAGCATCTTTAAATACTTTAAAGTCTACATCTTTAACGGCATCAGTTATATCATTTATTTCCATACCAAATCTTAAATCTGGTTTATCACTACCGTATTTATCCATAGCTTCTTTGTAAGTTATTCTCTGAATTGGTAACTGAACATCTACATTTGCTACTTCTTTAAATACTTTTTGTATTAACTTTTCATTTAAAGCAATTACATCTTCCATGTCTACAAAAGATAATTCCATATCTACTTGAGTAAATTCTGGTTGTCTGTTAGCTCTTAAATCTTCATCTCTAAAGCATTTTGTTATTTGGAAGTACTTATCGTATCCAGATACCATTAATAATTGCTTAAATAATTGTGGTGATTGTGGAAGCGCATAAAACATTCCTGGATAGTTTCTACTTGGTACTAAGTAGTCACGAGCTCCTTCTGGTGTACTCTTTGTAAGCATTGGAGTTTCCATTTCAAGGAATCCATTTTCATCTAAGAAATCTCTTATAACCTTTGCAGTTTTGTGTCTAACCTTGAATATCTTTTGCATATCAGGTCTTCTAAGGTCTAAGTATCTATACTTTAATCTTACAGCCTCATCAGTATCAAGATCTTCTTTTATGTAAATTGGTGGTGTTTCTGATTCAGATAATATTTTTATATTTTGCCCTTTTAACTCTACCATACCTGTTGGCATTGCTTCATTAGGAGATTCTCTTCTTACAAGTTCTCCTTCAACAGCTATACAGTATTCAGGTTTTACTAAATCAGCTTTTTCAAATGCTTCTTTGTTTATTTCTTCACCAAATACTACTTGAAGTATTCCTTCTCTATCTCTAAGGTCTACGAAAACTAGTCCTCCAAGATTTCTTTTTCTTTGAACCCATCCCATGACAACATGTTTTTGTCCTATATGAGATTCTCTAAGTTCTCCACACATTACAGTTCTCTTAAGTCCATTTAAGGATTCTGCCATGTTTTATTCCTCCCTTTTTACTTTAAAATCATTGATGCTATTTCATCTAAATTATTTAGTGAAACTTCAAATTGCTGTCCATCTTCCATTCTTTTAAGGTTTGCTTTTTTCTCTTCTATTTCTGTATCTCCTATGATCATACTGTATGATGCATCTATTTTGTTTGCATATTTCATTTGAGCTTTAACAGACTTATTCATATGATCACATTCTGCTTTTAATCCTTTTGTTCTTAAAGCATTTACTAATTTAAAAGCTTCAATCTTACCATTGTCACCCATAGAACCTATGAATATATCCATTTCCTTTGGCTTTGGAATTTCTATATTGTTTTCCATAAGAGTTAGTATAAGTCTTTCAATACCCATACCAAAACCAACAGCTGGTGTAGGTTTTCCTCCTATTTGTTCTATAAGTCCATTATATCTTCCACCACCACAAACAGTTATATCATTATTTATTATTTCAAATACTGTTTTAGTGTAGTAATCAAGTCCTCTAACTATATATGGATTAACTTTGTATTTAATATTAAGACTATCAAGATATGTCTTTAAATTTTCAAAGTGATTACTGCAATCATCACATACATAGTCTAATATTACAGGTGCATCTTTTCCTATTTCTTTGCACTTTTTATTTTTACAATCTAAAAGTCTCATAGGATTTCTTTCAAATCTAGTTTTACAAGTATCACATAACTCATCATATGATTCTCTAAAGTATTCTCTTAATGCATCGTTATACTTCTTTCTACATTCTGGACATCCTATGTTATTTATGTTTAATTCTAAATTATCTATTCTAAATTCCTTAAAGGCTCTCATTGCAAGACCTATAAGTTCAGCATCAACTGAAGCTTCTGTTGAACCAAATACTTCAACTCCAAATTGGTGATGTTCACGAAGTCTTCCCTTTTGAACATTTTCGTATCTGAAAACTGGAGTAAAATAAAACATTTTTATAGGAAGTGCTTCATTAAATAATCCATTTTCTATAAATGCTCTAGCCGCTGGTGCTGTTCCTTCTGGTTTTAATGTAATACTTCTATCACCTTTATCTTTAAAAGTGTACATTTCCTTCTGTACTACATCAGTTGTTTCTCCAACTCCTCTTTCAAATAATTCTGTATGTTCAAATGCAGGAGTTCTTATTTCTTTTAATGCATACTCTGCAGCTAATTTTTTTAATTTATCTTCAATGTAGTGCCATTTATATGAATCCATAGGTAATAAATCTTTAGTACCTTTTGGTGCTTGGATTGCCATAGCTTCACGCTCCTTATATCGTATTAAGTAATTCCATTTTACCTTGCATTTTTTCATCAAATCTTAATAGGTACTCTTTAACATCTTTAAGATTTCCAAAACGCTCTATTTTATTATTATCTAAGTAAACAACCTTTGTTACAGCATCTGCTCCAAGTGCTATTATTGTTTGCTTATCTTCTATCATTTCTATATTATAAAGTCCTTCTTTTCCTGCAGTGCAGTAACCTACGTTCTCCATATGTCCTACCATGTTCTTTTGTCTATACATGTAATATGGCTTCATATTAAGTTCTTCTGCAAGTTTAGAAGTTCTTTCATACATTTCATTTAAGCTATTTTGCTCTAAAATTCTAACCTTATCTATGTATATTTCTTCGTATAGTTTAGAACCTCTTTTAATTGACATACCATGAACAGTTAAACTATCTGGTTTAAGCTTTAAAATTTCTGTGCATGTATTCTCTATATGATTTAATGTTTCATTTGGAAGTCCTACTATTATGTCCATATTTATATTGTCAAATCCTATTTTTCTAGCCATATTGAACTTCTCTATAATATCTTCTACTGTATGATGTCTTCCTATAAGTTTTAGAGTATCTTCATTCATAGTTTGCGGATTTATACTTATTCTAGAAACATTGTACTTTTTCATAGTTTTAAGCTTACCTTCTGTTATGCTGTCAGGTCTTCCACATTCCACATTAAATTCTTTAACCTTTCTACCACTTATAAAACTTTCATGTACTTTTTTTATTAAGTTCTCAAACTGATTCTCATTTATAGATGTAGGAGTTCCTCCACCAAAGTATACACACTCTATATTAAGTCCTTTTTTATCTATAAATTCTTTTATTATGTCTATTTCTTCATTTAATTTTTCTAAATATGGTTCTACCATCTTAGAAGTGTTTCTTCCAGCTATAGGATTTGATGCAAATGAGCAATAAAGACAAGTTGTTGGACAAAACGGCATACCTATATATATGCTTATATTTTTAGGGTCTTTATTAACTCTAGCTCTCTCTGCTTTAGCTATATTTATACAAAGTTTAGCTTTATCTAACCTTGCAAAGTATTCTTCTTGAAGAGTTTTTATTATTTCTTCTTCAGAAAGTCCCTCGTCCATCATATCTAGAACAATCTTTGTAGGTCTAATTCCTATTAAAATACCCCAAGGTAATTCTTTTGATGTTTTTGACTCTAGATATTTAAACATACTTTTTCTAAACTCATGTTTAAATGTCATTGAACTTTCTAAATTAAATATCTTTTCTTCTCCCTCTGAATTTGCTATAGAAAGTTGTTTTTCTGATACATTTAATATATAATCACAATTTTCCTTGGACTCAAATTCAAACTCCATCTGAGTAAAGCTATAAAATAGTTCAAAGATATGATAAACATCATATCTATACTTTTCATCGTTTATATATATTTTCACTACTATACACCCCTATTCTTAAAGGAAGGGATTGTATTGTTTTTCAAACTTTATATTACTTTCACCTTCATGCCCTGGAAGCACAACTGTGTCATCATCAAGAACTATAAGTTTTTCTTTTATGCTTCTTATTAGTGCACTGTGATCTCCCCCTGGGAAGTCTGTTCTTCCTACAGAACCACGGAATAATGTATCACCAGTAAACACTACATCTTTAACTACAAAACTCATTCCTCCTGGTGTATGGCCAGGTGTTTCTAAACATTTAATTTCTAAATTTCCAAGTTTTAAAACATCCCCGTCTTTAATAGTTTTGTCTTCTTCTGTTTCATTCCATATAGGACCAAATACTTGAGAATGTTTTCTCATTAATTCTAGATCATTTTCATTTATATATACAGGAACATTGTATCTATCTTTTAATTCCTGAACTCCTCCAGTGTGATCCATATGTCCATGAGTTAATAATATAAATTTTACATCTATGTTAAGTGCATCTATATTTCTTATTAACATATCTGCATCTCCACCTGGATCTATTATACATCCTTCATTACCATCTATTAATATATAACAGTTAGCTCCATACATTCCTGCAGGAATTCTTTTTATTTTCATAATACTATCTCCCTTACATTAATAATTTAGAATTCTTTTTTACTATCTATCATTAGTGTAACAGGACCATCATTTTTTATGCTTACAAGCATATCTGCTCCAAATTCACCAGTCTGTACATTGTTAATTTCTTCTTTACACATGTCAATAAAATCTAAATAAAGCTTTTTTGCATCTTCTCCACCTAGAGCCTCAATAAAGCTAGGTCTATTTCCTTTTCTGCAATCTCCGTATAAAGTAAATTGAGAAATAATCAAAAGCTCTCCATCTACATCCTTTAAAGACTTATTTAGTTTTCCATTTTCATCTTCAAAAACTCGTAAATTAACAACTTTCTTTTTTAAATACTTAACATCTTCTATTGTATCATCTTTAGATATTCCAACAAGCACAGTAAAACCTTTTTTTATTTCACCTATTGTCTTTCCATCTACAGATACACTAGATTCCTTAACTCTTTGTACAATAGCTCTCATAATAATACACCTTTTTTTAAAATTTTCTTATACCTAAAAATGAAGTATATAGAACTAACTCTTAGTTCTATATACTGCAATTACCCCTTGTAACTTTCTTATTTTTCTCATAACTTCTTTTAATTTATTAACATCTGATATTCTAAATTTAATAGTTATTATAACCATATCAGCCTTTGTAGGTTGAGCATTTATAGCATATAAATCTATCTTTGTTTGAATAATTGCTTCCATAAGCTCAGCAAGTAGTCCTGTTCTGTCCTCTGACTTAACTTCTATTTCAGTAATATATTCACTTTTTCTTGTATTTTCATCTTCCCAAGCAACATCTACAATTCTATTTCCGTCATTTACTATTAAAGATTTTACATTTTTGCAGTCTTGTCTATGGACAGATACTCCTCTACCCTTAGTTATATATCCTATTATAGGATCTCCTGGAACGGGATTGCAACATTTTGAAAATCTAATCATTACATTATCAATTCCCTTTACTTTAATTCCTGGAGAACTTTTTTTCTTTTTCTTAACTGTTGTATTCTTTAATTGCTCTTTAATATCCTCTATAGTCTCGTTCTCTTTATGTTCTTCTCTTTCTTGACTCTTTATGTGGCCTATTAATTTATTAACTATAGCCGCTGCCGTAATTCCACCTATGCTAACAGCTACGTATAAATCATCTAAATTATGAAAATTGTATTTTTTGAAAATAGACTCAAGGTTATTTCCTTTAGCTATTTTTCCAAAATTAATCCCTTGTCGTTTTGCTTCCTTCTCAACAAGTTCTTTTCCTTTTTCAATGTTATCATGTCTTTTTTCTTTTTTAAACCATGACTTTATTTTAGATTTAGCTTGATTACTCTTTGTTAGATTAAGCCAGCTTATACTAGGTCCCTTTGGAGTTGGAGATGTTAAAACTTCAACTATTTCTCCTGTTTTTAAATGATAGTCAAGAGGAACTATTCTACCATTTACTTTTCCTCCTATACATCTATGACCTATATCCGTATGGATTCTATAAGCAAAATCTATAGGTGTAGAATCAGAAGGAAGGTTTATAACATCGCCTTTTGGTGTAAATACAAAAACTTCATCTGAAAACATATCTATTTTGAAGTCTTCCATAAATTCTTCTGGATTTGAAGTTTCTCTTTGCCACTCTAATACTTCTCTAAGCCAAGCAAGTTTAGCTTCAAAGTCACTATCTGAATTTTTTCCACCTTCTTTATACTTCCAATGAGCTGCAATACCATATTCAGAGGTATAATGCATCTCATATGTTCTTATTTGTATTTCAAAAGGCTTTCCTTGAGGTCCTATAACTGTAGAGTGAAGTGACTGATACATATTAGGCTTTGGCATAGCTATGTAATCTTTAAATCTTCCTGGAATAGGTTTATACATAGTATGAACCATACCTAAAACTGCATAACAATCCTTAACATCTTCAACTAAAATTCTAACAGCTGTTAAGTCAAATATTTGATCTATAGTTTTATTTTTTACAACCATTTTTCTGTATATACTATAGAAATGTTTAGGTCTTCCTTCTATTTCAGATTTAATACCAGCCTCATCTAATTTTTCTTTTAATTCATGTATTATTCTTTCTATGTACTCTTCTCTTTCTTTTCTCTTTTCAGCCACTTTTCTAACTAAATCATAATATTCGTTAGGATTTAAATATCTTAAAGCTAAATCTTCAAGTTCCCACTTAACTTTAGATATACCTAGTCTATGAGCAAGCGGTGCATAAATATCTAAAGTTTCTTTAGCTTTTTCTTTTTGTTTTTCTACCGTCATGTATTTAAGAGTTCTCATATTATGAAGTCTATCTGCAAGTTTTATTAAGATAACTCTTATATCTTTAGTCATAGCAAGAAGCATTTTTCTCACATTTTCAGATTGCTGCTCTTCCTTGGTCTTAAATTTTATTTTTCCAAGTTTAGTTACACCCTCAACTAAATTTGCAACTTCACGATTAAACTCTTTCTCTACATCTTCATATGTATAATCTGTGTCCTCAATTACATCATGAAGTAAACTTGCAGCAATGGTATTTTCATCAAGTCCCATTTCAGCTAAAATGCAAGCAACTTCTACAGGGTGAATAATATAAGGTTCCCCTGAAATTCTCTTTTGTGCCTTATGGGCATCTTTAGCATAATTGTAAGCTTTAATGATTATATCTTTATTTACATTATTACAATTTTCATCTATTTTTTGTAATAAATCTTCAAGCATATAAATTCTCTCCTAAAATCAAAAGCTGGTTTATATAACCAGCTAACATTTTTTATAAACATTATATAATATGGTGTAGAAATTTGCAATAAAAACCTTATTATATATCATATTGAACTAATGACATTATATCATAGTTTCCTATTTTTTCTCTTCCCTTTAAATCTGTAAGTTCAATTAAGAAATCAACACTTACAACTTCTCCACCTAATTTTTCAATCATTTCAATTACAGAATTCATAGTTCCACCAGTTGCAAGTAAATCATCAACTATAGCAACCTTTTGACCTTTTTTTATTGCATCCTTATGAATTTGTAGTACATCACTACCATATTCTAAATCATATTCAGAACTAATTGTTTCACATGGAAGCTTTCCCTTTTTTCTTACAGGAACAAATGCTGCACCTAATGCATACGCTACTGGTGTTCCAAATAAAAATCCTCTAGCTTCAGGTCCTACTACTACATCTACATTTTTATCTTTTAAATGTTCAACTATAGCATCTACTGTGTATTTAAGTGCTTCTTTGTCGTTTAATACTGTAGTTATATCCTTAAAACTTATTCCTTCCTTTGGAAATCCTTCAATAACTCTAATTTTTTCTTTTAAATTCACTTGTATTCCCCCTATGCATTATGAATATCTATGTACATATTACTTAATCATTACTTTTTTTAACTCAAATTCATTCTTTTTATTTATATACTTTGCTATCCTTCTTGCTCTTTCACTATCGGCAGTAGTAAAAAGTTCTACCACTATTCTTGCATCATCCATTCTGCCAACTGCATTTACTTTAGGCATCACCATTTTGCACATTTTTTTCAAAGTCAAGAAATCTATATACTCTATATTATTTATTTCAGTTAAAGCCTTTATCCCATGATTGTTGCTATCTGTTATATAACTCATTCCTTTTTTTAACATATCTAAATTTTCCCCTACTAGAGGAACATCACTAGATGCTATGCCTAGCGCCACTAAATCCAAATACTTTTCTATGCACTTAACATGATAATGTTCAGCTATAGACTCTGCTAATTTATAAGCAATTCCAACGGCATTGAAATTTTTAAAAGAGTATTTAGATAAACCATCATTAGGATCTACAACTATAGTATTTGGTATATTTCCTTTAGGCCTATGATAGTCTGTAATTATTATGTCTATTCCAAGGCTTCTACATAGTTCTACTTCTTCTATAGAATTAATTCCACACCCTACTGTTATAATCAAACTTGCTCCTAATAATTTTATATGATTTTCTATAATATCACAATTAAATGTATCTCCTTTTTGTAGGGTATCAGGTATATAATATTCTACATCCGCATTTAGATACTTAAGTATTAATATAAGTAATGAAACGCTTGTTATTCCGTCCAAATCATAAGAACCACAAATAACTATTTTTTCTCTCTTATTTACAGCTCTACTAATTCGCTTTGAAGCTTCATTTACTTTTATTAAAGGAAATGAATTATTTATATTTATTAAGTTTAAAAAATTTTTACAAGAATAGTCGTTTTTCATATTACAATCCCCCAAAATTTATAGGAAGCAAATAATATTATAATTTAAATTCTTAATTATTACAAATATTTTTTTCTTAATAATACAATATGTCATTAATTGTAGTGTTATTTTGTAATAATATATAAAAAAAGCTAACTCCAACTGGAATTAGCTTTTTCTTTATATTATATTTTTTATTCTTTAATATTATTCTTCTTTTTTATTTCCAAATTTTCTTAATAAAACCCAAATTGGACTTGCTATAAATATTGAAGAATATGCTCCACTTACTATTCCTATTATTAATGGGAATGTAAAGTCTCTAACAGAAGGTACAAATATATAAACTGAAACTATTGTAAATAATGTTGTAAGAACTGTATTTATAGATCTTGACATAGTTTGAGTAATACTAACATTTACAATTTCAATTATATTTCTTCCTCTTAATTTTCTTCTGTTTTCTCTTATTCTATCAAAAATAACTATAGTATCATTGATAGAATATCCTACTATGGTCAGCATACCTGCTATAAATGGAGTATTTATTGGTATTTGAGTAAATGCATATACTCCTAAAGTTATTAATATGTCGTGAAGCAATGCTAGTATTGCTGCTATACCAAATTTAATTTCAAATCTAAATCCTATATATATAAGCATTGCAATTGTTGCAATTACTAATGCTCCAGCTGCTTTCTTCTTAAGTTCATTACCTACTGAAGGTCCAACATTGTTTTGAGATACTAATGCAGTATCTTTTAATTTATACTTAGTTTTTAACTCTCCAAACATTTTGTTTATAGAGTTGCTTTCTAAGTTATTGCTTTTTATTTCTAGTTGAGTTTCATTAGCTATGTAACTTGACGCTGCTGGATCGTATTTTTTAATTATCTTATCTGCTTCTTCTTTAGTCTTTTGATTAAAGTTTTTTCCCATTTCTATAGTAACTACAGTACCACCTTTAAAGTCGATACCATAATTTAATCCCTTTACTCCTAAACAAACCATACCAAGTATTATTACTGTTAAGGATATAGCAAACCATATTTTAGTTTTCTCTATAATTTTAAGCATTTACCTTACCCCCTTTTAACGCCAAAATGGGAAGCTTTGCTTAATAATCCCATATTCATACCTAATTTTATTAACATTCTTGTTACTGTAAGAGCGGTAAATATACTTAATACTATACCTATCATAAGAGTAAGGGCAAATCCTTTAACAGCACCTGATCCTAAATAATAAAGTACAACACCTGCTATTATTGTTGTTATATTAGAATCTAAAATAGATGATAGTGCTCTATTAAATCCAGCATCTACTGCTACTTTCAAACTTTTTCCAAGCTTTAATTCTTCTTTTATTCTTTCAAATATAAGAACATTGGCATCTACTGCCATACCAACAGTAAGCAAGAATCCTGCGATTCCTGATAAAGTTAATGTAGCTTTAACCGCAACAAATGTTCCAAGTACAATTAATACATAGAATATTAAAGCGATATCTGCCATAAGTCCTGGTCCCCTGTAGTATAAAAGCATAAATATTAATACTAATCCTATACCAATGGCTCCTGCTTTTATGCTTAAAGGTAATGCATTTGCACCTAAAGTTGCACCTACAGTTTTAAATTCAACTGCTTCTAGGCTTACAGGAAGAGCTCCTGATTTTATTACACTTGCTTGATGCTTTGCTTCTTCTAAAGAAGAACTTCCAGTAATTGTAGCTTTTCCACCAGTAATTACTGATTGAACATTAGGACTAGTTAGAACTTCTCCATCCATGTAAATTGTTATTCTTTTTCCTAAGAATTTTTGAGTTGCTTCTGCAAACTTTTTAGCCCCGTCAGCTTTAAGTTCTAGTCCTATTGTAGGTTTTTGCATATCATCATAATATGCTGTTGCGTCTTTAACATCTGCTCCTGTTAAAATAACCTTACCATCTGGACCTTTAAATTCAAGTTTACCAGTTTTACCTATGCTTTCTAGCACCTTTTTAGAATCAAATTCTCCTGGAATTTCAATTCTAATTCTGTTTTTTCCTTCCCTTTGAACGGAAGTTTCCTTAACCCCTTCAGGGTTAACTCTCATAGAAAGTAATTCTATGGTTCTTTCTATAGTTTCATTACTAACATCTTTACCTTTGACTTCTTCTAATACAGATATACCCCCTTGAAGGTCAAGTCCTTTATTTATAGACTCACTAAAGGGTTTTACTCTGTAGCCACAAATATTTTTTATTCCAAAAAAACCGCCATATGCTAATATACCTATGGCAACTACCACCGCAACAAAAAGTGCTATGCTTTTGTTTTTTTGGGATTTAGCGTTTCTTCCGTTTCTCATGTTTATCCCCCTTTGAAAGCATCTTTTTCACGCATAATACATTATTATATTACTTTTAGATGCTATAGTCAATAACAGGCATTTTTTGAACTATTTATCCATTTTAGTTGCTTTTAGGGCAATAGCACATTCTATCCTTTTTTTCTGCATCTTACATCCAATTTCATATGGTTTATGTATATCTCCATTGAAATTGTAATTATTTGCTTGACATCCACCACTGCAATAGAATTTAGCCCAGCAATCTCTACATTGTGGTTTATTGTAAATATGAGCTTCTTTAAATTGTTTTGCAATGTCAAAGTTTAATTTTTCATCTTCATCATAGATTGTTCCTATTTTGAAGTCTTCATTTCCAACAAACTGATGACATGGATATATTTCTCCATCTGGAGTTACAGCTATATATTCGTGACCTGCTCCACATCCAGATATTCTCTTATATACACATGGTCCTCCTTGAAGATCTATGTTAAAGTGATAGAATTTAAACTCTCTATTTTCTTCATATCTTTTAAGCATATCTTTATATAGTAAATCATAGTTTTCAAATATTGTAGGTAAATCTTCTTCTCTTAGAGAAAGTTCATGTTCATCTGGAAGTACAACTGGTTCAACTGATACTTCTTCAAAACCTAAATCTGCTAAGTGTTTTACGTCATAATAAAAATCAGTATTATCTCTTGTAAATGTTCCTCTTACATAATACTGTTTAGATTTATCTCTTTTATCTACCATTTCTTTTATCTTTGGAAGTATAGCATCATATGTTCCGCTTCCATTTACTCTGATTCTAGTATTGTCATTAACTTCTTTTCTTCCATCTATGCTCAATACTATATTTCCCATTTCTTTATCCATATATTCCATTATTTCATCATTTAATAGAAGAGCATTAGTTGTCATTGTAAATCTTATAACTTTATTATGAATTTTTTCTTGTTCTCTAGCATATGCTATTATTTCTTTTATTTCTTTTATAGCAATTAAAGGTTCTCCACCAAATAAGTCAACTTCTATATTTTTTCTTGGACCACTGTGAGCTATTACAAAGTCTATGGCTTTTTTTCCAACTTCAGGTGACATAACTTTTCTTGCACCATGATACTTTCCTTCATCAGCAAAGCAATATTTACATCTTAAATTACAATCATGTGTTACATTAAGACATAGTGCCTTTATAAAGTCCTTAGACTTCATACTATTTCTTGCGATTTCTTCATAAGTATCTTCTGAATATAAGTATCCTTCTTTTTTAAGTTCTACTATTTCAGAATAAACCTCTTTTATTTCTTCTTCTGAATATTTATTTTTAAATTCCTTTATAAGTTCTTCTTGTGATTTTAAAGCTTCATCATCTAGTAAATCATAAACTAGCTCGTCCACTATATGTACAGCACCTGTATTTACATCTAAAACGAAATATTGTCCATCTTGAATAAATTTATGAATTAAAGCCAATTTTTTTTCCTCCTTATATAAACGTAAAGCAGTAACCTTAGTTACTGCTTAGTTAATGCTAGTTTTTATTAGTTTTCACAAGCTAAATTAGCAACTGTGCAAGATGTTTTACATGCTGATTGACATGAGTTAGCACATTCTTTACATCCTGGTCTATTTAAACTTTCTTTTATGTTTTTTTTGTTTACTGTCTTTATATGTTTCATAGCACTTCCTCCATTCCCATTATAAAATTATCCTGTAAGATTATATCATAGTTTACTTATTAAATAAAGCCAATTTATATATTTACTCCAAGCATTCCTGATAAAGTTCCTACAAAAATAGCAAGAAACATTCTTAATATTGTAAGACTTGATATTGCAAATCCTCTACCATTTATAGCTGATACTAAAAATACTATAAGTATATAAAATATAGAAACTAAAAGTCCAGTTATCCATCCTTTTTTCTTTATTTTCTTTACAGCATATAAAGTACCATACATAACACTAAAAGCTGTTACAACTACAAAAAATACAGAATCTACTTTAGGATTAAACTTAGTAAAATATGTTACTATAGAGTAAACTATTAGCATTGTCAGTGTTAAAAAGAAACTTCTTAAAACTCCTTGTCCAATGTAAACCGCATTACCCCTGCTTTCCAATTAAAACACCTCCCATTTAACTAATATTTATGTTTTTAGGAGGTATTTTATTACTTATATTATTTCTTCCTTTTTCTCTAAAACCATTCCTACGCCATTTCTAGTTAACTTTAATTTAACCTTATCTGGACCTGTTGAAATTATAAAGAAATCTTCATGAATTCTTTCAATCTTCCCTACAATTCCACCTCTAGTTATAATCTCATCATTTACTTTTAGATTATCTAACATTGATTTGTACTTTGTTTTTCTCTTCTTTTCTGGAATTAAAATAACTGCATAAAGTATAACTATCATAAATATAAACGGTATTATAGTACCAAGACCCTTTGGCATACTTACACCTCCTTAACTTATATAATTCACTCTTATATTGTGAGAAAAAGTCCTAAGCTCTTCCTCCCCATTCTTCTAATTTTTGTTCTTTAAAGTCGTTAAAATATCCACCATCTATTGCATCTCTTATATCTTCCATAAGTTTATTATAGAAATATAAATTATGTAATACACAAAGACGCATAGCAAGCATTTCTTTAGCTTTAAATAAATGTCTTATATAAGCCCTTGAATAATGTCTGCATGCTGGACAATCACAACCCTCATCAATTGGTTTTGTGTCTAATTCAAATTTAGCATTTAATAAATTTATTTTACCATATTTAGTAAACACATGACCATGTCTTCCGTTTCTAGCTGGAAGTACACAATCAAAGAAATCTACTCCCCTTGAAACTGCCTCTAATATATTACTTGGAATACCAACTCCCATTAAATATCTTGGTTTATCTTGTGGAAGGTATGGCTCTACAGATTCTATAACTCTATACATTTCTTCGTGAGTTTCTCCAACTGCAAGACCACCAATTGCATATCCATCTAAATCTAGTTTCGCAATTTCTTTTGCATGAGCTATTCTTATATCATCATAAACTCCACCTTGATTTATTCCAAATAACATTTGTTTTTTATTTATTGTATCATCTAATGAATTTAATCTATCCATTTCTTTTTTACATCTTTCAAGCCATCTTGTAGTTCTTGCTACCGACTTTTCTACATATTCTCTTGGTGCTGGATTTTCAACACATTCATCAAATGCCATAGCAATAGTTGAAGCTAAATTGCTTTGAATTTGCATACTTTCTTCTGGTCCCATAAATATTTTTCTACCATCTATATGAGATCTGAAATATACTCCTTCTTCTTTAATTTTTCTCATCTTTGCCAGTGAGAACACTTGGAATCCACCTGAGTCTGTAAGTATTGGTCTATCCCAATTCATAAATTTATGAAGTCCACCTAATTGTTTTATAACTTTATCACCTGGTCTTAAATGAAGATGATATGTGTTAGATAGCTCTACTTGACATCTTATATCCTTTAAATCCATAGTAGATACTGCTCCCTTAATTGCAGCAAGTGTACCTACATTCATAAATACTGGAGTTTGGATTACTCCATGAGGTGTTATAAATTCCCCTCTTCTAGCATTTCCGTCCTTTTTATGTACTTTGAACACTTTGTTTTCTCCTTCCAATTAATATATATATTAGTGTTGAGATGTTTTATTTTAAAAACATAGCGTCTCCAAAACTAAAGAATCTATATTTGTTTTTTACGGCTTCTTTGTATGCATTCATTATATTCTCTCTACTTGAAAATGCACTTACTAGCATAAGAAGTGTTGATTGTGGTAGATGAAAATTAGTAATTAATCTGTCAACTACTTTAAACTTATATCCAGGATACATGAAAATATCAGTCCATCCTGAAGTTTCTCTAACTTTTCCATCTTCATCTCCTATAGTTTCAAGGGTTCTACATGATGTAGTACCAACAGCAATTATCTTTCCACCATTTTCTTTTGTATTATTTATAATGTCTGCTGTTTCCTTTGACATTGTATAATACTCAGAATGCATATGATGTTCTTCGATATTTTCTACTTTAACAGGTCTAAAAGTACCAAGTCCTACATGTAATGTTACAAAGGCAATTTTTATTCCCTTTTCTTTTATTTCTTTTAAAAGTTCTTCTGTAAAATGAAGTCCAGCAGTTGGAGCTGCAGCAGAACCTTTTTCTTTTGAATATACTGTTTGATATCTTTCTTTGTCTTCTAATCTTTCTGTTATATATGGAGGAAGTGGCATTTGTCCAAGTTTATCTAAAACTTCTTCAAATATTCCTTCATATTCAAATTCAATTATTCTACTTCCGTCTTCACCCATAGATTTTACTTCTGCTTTTAACTCTCCAGAACCGAATACAAATCTAGCACCTATTTTAGCTTTTTTACCTGGCTTAACTAAAGTCTCCCAAGTATCTCCTTCAATTCTTCTTAAAAGCAAAAATTCTATCTTACCGCCAGTATTTTCTTTTTCACCTATAAGTCTTGCTGGAAGAACTCTTGTATTGTTTAGTACTAAACAATCACCTTCATTTAAATATCCTAGTATATCTCTAAAAATTTTGTGTTCAATCTGTCCACTTTTTCTATCTACCACCATTAATCTAGATTCATCTCTTTTTTCCATAGGATGTTGCGCAATTAACTCCTGTGGTAAATAAAAATCAAAGTCTTTTACTTTCACAATTGTCACTCCTCTTACGTTAACTTAGTTTGCTCTTTAAACTCTCTTTTTAGATGCCTATATGCTTTTTCCGTAGCTTTTCTTCCTCTTGGCATTCTAACTATAAATCCTTTTTGAAGAAGATATGGTTCGTATACATCTTGTATAGTATCTAATTCTTCTCCTATAAAATAAGCTAATGTTTCAAGTCCTACTGGTCCGCCTTTAAAATTATCTATTATAGCCTCTAAAATCTTATTATCTATTTTATCAAATCCCTCCCCATCTATTTCTAAAAGACTTAGAGCATTTTTTGCAATGTTAATATCAATAACACCGTCACCTTTAACATCACAATAATCTCTTACTCTTTTTAAAAGTCTATTGGCTATTCTAGGTGTTCCTCTTGACCTTCTTGCAATTTCAAAAGCTGCCTCTTCAGTGGTTACTACTCCCAAAATTTTTGAAGATCTCAAAATTATCTCTTTTAATTCATCCTCATTATAAAATTCCATGGCACTTAAAACGCCAAATCTATCTCTTAGAGGAGAAGTTAAAAGCCCCACCCTTGTTGTAGCACCAATTAAAGTGAATTTAGGCAAATCAAGTCTTATTGATTTTGCTGCAGCACCTTTTCCTATTACAATGTCAAGAACGTTATCCTCCATAGCTGGATACATTATTTCCTCAACAGTTCTATTAAGTCTATGTATTTCATCTATAAAAAGCACATCGTAATCATTTAATGATGTAAGTATAGCCGCCATATCACCTGGTCTTTCAATAGCTGGTCCTGAAGTAACTTTTAAAGTTCCTCCCATTTCCCTTGCTATTATGTTTGCTAAAGTTGTCTTTCCAAGTCCAGGAGGTCCATATAAAAGCACATGGTCTAGTGCTTCATTTCTCATCTTTGCAGCTTTCGTAAAAATGCTTAGTTTTTCTTTAACTTTATCCTGTCCTATGTATTCGCTAAGTTTTTCTGGTCTTAATGAATGTTCCACATCAAAGTCTTCATTCTTATAAGAAGCAGATACCATCCTATCCTCCACACTTATTCCCCCTAGCTCATAAGATATCTTAAACTATCTTTTATTATTTGTTCAATGGTATTATTAATATCAATATTTTTAAGGGCCTTTTCAGCTTCTTTTTGTGTAAATCCTAATGCCACTAAAGCCTCTATTGCCTCATCATATTTTCTTCCTGTATCCATTGATAGTTTGCTTATATTTTCTCCATCCTCTATATCTTCTGCATAGATTTTTTCGATTTTATCTTTAAGCTCTAAAGTTATTCTTTGAGCAATTTTTTTCCCTATTCCAGGAGCCCTTGTAAGCATTTTATAGTCTTCTGTCATAATAGCTACTTTAAGGCTTGACACATTACTAATTGAAAGTAATGATAAAGCAGCCTTAGCTCCAACTCCACTTATAGTTAATAATAAGTTAAACATAGCTCTTTCATCTTCTCTTAAAAATCCATAAAGGCCTATGAAATCTTCTCTCACTATTTGTTCTATATAAATCTTCACTTTTTCGTTTATATTTGGCATACCCGCCATAGTATTTCCAGAGGTATATATTTTATATCCTATGTTATTACTCTCTACTATTATATAATCTTTATTTAAACCCATATAAGTCCCTTTTATATATTCAAACAAAATACTACCCCCTAAAATTTGCGTATAAACACCATATAAATACAATATATAATACTTTAACATTTTACCTTTAAATTATCAAGAATTCTAGTCTCAAAGAACAAAATAAAATATGAAATCCTTATTCAGGCATTTCATATTTTATATCAAAATTCATTATACTATAGTTTAGTTGTTCAATATTATCAAACTGCATACAATTATCACCTTTTACTATTTTAGATATGTCCTGTTCTTTCAACATATTTATATTAGCTCCAGTACCTTCTTTATCTATAATATCTCCTTTATCATCAAATACACTTCCATTAGAATTAGTTTTTCCTATTACTATTTCATTATTTTGAGATAAAATAACATACTTGTCTGGTTTGTATTTTGTAGAAGTTCTTACTAATTCTATTCTATTACCATCAATATTTCTTAGTTTATATCCTAATTTATTGTATTTATTTTTTATTTCATCTACTGTTTTCCCTTGAACACATTCATCCTTTGCACTTCTACTTCTTTCAATCATTATTTTATTATTTTTATTTACATATACTTCGAATAATATCTCCCAATTATCCTTAACTACTTTTTTTAGATTTTCTTCATTTCCCTTATTACTCTGTGAAACATTTGCAACTATTTTTCTACCTTTATTATTGTATAGTGCATTTTTTCCTATATAATATCCTAATACTAGGGTAACACCTATTAAAACACTACTTATAGTTATAAAAATTTTTTTATTGGTCATTTATATCACCTTCCTTATTAGGACATTCTTGACAAATACAAAAAGTTTATTCACATTTATCTCATAAATATTAAAGAAAAATCAGACCACATTTAAAATGCAGTCTGATTTAAAACTAAAACTATTTAATTAAATTTGGTATTACATATTCTTCAACAAATTTATCTAAATCAACTTTTTCTCTAACTTTATCCATTGCAATTCCAACGACTTCTCCAACATAATTCACTAGTAATTCCTGTTTCATATCAACTTTAAATTTATCTTGTTTTTCTTTATCAACTCCAACATAACTGTTTTTTATTCCCAAAACAAGACCAGGTACTATTATGTCTTCAACTATTCTCTCTTCCTTAACCTTTTGTTTTGCACGAAGAATCATATTATTACTAGCAACTGTAATGTTTTCTCCAAATTTATCTATTCTTTTCTTTAATTCCCTATTTCTTTCTTCTCTTTTCTTTTTAGACTTTTTTTCATCCTTACATATAATATTCTTTTTATTATTCTTACAACAATTTAAATAAAGAATATAATTATATTTTATAGCATGCTTTATTTCATCAGTTATTATTTCAAATACCATATCTCTATAAATTGTATATGGAAGATCCGCCATTATCTTTCTGTATTTTTCTACAGCACTTAATTCTCCAAATAAAGCCTTTTCTACTCCAGCTATATAGGATTTAGGCTCAACGAACTTTTCTTCCTTTTCTATTACAACATCTTTTCCTGTAATATCTTTATAAATATTTCTAAACATTTTATTATGCTTTCGTTCATCATCTCTTATGGTAATAATTATATCTTTTTGTTTGTCCGTAGGAGCTAAACTAATTAAGTAATCGTAAAACATTTCGTCTTCTTTTTCCCCAGATACAGAACTTTTTATAAGAGAAAGTGCTTCTTTTAACTTCTCTTGATTATTATTATATGGATCCATATAATTTCTTATATATGCCATTAAATTTTTCCCTCCTAAAATTTAATATACATAATATACTATGAATTCCAATTAAAACTTGTACCATGTTCAAAATTTCCTTTAATCAATTGATGTATCCTCTACATCTTCTTTTGGTAAATGTAAATCATATATATCAAATATAGTTTTTGTAGAAATTATGGCACTTATTAAACCTATAATGCTTCCTAAAAGTTTATTATAATTAAGTTCCTTTGGAATAGGATTTTTACTAAAATAATTCTGTATAAATTCAAATACAGTTGAGACTGTAAGCAAAACGCCTCCTGTGAAGCTTATTACAACTGACATTAATTTTATTTGCTCATTTTTTGTAAATGTAGAAATTCCTTGACCAAGTAAAAATATTTGTGATCCTAGCTCATCTAGCCTTAAAGCTTTTTTTAATAACTCTTTAGATAAATTTGAATAATTATTTTTAGATGACATTATATATCACCCTTTTCTATTTACTATATACTATTTCCTTTTATCGCTTATGTTTCATGTATTTTAAATTAATTTTCTATGTATAATCTATTGTAAAAGTAATTGTTTTGTATTATTATAAATGTAAATGCATAAATATAAAATATTTTTACAAGTTGATTTGTTATGTTTTCAACTTTTTCATTTCAAGGAGGATTTTATGTCTGAGTTTACTAAAGATAAACCAAAAAATAATAATTTATTAAGGTCTTATATAAAATTTTTAATACCATCTATAATAGGTGTTTTATTATTTATGACACCTATAAAAATAAATGGAGATATGACAATACCAGTTGCGTACTTTTCAAAATTAGTACAGGAACTGCTTAAAAATTATTTACCATTAATAAATACAGTGATTATTACAGTATCACTAATCTTAACTTTGGTTACGAAATTATTTAAACCTAAATTTATAATAAAAAATGAATATTTAAATAAACTTTTCAATATAAGTACTATTTGGTTTTTAATTAGATTATTTGGAGCTATATTTGTAATTTGTACTTATTTTAAACTTGGAAGTTCTATAATTTATTCTGATGACACTGGCGGACTTTTATTAAATAGTTTACTTTCTGTATTATTTGCAGTATTCTTATTTGCCGGATTATTTTTACCACTAATACTGGACTTTGGACTACTTGAATTTTTTGGTACGCTACTAACTAAAATAATGAGACCACTATTTAACTTACCTGGACGTTCATCAGTTGATTGTATAGCATCATGGCTTGGAGATGGAACTATAGGTGTACTTCTTACCAGCAAACAATATGAAGATGGATTTTACACTGCAAGAGAAGCTTCTATAATAGGTACATCTTTTTCTGCTGTATCTATAACTTTTTCACTAGTTGTTTTATCTCAAGTTGGTCTTCAAAATATGTTTTTACCTTTTTATTTAACAGTAACTTTTGCAGGTATTGTAGCTGCCTTACTTACTCCTAGAATACCTCCACTTTCAAGAAAACCAGATACTTATTTTAATAATAAAAAATCTGCTACAAGCGAAATTATACCAAGTGGGTATTCTTCTTTTACATGGGGACTTAAACAAGCTACAGAAAAAGCTGATAAAAATAACGATGTAAAAAAATTCTTTGGTGATGGATTTAAAAATGTATTTGATATGTGGCTTGGTGTTACTCCTGTTGTTATGGCACTTGGAACTTTAGCACTAGTAATCGCTACATATACTAATATATTTCAATGGCTTGGAACTCCATTTATACCATTTTTAAAACTTCTTCATATTCCCGAAGCAAAAGCAGCTTCTTCTACACTAGTTGTAGGATTTGCAGATATGTTCTTACCATCAGTTATAGCTGCAGGAGCTGTAAAAAGCGAACTTACTCGCTTTATAATCGCAGCAGTATCAGTAACTCAACTTATATATATGTCTGAAGTTGGAGGACTTTTAATAGGATCAAAAATACCTGTTAACTTTAAAGAATTGTTTATAATATTCTTAGAGAGAACTATAATAACTCTTCCTATTATCACAATAATAGCTCATATAATTTTTTAATAAATAAAATAAACTAGAAACATTTTGTTTCTAGTTTATTTTATTTTTAACATAATTTAATTTAATAATTTAAATTTAAAATACCATACTAGTAATATAACCTTACTTTAGGAGATGTTTATATGTACTTAATTGGTATTATTTTATTAATTATATTATTAATAATTATGTTATTAGTATCACTAATTCCCATTAAAATATACTTAAATGCGAATTCTACAGATTTTCCAAATTTTAATATAATTTTTTCTTGGTTTTATCCTTTTTTTGAAGGGAGAATTTATATTAATGAAAACTCTATTGTAACTTTAGATATATACCTTTTTAAAAAACTTTTTAAAAGTAAGCCTTTAACTATAAAAAAACACTCCAATGGAAATTTATATGATTCCATAAAAAACTTTAAATTAAAAAGTATAGACTTTGAAACTCACTATGGATTTTCAGATCCTTCAATAACAGGATTTATTTGTGGAATTATAAATATACTTCCTATTAATGCTTTAAAAAATAATATTTTAAATTATCCTGATTTTACTACAGATACAACTTATTTTAATACTACAGGAGTTATTGAAATAAATATGTTTTTTTTATTGGTTCAACTGATGAAATCTAAATTTCATACTTCTTCAAAAAATGTTTCCTATGCTAATAAATAATAAATTATGAGTTTATTATTTTATTTAATATATTCTTAAATTAATATATCAAGGAGGATTTTATATGCATTTAAATAATAATTTTTCAGATAATATGAACACTGTATTTAGCAAGGTTGAAGATTATGTTAAAACCGAAAGCATGATGGGAGCTCCAATAACAGTACAAGATAAGACTCTAGTTCCTATAGTCTCTGTATCTTTAGGATATGGAAGTGGTAACAATTCTCCTAAAGATAAAGCAGCATCTTCAAATAGTTGTCCTGCTGAAGGTGTAGGACTAGGAGCTAAAATTGCTACTGATGCTGTTGTTGTTATAGAAAAAGACTGCGTATCTATGCTACCTGTAGCTCAAAAAAGTAACATGAATGTTAAAGATATGATGGATAAAATTCCGAATGTTTTAACTAGCATAAAAGGTGTTGTAGGTTCTCAAAATCAAGCTCAAAATGCTCAACCTCAAGCTGCAAGTGCACAACAAAACACATCTACACAAGCAAATAAATAATAAAAAAATAAAAAGGCTTGAATCATATTCAGCCTTTTTATTTTTTATTTAAATAGCCTCTTTTTCTAAAGTTCCATCAGTAAATTGGCTATTATAAAGTTCTTTATAAAATCCATTTTGGTTCATAAGCTCACTATGATTTCCTTGTTCTATAACAGTTCCATTGTTCATTACTAAAATTAAATCTGCATTTTTTATAGTTGATAATCTATGAGCAATTACAAAGCTAGTTCTACCATTCATTAAATTGTCCATGGCTTTTTGTATATACGCTTCAGTTCTAGTATCAACACTACTTGTAGCCTCATCTAATATTAATATAGATGGATTTACAAGAATTGCTCTTGCAATAGTTATTAATTGTTTTTGTCCTTGTGATATGTTAGAAGCCTCTTCATCTAAAACAGTATCATATCCATGTTCAAGAGTTCTTATAAAATGATCCGCATGAGCTGCTTTAGCTGCATTTATAATATCCTCTTCTGTTGCGTTTTCAACTCCATAGGCAATATTTTCTCTTATAGTTCCATTAAATAACCATGTATCTTGAAGAACCATTCCAAAGATACTTCTAAGGTTTTCCCTTTTTAAATTTCTAATATCTTCTCCATCTATAGTTATTGTTCCACTATTAATTTCATAAAATCTCATAAGAAGATTTATCAAAGTAGTCTTTCCTGCACCTGTAGGACCAACTATTGCAATGGTTTCTCCCTTTTTAACATCAACATTCATATTTTTAATAAGAGATACTTCCTCTTTATATGAAAAATCAACATTTTGAAAGCTTACATATCCCTTAGGATTATCTATTGTTTTTGCGTTTTCATTATCTTTTATTTCCTCAACTTCATCTAACAATTCAAAAACACGCTCTGCTGAAGCTATAGTTGATTGAAGTATATTTACTATATTTGCAGTTTGATTTATTGGTTGTGTGAATTGTTTTGAATATTGTATAAAGGCTTGAATATCTCCTATATTTATTCTTCCCTTAGTTACAAATATTCCTCCAACTACACAAATAGCTACATATCCTATATTACTTACAAAACTCATAATTGGCATTATAATGCCTGATATAAATTGAGCTTTCCAACCAGCATCATAAAGTTTCTTATTTATTTTATCAAATTCTTCTATTGACTTTTCCTCACGGGAAAATACTTTTATTACTTTATGTCCTGTATACATTTCTTCAACATGTCCATTTAGTTCTCCTAAATACTTTTGCTGATTTTTAAAGAACTTCTGAGAACGACTTATAATAGGTTTTGTAGCTAAAATAGATACTGGAATTATTAAAAATGTTATAAGTGTCATAATAGGGCTTATAGTAAGCATCATTACAACTATACCAACTATTGTAACTACTGATGTAATAAGCTGAGTTATACTTTGTTGAAGAGTTGTACTTATATTATCAATATCATTGGTAATTCTACTTAAAATTTCTCCGTTTGTATGGCTATCATAAAACTTTATAGGTAATAAGGCCAACTTTTCATCAGCATCACTACGCATTTTTCTAACTGTACTTTGGGCAACTCCAGCCATTATATATTGTTGTATATAAGAAAATATTGAACTTATTACATACAATCCTATTAAAATAATTATAAATTTTAATATATAATCAAAATCTATAGCTGCACCAGGTAATCTCTTAAATTTAAGTATTAATCCTTCAAATATTTTATTAGTTATTTTTCCTATTATTTTGGGACTCAAAATAGTAAACACTGTACTTAATATTGCCATTAAAAATATAATACTTATTCTAAACTTATAAGGATTTAAGTACCTCATAACTCTTTTTAATGTCTTTTTGAAATTTTTAGGTTTTTCTCCTATAAATCCTGCTCCCATAGGGGATCTTCCACCATGTCTCATTCCTTGTTTACTCATGCTATCTCCTCCCCTGAAAATTGTGATAATACAATTTCTTTATAAACGGATGAGGTTTCTAATAAATCTTTATGAGTTCCTATTCCCTTAATTTCTCCCTCATCTAAAACTATAATTCTATCTGCATTCATAATAGTGCTAACTCTTTGAGCAACAATTATAACAATAGAATCCCTAGTTTCACCCTTTAAAGAATTACGAAGTTTTGCATCAGTTTTAAAATCTAAGGCTGAAAAACTATCATCAAAAATATATACATCTGGCTTTCTAACTAATGCACGAGCAATAGAAATACGCTGTTTTTGCCCTCCTGATACATTAGTACCACCTTGTGATATTATTGAATTGTATCCATCTTTCATATTTGAAATAAACTCTGATGCTTCTGCTATTTTACATGCATGTTTAACTTCTTCAAAAGAGGCATCCTCTTTTCCGTATCTTATATTGTCCATTATAGTTCCAGTAAATAAAACTGACTTTTGGGGAACAAATCCAATTTTATTTCTTAAAACCTTATTGTCTATATCATTAACATTTACACCGTTTAGTAATATTTCTCCACTTGTAACTTCATGAAATTTTAAAATAAGTTCCATTAAAGTTGATTTACCAGAACCTGTACTTCCTATAATAGCAGTTACTTCTCCTTTATTTGCTTTAAAAGAAATATCCTTAAGTATAGATTCTTCTGATCCCTTATAGCTAAAATAAACATTTTTAAACTCAATACACTCTGCATTAGAAATCTTTTCACAAGATACATTGTAAGTAGATTTTTCTGTATCCATTTCTAACACTTCATTTATTCTTGTGGCAGATGCTGATGCACGTGGCAACATAACAAACATCATAGATACCATTATTAATGAAAACATTATTTGCATTACATACTGAATAAATGCCATAAGATCTCCTACTTGCATTTCTCCAGTATCTATTCTTTTAGCTCCAAACCATAAAATAGCTATTGTTGTAAGATTAAAAATTAGCATAATAACTGGCATAAGCCCTGCCATTATTTTGTTAACCCTTATAGCTGTATTTGTAAGATCAAAATTTGCTTCATTAAATTTTTTCTTTTCTGTATTCATTTTATTAAAAGCACGTATTACTCTAACACCACTAAGTTTTTCTCTTAAAACTAAATTTAGCTTATCTACTTTTAGCTGCATTACTTTAAATAATGGTATAGCTTTTCTAGTTATTAAAAAAATACAAATAGCTAAAATAGGGGTAACTGCAAGTAATATTGATGTCAACTTTAAATCCTTTGACATTGCCATTATAATACCCCCTACGAGCATAAGTGGAGCTGACACCATCATACGAAATATTATAATAAGAACTTGTTGTATTTGATTTATATCATTAGTAGTTCTTGTTATTAATGATGATGTACCTATTTTATTAAATTCATCTAAGGAAAAACCCTCTACCTTTGTAAAAACCTTATATCTAAGATCAGATCCAAAGCTTGTTGCAACTTTAGAGGAAATAAAACTCGCTCCTATAGTACATAACATTCCTCCAGCTGCCACTAAAAGCATGTACATACCTACTTTTAATATATAATCTGTATCTCCTTTAACTACTCCCTTGTCTACAATATGCGACATAAGATTAGGTAAATATAAATCACTCATAGATTGACAAAATACTAACAAAAATATAAAAATAATTAACTTTTTATATTTTTTTAAAAGCTTAAGTAACTTTATCATTTGTTTTCATCTCCTTTTATTTTAAGAACTTTGTTCATAATAGTATAAAAAAATATCTATTTTTATGTATTAAGTATTTTAAATACTACCACTTACAATTTTCTTGGTCAATAATTAAAAATTTTTTTTCATAAATTATTAATATCTTTAATTTTATAAATTTAAAAAATAAAAAAATAACCTTATTAAAAGGTCATTTTAAATTTAATTAATAATAAATCCATAAAAAATTGTTGCTATAAAATTCATTCCGAGTCCAATGAATATTTCATACGGAATTAATTTTGCTCTTTGTTTAATGTTTAATGATACGCTTTCTGCACTAATATGAAATAAATTACCATGTGGCAAATCATCTATTACTGATACTCCTGTATGCACCATTTCTGCTGCTGCCACTTTGCTTACACCCATATTTAATATAGATGTATTGAATACTGAACTAGTCACAACTGATCCTCCTGTTATAGATGCAGTTGCTCCTCCCATAAGTATACCAGAAATAGATGCTAGTAATACCCCAGAAATCCCCAAATGATTAATTATATGAATTACATCTTCACTTAAAGCTGACTTTGAAATTATACCAGCAATACTTCCTGTACCTAATAATAATATTGCTGCACTTTGCATTTTCATAAGTCCACTTGCCATATACTTTTTTAAATTCTTAAATTCGCCCATAGCAATAACCGCTACAACTCCACCGAATGGTAAGATTATCATAGGATCTAAATTTAATTTAAGTAAAGAATTCAATATTAATATAGCTACTACAAATACAGGACCCACCATAGCGTTTTTAAAACTAGGTAAACTTTTATCTTCTTTTATTACACATTCACCTAAGATTCTATCTCCCTTGTGAGCCATTTTTTTAGCTATTATGTATGTAATTACTACTCCAAATATTGCTGGTACAATTCCAGCTAGCATAGACATTGACAAGTCAATTTTAAATCCATCACATATAGCTATTGCATTTGGGTTCGGTGACATTATATTACCTGACTTTCCCCCTCCAAGCATTGCTATAAGTATAGATCCTTTAGATAAGTTTGCTTTTTTTGCTATTATTAATGCAATAGGTGCTACAGTAATTATAGTAACTGGTATTATTACTCCAACAGCACAAATAATACAAGATGAAAGAATAATGGCCATAAGTGCTTTATCTTCTCCTAATGTTTGTGTTATTGTCTCTGCAATTTTATCTGCTGCTCCAGTTTCTATTAATACTCCTGCAAACACACCTACAGTTAATACCCTTAAAACTGCTGGTACAATACTTTGAGCCCCAGAAACTAAAATACTAACAGTTTCAGTAATTGTAGCTCCACCTACAATTCCACCTATTAAAGCGCCACTTATCATAGCATAAACAGGATTAACTTTTTTAAATATTAAACATATTGCAATACATAGCCCTATTAGTGCTCCTAATGTACTAATCTCTACCATACAAAATCCCTTCTATGTTTAAATTTATTGGGTTTTAAACTCACTTAAAAAGTTTATCATATTTTTCGACATTTTCATAGATTATTATTATACTTTTTCCATTTGTTATATATCTGACAAAGTTATCATTATATTTTTTATATTTTTTTAAATGTATTATATTCTTTATTTAAATTTAAAATAAAAAAGAGCTGATTAATCAGCTCTTTTGCTTTGAATACGTTTTCCTTTAATTCCATTTAAATTTTTCTAACAATATCTTTTCTAATACTTCCTTTAAAGAAACCTTTTCATTTTCTTCTTTAGGGTTTAAAACTGGTACAAACATATTTAATTTAATTTCATCATATGAAATGCATTCTTCTTTTCCATTTATTCTTACTCTCCAATACATTTTTCCTAAGTGTTCTTCTTCTATAACTATAGCAGCTACTCCTATTTCATTTCTTAACTCTTCAATCATATTATTTAATGTAGTTGATATCCTATGTTTTTTAGAATTATATTCTTCAACCCTATTCTTTATTACCATTTTCCAATCCATATATAGCCCCTCCCATATTCAGATTTTTAATTGTAACATTTATTTATGAATAGTATTTACTTACTATATTCAACATAGATGTATAAATTCCTTTAAATTTTCATAATTTTCTCACAATTATTTTTTAATAATACCTTTATTATAATTTATATTAATTGGAAGGGTAAATTATCCTCTTTTATAATATATAGATTTAATTTATTTTATTATTTTTCTTGCTTAATATCCACTTACTAAAAAAGGTTGTTTCAATCACTTTTTAGTATATATGGTAAATTTTTAACCACCATAAGCCCTATATTCTTATTCTCATATCTAAAACCATAATAAAGTCTATTATCATAATCCTCATAAAAGTAGTTAGATACATGAACTTAAAGCAGTATCTCCATCAAATATATTATTACTTGTAAACACCTCTATGACCTTCTTATAGCTGCTAAAGCTAACTTCTCCATATCTACAATCCAATAATATCTGCACCCCTTCTTTTGATTTCCTTATTCTAAGTCCTTTAGTCTGTCTCTACTTGTCCTCTGTCTCCTTTGATATTATACCTTTTACAATCTCTTCTCCTGCTAGTATCTGTCCTGTAGAATTACAAATATATTCTTCTGTTCTTAACATAGTACCTCCTGTATTTATCTTATTGATAGCTATAATAGACTATCAGTAAGTAATAATGAATAATACTTGTTAAGTGACAATAAAACAAGCCACCAAAAAAGGTGGCTACAACCCTAGTCAAATTCGACTAGTCTCTACCGTTGTGACTAGACAACAAACATACTATATAGTATTAACACATTTCAACTTTTGATACATTTATTAATAATTTTAAACAAAAGGAGGTGTAAACACCTCCCTTCAACAAAACCTAACCTAATCTAAGATTAGTCTCTACCGCTGTGACTAGACAGCAAACATATAATTTTATTATATTATACAGTATTAAATTAACACTACATTTATACCAAATTCAGTAAACTTCTTTTTAAAACTTAATCTTACCTAAATTTATTTATATGATTTTTACTGTTATTTCTGTACCTTTATGATAACACATATCACAAAAGCAGACAAGCATTTTTTTGCTCTTTCTTGAAATTACTGTATCTTAAAAATCAAAAGCGTACAACACTCTCTTTTTTAATAACTGCATGTCCATTTTATCTATATTCCCCAAATGTTCTTTTATTCTAACTTTATCAACGGCCCTAATATCCTCACACTTTACGCAAGAATCGTCTTTTAAAAAACTGTACTTAGATTTTCTTAATATCATGTGATTTTTATACATGGGAACTATCTTTCCTGCACTATCTTTTTTACTCTTTAACTTAGTCGAAAGCGGAATTATCACAACAGTATCCCCATTGTTTAATTCATTTCTTGTAATAACTAAACATGGTCTTTTCTTGTTTTTTTCTCCCCCTAAATTTCCCATTCCAAGTTCTATATTAAAAACTCCCCCTCTCTTAATCACTGGATTAATGTGTTTTTTCTTATTCTCTGCTTTTAATTCTATAAGTTCAATCTTTCTAGCTAACCAGTAACCAGCATCTCTTATATTTTCGTTCTTATCCCACTTCAGCATATTAACCTCCTGTTAATTTAAATTTCAAATACAATTGTACTACTAGATAAGAATATTTTCTATTCATCGTATATGCTAGCAATAAAATAAGCTCTGAGCAAATAATTTACCTACCTATGTCAGCTACAAAAATATAACTGCAAAGGGTATTGATTGCCACTCATCTTGCATTATATAAACATCTTACAAGAAATATAACAAAGATATTTTTCTCATGCTCCATATAACAGTTGATTTTATGCATCGAATCAACTCACCTACGTATATTTTTTAAATATCTAACAAAAAAATACCTCCCTAACTACTGTATAGCTAGCATTAACTAACATATATCGTAATCAAAGAGGTGTTATATTTACCTTAATCCTTGTATATATCTCTTAAATTTTAAATAGCTTAATTAATATGTATATCTTACTCCAGCCATTTTTATACTAATTTAACAACTGATAATATACTTATTAACCTCTTTCAAATCATTGATATTACTGTATTGTAACAGCCTTATCCTTCAAATTCTTCTGGATATTCAGCATTGTGATAAACGTCTTGAACGTCATCATCTTCTTCAAGCATATCTAAAAGCTTTTGAGTTTTTGGAGCTGTTTCCATATCTACAGCTGCCATAACGTCTGGTATCATTGTAACGTCTGCTTCTAAGAAAGTATATCCATTCTTTTCAAGTTCTTCACGTACTGCTGAAAAATCTTCTGGATCAGTTGTAATTTCAAAAACTTCTTCTTCAGCACTAAAATCTTCTGCTCCAGCTTCTAATGCTTGCATCATTAATTCATCTTCATCAATTTCATCTGTTTTTTCGATTACTAATTGACCTTTTCTTTGGAACATGTATGATACGCAACCATTTGCTCCTAAATTTCCGCCGTATTTATCAAATTTATGTCTTACACTAGCTGCACTTCTGTTTCTATTGTCAGTAAGGCATTTTACCATTACTGCAACTCCGCCTGGTGCATATCCTTCGTAAACTATTTCTTCGTAAGTTATTCCTTCAAGCTCACCTGCACCCTTTTTAATTGCTCTATCAATAGTATCGTTAGGCATGTTTGCAGCCTTTGCTTTAGCAATAACATCTCTTAATTTTGCGTTTGTATCTGGATTAGAACCACCATCTCTTGCTGCTAATATAAGTTCTCTTCCTATTTTAGTGAAAATTCTTCCCTTTGCAGCATCATTTTTTCCTTTTTTAGCTTGTATATTATGCCACTTTGAATGTCCTGACATAAAAATTCCTCCTAACTCTAGTTATATAAAATATATTTTATATACATTTATAAACATTAATCCCACAATCGCATAATATTATATCATATATGCCATTTTTATTTCAAATTTTATTGATATTGTTCGTCATCATCCTTATATAATCTGTTTTCCATTTTAAAATAATAATGCTCTTTTCCTTCTATAAATTCAGCTTTTCCCGAAGTCGCTTCCGTAATTTTATTTTTTATATTCTCGCAATTAGAACTTTCGGTTAGTATGAGAATACTTACTTTATCTGTGTATTCTGTGTCTTCCATATGCCATAGATTTTGTCCACATACATACTGAACTTTTCCAAGAAGATCATAATCTATGTTTATTTTTAGAGGTAATCCCTTTACTTTTTCTACTATGCCAGCTTTTTCAACTGCCATTGCTGCGGCTTTAGAATAAGCTCTAACAAGTCCTCCAGTTCCAAGAAGTATTCCTCCAAAGTATCTTGTAACTACTATAGCTACATCTGTTACTCCATTCTTTTTCATAACATCAAGAACGGGTACTCCAGCAGTTCCTTGAGGTTCTCCATCATCAGTGTATCTTTGAATACCCATATTTTCTCCTATTATGTAGGCATAAACATTATGTCTTGCATCTTTAAATTCTTCTTTAATTTTATCAACAAAAGCTCTAGCATCTTCTTCTGTATGAACTCTTTTAGCATGTCCTATAAAAATAGATTTTCTCTCTTCAAATTCTTCTCTAGATTCATCTTTTATAGTAAAGTAACTCATATATTTAAAGTCTCTCCCTCCTGTAGATCATTAACTACCCTATCTCCACTTTCTATAGTTTCTATATAGCTCAAAGCAGCTTTTTTTAAATATTCTTTAGATGTAGTATCCTTTATATTTAATATTTTTTCTTTAGCTTTTATACTATTTATTTTTTGTAAAGCCTTTATAGCATACATAACAACTTGTGCATTTTCATCTTCTAATGCTCTTATTAGTGCAATTTCACATTTTGGATTTTGAAGTTTTCCCATAGCTGATACAGCCATTCTTCTTACATTTACAAATTTATGTACAGAAGCTTTCATAAGTATATCAAGTCCGTTTATGTCTCCAATTTCCCCAAGTATCCAAATTGCTGATTCTTTATCTTTAGAATACATATCTTTATAATTTCTTCTTATAAATTCTATAAGTTTTGCCTTATTATCATTGTTTAAAGATTTTAATACTTCTATTTTATCACCTTTACCAGCCTTTGATATTGTTTTAAAAAATTCCTTTGAATTTTTGCTTTTTGCTAAAAATCTATATTTTATCTTACCCTCAATTACGTGATTTTGAACTGTAGTCCTATCTAAATTTCTAATTTTGCATATAGCATCTATACTTTTACCCTCAACAAATAAAAAGTAGGTTATATCCTCATCATTATATTTATCTATTTGTTTCCAATCAAGTTCTACAAGTCCCTTTCTCATAATTTAATCTCACCCTTTTGTGATAACACCTTATTTATTATATCTATACCTTTTTCGATTTCATCAATATCTGTTGATGAAAACCCTAGTCTAAAATATTTCTCTCCACTATGAATATTATTATAAAAAATTTCTCCAGGAGTTATTATAACTTTGTTATATTTACATTTATTAAAAAGCTCCACTGCATTTATAGGAATGTCTTCGTTTATTTTCAAATAAAAATTAAGACCTCCTCCTGGACTTTTAAATGTAACTTTGTCTTTTAATTTATCTTCTATACATTTTTTCATATAATAATATCTTTGTTTATAGGAATTATTTAAAAACTCCATATGAGTTTTCCAATACCCATCTTTAATATAGAGATCAAGTGCCCTTTGCATTAAACTTGATGTTGTTATGTCCGTATTAACTTTACAACTTTGAACTCTATCACTAAAAATTTTAGGGGAAATTAAATACCCCATTCTAATACCAGGTAAAAATATTTTAGAAAAACTTTTTATATATATAACCCTATCATATATATCTAAGCTTTTAAAACTATTATACTTTATATTATCATCATATATTAATTCAGATAAATAGTCATCTTCTATAATATAAAAATCATATTCTTCTGCTAAATTTAAAATTTCCATTTTGTCTTCTTTAGAATATGTATTTCCTGTAGGATTTTGAAAATAACTCATAAGGTAAAAACACTTTATTTTATTTTTTTTAAGTATTTTTTTTAAGGCATGAATATCTATGCCGTCTTCTTTTATGTCTACTTCAAATATATTTGCTCTCCTACTTTTAAAAACATTTAAAGCCCCACTATAAGTAGGTTTTTCAACTAAAATATTATCATTAATATTGATTATTGCCTTTGAAGCTATATCTATACCTTGCTGAGCACCTGATACAATAAGTATGTTGTCACTACTTATTTTGTTTTTCCAAAATCTTTCCCTTATACTATTTCTAAGCCCATTGTAACCTAATATATCTTGGTATGTAAAAACTTCTGAGCCATACCTATCTAAAACTTCATTTAAAACCTTTTTAAATGTTTTTACAGGGAAAAATTCTGCACAGGTTGTTTCTCCAGTGAAATCTATATACTTTTTTAAAGAACCACTATTGATTTTTCTATAAATATTTGAGTATTCTCTTAAAATTTCTATATTTTCTTCTCTTCCCTTTGCAAAAGTTCCACTTCCAATTTTTTGCACAGCAAATCCTTCTATTTCTAATCTTTTATATGCATTAACTATAGTTATATTGTTTACTTCTAAGTATTTTGCTAAAGTTCTAATTGCAGGAAGTTTTTCTCCATCTGCTATACGTTTATTTAAAATTAGTCTTTTTAAATGATTTACTATTTGTATATATTTTGGGCTATCTTTTTTAAATTTTATATGGTATTTATCCATAGTATTTTCCCCTTTATTAAAAAATTTGGCATACACCAGTTATGTATGCCAAGTAATTATTAAATAAAATATACATTTTCTTTTATTAGAACATTATTATTTTCGTCTTTGTACTCTCTACTTTTCTTTTTCACTATTCCATTTTTGAAAAGTTTGTTTAATATTTTTTCAAAACGAATATTAAGATTTTTAAACAATTCATCAGTTAATATATCCTGTGAACTTAATAAACAATCCTTTTCTTTCATAAATTCTAATAGTAAAGCACTATATTTTCTTATGTTGTTATTTATATTATTATCGAGAAACTTTAGCACTTTCTCAATTATGGAGTACATATTTTTTTGACCACAGAAAAACAACTTGTCAGCAAGTTCTCTTAACTCATCATTTAAATTTGTAGCCATAGTCATTACATCCTTGCTTATCATATATCCTGAATAATTAATATAAAGCTTTGAAAAATCTTCTAGTGCTTTTATGGCTGAACTATATGCCATATAAGTTCCATTGTTAACTAGATACTTTTTACTTACCTCTATACTTTTTAATAAATCGCTTAAATAAACCATATTCCATTTTGCTCTATCAATGTCAGGATAGTATCTTCCCATATCATATTTTGCTGTAACTTCATCATCTTTTGAAAAAACTAATCTAGAGGATAAAAATAATCTGTGTATAAAGCCCCCTGCCATTTCTTCTTGATATAGCGTTAGAAACTTTTCCTTACTAATTAATTTTATATGTACTGGTATATTGTTTTCTTCTGTATAAATTTTGCCCCTATTTTCTATTTTATCTTTGCATATAACAAATAAATCTATATTTGATCCTTCCCAAAGATCACCTGTAAGCATACTTCCAAATACCATGGCTGCAAGAATTGAATCATTTTTTTTAAGATCATTAACTAACTTTGAAAATGCCTTTTGATAACTTTCTATATTGTTCAGCATTAAATCCCCCCTAATTTATACTGATATTTATTTTTATTATTAAAATATTTATAATTTACTACAGAATTGTTTTGCATCATATAATATTTTTTCTTCGTCTATATTTGTGAATTCACCTTTTTCCATAACTATATTTCCATCTATAATTACATACTCAACTTCATTTCCAGTTGCTGAGAATACTATATTTGAATATATATCATGGCAAGGTATCATAGTAGGTTTATTCATATTTAACATTATAATATCTGCAATGTTACCCTTCTTTATAGCTCCTAAATTATCTATTCCAAGTGCCTTGGCCCCATTAACTGTAGCCATTTCTATTAGTGTTTTTGCACTTAGTCTTGTAGTATCTTTATAAAAAAGATTTTGAAGTAATGCTCCTGTCTCCATTTCTTGAAACATGTTAAGATTATTGTTACTACATGTTCCATCTGTACCTATACAAACATTTATTTTTTTATCCAGCATATCTATAATTCTTGGAACTCCACTTGCAAGTTTCATATTACTTTGAGGATTATATACTGGACTTACATCTCTTTCTTTTATAATTTGTATATCTTCATCAGTTAAATGTACACAATGAGCCGCCATAACTTTATTTTCAAAAATTCCTGTATCAATCATGTACTCTGTAGGTGTCATATTATATTTTTCTTTTATTATATTCACTTCATCTAAGGTTTCTGATAGATGTATATGGATATTTTCTTTATACTCTTTTGCAAATCTTCCAGTTTCTACTAAAGCTTCACGAGATAATGTATAAGGTGAGTGAGGCGCTATCATTGTTCTTATGAGTCCATTTTTATATTGTTTATCTACTAATTCTTTAAGATCAATAGCTTCCTTTAATTGTTCTCTCCACTCTTCTCCAAGAACCGATGTTCCAAGTACACATCTAATATTAAATTCATTAATATTATTTAACATTTTATCAAACTTAAAGTACATATCATTACATGTAGTTGTTCCAGTTCTTAACATTTCTATATAGGCAAGTTTATTCCCTATTTCTCTATGTTCATCTGTAAATTTTCTTTCCATTGGCCATACTTTTTCATTTAACCATCTCATAAGAGGAAGTCCTTCACCATAACCTCTCAAAAGAGTCATAGCTGCATGTGTATGACCATTAATAAATCCTGGCATAGCACAGTAGCCTTTCCCATCTATTACTTTTAAATTATTAACCTCTCCATTAAAATTTCCTTCTGATACTTCTTTAATTTTATTATCGTTTATTAGAATATATCCATTCTTTATAAATTCTTTATTAGAATCCATAGTAACAATAGATACATTTTTTATTAGTATTTGTTTCATAAAATACCTCCTTTCCATTTAAAAGTTTATTTTGTACTACTTATATTACATATTTTTCGCATTTATTATATATTTTATCATCTACCATAGCAATAATTCTTGTACCGTTATCTTTGTATTCTTCCTCTAGAACTTTTCCATTTCTATGAAGCATTGCAACAGAGGCACTATCACTATATGGTATTAAAAATTCTACCTTTTTTAGAGGGTTTGGAAGAGCCGTGCATATATCATTTAAAAGTGTGTCTAAATTTAAATTATCCTTTGCTGATATTTCAAGTACTTTTAAATTATTAAACTTTTCTTTTAGCCCTTCTAATTGTTCCTTGTCTGCTTTATCTATTTTATTAAGAAGTAGTATCATAGGTTTATTAATAGATTCTAGTTCTTCTAAAACAAAGTTTACAGCTTCTATTTGTTTATAGGCATCCTTTGAAGATGAATCTACAACATGTAATAGTAAATCTGAATTTACAACTTCTTCTAAAGTTGATTTAAATGCTTCTACTAAATCATGAGGTAGCTTTCTTATAAAACCAACGGTATCTGTAAGTGTTACTAATCTATTATCAGGTAATACCAATGCTCTTGTTGTAACATCTAAAGTAGCAAATAGCATATCTGCTTCAAATACAGTTTCCTTGTCTACTACATCTTTTGGTGATGCTATTTCACATAATTTATTTCTTAAAGTAGATTTTCCAGCATTAGTATATCCAACCAATGATATTTTAGGCACATTATCTTTACTTCTTTTTTCTCTTTGCACCTGTCTATTTTTCTTTATCTTAGCAAGTTCCTTGTTAAGATCGTATATTCTCTCTCTTATATGTCTTTTATCTATTTCAAGTTTTTTCTCACCAGGACCTCTAGTTCCAATTCCAGCACCTGTTCTAGATAATACAGCACCCATTCCTATTAATCTTGGAAGTCTATACTTTAATTGAGCAAGTTCAACTTGAATTTTAGCTTCTTTACTTTTAGCTCTTCTTGCAAATATCTCAAGAATTAAAGTTGTTCTATCTATTACTTTAGTTCCTGTTGCACTTTCTAAATTTCTAATTTGAGATGCTGATAGTTCATCATCAAAAATTATTAAATTTGCATTAGAAGCCTGCCTTACCATTGAAAGTTCTTCAACCTTACCTTCTCCAATAAAATATGCAGTATCTATTTTTACTCTTCTTTGCATTACTCTATCTACTGTAACTACATTACAAGCTTTAGCAAGTTCACAAAGTTCATCTAAGCTTTCTTCATTTTCTATACCAACTAAAACCGCTCTTTCCCCTTTGTCTTCCTCAACTTCATTAGATGATAGATTTATTTCTATATTTTTAACTACATTTAATATGTTTATATTAAGTGCTTTATCAAGTGGAAGATTTGGTGCAACTTCTGCAATTAATGTATTATTATCTATACCACAAAATCCTACAGTTACATCCTTGCACTTTCCATCTTCAACTGCTACTGCTACCATACAATCTAGCTTTAGTGCTATAAGAGCAGATACATCTAATGATGAAAGTCTTGAATTACCATTAGGATGTGTATGTATTATTCTAACCCCTGATAATTTTTTAGATTTTATATCTATAATGGGCATTTCAACAGTGCTACTATCACCAACAGCTACACTTAAAATGTTTCCCTTTCTATCAATTGCTACACTTATTTCTTTGTTTATGTCTCCTGTTATCTCACTTATAATTTGTATAATTTGTTCATTTGCAATACTTTGCCTATCTACCTTAAAATCGTATATACTTTCTAGTTTTTTTAAAATCGTCTTTCGTATACCCTCTAAATTTCCAACTATCATTTTATTTCCTCTCTTTAATATATAGTAATTTATATTTATTTTACTCAGTTTAACTATATTTTATAATATAACATATATTATTTCCATCTATAATTTTCATATAATTTTATACTATGAAAATATTATTGTAAATAGTAGTATATATTCTAAATATCTTTTTAAAACCTCCTAATAATATAGAAAGATTCTTTTTTATTGCAAATATAACCATTTTTATCCCACTTATCATATATTTTATAAGATTTTATAGGTTATATTAAATACAAATATCAAAAAGCCTTGAAAAATAGAAAAAATATTGTTAATATGTATAATATATTTTTTAATATAATTAACACTTTAAATATCTAATATGGGGGATTAAAATGGAAAATAAAAAGAGAAATATTCTAATATCAGAAAAACAAATTCGTGAGAGAATCGAAGAACTTGGAAAAGAAATTTCATCCCATTATGAAGGTAAAAAACTTTACGTGTTATCATTACTTAGAGGTAGCTTTATATATACAGCGGACTTAGTTAGACATCTAACTGTTCCAACTAAAATTGGTTTTATGACAACATCAAGCTATGGTCATAATGAAACTTCTTCCGGTAATGTAAAAATAGTTCATGATATACCAGATGATATTAAAGGATTTGATGTACTAGTAGTAGATGATATAGTTGATACTGGAATCACTATGAAGTTTGTAGTAGATCATGCTAAATCTTTAGGCGCAAATAGCGTTAAAAGTTGCGTACTTTTAGATAAACCAGAAAGAAGAAAAGCGGATATTGAACCAGATTTTTGTTGTTTTGAAATTCCTGATGTATTTGTGGTAGGTTACGGTCTTAACTATGGTGATTACTATAGAAACATACCTTACGTATTTAACTGGGAAGAAAACTAGTCTTTCAAAACAAGAATTACTATGCGAAAGCATAGTAATTTTTCTTTTATTAGGGTTTGTATGTTTATATAGCATTTACTAAACATAGAATATATTAATTGTTTCTATTTCATGCTATAAATAAAAAAATAGTGTATAATTTTATTGTATACTATTTTTAATCATTATTTCATTAGTATATTAAGGAGGAATATTTATATGACTGAAAACAGAGATAATAAAACTTCTCAGTCTGAAAAAACAACTCAAAAAAAGAAGAAAAAAAAGTTTAAAGCTTTTAAAATCATATTAATAACTTTTATCACCTTAATTGTAATATCTTTAGTAACAGCTATTGGTATTACATTAGCTATTATAAAAACATCACCTGATATAAATATTAACGAAATTATAGCAGCCAGTGATGCATCTAAAATCTATGATGATAAAGGGGAACTTGTAGATAGCATAATTACATCTAAGAAAAAAATTCTTGTAAAATATGATGAAGTCCCTGAAAATCTTATAAATGCTTTTGTAAGTATAGAAGATGAAAGATTTTTTAAACATAGTGGTATTGATGTTAAAAGAATAGCAGGTGCTTTTCTAATTGATATGAAAAATATTGTTAGTGGTAAACCAGCGCTTCAAGGTGCCTCAACAATAACACAACAATTAATAAAAAACACTGTTTTTGAAACTCACGGAAATTCTCTTAATGACAAATTAAGAAGAAAAGTTCAAGAGTGGTACTTAGCTCCTAAGCTAGAAAAAGAAGTTGGTAAAAAATCTATTATGGAAGCCTATTTAAATACTATTTATTTAGGTGGTAGGGCAATTGGTGTTGGTGCTGCTGCTGATCAATATTTTAATGTTTCAATAGACAAACTTGATCTTGTTCAATGTGCCTTTATTGCAGGACTTCCTCAAAGTCCTTCAGTATACTATCCATATTCTCGTACATCTAAAAAAGATCCTTCTAAGTATATAAACAGAACTAAAACTGTTTTAGCTAAAATGAAGGAAAATGGATATATATCTCAAAATGAATATATATCTGCATTAGCTGAACTTGACACAAGTAAAAGCACTGTGACAAATGATGAATCTATTCAAACTTTAGGACAATATACTATTCATAAACCAACTAATATTGATGAAAAATATAACTTTGAATGGTTCACAAGACCTGCCATTGAAAGAGTAAAGAAAGATCTTAAAGATATTTATAATTATTCTGATGATGAAATTGAAAAACTACTTGTAAATGGTAATCTTAAAATATACACTACCATGAACAAAGACCTTCAAGTTTCAACACAAGAAATTATTGATAATGATGAAAAATTAAATAGTCTTTCTAGTAGCAAAAATAATTTAGTAGAACCACAAGCTTCAGCAGTTCTTACAGATTATCATACTGGAGAAGTTAAAGTAATTATAGGTGGTCGTGGAACTCAACCTGCTCTTGCCTACAATAGAGCAACAAATGCAAAGGTAGCTGCAGGTTCTAGTATTAAACCTCTAACTGTTTACTCTGCTGCAATTGATTCAAAACTTGCAACAGCAGCTACAGTGCTTGAAGATTCCCCATTACCTGAAGCTATGTCTAAAAAATATTCTGCACCAGGTACTAATTGGCAACCTAAAAATGCTAATGGAGTTTACTCAGGATATTTAGGATTAAGAGATGCTCTTAAAAATTCTGTTAACGTGTATGCAGTAAAACTAGAAGATAAAATAGGTTTAAACACTGGTGTTAAATACGGTGAAAAATTTGGATTAACTTTTGATAATGTTGACAAAAATAGTATGGCTGCAATAGCACTTGGTGAATTAAATAGAGGTACAAATACATTTACTATGGCAAATGCCTATGGAGTCTTCGGAAATAATGGTATGTACTCAAATCCTAGACTTTACACTAAAGTATTAGATAGAAACGGAAATGTACTACTTGAAACTAAAACTCAAGCTACACAAGTAATTTCTCCTGAAGCAGCATACATTATGTACGATTTATTAAAAGGACCAGTAAAAGAAGGTACAGCTACCCGTATACAACATACTTATCATAGTGATATACCTATAGCAGGTAAAACTGGTTCATCAACTAAATTTAAGAATCTTTGGTTCTGTGGTTTAACTCCTTATTATTCAGGAGCTGTATGGATAGAAAACAAATATGGTCAAAGTATTTACAGTAGTGATGCCGCTGCATTATTCGGTAAAATAATGAATAGAGCTGTTGAAAATTTACCTGAGAAAGAAATCGAAATGCCTGAGGGAATTATTAAAGCAGAAGTAGATAGAGTATCTGGACTGCTTCCTACTGATCTTTCCTACAAAGATCCTCGTGGAAGTCAAGTATATACTGAATTATTTATAAAAGGCACAGTTCCTACTGAACAAGATAACATTCATGTATCTACAAAAGTAAATAAATATAACGGGCGTGTTTCAGGTTCTTATACACCATCATTTTTAACAGAATCTAAAGTGTTCATAAAAAGACAATCTGATTCTGAAGTACCTTTAGATGATGACATGTATGTACTACCAGATAAAGATAAAAAATCCTCTAATAAATCAAAGCACAATCACAATAATGATGCAAAGCATGATAATACTAATAACAGCGAAGATGCTACTAATGAAGCGAGTACAGAACCTTCACCTAATACTGATACTGTACCTGAAGATTCAACTAATAATTTAGACCCTACAAAAAACACTGAAAAGAAACCTAGCGATAAAAAAAATAAAAAACACGTTATAAAACCTATAATAAGACCAAAAAAACATTTTTAAATAAAAAAGAGGATGACACAAATCATCCTCTTTTTTATTTTTATAATTACATCTTTTTATCAATAAAAAGTTTATTATAACCCTACTTATAAGGTCACCCAAACTATTTTGTCTTTGAATTAAATAAGATTGCCATTATATAACCAAATATTATGGCAGCACCTATTCCACCAGCACCACCCTTTACTCCTCCAGTAAATATTCCCAAAAACCCTGCCTTATCTACTTCTTTAATTACAGACTTTGCAAGATTATAGCCAAATCCAGGTAGTGGAATAGTAGCTCCTGCTTTTCCGTATTTAACTAGAGGTTCATATATACCTAATGCTCCAAGTATTACTCCTGCTGTTACAAATGCCACTAATATTCTTCCAGGTGTCAGTTTTGTTTTATCCATAAGAATTTGTGCAATTACACATATAATTCCTCCTACTACAAAAGCCATAACATAATCCTTCATATTACATTCCTCCAAATTCTATTGATACTGCATGAGCAATTCCAGGTATACTTTCTCCTTGAAGGGATGTTGTAGAACTCATAAGTGCGCCTGTTGATACTAATAAAACTTTTTTATATTTACCTTTTAATATATTTTTATATATATATCCGCAACTAACCACTGCTGAACATCCACAGCCACTTCCTCCACAGTTTACCTTTTGCCTTTCTTTATCAAATATTTCATCACCACAATCTATATAGTTAGCTGATATGTTATACCCGTACTCCTTTAATAGCTCTTCGGTTATCTTTTTTCCTAAATTTCCAAGATCTCCACTTGCAATTAAATCATAATCTTCTGGACTTCTTCCAGTATCCTCAAAATGCTGTTTTATGGTATCTACTGCAGCCGGTGCCATAGCTGATCCCATATCACTAGTATCTGTTTGACCATAATCTTTTATTTTGCCAACAGTAAAATAAGATGCATAAGGGAATTTTCCTTCTCTTATTCCATCCCTTGCAATTAACATAGCTCCTGATCCAGTTACTGTCCATTGAGCTGTAGGAGTTCTTTGGCTTCCCATTTCTAGTGGAAATCTAAATTGTCTTTCAGCAGAAGAAAAGTGTGATGATGTTGCAGCTACTGCATAATCTGCATATTCAGCATTTACAAGCATAGATGCAACGCCTAAAGATTCTGACATAGTTGAACATGCTCCGTATAAACCTAAAAAAGGTATATCAACGTCTCTGGCTGCAAAGTTTGATGCTGCTGTTTGATTTAATAAATCTCCTGCAACTAAGTAATGTATATCTTTTTCCTCTAAATTAGACTTTTTAAGTGTTTCCTGCACGGCTCTATACATAATACTACTTTCAGCTTTTTCAAAACTATCCTTTCCATTTAAGTCATCACTTAATATTATGTCAAAGTAATCTTTTAGTGGACCTTCTCCTTCTTTAGGTCCAACTACGCTAGTTGTAGCAATTATTCTAGGCTTATTTTCTAATTTTATTGTTTGTTTTCCAATCCTTTTAGTCATTTTGTTTTACACCTGCCCTAATTCAGTTATTTCTTATAAATTTATTAAATAATGTATAAGTCCAACTATTATTGATGAACCAATTCCATAAACTAAAACAGGTCCTGCGATAATAAACATCTTAGATCCAACTCCAAATACAAAACCTTCTTTTTTAAATTCCATAGCTGGAGATACAATTGAATTTGCAAAACCTGTAATTGGAACTACTGAACCTGCTCCTGCAAAATCTCCAATTTTATCATAAATTCCAATACCAGTTAAAAGAGCTCCTATAAAAATCATAGTTATAGCAACATATGCTCCTGTATCCTCTACTGAAAATCCTAGACTTAAATAAAAATTCATAAAAAATTGTCCTATATCACAAATAATTCCTCCAACAAAAAAAGCTCTAATACAATCTTTAATAATATTAGACTTAGGAGATTCTTGTTCTGTTAACTCTTTAAATTTTTGTTTTAATTCCTCTTCTTTGATTTTCATTTCCATACCCTCTTTATTTATTTTTGTATAATTCCTTTAAAGTTATTTTTAGCAATATTTTATTTTTTAAACACAAAAATTTATATATAAAAAAAGGATACAAAGATATGTATCCTTTTTTACTATCCACTTAATTTTTCTTTCATTGTTTTTAATACTTTCTTTTCTATTCTAGATACTTGTACCTGACTTATTCCAAGCATTTTTGCTACCTTAACTTGTGTTATATCTTTAAAATATCTAAGTATTATAATTTGCCTTGATCTTTGGTCTAACTTGCTTAATGCTTCTTTTAAAGCTATTTTATCTAATTCATCTATTTCGCTCTCATCTTTTAAAACTACTTTATCAATTAAATATATAGGTGATCCATCATCTTGATGAATTGTATCATATAAATACTTAGGTTCATTAATGGCTTCTGTTGCAAATATAATTTGTTCTTTATCTATTCCTGAAAACTTTGAAAGCTCTTCTACAGTAGGTTCTCTATTCAATTTTTTTGTTAATTTTTCTTTATCAAAATGAAGCTTTCTTGCAGTATATTTTACACTTCTACTAACCTTTATAAGTCCATCGTCTCTTATAAACCTTCTTATTTCACCCATAATCATAGGCACTGCATAAGTAGAAAACTGTACATTATAGCTAGAATCAAAATTGTTTATTGCCTTTATAAGCCCCATAGAACCTATTTGAAATATATCTTCGTATTCATATCCTCTGTTTAAAAACTTTTTACTTATAGCCGTAACTAGTGGTAAATTTTTCTCAACAAGTTCATCTAATGCTTTTTTATCTCCAAGTTTAGCCTTCTTTATTAATTCTAAATTTATTTCATAATTATTAGAATTTCCTTTAGCATTACTTTCACTCATAGTATACACAAACCAAATTCAAGGTTTTTCCTCCTTTCTTATAATTTATTCTATAGATTTAAGTTTCTTTTTCATAATAATTCTAGTACCATTTTTTTCTGTAGATTCAACTCTTAATTCATCCATAAATGTTTCCATAACCGTAAATCCCATTCCTGAACGCTCAAGATCAGGTCTTGAAGTATAAAGCGGTGTCATAGCTTGTTTAACATCTTCTATGCCTATACCATCATCTTCAACTATTATAGTTATATCTTTTTCAAATATTTCGCACTGTATTTTAACGATTCCATCTTCCCTGTCGCCATATCCATGTATTATAGAATTAGTTACAGCTTCTGATACAGCTGTTTTTACATCAGTGATCTCTTCCATAGTAGGATCTAATTGAGATATAAAAGCTGCAACTGCTACTCTTGCAAAACTTTCATTTTGTGATTTACTTAAAAATTCCATTTTCATCTTATTACCACTCATTACATTTACCTCCACTATATATTCTCCATTGCATCCTGCAAACTATCGTATAAAGGAATTATCTTAAACATTCCTGATAATTCAAAAACCCTTTTTACAGCACCTTTAGCACCTATCATATTTATTTTTCCTTTTTTCAACAAAAGCTTTTTATATCTACCTATAACAACTCCAATTCCTGAACTATCCATAAAGTTTACATTTGTAAAATCCATTATAACTTTGTAAAATCTAGTTCTATCTATTCTATCATCAATCCTGCTTCTAACTTCTTCTGCAGTATGATGATCTAATTCACCTTCCATATGTACTATCAATATATCTTCTCTTTCCTCAAACACTAGATTCATTTTTTACCTCCTATAGTAATAAATATAGTATATCTATTTAACTAATTCTATAAAGGCAGGTAATTTCCTTCTTTTGGAAAAATAATTCGTTTCAAATAAAAAAGCATCTAGTAATCTATACTAAATACCTTTTATATGATTCTGTTCAATTATATTTATTTCTTCATCTGTAAATCCGAAAATATTATTTATATCTTCTTCTGTTAACTCATCTTTTTCACTCATAGTTGGAATGCATAATTTCATAATGTTATTTGGGTAATACTCATACAAGTCATGTCCTAACTTCTTTGCAAAGCTTTGAAAATAAAATTCATAGGCTTTACTATTTAATAAAGAAGTTAAATATTTATATGTAAAAGGTACTCCATCTTTTAATATTAGTGAATATACATCTGCACTAAAATAACATCCTTTTGTGTCTATGCTAAACTTATTTTCTTTTGCTTTATATGGAAATACTATTTTCTTTTTTTCAAAAATTTCTTTTTTCCTTCCCCATTGAAGCTCATACCAATTTCTAACGCCTCTTTTACATTCTCTTCTATTTAAAAGCTTATCTTTATGTAATTTAATGTGATTTATTATGTTTGGATACTTTTCTACATCTTCAATTAAATCAGAATATATAAGATATGTATCCTTCATTTCTATATTGTTTTCACTTATATAACTGCTTTTAATCCAAGGTTTTATAATATTCTTTTCTAGATTTTCTTTGTTTATGGTTTCACTATCCACAACAAATGCTTTATCACACCCTGTTATTATCCCTTGATAACTATCACATATATTGTATAAATGAGTAAAACTTCTTTTTTCTATTTTAGATATTATATCTCTTTCTTTCTTATCTCTTAATATCCATCCCTTATTGTTTAAAGAGTTTTTGTTTATATAAAAGCACTTATAACTATTTCCCTCTTTTAAAAATAAAGATTTGTAAAAATTTTTCCCTTGACTTTTAGAAATTTCATTTGGCTTTATTACTTTTATCTCTTCTTTTGCATCTTGTTTATTTATTAAAAATATTATAACGGGATCTACCCCTGCATTTTTAAAAGGCCTTATTCCATAAAAATCCACTATAGTATAAAGACTACATACATCTTTTAACACCTTTCTAAGTTCTTCTCCACTTGGTGATTCCATAAAATATCTGGAAGTTATAAAGGATAACTTGCCTTCTTTTATAAGATTATTTATAGCTTGTTGAAAAAAACAATAAGAAATATCTCCTTTATCTTTATAAACTTCTTTAAAAGATGACTTTAATTTTTTACTGTATTCCTTATCAACACATTTATGTCCTACATAAGGAGGATTTCCTAAAATGATATCAAATTTACAATCACATTTATTTAATAAGAAATCCATACATCTTAAATTTTCGTCACAAAAATACCCACTTATTTGGAACAAATCTATAGCTAGTATTTTAAGAGCTACTTCATCTATATCAAATCCAAAAAGGTTATTTTTTATTATATGTTTAGGTATATCTTCTTCATTTAAATTTATATTGTTAACTTCATTTATGGATTTTAAATTTTCTATATATATTTCTTTTAATTTTTCATAACAAACTATAAGAATATCTCCACAACCACAAGATGGATCTAGTATTTTTATATAGGGATTTTTTACTACATCTTCCTTAGATAAAACATTTTCTAGCATATATGCTGATATTTCCTTTGGGGTATATACAACGCCCTTTTCCTTTTTCTTATCTTTTTCCTTTAGACTTATGTATATCTCTGAAAATTTTTCTTTACCTAAATTTAAGGTTTTTTTATAGTTTTCTATGGCCATTGTTTTAAAAATTCTATCTATAGGTGCATTGATTATATTGTATAATTCATTGACTTTATTTAAAAAAAGCTCATACATTTCCATCTCTCCAACTACTTTATCTTTGATTCAACTATTTCCATTATCTCTATTTTATAATTCAATGCGCTTTCAAGGATTTTATTACATTCATTTACTATATCTTCTTTCTTAAATTTATCTTCAATTCCACTTAAATTTATCTTAACATTTAATATAGAACTTTCAATTGCACTGTAAAGAAGTATTGAGGCAACCCCTGCATCAGATATTAAATTAGGATTACCATACTTTACAGTTGTAAATATATTTTCATAATAGCATAATGCTTCTCTAGCTAAGTTTAATGGTGTATTAAGTGCTATTTCATATCCATTATCTATCTCTTTTTTTCTAATTTCTTTTTCTTCTTCTGTATCTTTTGGTAGTTTAAATGCATCCATTAGAGTTAAAAATGATTTTTCATCTTCATCCATAAATGCTAAAAATTTTTCATTAAATTCTAATGTATCCTTTAGTGTATCATCAATTTCTTTTTTTAACTTATTACTATATCCTTCATATCTTTTTTTACCTACTGTTAAATTTAACATCATTGCTGTAAGCGAACTGCTTAAAGCTGATACAAGAGCTGCTGCGCTTCCTCCACCTGGTGTTGGCTCTTTTGAGGATAGTTTATTTATATATTCTTCTAGTATTAATTTTTTTTGCATTTTTTAACCCCCTCTTATTCAAACAATATTATTATTCTAAGTTATATTGATACAATATGTCAATAATAAACCACCCTAATATACATAATACCTTTAATTAATTTAAAATAAATAAAAATGGTATAAAACTTTTTTAGTTTTATACCATTTTTATTATATCTAAATTAATATAATTTAATTTTTTTCTAAAATTTTAACGTTAGACTCCATAAATGATGTTCCCCATTTATCTATATATAAATATTCATCCATATCTTTTTTAGGATGATGAGGTTCATCTTCTGCAGAATCTTTAGGTACTCCAAGTGGAGTTAATGCAACTACTCTTAAGTTGTCTGGTATTTTTAATGCTTCTTTTATTTTGTTTTCATTGAAGGCTGCAATCCAACAAGTTCCATATCCTTCATCTGTAGCACCTAAAACTATGTGTTCCATTGCTATTGCAGTATCTATTAAATATATTTCTTTTCCTGATACATCACCTGACTCCTCTGGATTTGCAACAGCTACTATAGTCATTGGAGAATTTAAAACTGCCTCTGATGCTGCACTAGTTTTATTTTCTATAGCATTTGCTATATCTAACTTTAATTTATCACTTTCTACAACTATAAATTTGTATGGGGTCTTATTCTTCCATGATGGGGCTCTCATAGCCATATCTATTATTTTAAGTAATTTATCCCTGTCGATTGCAGTTTGTTCAAATTTTTTTATACTTTTTCTTTTCTTTATAACTTCATAAAATTCCATTAAACCACACTCCTTTTACTTTATTATTTGTATAAGGATTGTTTGTTATGCACTTTTATAGCTACTTGAAAAACTTACTTATGCTATCATTTAGCTCATTTATTATGTTATCCCAATTAAAATTCTCTCTCACTATTTCATAAGTAATTTCTGAATCATTTTTTAAGTTATCTTTTATCATATATTTTTTTAATTCTCTCTTTAATGCCTCTACATCTTCAGTGTCTACTACTGCTCCATTGCCTTTAGATATAAGTTCTTTTGCAATTCCTACATCTGTTGATATAATAACATCTCCAAGAGATGCAGCTTCTATAAATGCTATTCCAAAACTTTCAAAATTAGATGTTAATGAGAATATTTTAGCCTTTTTATATTCATTAAAAAGCTCTTCTCTATTTTGAATTGCTCCAGTAAAGCTAACTATATCTTTCATTTTAGGATTATTTTTAAAATAGTTATTTATATAATCATTAAATTCTTCTTCAATAGGTCCAACTATTTTTAACTTCCATCCTAATGCTTCTATATTTTCAATACTTGTAAATGCTTCTATTAACATTTGTGTATTTTTTTCTTCTGCTCCAACTCTTGTTACACTTAAAATAGTATTTTCTTTTTCATTAAAATTGTATTTTATCTGCTTTTCTTCTAAGTACTTATAATCTACTCCATTTGGAATGTTTATCATTTTATTAGCTTGAGTAGGTAAAATACTCTTTAATTTTTCAAAAAGCACCTTTTGTTCTACACTTATTAAGTCTACTTTATCTAAATATTTATTTAATAATGCATACTTTACTTTGTTTAAAGATAAAATCCTATCTACAAGTTTATGACTACAGTCTAATTTAAGATATATTTTTCCCTTTTTATTTAGTCTTTTATATCTAAAAGCGTATAAAAGAGAGTATAAAGTAACATGAAATATTTGAAGAACATCTATTTCTTTAGCATGTTTTTTTAAATATTTAAGTCCATCTAAACTATAGTTATTATATTTTTCTTCTATAAAGTCTATTTTTAATCCTTTTACTTCTTCATTTAAATATGTATACTCATCTAAATTATAACAAGCTATTTTAGCATCATATCCAAACTTTTTATGAAGCTTGTATGGAATCATGCCCATTTCCTTAACTAAATTTACATTTTTAGTGTTGGGGTATAATACACAATATCTCATAGAATATCACCTACTTAATCTTAACTATTTTTTTATTAATCCTCTTAACTCACTTATTTCAATGTACTTAGTCCATATTACTAAAGCAAAGTATACTATAATTGCAAAAATAATATTAACTATAACATTAATGTTAAAGTGTTTTAAAACTAAAATACCAAAACTCATAAATACTATTGGAATTATAATTTTTATAATATTTTTTAAGTAATCTGTAGAAACAACCTCTAATGCATATTTTCTCATAATAAAGAAGTTCAATAATTCTGATACTAATGTTGTAATAGATGCAGCTATTATTCCGTACTTTGGAATAAATATTAAATTTAAAATTAAATTTGCAATTGAAGATATAATAACACTTTTTAAATATTTCCCTTCTCTATTCCATGCATTTAATCCATATCCATAAGTTTCTCTCATAAACAAAACAAGTATATAAAGAAGCAATATTATAAATGGTATACGTGCCTTTATAAACTGCTCTCCGAATACTAAAAGTATTATTTCTTTTGATAAAAGTATTCCACCTACTACTATTGGTACTCCTATTAAAACTACTATCTTGCAAACATTATTAACCACCTTTTTTAAGTTCTTTATATCCTTATCGTGATAATAACTTATAAGTAGTGGGAAAAATGGAGTAAAAATAACTGCTATTAAATTTATTAAAAAGAATATTATCTTATATGCAGAAGAATAAATTCCAAGGTCATAATCTCCTTTTATAAACCCTATTAAAATAGAATCTATATTACAATTTATCATAGATAACAATCCTGATAATAAAAAAGGAATACTAGAAATAACATATTTTATTACTTTCTTTTTATTAAAGTTTAAAGATACTTTAAAATTAAATTTCTTATTAAATATAATTACATGGTAAAAGCTTGCACATAAAAGTCCTAAAAATGTGAAAAACGGAATTAATAGAATATCATTTTGACTTTTAAATAAAATTACTATCAATAAAAAAGGTATACCAGTCTTTAAAACATTATATATAGCATTATGGTGCATTTGTTGTATACCTGAATAAAACCAATCCAGATTAAATGCTAATGGAAATAATGTTAATCCATAAACTATAAGTATATTTCTAAAAACTACACCTTTATTAACTCCAAAAGAAATACCTATTATAACAATAAAACATATTGTTGCTACTAAAATTCTTGTTACAACTATATAAGAGGTTAATTCCTCTGTATTATTTTCATTTTTTGAAACTTCCCTTGTACCTGATGTTTGAAATCCAAACAAGGTTATCATAGTAAAATAGGTCATCATAGTTTGAGCCAAACTAATTCTTCCGAATAGTTCAGCTCCTAAAATTCTAGCATAATAAGCAATCATTATAAATGCAAGAAATTGAGATATAAAACTAGATGAGGCTATAGATAGTAAATTTTTAGCTATCTTGTTCATTTTTACACCGCCTTATTCTAATTTAATTAGAATATTTTTTATTACCACTAAAAATTACATGAATTAAAAATTTAGGTATGACAGCTAGTCTCTTAATTCTAAATGGCTCTTTTATAACTCTATAAAGCCATTCAAGTCCTATCTTTATCATCCACTTTGGCGCTCTGTTTACCTTTCCTGCAAACACATCAAAGCTTCCTCCAACTCCCATAAACACAGTACATGGCAAGTTTTCAAAATTATTATGTATAAATTTTTCTTGCCTTGGACATCCCATAGCAACAAATAATGCATATGGTTTTTTTTCTTTTATATCATCAGTTATGTGAGTACAATCATCTAAGTCAAAATATCCGTTATGACTTCCTTCTATTTTTAGCTTTGGATACTTAATTAATAAATTCTTCACGCAATTTTCTAATACTTCTTGCTTTGCTCCAACTAAATAAATTCCCTTATTTTCTTTTTCACATTTCTTTATTATTTCTTCCATAATTTCTATTCCTGCTAATTTTTCAGACACAGGATCATGTACTATTTTAGAAGCTATTACAGTTCCAACTCCATCAGGAATTATAACTGATTCTTTAGCCATATAAATATCATTTAAAAACTTATCTTTAATTCCCATATATAATATTTCTGGATTTCCAGATATTATATTTACCTTTTCAAAGTTTTGTATATAGTCAATTAATTGTTTTTTACTTTGTTTAAATACCTTATAATTTAAAATACTCGTAAATAGCTCCATATTCAATTAAAAAGCTCCTTCTCTTTTGAATACACTTAAAACTGTTTTTATTAAGATTTCTATGTCATAACCAACAGAAAATTTCTTTATATATGTTAAATCAAAATAAACAGTTTTTCCAAGTTCTATTTCTCCTCTTCCACTAATTTGTGCAAGTCCAGTAATTCCAGGAAGTACTAATAATCTTTGAGCATACTCTGGTGGATAAAACTTAACAACATCAGGTATTTCTGGTCTCGGTCCTACAAGGCTCATATCTCCCATAAGAACATTAAATAGTTGAGGTAGTTCATCAAGACTTGTCTTTCTTAAAAAAGCACCTACTTTTGTTATTCTGTTATCACTTTTACTTTGGAATACGAAATTTTCTATATCCACATTTTCAATATTAAGTTCTCTCTTTTTCTCTGCATTTACAACCATTGTTCTAAACTTAAATATTTTAAAGTTTTTATTGTCTTTTCCAACTCTAACTTGCTTAAATATAGCAGGACCCTTTGAGTCTACTTTAATTGCTATAAATACTATTAAATAAATAGGTATAAGTATTATTATTCCTATAAGAGATAAAATAATATCCATTAATCTCTTTACACCAAACTGAAACTTCTTTCTTTTAATATCATTTTCTACATCAATTTTTATAGATTTAGCATCCATACATTTTCCTCCATTAAAATTAATTTCTCAATTTTTTATTTACTTTTCTGTATCCAGTCTATTATGAATAATTGATTGGGCTATTGCAACTAATATCCAAAAATAAGAACATACCTTTGGTACAAATAAAAAGTTGTCTGATACATTCATTATTAAAAATACTATAACTGATACAAAAAATCCAGTATAAAAATATTTATAAAATTTATCTGTAACTCTAGTTGCAAATTGTTTCATCTTTATTACAATTGATAAAAGAAGCAATACAAATGAAACTATACCAACTATACCAAGTTCACTTTGCACTTTTAAATATGAATTATGAGATGGAAAATTTACATGGTTATTATACCATAGTTCTGGATATTTTTTACCATACTCTCCAAATAGTGTATAGTAATTTCCATTTCCAACTCCGCGTATAGGATGATCTTTTATCATCTTCCCTGCAATTTTCCAAAGACTTACTCTTCCATCACTACCTATAGTTTTAAAATCAAACAATCTTCTTCTTACAGAAGGTACTAGTAATGCACCGCCTCCTGTTGCTATTAATAAGATGATTAATTTATAATTATACATAATAACTAAAAGAATTAATCCTAAAATAAGTCCTATCCAAGCATTTCTTGAAAAAGACAATACTATAGTTGTTATTGATGTCAATGTAGTTATTATATAAAATATCTTTTTAAACTTAGATTTTTCATAAATAGAAATCATTATAAGTGGAAATACTGCTATTATTAAAAATGCCCCTAAACTATTTGAATTTCCAATAGTAGAAGTTATTCTAAGACTAACTGAATAATTTCCCTTATATATAAATTTTTCATCTAATCCTATCTTAGTAAAATACTGAACTATTCCAAATACACTTACTAAAAGACAGGAAAATATGTAGCTATTTATAACTTTAGTTAATGCTTTTTTACTTTTCATTTCATATTTTATAATGAAATAAATAGCAATATATGTTGCAAATCTAAAGCTTTCAGCAAGTGCTATGTGAGAATCTGTTGCATACTTTACCGAAAATATCATTGCTAAAAATAATATTCCCATGAATACAAGTATAGAATCCTTATAAAAGTGTTTTATACCTTTTACACAGGTCATTAATGTTTCCTTATATCTTAGTATTCTAATTGCATAAACCATAAAAAATATAACTAAGATTTGATCTCCTTTTACCATTGTTCCTCTTATCATAAGTTCATTTGGAATTAATGGCATAAATATTACATAAACACATAAAACAAAGGTTAAAAAATTAAAATTACGTGCAAAATTATTTAACTTTTTAATCATTTAAGTCACCTCTTTCAGTATACAATTACAAAATTAGCACGCATATTGCGTGCTAATAAATTACGACATTTATATTATATATATTTATCTTCATTCTATCTAGACATTTTAGTATTTTTATTTATTAATTTATCTGATTTAAATACATAAAATCCGAAAAGTCCATTTATAAATCCAAGTCCATAACTAATATGTAGTATAGGGAATATAAGTAATATATATTTTATAAGTCCAAATTTTTTATCTGAAACTTTAAATGCACTTATTAAATCACATAGTAGATACATTATTATTTCTGCAAACCACAACCATCTTATAGGTTTAAAAAATAATCCTAGAATAATACCAAATATATTACTAAGTACAAATGCCATAGGCACTAAGTGACGTATAGAAGCAGTTTTGCCATGCTTTTGCATTACTCTTACTTTCCAAAATCCATATTGATAATATTGTTTCCATAGTTTACTTAGAGAACCCCTACTATAGTATACAGATTTTATTTTAGGAGATAAAAGTATTTTATGTCCTGCTTTTACAACTCTATAATTTAATTCGTCATCTTGATTTCTTACAAGTTCTTCATCAAAGTATCCTATAGAATCTAATACTTCTCTTCTATATGCTCCAAAAGCTACTGTGTCTACAAACATTTCCTTTTGAGCAAATCTAAATAATGCATTTCCAACTCCAAAGGGTGAGCTCATTGCAAGGGCAATAGCTTTTCCTACTTTATTTTCACTTATAGTTTTAATTGGGCCACCTGAACAACCAACTTCTTTGTTTTTTAAAGCTTCTACATTATTTTTTATGAAATCTTTGTCAGCATATGCATGAGCTCCAAAAATAATAATAATATCTTTCTCGCTGTATTTTATACCTACATTCATTCCTTTAGGAGCAGAACGTCCTTTATTATCAAGAAGTTTTATATTACTATGTTTCTCACTATATTCTTTTACAATTGCTCTTGTATTATCATCAGAAAAACCATCACAAACAAGGACTTCATATAGTTCTTCTGGATAACTTTGATTTATAAAAGAATCTAGACATTCTCCAATATAATTTTCTTCATTTCTGCAAGGAATTACGATAGAAACTGTATTTAATTTTTCCATTTTTAATACCTACCTTTTTAAATATCCTCTACATGCTTTTAGTAAATAAATTATTAAATCCTACTATTTTTTCTTCTAATTTTTTTATATTTATTTTATTTGAATCTATGTCAAAGAAGTCTTTTTTAAACTTATCAAATAATATGTTTTCTTTTTCTTCTTTAATATAGGATATAAATTCATCCGCTGTATTAAAAAATCCTACATTATAATTTTTTAGTGTATTTACATGTTCCCACCCTGGAAATTTCACTACATATGTAGGAACATTATAAACTAATGCTTCATAATGGCATGTAGAAAAGCACGATAAATGCTTTTTACTCATTTTTAAACAATCATATATGTTATAATTTTCAGCAAAAGTAACTCTTGGATTGCTGAGTATTTGTCCATAAAGTTGTTTATATATCATTATTTCATTTGGATGAACTTTTAATAAAATACTACTACTTTTATCCACTTCTAATAGCCGTAATAAGAATTCATTCCAATACTTTGCAAACTCTTCTCCTTGAGTTGTAATCAAATAGTCATATGTATCCTTGTTTTTATTATTATAATCATTAGTGTTATTATTAAATTCCTTTGAAACTTCTTCATATAAAAGTAAATTTCCATATTCTATTATGTTTAACTTTAAATCTGGATTCATATTTTGTATCATTTGTCCAAAATACGATCCGTAAACACATATGTAGTCTGGCACTGGATCCTTTTTATAAGTCTCTTTATTGTATTTGTACCCTACATGTTTATCACTAATTAATCCATGTTGAAACTCAACTACAGGTATATTTAAACTTTTAGCTGCATATACAAATAAGAGATGAGTAGGACTATATGCACATTCTACATATAAAACTTTAGGGTTTACTCTTTTTATTACATTTAATGCAACTTTATAATTTTCTAATAAAATCGCTGTTTGTCCACACACTATTTTACATAAATCCAAGTCTATATTATATTCTTGTTTTAAATAATTTTCAACTTCTTTAAATTTATCTTCAATATATTTTATTTCTTCATGATTTAGAATAAATTTATATATTTTTTTTACAAAGTGATTGGATAATGTTAAATTAGACATATTGTAGCATTTAGGAGTATAGTAATTGCTAATAAATCCATTTCCACTTAAAGTATTTAAAATAGCATAAGAATTGTCTTTGTCATATTTTCCAATGAAATCAAAAATAACATCAAAATATTTTTTCTCTACAATTTGTCTTCTCAAAGTAGTCCCCGAAACACATAAAATATCTGAATGATAATATTTATTTTTTACTAATTTAAAACTTTTTAAATATTTAAAATTTGAAAAAGACTTTTTTAAATTAAGTGTATTTTTATCTTCCATGCTGACTTTATTTTTACTAGTCATACTACTTCTAATCAATTCATATATTTTATATCTGCTCATGTACCAAAATCTAAATTCTCTCAATTCCAAATCAAATAATTTAAACTTTCTTTCTATATCTAATAATATATCTGAAGCACCAATCATATTGATTTCTCCTTTTAAACTTAAAGGTCCTATTTGATGTATAAACTTTATTTTAAATTAAATTCATCTATAATTTTATCATATATTGTACTTACATAATTAAAATTATCTATGACATCAAAATTTTCCGCAACAAATTTTACACCATTTTTACCCATTTGTTTTCTTAAATCTTCATCATCTATTAACTTCTTTAAAGCTTCATAGATTTCTTCTGGGTTTTCTTTTTCTACAACAATGCTACTATATCCATGGCTTGTAGCTTCAGGAAGTCCACCTACATTACTAACAATAACAGGAACTCCACATGCTTGTGCTTCTACAGCTGCAACTCCAAAACTTTCATTAATAGATGGGAATACTGCTATATCAAATCTATTAAAAGCTTCAACAACTTCACTAGTGTTTATTCTTCCCAGGAATTTAACATCTTCTTTTATATTTAATTCACAGCATAGATTTTCTAAGTATTCTCTTTGATTTCCATCTCCTGCAATTTCAAGCTTAGCATTGTTATACTCTTTTTTTATCATAGCAAAAGCTCTAATTAAATACTCAATTCCATACTTTGGATCTAAAGTTTTTACAATTCCTATTAAAATATTTTCTTTATCTTCTTTTTTGTTATCTATTGGCTTAAAGATATTTCTATCAACCCCAAAAGGAGTTATATATATTTTTTTATCAATATATTTTTTTGTCTCATCAGCCATAGCTTTACTTGTAGATAAAATTTTATCTGCCCTTGATAAGTTGAACTTAATTATTTTCTCAAACAACTTGCCTTTTAGTGGAAATTCATAAATGTCGCTTCCCCAAACAGATATTACATAAGGATGATAATTAAGTAAAGCACCAATAAGTCCATAGCTTGAAGCATAATGTGCGTGTACCATATCAGGTTTAATTTTTTTTAATATACTTCTTATTTGAAATATTTTAAATACATATCTTACTTTATAAAAACTGCTACCATTTTTAACTCTTTCAGTTTCTATATCTAAAGAATGTACTGTAACCCCATCTATTTTCCCAGGGTTTAATGATATTACATGAATATCGTGACCTTTTTTCTTAAAAAAATCACACCATTTTTTAGTATGAACACTACCTGCATCAGCTAAGTAACATATTTTCATATTATTTTCCTCCTTGCTCCATAGCTAACAAATCTTTAACAACCTTTTTAGCTCTTGAATTCCAAGTATTTTCTTCTAAAACTTTTTCCATGTTACTAGTCTTTTCTACGATTTCTTTCCTATTGTTTTTTAATTCTGTTAACATCTTTATTAATTCTTCTTTACTGTAATCTATGGACCATCCTATATTATTTTTCTCAACAAAATTTCCTGTAACAGTATTTTTTGCAGAGATTATAGGCTTTTTATATGATATATAAGTAAATAGTTTTACAGGTACTGCAAATTCCCAGTATTCTGTTGGTCTTATAAATAAGTTTAATATGTCTGCTTTTTTTACATAAGCATATAATTCTTCTCCAGATTTGTGTATGATACTTATTCTTTCATTTAAATAATTCAAATAAGCATCAGCTACATTATTCCAGTCACTTTCTCTACAACACACAGTTAGCTTTATCCATGGCAGTTCATTTGCCACTTTAAATAACTCTCTAATATCATAAAGTTCTGTACTGATTCCTCCAACATAGAATATATTTAAATAATCATCACTTTTATATTTAACTAAATCTACTCTATCATTCTTTTCACTACCTGGGGGAAGTTCTTCTATTTTACCCTTAAAATCTATTTCTAAATACTTGAACATTTCTTTAGATGGCAGATATAAAACATCTACTAGTTCTTTGTATTTTTTAAGATCATAATTGTAAAACATAGTAGAAATAATTCTTTTAGCTGTTCCCACATTATTTTTATATTGTTCAAATTTCCAGTGTATATCCCTATAAAATAATCCTATTTTTATATTATGACTTTTACAATACTTAAAAAAACTAAAATCTAAAAACGGGTATTTAGGAATATGGTTTTTTTCAGTTAATAAAGTTGGCATTGTAGAACTTTCAGCATATAAAAAATCATATTTTACTCCATTTTCAATATTCTTTTTTATATTCTTAATGGACTGTTCTCTTTCTGCACCATACCCCATTATAACGTCTACATCATAACCTATATTCTTAAAAGCATTTAACATTTTTAAAGGTCTTATATGAGACCCTGACACAATGTCAGGGCTCACTTTATATGGTATGTGAAATATACATCTTTTTCTATCCATCACTTAACCTCTCTTGTTTTATGAAATAATTTATATATCACTTATCTTATTATTATAATTTTTAAGTTCTATAAATATTATAGTAATTAAAGTTATCATCCAAAATTCTTTGTAATATATATATCCGTATCTTCCAGACATCATCATATTACTAACAATAGTCCCCCAAGGTAATAGGACAATCATTAGCTTGTCTATATCTTCTTTTAATAATACTATTAATTGGATTAATATTGCTAACCAAACAGCTATGCTAACTACTAATTTCATTATACCACCATTTAACATATCTGATAGGAAAGCATTGTGTGGATGCATGTCTCCAAGTACCCCTACTTTTCCACTATATAAACTATTCATTTCTTTTTTATAAACAAATGTGTACATGTAACAATCATAAGAAGAACCTTTTCCTACGAATTTTTGTTTAGCATTAGATGATTTTATATCTTTAAAAGCTAGTCCCCAAATATATTCTCTTTTAACTAATGCTCTACCATTACGAAGAGATTCATATTTAGTTGTTAATCCATTTTCATTAACTGCATCAACTACTTTAACTTCTTTTATATCTTCAGATTGTGTTTTAAGTAATGATTGTACACCTATAACACTAGCTCCTGTAAATGCCACCATAGCAATTACTATACAGAATGTACTTAAAACTTTTTTTCTATTTTTTAAAGAAGCAAATATATAATATAAAACAATAACTGCACCTTCTGCAAATATTAATATTAAACTTCTTCTTGAACCACTTAAATAAATTACTGGTGAACATATCATACTTACAAGTGCAAATAGTATAAATTTAACTTTCCCTTGAAATTTACTTTGAATTATAAGTGTAAGTATAATTGTAACACCCATGAGTATTAAAGTTGATGAAATATTATAATCCTTTATTAAAGATAATTGAGTATAATAAGAAACTTTTATACTAGTACATACAAAATATGCTAGTAATGTATATGTCGCAATGGTTACTGATCCTAATCCCATAGCTAATAATATATTTTTAATATCTTGTTTGCTTTCTATAGTAAAATAAAACATTAGAATTAAAACAGCCATAGGTATTACTACTGCATATTTAGTAGCTGCAAAAACTTTTGCTGGAGAATATAATATTCCTACTAAATCTATAACTATGTATAAAGTTAAAATCAAAAGAAAAATTGTATTTACTTTACTAAATTTTAGTTTTCCTCTTATCATATTTTTTCCATCAAGTATTAACTTAATTAAGAATAATCCCATAGAAATAAGCAAAAATACTTTAAAAACTGAAATTTTAAATGGTATGGCAATTTCAAGCCACAAAAAATACAAGGTCAATAACAAAAATGTTTTTAACCCTAAAGATATCTTATCTGTTTGTCTCATTTTAATGCTCCTTTATAATATTTATTTAGTTTTAATTTTTGATAATAAATACTTTTTGATGTCATGATACTCTTCAACTTTTAATATATTTATTGCTATAGCATATACTATAGATCCTACAACGGCACATATCATTAAAGATAACATGTTTCCTTTGTTACCTGATACATATTTTAATATGTTTGTATTTATGATATAAACTACAAGTCCCATCATTACAGAAGAAACTAAAATTTTAAAACCTGACTTTAATACTGAAACTGCATCTATATTTCCTATCTTTTTTCTTAAATCTAAGGCTAATAATACTGTACTTACAAATATAGATATAGTTGTAGCAAGTGTAAGTCCACCTACTCCCATGAATTTAACTAATGTTATATCTAAAACTACATTTGTTAAAACTCCAATGGCACTATTTTTCATAGGTGTTTTAGTATCTTGTATAGCATAAAATGCTCTATTATAAATATCTCTTATTCCTAATACCCCTGTTCCAATTGCTAAAAATAATAATGCAATCGCTGTAGCTTCAACGGATTTTTCATCGAAAACTCCTCTTTTAAAGGCTACACTTATTATATTAGTTCTTAGAACAATAATTCCAACTGTTGCTGGAAACATTATAAGATTTATATTGTTTATAGCTTTGCTTAAATATTTCTTAAAGTCTTCTTTAATTTCACCAGCATTTATGTATTTTGCTAAAGTAGGATATATTACTGTAATTATAGATGTAGCAAAAATTCCATATACTAAAGAATTTAATCTATTAGCATATTGTATTACTGAAACTGCTGCTTCATTTAAATTTGAAGCTACATTGTTATCTACAAGGGTATTGATTTGATTTATACCAATACCAATTAATACAGGCAAAATTAAAGTCATCATTTCTTTAAGTCTTGGATCTTTAAAATTAATTTTACATGAATATTTGTATTTGTTTTTAATAAGCCACGGTATTTGAACTAATATTTGACTTCCGTTTCCAATTATTGTAGCAATAGTAAGTCCTTCTATAGTAGTATTTTTTGTAAATAATAAATATATTATAATACAAATGTTCATAGCAACTCCAACTAATGAAGGTGCTGCAAAATTATCCATTGTTTGAAGTATTGCTGTATATCCACTTGTAAGTCCTATAAATACTACATTTATTACACTTAATCTAGTTAATTGAACTGTCAAATCATATATTTCCCCAGTATAACCACAGGCTACTATTTTAACTATTTGAGGAGCAAATTTCCATCCCAAAACTCCTATTATTGTTGTAAGTATGATTATGATATTAATAACAGTATTTCCGAACTCATACATGTCATCCTTACCTTTTTCTCTTAGACTTCTAGTTAGCATTGGTATAAAAGTTGTTGTAATAGCTAAACCCATTAGTCCAAAAAGTATACTTGAAACATTTAATGACATCATATAAGCACTAGTTTCGTATGTAGTACCAAATTCCTTTGCTATTAATGCATCTCTCCAGAAACCCATTAACTTACTTAAAATTGTAATTATCATAACCTGACTTGCAAATCTAGCCACTTTAACTTTGCTCATATCTTCCTCCTATATTCTGTATAAGGCACTCATAATTGTTAATAATCTTTATATAGTATAATAACTAAAGTTATTATACTATATAATCAATTATAGTGACATAGAATATTATGTTAATACCTATCTATATATTTTTAATAACAGAACATATAAATTCTATATTTTCTTCAGTAAGTGATACTGAGCTTGGAAGATTTATTCCTTTAGCTGAAATATCATCTGTAATGCTCATATCACCATGTTCACAGTCTATATAAGGTGGCATATTATGAACAGGCATAAAAAATGGTCTTGATTCTATTCCTTCTTCTTGTAATTTTTTAATCAGTTCGTCTCTAGTTAATGGAAAATCATCTTCAACTAAAATAGAATATAACCAGTAACAATTTTCTGCCCAATCTTTTTGTATTGGAAGAGTTATACCCTTAACATTCTTTAATAACTCATTGTAGTAACTAGCATTTTTCTTTTTTATTTTTAAATACTCATCAGCGTTTTCTAATTGTGCAACTCCAAATGCAGCAAGTAAATTTGGCATTCTAAAATTATATCCTACTTCTGGATGATAAAATGCCTTATTTTCTAAAACCACTTTAGTTTGAGTTGATAAAAATTTAGCTCTCTTACCATACTCTTCGCTATTTGTTACAAGCATTCCTCCTGCTCCAGTTGTAATAAGTTTATTTCCATTAAAACTAAATGCACCCATATGTCCTATGGTTCCTAATTTTTTTCCTTTATATTTAGAACCCAATGCTTCAGTTGCATCTTCTATTACATATAAATTATATTTTTTTGCAATTTCCATAACCTTGTCCATATCTACAGGATGTCCATATATATGTACCGGTAATATAGCTTTTGTTTTAGGTGTTATAAGTTCTTCTATTTTTTCTGCATCCATAACAAAAGTATCTCTGCAAACATCGCAAAATACAGGAGTTGCCCCTACATATTTTACTGTATTTACTGGTGATATAAATGTCATTGATGGTACTATAACTTCATCTTCAATTCCAACTCCAGCTGTCAAAAGTGCAAGTTCTATTGCTGCTGTTCCATTTACTGTTACAACTGCACTGTTTGCATCTACATATTCTGCAAACTTTTCCTCAAAACGATTTACATAACTACCAACTGATGAAACCCAGTTAGTATCAATACATTCTTTAACATATTTCCACTCGTTTCCTCTAATTTCAGGTATACATAAAGGTATCATTTTAATCCCCCTCTTTATACATTATAAATGTCAGTTTTAAAGTATTGCATGTTATTTTTTATCCACTCTATTGTTTCTTTAAGTCCTTCATCAATACTATATTTTGGTGTCCAATCAGTAAGATTTTTTATTTTAGTGTTATCTGCCCAAAGTCTATTTACTTCACTTTTTTCTGGTCTTATTCTTTCTTCATCACAAAGAATTTTAACATCATGTCCTATTAAATCTATTATCTTTTTAGCTGTATCTCCTATGCTAATTTCATAGTTAGAACCAGCATTTATTACTTCACCTATTGTCTTTTCACTTTCTGCTATTTTAACAAATGCTTCTGCTGTATCTTTTACATAGTTAAAATCTCTTGTAGGAGTTAAACTTCCAAGTTTTATTTCTCTTTTTCCTGCAAGTATTTGTGATATTATTGTTGGTATTACAGCTCTTGCAGATTGTCTTGGACCATATGTATTGAAAGGTCTTATTGTTGCAATTGGAAGATTAAATGATCTATAAAAACTTTCAGCCATTTTATCTGCACCTATTTTTGATGCTGAATAAGGAGATTGTCCTTGCATTGGATGTTTTTCATCTATTGGAACATAAAGTGCTGTTCCATAAGTTTCACTTGTTGACGTATGAACTATTTTTTCAATATTTTTTTCGTCTCTACAAGCTTCTAATATATTTGTAGTTCCTTCTACATTGGTTCTTACATAAGCCATTGGAGATAAATATGAATATGGTATTGCAATTAGCGCTGCAAGATGCATTATAACTTCTTGTCCACTTACCATTCTCTTTACACTGTCATATTCTCTTACATCTCCAGTTATTACTTTTATATTATCCTTTACATTTTTATCAAATGTATCAATCCAACCCCAATTATTAAAAGAATTATATTGTACAAGTGCTGTAACCTCAGCTCCAAGTTCTACTAATCTTTCTGTTAGATGACTTCCTATAAATCCTTCTGCACCTGTAACTAAAACTTTTTTCCCATTCCAGTTCATATTACACACCCTCTATAAATTATTTTAAAAAAATTTATTTACATCTTCATTTGCCTTTTTGTAATCTTCTATGTGACCTATATCAGACCAATATTCAGTTATATTGTAAGCTCCACATCTCCCATTGTCATTTATAATATCTTCTATTAAATCAGTCATATTGTATTCTTTATTGTCTGGTATGTATTTTACTACATCTTTACTTAAAACATAAATTCCACTATTGATATAAAAATTATATGTAGGTTTTTCTTCTAATGATTTTATAAGCTTGTCCTTCATCACCATAACGCCATACGGAACTCTCATTTCGTAATTTCTAGCTCCAGCTGTAATATCATATTTGTTTTCCTTATGATAATTTAGCAACTCTTCAAAATCTATTCCTGTTAATATATCTCCATTAATAACTATAAAATCATCTTTAAGTTTATCTTTAGCTAAACTTATTGAACCTGCTGTTCCAAGCTTCTTTTCTTCTCTTACATATTCTATATTAACATCAAAATCACTACCATCTTTAAAGTAATTTTCAATAATTTCTCCTTTATAATTTATAGAAATTATAAAATTACGGAATCCATAAGCTTTAAATTGCTTTATAATTCTTTCAAGCATTGGCTTATCGCCTATTTTAAGCATTGGTTTTGGTACTTTTTCTGTAAGAGGTCTTAATCTAGTTCCAAGTCCTCCAGCTAATATAAAAACACAATTTTCCTTTTGTTCATAAGATATGATGTTATCTAAGAAATATATATCCATAAGTTTTCCTTCTTCATCTAATAAAGGAAGTTGTCTTATTTTATATTTTAACATTTCTTCTTTAACCTTTTGTTTGCTTGTAAGTTTATTTACATATTTAAAATTAGTGTTACAAATATCCTTTGCACTTTCTTCTATTTTGTATCCTTTTAGTATTGCCCTTCTTATATTACCATCTGTCACAACACCTATAACTTTTTTATCATCATCTACAATAAAAACCGCTCCAATTAAATTTTTATCTATGGCTTCCATTGCATCTTTTATTGTAGCTTTTGATGATACACAATAAATATCCATTGAAATCATCCCTAAATCACCTACGCTTTATTATTTTTGAGGGAATTCCTACTGCAGTAACATTATCCTCTATATTATCTAAAACAACAGCCCCTGCTCCTACCACTACATTATTACCAATTTTAATTCCTTGAATTATAGTGCTACCAGTTCCAATATGACAATCGTGTCCTATTTTACTTCCTCCAGCTACTGATGCTTTAGGAGATACATGAGTATTTTTTCCTATTAAACAATCATGTTCTATAATACTTCCGGTGTTTATTATGCAATTTTCTTCAATTGTGGCTCCTGGATTTACAATAGAACCTGCCATAATACAAGTTCCCTCACCTATTTTTGCATAAGGTGATACTATAGCATTTTTATGTATTAGTTTAGGTATATTAAACCCTATAGATTTTAATTTATTAAATATTTTGTTTCTTATTTGTATACTACCTAAAGCCCCTACACAAACAAATGCATTTTCTACACCTTGATTATATAAATCCTCAAGAGCATCATCATTCCCTATAATAGGCACTCCTATTATTTGCTCATCCTTTGTGTTTGCATCTGTAATACCAACTATTTTATATTTTCTTATACTTTTTATTATGTCAATAATTACTTTGCAATGTCCTCCTCCACCTACTAATACAATCTTCTCCATATAACCCCTCTTAACTTTTTATTAATTTTTTAAATTAATATGTTATTCTTTTTTGTATTAAATCAGAGTTTATTTGTATTTTACTTAAAATATCTGCTATTCTTTCTCCAGCTTTTCCATCTCCATATGGATTTTCACAGTTTTCTAGATTTTTTCTAAATTCTTCGTCATATAAAACCTTGTCTATGGCATCTAATATTTCTTTTTTGCTATATGATATATCAACTATGTTACATGCTCTAAGTCTTCCTTGTTGTCTAGTTCCTATGTTTACTACTGGAAGTTTGAAACTTGGTGCTTCTATTATTCCCGATGAAGAATTTCCAATCATAACATCAGCAGTATTTAAAAGACTTAAATATTCAACTTGACTTAAATTTTTAAATACTTTTAGGAAATCATATTTTTCTCTATATTTTTCTATAACTTTTATTATTTCTCTACCACCATTATCACTATTAGGATATGAGATAATAGTTTGAACTCCAAGTTTTGCAATGGCACTAAGAGTTTCTTCTATTTGATTAGAAACCATATGCTTTTCTGTAGTAACTGGATGTTGTGTCATTATAAATATTTTATCATCTTTTAAATTAAATCTTTTTAGTACCTCTTCACGAGAAAGGTATTTTGTATTTTTAATATAGTCAATTCCTGGTGCACCAACTACGTATACGTTTTTTTCTTCTTCGCCCATTTTTATTATTCTTCTTTTACTATCCTCATTAGCTGGAAAATGTATATGTGAAAGTTTAGTTATGGAGTGTCTTATAGATTCATCAACTGTACCTGTAACTTCTCCTCCATGTATATGAGCTACTGGAATATTCATATGAACTGCTGCAAGTGCTCCTGCTATCATCTCTCCCCTATCTCCCAGTATTAATAAAATATCTGGATTTATTCTCTCTAGGCTTTGAGTTAATCCCATAAGTGTTATACCTATTGATTTTGCCATAGCAGAACCACTATCAGACGATAGTATAGTGTCTATCTTGTCATCTATTTTAAATCCGTCCTTTTGTATTTCTTCTATTGTCATTCCAAATTCAGGCGAAAGATGCATTCCGCATACAATTAGACTTAATTCTAAATCCTTATGATTTTCTATAGCCTTTAGTACTGAATAGTATATTCCATAATCAGCCCTTGTTCCCGTTATAACTGCAATTTTTCTTTTCACAACTAATTCACCTTTCCTCTATCTTTCTACTAAATCAAAAGTTATTTGCATATCAGCTTCTATATCCTTTGAGGCTTTTTTTCCAATAATATCTTTATAATATTTAGGCTTAAGTCCTGTTCCAGGTCTTTTATAATCTAGATGTTCTTCTGTTATAATTTCACCTTTTCTTATATATTTACTTGCTACTATGCTTTTTCTTGCAACCTTCATTGTGTCTATTTCACTATTTGTAAATGTTTTTATTCCACTGCCTAATGCCACATTTACTTTTCTTATTTCATCTATCATAAATTTTAATTCTTCTGGATTTAAAGACGCTTTATGGTCAGGTCCTTCCATATTTTTATCTAATGTAAAATGTTTTTCTATTATGTCTGCTCCAAGTGCAGCAGCTGCTATAGGTATAGTAATGCCTTCCGTATGATCAGAATAACCTCCTATAACATTAAATGAATTTTTTATAGTATTCATAGCTTTTAAGTTTACAGAATTTATTGCTGCTGGATAATTAGATGTACAATGAAGCACCGCTATATCTAAAATTTCCTTGTGTTTAAGTGCCATTACAGCGTCTTCAATCTCTCCTAGTGTTGCCATGCCAGAAGATAATATAATAGGCTTTTTAAATTCAGCTATATATTGAAGTAATGGTATGTTTGTTAAATCTCCTGAACTTATTTTAAAAATTTCAACATCCATAGAATTTAAAAATTTAGCGCTTTCAAAGTCAAAAGGAGTAGACATAAATAAAATCCCCTTTTCATCACAATAATTTTTAAGTTCTACAAATTCATCATAACTTAGCTCTAGTTTTTTTAACATATTAAACTGAGTATCTTGTATTCCTATATTGTCCTTCTGATATTTTGCCATAGATGCATATCCTGTAACTAATTTTTCACTTTTAAAGGTTTGAAATTTAACTGCATCAGCTCCAGCATACACTGCTTTGTCAACTAACTTTTTTGCAAGAATAATACTTCCATTATGATTAACTCCAGCTTCAGCTATTATAAAACATTTGTGGTCACCATTTTCATTTCCACCAATTATTTTATCCCTTATTTTAATCATTTTTATTCTCCTTTAAAATCATTTCTGCAATTTTAGCATCTATCATATTATCTATATCAATAGACTTTTTAATGTCCATAATAAATGGCATTGTGTTTTCATCTACAAATTCTTTTTTATTTTGTAGCATGTCCACTTTATTTATATATATAGCTCCATTAAAAACATAAAATGTAGGTAATTCCTGTCTTCTTAGATTATCTCCATTAAATTCTAATACAGGTTTTAATTTTTCCTTTTCAATGGTTCTCATAAGTATAGGATTTTCACTACACTCGCATACACTTATAAGAGAATCTTTATTGGCTTCTATAACACTTTCTATTGCAGTATCTATATCATCACTTGTTCTAAGAGGTGATGTTGGTTGAAGCAATATTACATAATGAAAATTCTCATTATGCTCTTTTAAATAATCTATTCCGTGTAATACTACATCTATGGATTTTGCTCTATCTGTAGATATTTCATCAGGTCTTAAAAAAGGTACCTTTGCTCCATACCTTAAAGAAACTTCTTTTATGCAAGTATCATCTGTAGAAACTAATATGTAATCTATATATTTAGATTCTTTAGCAGCCTCAATTGAATAAGCTATTAATGGCTTCTCACCGATCTTCATTATGTTTTTATGTGGTATTCCCTTTGAACCACCTCTAGCTGGGATTATCGCTAGTATTTTTTTATTCTTATACAATTTCAATCATCACCATTTCTTTATAAACTAATTGTTCATAAAATAAAAAAACCTTAGAAGCTTTAGGTACAAGCAAGAAAAACTTTTTAAGCCTTTCTAAAGCTTCTACTGTTAAGTTTTTCTAAGGTTTCTAACTTTTAAATTAAAAGTTATATTATCTGAAGATATAATCTTTTTAATTTATTGGTTTTTAAGAAGTTGATCTTCTGGAACTTCTTTAAATTTCTTAGCAGGGCTTCCAGCTACTATAGTGCTTTTTTCTACATCTTTAGTAACAACACTTCCTGCTGCTGCAAATCCATCTTCATTTATTACCTTTCCAGGTAATACTACAGCTCCAGCTCCAATTCTTCCACCTTTTTTAATAGTAACTCCTTTAAAATGGTTAAATCTTTCTTTTGAACGTGCTGCATAGTTATCGTTTGATGTGACAACACATGGAGCCATAAATACATAATCTTCAACTTCTGAATATGCTGTTAAGTACACATTAGTTTGTATTTTACAATTAGAACCAACCTTGCAGAAGTTTTCGATAGTAGCTCCTTTTCCTATAATTGTTTTATTTCCTACCTTTACATCTTCTCTTATTACAGCTAAATCTGCTACAAGTGTTTTTTCACCGATTTCACATCCACAGTAAATTATAACTCCTGCTCCAATTAAGCATTCATCAGCAATTTTACATGGTTCATACTTTTTATCGTCTTTAAATATACTGTTAACAGATCTCATAGGTGTTTTTCCAATTACAGTATTGTCATCAATTCTAACATTGTTTCCTATTAAAGATCCCTCGTGAATTACTACATTGTTTCCTATAATGCAATTATCTCCAATAACAACATTATCCTCTACAACTGTAAAATGACCTAGTTTTACATTATTGCCTAATTTAGCACTTTCAGAAATATAGTTCATTTTTATATCCTCGCTTTTATTATCTATTTTTCTTTGGAAAAGCTTTTTCCATATCTAAAGTTGAGAAGTTTTCAAATGGGAATTTTACAGGCATTCCAGTAAGTCTTGACTTATATGCTGCAAGAATTATTGCCATAGCTCTCTTTCCTTGTTCTCCATTTATTAAAGGTTCAACATCATTATTTATTGCATCTATAACATTTTTAAATAATGGAGTATGACCTTTTCCGTATACTGAATCTGGATCGCCTTCTTGAGCTTTTAAAATTTCTTCTTCTTCATTTTCTTCTCCATCTTCAAATCTCCAAGTTTCTATTTTATTAACAGCAAGACCGCCTATTGCTACTGTTCCCTTTTCACCAAATACACTTAAAGTTTCTTCTAAGTTTTTAGGGAATACACAAGCAGTTCCTTCTATTATTCCAATTGCTCCGTTTTTGAAACGAACTAATATTGCACCAAAATCTTCTGCTTCAATATCACGTAAGAAATTATCACATTGTGCATATACTGTGTCAATTTCTCCACCCATCATCCATTGAAGTAAGTCTATATTGTGAATACATTGATTCATTAATGTACCACCATCAAGTCTCCAAGTTCCTCTCCAAGGTGCTTGTTTGTAATATCCTTCATTTCTGTTCCATAGGATTCTTGCAGTACCATTTACAAGTCTACCAAATCTTCCTTCATCCATTGCTTTTCTTAATTGTTGTATTGGTTTATTAAATCTATTTTGATGACAAATTGCAAGTTTAACGTTGTTTTCTTTTGCAACTTTTATCATTTCATTTGCATCGTCTATTGATAGAGCCATTGGTTTTTCAACTACAGTATGTTTTCCTTTTTTCATAGCATAAATTGCAATTTCAGGATGGTATCCACTTTCTGTAGCTATTGTAACTACATCTACATCTTCTTTTTCAAGCATTTCTTTATAATCTGTATATGTATTAACTGTTACGTTTTCTTCCATTTTTTCTATGTATTCATCACGCTTTGCATTAGCTTTTTCTATATCAATATCACAAGTAGCTACAAGCACAGCTTCTTCTTTATTGTTTACTAATCCTTCTACATGTTTGTATGAAATTCTTCCACAACCAATAATAGCAAATTTTAATTTTGACATTAATATCACTCCTTAATCTTAATAAAGGATAAACTCAAAAGAGTCTATCCTAAAATCTTTCTTATAGTTTGTGTATCTTTTCTCTGTTGTTCTTAACAGCACTTGAAGCATTTCTTGTGTCATAGAATATTTTAGCTCTCTTAACTATTTCTTCATAGTCATAATCACTATGATCTGTTGTTATTATAACAATATCAGCTTCATCAATAGCTTTTTCCCAATCTACTGATGCATATTCTTTTCCACAGTGCTTAAAGTTTGGAACATATGGATCGTTATACATTACATTTGCTCCATTCTTTTCAAGGTGTTCTATTACTTTTAATGCTGGTGATTCTCTCATATCATCGATATCTTTTTTATATGCAACACCCATTAAAAGAACTTTTGAACCATTTAATGATTTTTTATCTCCATTTAAAAGTTTCATTGCATTATCTACTACGAATTCTGGCATGAAATCATTTATTTCTCCAGCTGTTTCTATAAGTCTTGTATGATAATCAAATTCTCTTGCTTTATATGTTAAGTAGAATGGATCTAGTGGTATGCAGTGTCCACCAAGACCTGGACCTGGGTAGAATGCCATAAATCCATAAGGTTTTGTTTTTGCAGCTTCTATTACTTCCCATATATCTATGTTCATTTTTTTACATAAAATAGCCATTTCATTTACAAGACCTATGTTTATGTGTCTAAATGTATTTTCAAGGATTTTTTCCATTTCAGCAACTGCTGGTGAAGAAACTTTATGTATATCTCCTTCAAGAACATTGCTATATAATGCAGCAGCAACTTCTGTACAGTCTGGAGTTATACCTCCTACAACCTTTGGAGTGTTTTTAGTTTTAAATTGCTTGTTACCTGGGTCAACTCTTTCTGGTGAAAATGCTAGGAAGAAATCTTCTCCACATTTTAATCCTGATTCTTCTAATATAGGTTTTACTATTTCTTCTGTTGTTCCAGGATAAGTTGTACTTTCAAGAACTACAAGCATTCCTTTATGTAAAAATTTAGCTATACTCTTTGTAGAGTTTTCAACATATGATACATCTGGTTGTTTAAACTTATCAAGTGGTGTTGGAACAGCAATTGCAACTGCATCTACATCTGATACAAATGAAAAATCTGTAGTTGCTTTTAATTTACCATCTGCAACTAATTCTTTTAAGTCTTCGTCTACTATATCTCCTATATAATTATGTCCTTCATTAACTAATTTTACTTTTGCATCTTGTACATCAAAACCTATTACTTCATATCCTGCTTTAGCTTTTTCTACTGCTAGTGGTAATCCTACGTATCCAAGTCCCACTACACCTAATTTTGCAGTTTTATTCTCTAGTTTTAATAAAAGTTCTTCCTTTAATGTTGCCATAGTACTTCCTCCTAAACATTATTTAAGGTTTATTTTCTTAATTTAGTTTCATTAAATAATCTAAATTTTAATCATTAATATTAACATATATTACGCATTTGTGATTTATTTCACTATCTAATTTTATCATATTGTTTACATAAATGCAGTAATTAATCTTATATTTGTAATTGTATAATTATTCTTTAGGTTTATATGTTGGGACTTTTTCTTGAAGAACATCAATTATTTCCTCTCTTTTCCCTTCTACAACACCTTTAAAATCTTCTATAGATTTTTCTATATATTCTCTGTTGAATTCCTTAGGCTTTTCAATAAATATTTTTTCATGACCTGTAGATGTTAATGCTACTTCATCCATTAGTAATTCTTCATATAGTTTTTCACCAGGTCTTAATCCTGTATACTCAATTTTTATATCTTCATCTGGTTTTAATCCAGATAGAGTAATTAAGTCCTTAGCTAAATCTACTATTTTAACAGGTTCACCCATATCAAGTACAAATATTTCCCCACCCTTTGCCATAGCTCCTGCTTGAATTACAAGTTGAGCTGCTTCTGGTATTGTCATAAAGAATCTATTTATTTCAGGATGGGTAACTGTTACAGGACCACCTTCTTTTATTTGTTTCTTAAATAGTGGTATTACTGAACCATTACTTCCAAGAACATTTCCAAATCTTACAGCTACATATTCTGTTTTACTTTCATTATCGAAAGCTTGAATTATTTTTTCACAGAATCTTTTAGTTGCACCCATAACATTAGTAGGATTAACAGCTTTATCCGTACTTATTTGAACAAATCTTTTTACATTATACATGTCACTACATTTTGCTAAGTTGTAAGTTCCAAATATATTGTTTTTAATAGCTTCCCTTGGATTTGCCTCCATAAGTGGAACATGTTTATGTGCTGCAGCATGAAATACTACATATGGTCTGTATGTTTCAAATACTTCCTTTAATCTTGTCATATCTCTAATAGATGCAATTACAACTTCCATATCTAAGTTCGGATACTTATATTTTAATTCCATTTGAAGATCATATGCATTATTTTCGTATATATCTAATATTATTAACTTTTTAGGGTTAAATTTTACTATTTGTCTACAAAGTTCAGATCCTATGGAGCCTCCCCCACCTGTAACTAAAACAACTTTATCATTTATATACTCATTTATATTTTCATTATTTAATTTGACTGGATCTCTACCTAACAAATCATTAATGTCTACATCTCTAAGTTGACTTATATTTACATTTCCATTTATTATTTCATATATACCTGGAAGTGTTTTTAATTTACACCCAGTTTCTTTGCAAGAATTGTAAATTTCCTTTCTTTCTTTTAAAGGTGCAGATGGAAGAGCAATAAATATTTCTTCTACCCCATAATTATTACATATCTTTATTATTTCATCTCTAGTGCCTAGTATCTTTATCCCATTGATTACTTGACCAATTTTTGATAAATCATCATCTATAAGTCCTACTATATTATAATTTAAAGAATGATGCTTTTTAATCTCTTTTATCAACATTGCTCCAGCATCTCCAGCTCCAACTATTAATATATTTGAAGACTTATTATCAAAAGTTTCAGCGTTGTCATTTCCACCAACTACTCTATATATAAATCTAGTTCCTCCTAGAGCTAATACAGATAGTACCCAAAATATTATGTGTACTGTGGCAGGAAATCTATAGTGTACAAAACTTAATAATTTATAACTTATAAAATAACTATAAAAAATAAATATTATGTTTGAAAGCGATACTGAATATACTATTGATATTAACTCATCAATAGACGCATATTTCCATATGCGATCATATAAATGAAATATCGCATTACAAATTACACTAATAACAATAACCGGAACTATTGATAATTTAAAAAATACTATGTATTCTTGAGGTATATGAAAATCAAATCTTAGTAGCAGTGCAAAATATAAGAAAAATGTTACAAGAACGATATCATATACTAAGAATTTCTTATTACTTTTCAAGTCATCACATCCTTAACGATTGTTATTTTATCTACCTTAAATCATTTTACATCATTTTTGAAATTATTCAATGTTTTTTATTAATAATTTAACATACAAATATAAAAAAGACATGTTTTGTAAGTCCTTTACAATTCATGTCTATTATTATATCATAAACTAAGCTTTAATATATTTTATTTTTGGTTCATTTCTTTATATAATTGTGCAAATTTTGAATTATACTTAATACTAGTTAAATATTTCATAAATTCATTTTTTAACCCTTCTCTTTTTAGTGCAAATTCTACTGTTGCCTCTAAAAATCCTAATTTATCGCCTACATCATATCTTCTACCTTCAAATTTGTAGGCATACATTGCTTCTTTTTTTATTAAGGTTCTAAGAGCATCTGTTAATTGTATTTCACCTGACTTACCAGGCTTTGTATGACTTAATATATCAAAAATAGGAGGAGTTATTATGTATCTTCCTAAAATCGCTACATTAGAAGGTGCTTCATTCACACTAGGTTTTTCTACTAAATCTTTTACCTTATAAACCCTGTCTTCTATGTGTAGTCCTTCTACTATTCCATACTTATCTACACTGTTTTTATTTACTTCTTGCACTCCAAGTATTGTGGTTTTATATTCATTAAAGCAATCAATTAGTTGTTTTAAACAAGGTACTTTGCTATCTACAACATCATCTCCTAGCATAACAGCAAAAGGTTCATTGCCAACAAAAGTTTTAGCACAATTTATTGCATGCCCAAGTCCCTTTGGCTCTTTTTGACGTATATAGTATATATCTACCATATTAGATATATCTTTAACCATACTTAAAAGATCATTTTTACCTTTTTCTTCCAATATGTTTTCCAGTTCCACCGACTTATCAAAATGATCTTCAATTGCTCTTTTGTTTCTACCTGTTATTATTAATATTTCTTCAATACCTGACTGTACCGCTTCTTCAATAATATACTGTATAGTTGGCTTATCTACAATGGGAAGCATCTCCTTAGGTTGCGCTTTAGTAGCCGGAAGAAATCTAGTTCCAAGTCCAGCTGCAGGTATTATGGCTTTTTTTACCCTCATACCACACACTCTCCCTTCAACAAATAAAATATAAACTTCTTTATATTTTATGCATCTTTCAATATATTATTTAATTCTTTAACAATTTCATCTTCACTATCTATTTTATTTGCAATTTCAAGGTGTATTTTTGCTTGTTTATAATCTCCTATATTCATATAACACATTATTAAGTTTGTGCATACTTCAATAGATCTTGTAGCTTCAAAAACTTTTCTTAAATACACTATAGCACTTTCAAAATCCTCTACACATGCATAATTGATTCCAAGTTCATTAAATACTTCTGGATATGAACTATCTATTTCTATAGACTTTTCTAAGTAATATATAGCCTTATGATTATTTTCAAGTAATCTATATGCAACAGCTATGTAATAATAAACTTCCGGATTATCAGAAAGTTCATCTAATAATGGTAATAGCATCTCTAGTGCCTTTTTAGGTTCATCATATACTAATTTTTTTCCTTCATCATAACCATTTACTACCTTTAGTGAACTTTTAAATTCTGAAATCTCAGAGGTTTCCTCTCCCCCATTTGCTATATAATTATTTATTGAAAATAAAGCCCCGTAAAAATCCTCTTTATCTCTTTTTATTTCAGCTTCATATAGATATGGTATAGCATATCCTTCTATTTCTTTAGCTTTTTCTATAACTTCTAATTCTTCTTCTGTATAATCCTTGTTTAAACTTCTTAATTTTTCTGCAAGCATTATAAGTTTAGAATATATTTCTTCAGTAGGTTCTAATTTAACAAGTCCCTTTAGCATAATGTAAGCATCTTCATATTTTTTTTCTTTTACATATGATGCTATTCTTCCCTTTATAAATTCCATACCCTTTGGAGCATTTAATACTAATTCTTCATAAATATCATTATATTTAAAATCATCATCAGCTCCTAAAACATATATCATTCCTTCAACAAAAAATGCTACTGGTATAGTGTCTACATTTTCATTGTTTTTAACTTTTTTTACGATGTCTTCAGTTGCAACTGGCATATATATTGCCTCATTAACATACAACCTTGTATTAAAAATATTCTCTACTCTCTCTTTATTCATTTGTAAAAATAATAAATTTGAAAGTTTATCCTTAAAATGAGTTTTTACGTCCATACTCTTCCTCCAACCTTAATATTATATTTAATTATAACATCTATGATTATATATTATAATAGATTATATATTTTTTCAAAAATATACACTAAAAAGCCATTGATACTATGCTAAATTATTCATATAAAAATCATTTTAAAACCCAAATTATACAAAATCTTATTAATAAAAAAATCTCCATTAAATTAAATGGAGATTTGAAATTTATATATTTATTTTAAGTTTTGTCTCATATTTTCTACTAGTTTTAATATTTTTTCTTTAAAATTAAGCATATTTTCCTTTGAATTTTCTAAATTCTCCCCCTTAACTCCCATATATATTTTCATCTTAGGTTCTGTTCCAGATGGTCTTATTACAAAATAATCCCCATTTTCTAGTACAAATTTAAGTACATTGGATGTAGGTAGATTTATCTTCTTTTCTATTCCATTTATAATATCCTTTTCTACCCCCATCTTATAATCATATTTTTTAGATATATTAAGTCCTTCTATTTTTAAATCATTAACATGCCTTAACTTATCTATAGTCATTCCTATTTGTTTTTGTCCTTCTTTACCCATTAAATTTATGGAAACTAATTCTTCTTTGTAAAAACCATATTTTTCATAAAGCTTCATAAGAGCATCATAAAGACTTAATCCTTTTTTCTTATAGTACAATGTCATTTCACAAATTAACATAGAAGCAATTACAGCATCCTTATCTCTTACAAATGTGCCTCTTAAATATCCATAGCTTTCTTCAAATCCAAACACATAATCCTTATTTTTATTTTTTTCAAATTCTCCTATTTTCTCTCCTATATATTTAAAACCCGTTAACACATCCATAATTTCAACATTAAAATCTTTTGCTATAGCCCTTATCATTTCTGTAGTAACTATTGTCTTAATTACAACAGGGTTTTCAGGCATTGTATTCTTCTCTTTTAATGAAGATAAAATATATTCTGTTAATAAAACCCCCATCATATTTCCTGTTAAAACTTTATATTCTTTTTTATTATTTTTTACAATAGCTCCTATTCTATCACAATCAGGATCTGTACCAAATATTATATCTGGTTTTATATCTTTTGCCATTTCTAATGCTATATCAAAAACCTGTGGCATTTCTGGATTTGGATATTCTGCTGTTGGAAATGTTCCATCAGGTAACTCTTGTTCCTTTACAACAAATAAATTTTCATATCCAAGTTCCCCTAAAACTCTTCTTACTGGTATATTTCCACTTCCATGAATTGGAGTATAAATAATCTTTAAATCTTTTGCATTATTTTTTACCAGTTCATTTCTTATGGTTAATTTTTTTACGTCATTTATATAATCTCTATCTACTTCTTCTCCTATTATATTAAGTAATTTTCTCTCTTTAGCTTCTTCTAATGTAAAAGATTTAACCTGTTTTAAATCTTTTATATTGTTTACACAAGTTATAATGTCCTTGGCCTTTTTATCAGTAACTTGTCCACCATCTTCTCCATACACTTTATAACCATTATATTCTTTAGGATTATGAGATGCAGTTATAACAATACCTGCATTAGATTTTAAGTATCTTACAGTATAAGAAAGCATAGGAGTAGGTCTTAAAGATTCAAATAAATTAACCCTTATTCCATTAGCACACAATGTGAGTGAGGCTTCTTTTGCAAATTCTTTAGACATTATTCTAGAATCATATGCAATGCTCACAGATATATCTCTATTTTTATATGCCTCTAAGAGATATTCTGAAAGTCCCTGTGTAACCTTTTTTACAGTATATATGTTCATTCTATTACTTCCAGCTCCTATAACGCCTCTAAGTCCACCAGTTCCAAACTCTAAATCTTTATAAAATCTATCTTCTATATCCTTCTCATCTTTAATACTTCTTAATTCTTCTTTAGTTTTATCATCAATCAAAGGTGAATCTAACCACATATTATATTTTTCTAAATAATCCATTATATTACCTCCTAATATTAACCAGTAATATAATAATTATACAATATACTGTTAAATTATAACAATTTATTCCTACGAAATTATAAAAATAAAGATACTATTAAAATTAATAATAGTATCTTTATTTAAAAAATTATTCTGCAATTACCTCATTATCTTCTTCATCTTCTTGAGATCCTTTATTTTTAGTACCCATAACAACAGCTAATATAGTATCCATATCATCTAAACATATTATTTCACTAGCCATTTCAACATCATTAACTCTAAATACATCTCCTGAGTACATTTTTGAAACATCTACATTTATTGATTTAGGTATATCATCATATTTTCCTTGAACCTTTATGTTTGATTTTTCCTTTTGAACTATTTCTCCTCTTTTAGCTATAAACTCTTCTCCTACAAAATTTATTGGTATTTCAGTTTGAATAACTTCATTTTTATCTATTTCTTGTAAATCTATATGTAGTATTTTCTTTGTTACAGGATCTTTTTGTATTTCTTTTACTATAGCTTTATGATGGTTATTATTGATTTGTAAATCAATCCCTCCATATTCACCATTTTTTAATACTTCTCTATTTAGTTCAATCTCTCCTATTTCAAATAATGTGTTTTGAACTCCTGCACCATATAGTACTCCAGGTACCATTCCTTTTTTTCTTTCACGTCTCGCAGAATGGTTAGAATCTTTGATTCTTTCATTAGCTTTTAACACGTCCATTGATATCCCTCCTATGCTTTCTAGTATTAGCATAAAAAAGAATAATATACATATAAAAGCTGTTCTTCAGTAATAATCTCTATACCATTTTTTAGAAAAAGCGCTGATGTAACACCATTCCCATCTATTTTATTTCCACTAAAGCTTCCATCATATATTTTTCCACATCCACAAGAAGGACTTTTAGCTTTAAAAATTGCTTTTGTAGCATTTACATCTTTTGCTACCTTTAAAGCCTCATATGCACCTTTCAAAAACTCCTTTGTACAATCTACCCCATCTTTACTTATAACTTTAGCTTTTCCATTTAATACATCTTCTCCATGTCCACCTACTATCTCACAGGGTGTTCTTGGAGTTGTAAGTCCGCCCATTTGTTCTGGACAGACTAAAATTCCCTTGCCTTCTTTTAAAAGTTTTAAAACTTTTTCATTAAAGTTGTTTCCACCACTATATTTACAATTAACCCCACAAAGACACGCACTTATAACTATCATATTGATCCCTCTTTATATATTCTTTATTTAAGTTCTACTACAGTAACTCCATTTCCGCCTTCTCCATAGTTACCAAGTCTATAAGATTTTACATGAGGATGTCTTTTTAACATATCATTTATGGCAGTTCTAAGTACCCCTGTACCTTTACCATGTATTATAGTAACTTCAGAAAGTCCACTCATACACGCATCATCTAGATATTTATCAGCAGTATAAGTTGCTTCTTCTGAATCCATTCCTCTTAAATCAACAGATGTTGCTACTGATTTTAAGTTTAAACTCATTTGTTTTTTCTTTCTTTGTCTTTTTTCTATCTTAGTTTCTTTAGTTTTTCTTAGATCTTTAATATTTACTTTTATTTTCATAATTCCAGCCTGTACTTGAACATCTCCCTTATTATCAGGATTTGTAAGTACCATAACTTTTGTCTCAAATTTAGGAAGATATAATTCATCTCCTTCTGATACATTAGTTACAGCTTCACCAACTTCTTTTGGCTGATTTAATTTTGATTCTGTCTTTTCTAATTTGTCTTTTAATTTCTTTCTATTCTCTTCTAAAAGTTTACGAACATCTGAAGAATATCCCATTCTCTCAAGTTCTCTTATGTCTTTTAGTATTTTATCTGCTTCCTCTTTAGCTTCTTTTATGATTTCTTTAGCTTCCTTTTGGGCATTTAAAATTGCTTTTTCTCTTATATCTTGGAATTTATCTAATTTGCTTTCATATTTTTCTTTAAGTTTTACAGCTTCTTCTTTTGCACTTTCTGCTTTTCTTGCATGTTCCTGTGCTTTAATGTTTTTATGTTGAAGAGATTGTATTAAATCTTCAAATTTAAGAGTTTCCTCTGAAATTCCTTCTCTTGCATCTTCTATAATATAATCTGGAAGTCCGAGTCTTTTAGATATTTCAAAGGCATTTGATTTTCCTGGTACTCCTATTAGTAGTCTATATGTAGGTCTTAATGTTTCAACATCAAATTCTACAGATGCATTTTCTACATTATCAACCTTTAATGCATAGGCTTTAAGTTCACTATAGTGAGTTGTAGCTATTACCTTTGTTTTTCTTTTTCTCAAATTTTCAAGAATTGAAACTGCAAGTGCAGCTCCTTCTGTAGGATCTGTTCCAGCACCAAGTTCATCAAACAATACTAATGAATTTTCATCTGCACTATCTATTATGTTTACTATATTTGTCATGTGAGATGAGAATGTTGATAAACTTTGCTCTATACTTTGTTCATCTCCAATATCTGCAAAAACTTCTTTAAAGAAACTTATAGTTGATCCTTGAGATGCTGTTATCATAAGCCCACTCATTGCCATTATGTGAAGTAATCCTACAGTCTTTAGTGTAACTGTTTTACCACCTGTATTAGGCCCTGTAATTACAACAGATGTTATTCCATCTCTAAGATAGATATTGTTTTCCACTACTTTTTTAGGATCTATAAGTGGATGTTTTGCATTTATTATATTAAAATGACCGTCTTCACTTATTATAGGCATTATTGCTCCTAACTTTTGAGCATACTTAGCCTTTGCAAATATAAAATCAAGTTCCCAAAGAATATCCGCATCTACCTTAATAACATCTACATTTTCATATACTTTTCCTGAAAGAAAAGCAAGTATTCTATCTATTTCAGCTTTTTCTTTAAGTCTTAATTCCTTTATTTCATTATTTAAATCAACTAAGCTCATAGGTTCTATAAAAAGTGTTGCTCCTGATGCACTTTGGTCATGTACAAGTCCTGGTACTGCTCCTTTATGTTCTACTTTTACTGGAAGTACATATCTCTCTCCTCTTACTGTATATATATTTTCTTGAAGATGAGAAGAATATGTTCTAATAAGAGAATTAACTCTAGCTTTTATTGAACTTGTTTTATCCTTTAGGGATCTTCTTATATTAAAAAGAGTAGTACTTGCTCTATCTGAGATTTCTTCTTCTCCAATTATACATTTAGAAATCTCTTCTTCTAGTCCATTTAAAGGTACAAGCCCCTCTGTAATACTTTCAAGCACTTCATACTTTTCACTTAAATCATCACTTTTCACATAGCCCTTAAATCTTCTTGAGGCTCTAAGTAAATTAGCAACCCTAAGAAGCTCTGATGGAAAAAGTGTAAATCTTCTTTGAGCTTTTGATATTGCTTCCCTTATATCATATAGTCCACTAAAAGGTGCATCCCCTTTTTTTATGGATATTTTAAAAGCTTCTTCTGTTTCCATTAAGTGTTCCCTAACCTCATATGCACTTTCATAAGGGTGAAGCCTTTCAATTAAATCCTTAGCCGCTGAAGTTTGGGTATACTTTTTTAATTCATCTTTTATTTTATTAAATTCTAAAACCCTTAAAGATTTTTCGTTCATGTTATTCTACACCTCTTTTAAAATGTCCTCTAGTATAATTTTTGAAATCTCCGCGGAATTTTTCATTTTTAAAACTTTCAAGTATATTTAGTGTTTCATCATAACTTTCGCTTAAAAACTCTAATCTAAAAATGTCTATATCAATTGCCTTTATTTCATCTAAATTAGGTATTAAATTAACAGGAGAAGCATTATAAATGTGACTTCTGCAATATTTATCTGTCCTTACTTCCATTTCTACATTCATTCTATCTTTTAATACATATTCCCCTTTTAAACATTCTAAATCACATGTTTTGCTCTTATCTTTTCCTCCAAAAACACATCCTATTGGACAATATTCACTAACCATTAATTCTGGTTTACCATATACAATACATGCACATTTAAAACCACTCTTTTTAGTTATATTTTTTATTTCTTTCTTGTTTAACTCTACACTAATAGTGGCTGCATCTAAAATATCTTTATAAAACTCTAAACTATAGCTATTAAATATATTTAATTTATAGTCTCCAATAATTTCTGTTTTACCTTTAAATCTATTAATTATTCCTGAATTTGAAGTTATTATTCCTTTAATTCTGTTAATATTTTTCTCAATTATTGTGCACACACTTTCAAACTCTTCTTTTATTATTGTTGATGTTTTTATATATATGTTTTCACATTCTACATTTTTTAAATCTATATCACAATTTCTTAAAGATACTTCCACTGCAATATTTTTAACTCCACATTCTACCGCTGCTTTTAGTTGTTCCTCTTTAGTAACAGTAACTATAGTACTATCTAGTATGTTAGTTGATTTTTCTTTATTAGATTTATTAATATTTAAATTTAAGTCTAGATTATCAGAATAGCTTCTTTTATTACCTAATTTTATATCTTCATTAATATTATCTATAAGTTGTCTTCTAACTGCATTTATTGAAGAAACCGGCATAAATCCTTCTTCAAAATCACTAAAGTTAATATTTTTAAATTCAAATGGAGTATCCCCTGTTTTGTTTAAATTTTTAACTAACTTTTCTTTGTCCATTGGTTTATTTTTAGCAACTTGAACTTCTTCTCCTAAAGTTTCATATGTTTTTCCATTATAATTAGTCGATATTTTAATTGGCTCTCCAACCTTAAATACTACATCCAAATTAAGTTGATTTTTTCTTCCATATACATTTTCATATGACTTGCTAAGATTATTTAAAAGCTCATTATCTGAGGTCTTAAATAACATATCTCCTGCTTTATACTTAGTAGGCTTTAATTTTACTCTATCACCTATTAAGGCTTCCTCTACATTGGTTGATCCTTTTACTATTTTAAAAATTGTAAATCCATCTCCACCAAATCTTATTCCATCTTGAAGTTTTACATTTTCTTTTAGCTCTATAGTTAAATCTCTATTTACCTTTCCTATAAACACTCCTGTATTTTTAGGGAATCTATAAGACATCATATCTTTTCCTACATTTCCATATAAATAAGCCTTTGAAAATCCTTCTCTATTAAATAGTTGAAGTAATTTTTTTCTTTCTCTTTCAATATCACAATTTGCATCATCTATAGCTTTTCTATATGCTGAAACTACTCCCGCCACATATTCTGGTCTTTTCATTCTGCCTTCAATCTTAAGTGAACTAGTTCCGCTATTTATAATATCTTTTATATTTTCTATAGTACATACATCTTTAGGACTTAGTATATAACCCTTTGCCTTTTTCTTTCTCTTTTTATCTATTATTTCATAAGGAAGTCTACAAGGTTGTGCACAACGTCCACGGTTTCCACTTCTTCCTCCTATTAAACTGCTCATAAGACATTGTCCAGAATAAGAAACACAAAGTGCTCCATGTACAAAAATCTCTGTTTCTATGTTTAAGCACTTTGATATATGAGTAATTTCATCTAATGATAGCTCTCTTGAAAGAACTATTCTTGAAAAACCTAAATTTTTAAGAAATAAGGCTCCTTCTGCATTATGTATACTCATTTGAGTTGATGCATGAAGTTCAAACTTTGGAAAATTTCTTTTTATAAGCTCAGCAAGTCCTGCATCTTGAATTATTAACGCATCAACCCCTATTTTATATAAAAACTCAACATATTCTAATGCCTCTTTAATTTCCTCTTCTTTCATTGCCGTATTTACTGTTACATAAATCTTTACATTGTATAAATGACAATACTCTACAGCCTTAATCATATTTTCTTCATCAAAATTAGAAGCATATGCTCTTGCTGAGAACTTAGCTCCTCCTAAATATACCGCATCTGCTCCATTTTGCACCGCTGCATAAAGACTTTCCATACTACCTGCTGGTGCTAGTAACTCAATTTTATTCATAAGTTTATCTCTCCTCGATCTATTGTTACACCTAATAATACATTATATCAAAAGAAACCTAACTTAAACAACCTAACCATATTATTAACACATGAAAATTTATTAACATATCATATTATATACTATTAATTATTTTATGGAGGTACTTATATGTATTTTAACTTTGAATATCCTTACTTTGATACGTGTTACCCTTATCCACGTACTCCTTATACTAATTTTTATAGAAATTCATCCTTAGACACTAATGTAAAAAGACCTAATATAAATATTGCTGTGTCTTATATAAAAGGTGGTCCAAGTTATCCTAATATAAAAGGAATAGTTTCTTTTGTGTCTGTACCAGGAGGTACTGAAGTTTCTGTATACGTTGAAGGTCTTCCAAACTATAAACCAGCAACCAAAACAACTCAGCCTATAGGTCCTTTCGGCTTTCACATTCATTCTGTAGGTTGTTGTGATATTGGTAATCCTAATGATCCTTTTACCTGCGCAAGTGGCCATTGGAATCCAGATAATCAACCCCATGGCAATCACGCTGGAGATTTTCCGGTTTTATTTTCTAATCATGGAATGTGTAAAATGAGCTTTTTTACAGATAGGTTTAAACCTAAAGACATAATTGGCTTATCAGTAATTATACACGAAAGTCCTGATGACTATAGAAGCCAACCTTCTGGCAATTCAGGAAAAAGAATTGCTTGTGGAATTATAAAAACCATTTAGGATAATAAATCATAGTTAATATTCCTAATCAAAAATATAGAGATTTTCTGTAGAACAGAAAATCTCTATATTTATACTATTTATAGACTCTTATCTTTTACATGAAAGTTTTAACGTACCACTAATAGTAACATTTTGACAATTACAATTTGAATCACATTCGTTTACTGATACCTTAACCTTATCATCTTTTAATTCAATCTTTACATCCTTTTCAGGTGAACATGGTGGTTTAGGTCCCCACTGAGGGTCACCACAAGATGATATAGGCCAACATTTTACGCATTCATCTACATTTAAACAACAGCAACAAGATGCGTAAGCGAATGTTCCAGTATCACCTTTAACTTTAGCACTTGCAATTAGTGGTATACATCCAACTATCTTTAATACACAGGCATCTACTTGTCCGCATGTATTATTTCCGCAAGCAACATTTACTTTTTGAAAGACTTTTACACATTTCAAGCGGTTTTTCCATACAACAAATCCTTTATTGTTACCTTCCTCAACCTCGAAGCCTTCTGGAATTGTAGTTGTACAACAGAAATTTACATATACTGATCTTGGACCTACACATTTTCCTTCATTCTCTGCTTCTTGTGATTGTATCTCTAATTCTTCTTTTCCTTTTTCACTTAACTCTTCTAGTTCATCAAACATATCATCTATAGCTATTTCTTTCCAATTATTCATTAATAAATCCCTCTCTATCTTATTGTAAATTTCAGGTTTTAATCACCTTTAACACCATTATATGAACTTAACACTAAAATGTGTTTCTATTTATACTTGTTATATTCTTATCCATAAATTCATATCTATATAATAATATCTTTTATAGGGGGGATTTTTATATCTTTGAATAATATTAATGACAATAACTCAAAACATAATGAATTTTTAATAAGTGAACTAAAATATATAATCGATGAAAAAAATACTACATGTGCATACTATGAAAATCAATTCAAGATTATAAGTAACAATTATAAAAAATTTCAAGCTTCAAAGGAAAAATTGTATGATGCAATAAAAATTCTAAAAAAAAATTTAATGTATTATGAAAAAAAAGTAACTACTCTCAAAAACATGAATTTTAATAAAAGACGAAAAATAACTCTTCTAAAAGAAAACATTAAATCTCAAGATAAAAGAATTTTATCTCTCATAGAAGATATAAAATTTCTTCAAAATGAAGTTAATTCTTTAAATACTAAATTAAATGAAACGAAGGAAAAATAAAAGATGTAGGCTGAATTTGTTTTTACACAAATCAGCTTACATCTTTTAAATAAAATTTCGTTTTTACATAAAAAATTATTTTACATTTAGTAATGGATTCTCTTTTTTCTTTATTTTAACAAGATCTATTTGATTTTCAATAAGTCTGTTTTGTAAATCCATTATCTTATACTTCGAAGACTGATTTTGGAATTTAAGTTCCTTGTTCTCCGATTTTAAAGAATTATTGTCTTTTAAATGTTTTTTTGCTGTTTCTTTTAAAATTTCTATTTCGTCTTTTAACGCCTTGTTTTCATTTTCTATCTCTGTTATGTATTCCCCACTCTTTGTTCCTTCTAATTTATTTTGAAGTTCATTATTGTATTCCTCTAAATTTTTTATATGTTTTTTTAGATCTTCAATTTGAGTTTGGAATGCTTTTTCTGATTTTTTCACTTCTTCAACTTGCTTCATTAATTCAGCACAGTACTCATCTACTTTAAATTTTTCATCAACTATATTTATAGCTGCTAAAACAGAGGCATCTGATATACTAAGTCTTTTATTTTTAGACAATACTTCAATTATCTTTTTATCTACATGACTTGCAACTTTGTGTAGATATTCTTCTCTTTCTTCACCTTTTAGATTGTATTCGGAACCATTTATTTTAACAGTTACTATATTCATTTGAACACCCTCTTAGATAAATTGAAAAACTATTTATTTACATTTTAACACATTTTTTAAATATATGAAATATGAATTTATCTAAGCTCTGCTCCTAGCTTGTTTTCTAAAGCTTTTACTATCTTATCATGAACTTTATTTACATCTTTGTCTGTTAGAGTTCTATCTCCTCTATAAACTAATGAATACGCAATGCTCTTCTTATTATCTGGTATTTGTTTTCCTTCATATACATCAAATAATTTAGCACTTTCTAAAAGTTTGCCACCTTGATTTTGAATTACATCTTGTATTTCTTGTACAAGTATGTCTCTATCAACTAAAACAGCTAAATCTCTTGTAACAGCTGGGAATTTTGGTAATGGAGTATATTTCTTTTGTACCTTAGCATGTTTTAATAATACATCCATATTAAGTTCTGCAACGTAACATCTTTCATCTACTTCATAGTTTTCTGCAACATCTGGATGAATTTCTCCAACTACACCAACAAATTCTTTCTTAATGTAAAGTGCTGCTGTTTTTCCTGGATGGAAGCTTGGATTTTCGCTTTCTCTTTGGAATTTTACTTTTTCTACTCCAAGTGCATCTATTATGTTTTCAACTACACCTTTTATATCTAAGTAATCTACATTTCCGTACATTCCTAATGAGATTATATTTCTTTCTTCTGGAAGTTCAGTTTCATCTTCATTTGGTATATAAACTTTTCCAATTTCAAATAATCTCACTTCATCATTGTTTCTTGAATAGTTTCTGCTTAGTGATTCCATCATAGAAGGAATTGATGTTGTTCTCATTATGCTATAATCTTCTCCAAGAGGATTTCTTATAGTAACAACTTTTCTAAGTTCACTATCTTCAGGAACTAAAATTTTGTCAAATACTTTAGGACTTACAAATGAATAAGCTATAGATTGGTTAAGACCACTTGCTATTAATGTGTCTACAATTTTATCTTGTAGTAATTGTTTTGTGCTCTTTCCGCCTCTTAATGTTTCTACACTTGGAATTGTAGTTTCTACATTATTGTATCCATATATTCTTGCTATTTCTTCTGCTACATCTTCTCTTATGTTTATATCACATCTAAATGTAGGAACAGTTATAACAAGTTCATCTCCACTTATTTCAGTTGAAAGTTCTAATCTATCTAGGTACTCTTTCATTTGTTCTTTTGAAATATCAGTACCTAAAAATCTATTTATCCAGTTTGAATCAACAGTTACAGTGTGAGTTTCTTTTTTTTCATTGTAAACATCTATGGTACCTTCCATAATTTCTCCAGCACCTAGTTCTTCTATTAAATGACAAGCTCTATTCATAGCTTCTTCTACTGCATTTGGATCTAAATCTTTTTCAAATTTTCCTGAAGCTTCAGTTCTTAAATTTAATTTTTTAGAAGAAACTCTTATGTTAGTTCCATCAAAGTTTGCACATTCAAAAACTACTTCAGTTGTATCTTCTTTAACTTCTGAGTTTAATCCGCCCATTATACCAGCAAGTGCTATTGTTCTATCTCCATCTTTGATGTTTAATATTTCTTCATTTAATTCTCTTTCTTCTTCATCTAAAGTTATGAATTTTTCTCCATTTTTAGCTCTTTCAACAACTATAGTATTAGAAGTTATTTCTCTTCTATCAAATGCGTGCATTGGTTGACCAAGCTCTATCATAACAAAGTTTGTTATATCAACTATATTGTTTATTGGTCTTACACCAGCTTCTAATAATCTTTCTTGCATCCAAGAAGGTGATGGAGCTATTTTTACGTTTTTAATTCCTCTTGCCATATATCTTCTGCAAAGATTATCTTTAACTTCTACTTTTAAAGTATTGTTTATGTTTTCGCTATTTTGTACTTTGTATTCTGTGATAGGTTTTCTATAAGAAGTTCCAAGTGTTGCAGCAACTTCTCTTGCAATACCAATTATGCTTAAACAATCTGGTCTATTAGATGTTATTTCAAAGTCTATAGATGCTTTTTCAAGATCTATAACTTCTTTCATTTCTTTTCCTAGTGGAGTGTTTTCTGGTAGAATCATAAGTCCTACAACAGGTTCATCTCCTGCTATTCCAAGTTCTTCTTCTGAACAGAACATTCCATTAGAAGGTACCCCTCTTAGTTTACCTTTCTTTATTTTAGTTCCATCAGCTAAAGTTGAACCATGTAATGCTACTGGTACTACATCTTGTTCTTTCATATTTGTAGCTGCTGTTACTATTTGAATAGGTTCTTCTGCATTAACATCTACTTGACATATAGATAGCTTTTCTGCATCTGGGTGTTTTTCTATTTTTATTATTTTTCCTGTTACTACTTTGTTTATTACATCACCTGTTACTATAACTTCTTCAACTTTTGATCCTGAAAGAGTTAGGGCATCTCCTAATTCTTGAGGTGATATATTTATGTCAACATAATCTTTTAACCAATTTACTGGTACTAACATTTAAATTTCCTCCTTATGTATTATTTCTTCTAGAATTGATTTAAAAATCTCATATCACTTTCGTATAATAATCTTATATCATCTAATTCGTATTTTTGCATTACCATTCTGTCAAGTCCAAATCCAAAGGCAAACCCACTATATACTTCTGGATCGATTCCACAATTTCTTAAAACGTCAGGGTGAACCATTCCACATCCTAAAAGTTCAATCCATCCACTGTTTTTACATACATTACATCCTTTTCCTCCGCAGACGAAACATGTTGCATCCATTTCAGCAGATGGTTCTGTGAATGGGAAGTGGTGAGGTCTAAATTTAGTTTGCATTTTTTCACCAAACATTTTCTTTGTAAATAATTCTAGTGTTCCTTTAAGGTCTGCAAAAGTTATTCCTTTATCAATTACAAGTCCTTCTATTTGATAGAATATTGGTGAGTGAGTAGCATCTACAGAATCTGAACGATAAACTTTTCCTGGTGCTATCATCTTTATAGGTGGTTTTTGATTTTCCATTGTTCTTACTTGTATTGGAGAAGTTTGTGTTCTTAATACTACATCATCATTTATGTAAAAAGTATCTTGTTCTCCTCTAGCTGGATGGTTCTTAGGTATATTAAGTGCTTCAAAGTTGTAGTAATCTTTTTCTACTTCTGGTCCTTCTTCTATAGAGAATCCCATTGATATAAATATATCCATTATGCTATCTAAAGTAAGTTGAAGTGGATTTTTTCTTCCTACAGTTTGTTTTCTTCCTGGCATTGAAATATCTATTACTTCATTTTTTAATTTAGCTTCTTTTTCTTTAAGCTTTATTTCAGTTACAGCTTTTTCTATAAGTTCTTCTATGCTTCCTCTAACCTCATTTGCAAGTTTTCCTATAACTGGTCTTTCTTGTGATGATAATTTACCCATTCCTCTTAATATTTGAGTAAGTTCACCTTTTTTACCTAAATATTTAACTCTAATGTTTTCAAGTTCTGCTTTGTTTGAGATTTTGTTTAATTCTTCTAAAGCAGTATTTTTGATCTGTTGTAATTTTTCTTTCATTTTAATACTCCTTTCCATTTATTTGAACACATAAAAAAACTCCCTCCCCAAAACTAGGGACGAAGTTATTCCGCGTTACCACCCTTATTAATTGAAAATATCAATTTTCAATTCTCTTGAGATTTTATCGACATATGCCGCTAAATGCTACTTTAATTTCACACTTAGAACTCCAGAGTGAACTTCAATATATTCCTTTTGAAAAAGCTCTCAGTCTATGACTTTTTCTCCCTTTAAAAATTTCTATATCTACTCTCTCTATCATAGTTTAAAATATAGTGTTTTATATAACAAAACTTAAATATTATTATAACCATAATAATCTAAAATATCAAATAATTTTTTTATTTATTGATTATTATGATTTTGTCTAACTACCTCATACATCATTATACTAGCTGCAACTCCAACATTTAATGATTCCGCATCACCAGGCATAGGTATTTTAACCCTCTCATCGCCTAAATTATATACTTCATCACTTACTCCATTTCCTTCATTACCTACACATATTATAACTTTTTTAGTTAAATCGATATCAAAAAAATTATTTTCTGTATCAAGGGAGCTTACTATAAGTTTAAATCCCTTTAATTTAAGATCATTTATAACTTCAAAATCATTATCTTCTATAATAGGAATTTTGAAAATAGAACCCATGGTAGATCTTAGAGTTTTATCATTATATATATCCACAGTACCCTTAGTCACTATAACCCCCAGTGCCCCACTTGCATTTGCACTTCTAATTATAGTACCCATGTTACCTGGATCTTGCACTTTATCAATTAAAATATAAAACCCATTTTTATCTTCTATGCTAATTTTTTTATTATCAACTACAGCTATAATTCCTTGAGGATTGTTAGTTTCACATAATTCTTTTAATATTTCATCTTTTACTAAAGAAACTTTAGTATTTTCATCTACCGAATTAAGTATATTAAATGAATTGCATTTTTCAATAGCACTCTCTGCTATTAACATATGCGAAACTTGAAAAGTAGATTTTAATGCTTCTTCTACAAATCTAAAACCTTCTACAAGAAATTTTTCTTCTTGTACTCTATACTTTTTTTTGCGTAATTTTCTCACATATTTAATTAATGTATTGTCCTTACTTTCAATTAAATTCATAAGAGTACTCCTACTTTTTTATTTTATTCTCAAGTCTATTAAGTTCCTCTATTCCTCCTATGGCAACAATAATATCTCCAGTTCTTATTATGTCATCTGCTGAAGGTGAAATATTGACTTCATTATTTCTCTTTAATGCCATAACGTTTATACCGTATTGTGATCTCATATCTAATTCCTTAAGAGTTTTTCCATGCCACTCTTTAGGACTAGATATTTCAGCTATACTATAATCTTGAGATAATTCTATATAATCTAATATATTTGAAGAAACTAAGTTGTGAGCAACCCTAACTCCCATATCTCTTTCTGGGAAAATAACTCTATCAACACCTATTTTCTTTAAAACTTTTGCATGTAATTCATTATGAGCTTTAGCAATTATACACTTTACGCCAAGTTCTTTTGTTAAAAGTGCTGTCATTATGCTACCTTGAACATTTGATCCAATTGTAACAACTCCCACATCAAAATTACTTATTCCAAGTGTTCTAAGACTATTTTCATCTGTGGAATCAGCTTGAACAGCGTGAGTTACACTATCTGCTATGTTTTGCACTGTTTCCTCATTTAAATCAATTGCTAAAACATCATTTCCTAATGAATATAATGTTTTTGCAATAGAACTTCCAAATCTTCCTAAACCAATTACAACAAACTGTCTCTTTTTCAATATATTCACCCTCTATCCAACTAATATTTTACCATCTGGATATTTTATTAAATTTTTATCCTTTTTACTAGATAACGCCATAATCAAAGTAAGAGGTCCTATTCTTCCTATATACATAGTTGCACATATAATAAATTTCCCAATAACACTAAGTTGTGGTGTAAGTCCTAAAGTCAATCCTACGGTTCCGAATGCAGAAGTTATTTCATATAAAATATATTCTAAAGATGCTCCTGTTTCCGTAAAAGATAATATAACAGTATCTATAATTACAACTCCCATAGCTAGTGTAGCAATTACAAAACTTTTATATACTAGGTTCTTTCCTATAGTTCTCTCAAATATTTCAGTATCTTCTCTATTTTTAATTACACATACAATTGTCATCATTAAAATACCAATAGTTGTTGTTTTTACTCCTCCAGCTGTTCCTCCAGGGCAACCTCCTATAAACATAAGTATTATAGTAAGCACCTTTCCAGCTAGCGTCATATTAGGTAAATTCACCGAATAAAACCCAGCGGTTCTAGGAGATACAGATGCAAAAAATGAAGACAATATCTTTCCTTTAAAAGACATGTACTGAATTGTTTCGGGATTTCTCATTTCAAATAAGTACATTAATGCCCAACCAGATATAACTAAAAATAAAGTCATAGCAATTGCTACTTTAGAATGAGTAGAAAAGTTTCCTACACCCTTATAATTATATATTTCAGCCCAAACTGAAAAACCAAGTCCACTTATAATTATTAAAAATGATATAGTAAGTATTACTACTGTATTGTTATAATAAGGTACTAAACTATCTCCTGTAAGGTCAAATCCAGCATTACAAAAGGCAGAAATAGAGTGGAATAAACTAAAATAAATACCCTTTAATAAACCGTATTTTGGAATAAATTTAGTAGACAAAAATAGTGCACCTATACCCTCAACAGAAAAAGTAAAAATAAGTATGTATTTAGCTAATTTTACGAGCCCTTGAAGAGAAAAAGAGTTCATTGCCTCTTGCATTATCAGTCTCTCTTTTAATGTAATCCTTTTTCCAAGTATTAATGCAAATAAAGTCGCAAAGGACATAAATCCAAGTCCACCTATTTGAATAAGAGCTATTATAACAGTGGTACCGAAATAATTCCAATGTGCAGCAGTATTAACCGTTGTAAGTCCTGTTATACAAACTGCGGAAGTTGAGGTAAAGAATGCATCAATAAAAGGAGTACTACTCCCATTTTTAGATGCGATAGGTAACATCAATAACATAGATCCAATCATAATAAGTATAAAAAATCCCAGTGCTAATGTTTGAACAGGAGTAAACCTTCTTTTATATCCTTTTTTCAACTTTGTCACCCCTAAATATACATTTATTAAGAATTATATCATTTAAAGTATTTTTGTCAAAATAAAAATAAAATGCAGCTCAAAGGCCGCATTTTAATACTAAGCGTTTAATTGCTTTTTAGCTACTTCTACTAAATCAGCAAATGCTTTTTCATCATTTATAGCGATTTCTGAAAGCATTTTTCTGTTCATGTTAATTCCAGCTAGTTTGATTCCATTCATGAATTTTGAATAAGATAAACCATTCATTCTTGCTGCTGCGTTTATTCTAGCAATCCAAAGTCTTCTGAAATCTCTCTTCTTTAATTTTCTACCTACATAAGCAAAATTCATTGCTCTTAATACTGTTTCATTAGCATTCTTGAAAGTTCTACTTCTTCTTCCATAGTAACCTTTTGCAAGTTTTAATATCTTTTTATGTTTTTTACGAGCGTGCATAGCTCTTTTTACTCTTGCCATTAAACAAACCTCCTTCTGTACGAACTATCTTATAGATATGGTAATAATTTCTTCATTACTTTTTCTTGAGCTTCTGATACAAGACCGCTCTTTCTAAGATTTCTCTTAGTTTTTGATGATTTCTTTGTTAATATGTGGCTCTTAAAAGCTTTAGCTCTCTTAAGTTTTCCACTTCCAGTTTTCTTAAATCTTTTTGCTGCACCTCTATGAGTTTTCATTTTAGGCATATTAGTTCCTCCTTTCAATTAAGCTCTTTTTGGAGCTAATATCAAAATCATATTTCTACCTTCTAGTTTAGCTGGTTTTTCAATAACACAGACATCTTCTATCTCAGATACAAATTGATCTAATATTTTTTTTCCTTTATAGGAATAATCAGCTTCTCTTCCTCTAAATCTTACAGTGACTTTAACTTTATTTTCTGCTTGTAAGAATTTTCTTGTTCTATTAGCCTTGATTTCTATATCATGCTTTTCAATAGTTGGACTTAATCTGATTTCTTTTATATTTATAACTTTTTGTTTCTTTTTGGCTTCCTTAACTTTTTTTGTTTGTTCGTATAAGTACTTGCCATAATCCATTATCTTACAAACTGGTGGAGTACTGTTTGATGCTATCATAACTAAATCAAGCTCTTTTTCTTCTGCCATCTTTAAAGCTTCTCTAGTATTTAAAACACCAAGTTGTTCTCCAGTCTCACTTATAAGTCTTACTTCTTTTTCTCTTATTTGTTCATTTATAAGGCTTTCTTTCTTAATACTCTTTCACCTCCGAAAAAAACTCAAAACTTCTATAATTACTTTTATATTTAACTATTAATTATAGACTCTATTTATATTACAAAATAAAAAGGACGGCTTCTAAGCCGTCCTATACAATTCACATAAAATAAAATAACTTGAAATGAATGTATAACCTTACTAGCTGTGCTGTAAGGTGAGAAACAGCTTAGTTTCTTCTTAACGAATAGTATTGTACTATATATAATTTATAAAGTCAACTGTTTTTTATAAACAATTTGTTTTTTCTTCTATTTCTTTTTTTACCATAGCAACAAAGTCAGTTAAATTCATTGCTCCAAGATCTCCTTGTTTTCTTGCTCTTACTGCTATAGTCTTTTCGTTCATTTCTTTATCTCCAAGAACTAGCATGTAAGGTATCTTTTGAAGCTGAGCTTCTCTGATTTTGTATCCTATTTTTTCATTTCTTAAATCAAGTTCTACTCTTATTCCATTTTCATTTAATACTTTTTGAATTTCTTTGCAGTATTCAACTTGATTATCTGTTATATTCATTATTTTAACTTGTACTGGTGCAAGCCATGTTGGGAATGCTCCTGCATAGTGTTCTGTTAAAATTCCTATAAATCTTTCTATACTTCCGAATATAACTCTGTGAGCCATTACTGGTCTGTGTTTTTCTCCATCTGCTCCTACATAGCTTAAATCAAATCTTTCTGGCATTTGGAAATCTAATTGAATTGTTCCACATTGCCAAGTTCTTCCTAAACAATCTCTTAAATGGAAGTCGATCTTTGGACCATAGAATGCTCCGTCTCCTTCGTTAATCTTGTATTCAAGACCTGCTTCATTTAATGCTTTTATAAGACCATTTGTTGCTGCTTCCCAATCTTCATCGCTTCCCATAGAATCTTCTGGTCTAGTTGAAAGTTCTACGAAATATTCAAATCCAAATAGGCTGTAGAAATTGTCTATCATCTTAATTACTCCTAATATTTCTGAAGTAATTTGTTCTTTTGTCATAAATATATGAGCATCATCTTGAGTAAAGTTTCTAACTCTCATAAGTCCGTGTAATGCACCTGAATATTCATGTCTGTGAACAAGACCAAGTTCTCCAAGTCTTATAGGTAATTCTCTATATGAGTGAAGATCGCTCTTATAAACCAATATAGATCCTGGACAGTTCATTGGTTTTATTGCATAGTCTTCTCCATCTATTTTAGTGAAGTACATATTTTCTTTGTAGTGATCCCAGTGGCCTGATTGATGCCATAATTTTTCATTTAATATAATAGGTGTTCTTATTTCACCGTATCCTGCTTTTTCGTGCATTTCTCTCCAGTAGTTTTCAAGAGTATTTCTTAAAATCATTCCCTTTGGATAGAAGAATGGGAATCCTGGACCTTCTTCTTTAAGATCAAATAATCCTAATTCTTTTCCAAGTTTTCTGTGGTCTCTCTTTTTAGCTTCTTCAAGCATGTGAAGATATTCTTCAAGTTCCGCTTTTTTAGTAAATGCTGTTCCATAGATTCTTTGTAACATTTTATTGTTTTCATTTCCTCTCCAATAAGCACCTGCTACAGAAAGTAATTTTATAGCTTTAACTTCTTTAGTTGATGGTACGTGAGGTCCTGCACAAAGGTCTACAAAATCTCCTTGTTCATAGAATGAAATTATTGACTCTTCTGGTAGATCTTCTATAAGTTCTACTTTGTAATCTTCATTTCTTTCTTTCATAAAGTTAATTGCATCTTCTCTTGACTTAGTGAATTTTTTAAGTTGTAGATTTTCTTTAACTATTTTGTTCATTTCTTTTTCTATTTTTTCAAGAATTTCTGGAGTGAAAGAAAACTCTGCATCAAAGTCATAATAGAATCCATTTTCTATTGAAGGTCCTATTGCAAGTTTAACTTCTGGGTATAATCTTTTTACTGCTTGAGCAAGTATATGTGATGCTGTATGTCTTAAAGTATCTTTTCCTTCTTGATCTTCAAAAGTTAATATTTCTAAAGTGCTGTCCTCATTTATAACATCCATAAGTTCAGCTTTTTCTCCATTTATTTTAGCTCCTAAAGCTTTTTTTCTTAATGAAGTGCTTATTCTAGCAGCTATTTCTGAAACTGTTAAGCCTTTTTCAACTTCTAATACTTTTCCATCTTTTAAAGTTATTTTTATCATATTTCTTCCTCCCTACTAAATTTATGTATAAAATTTTTAATCAAAAAACAAAAAGCTCGCCCCCAAAAATGGGGCGAGTTTTATCGCGATTCCACCCAAATTAACAATAAAGTATAATATATTTGTATACATTATTATTGTTATCTCATAGCTTTTAACGCTTGCGGCGGAAAATATCTACTAATATTTCAATACTCAACTTAAAGGTGGTTTTCAATAACACTTGAACAAAAAATCTTACAGCCAATGGATTTTTCTCTCTTAGAACAGTATTTTATTTACTCTTCCTTATCATTGTCTTTAAATTATCTTTTTTATAAATTATAGTATTAATATTTTAAACTGTCAATAATTTTATTTTTTATATTTTTATTGCAATATATTTTTTCAATTTTCACAAAATTTAACTCTGTTTTCAAAAACTTTTTCAATAGTATTTATCATTTCTTTATTTTTGGAATTTTTCCTTCGGTGTATTATTATATTTTTAGGACAATAAGTTATAAGTCCACTTATAATAAGATCATCCACTTGAACATCTTCAATACTATTGATGCCTGCGAGTTCTCCTATTATATCATTCATAAGGTCTTTTCCCTTATCATCTTCTATTATATAACTTCCATCTTCTTTTATAGTTATATTCACTTCTTTTATTTTATTTTCTTGTACATCAACAAAATACTTTAGAAGTTTTATAAACTCATCATATTCCCTTTGAGATACATATTTTTCTACAACTTTGTTTACTATACTTTCAAAGTCTCCTCTTAATTCCTTCATTCTAAAGGTAAGAAATCCATTTATATTAATTGTTGAATTTTCATCTACACATTCTTTTATTTTATTTATTATATTATTCTTTTTATTCATGCAATATATAGCATCTTCATCAGTAATTTTCTCTGTATTATTTAAAATCTCTATAGTTCTATCCATAACTTCTTGCATTTCATCATATTTTAAGAAAAAGTATGAGTCTGTTAAATAAGAATACAATTCTTCTCTATAAAACTTTTTAACAACAATATTATATATAATATTTGATATATATAAACCAAATTTATTTTTTTGTTTTGTATCTAATTCATTTTCTTTACAAAATATTTTTATAAAGTGTAAATCAGCACTTATATTTTCATAAATCCCAAGTATTATGCCTTTTTCTTCGAAATATATCTTCATCTTGTTTAAATCATATATTATATCTTCTTTATTGTCACATATAATTGTCAGTAATAACACACAATACACTCCTTCCTGGAATTAGTATGTGTTTAAATTCAAAGGCTATTCAATACAAATAAAATTTTCTATTTTATAGACATAATTATTTTTAAAATGTTATATTTATTAGGGTGATATATATGAAAACATTAATTGTAGATTACAGAATATCAGAAGAAGAAAAAAGCTTTTTAATAAATTTAGGCTATAAAATAATAACTTGTCCTTCCTCTAATAAACTATATTATGCTATATGTGGGCATCCTGATATACTAATGCACATAATTAATAAAAAAAATATTATAGTTCACAAAGATACACCTAATAACTTTATAGAATCACTTAAAACCTTAGGTATGAACGTAATTTTATCTAAAAATTCATTAGACTCAAAATATCCAAAAGACATAATTCTAAACGCTGTTAATCTTTCAGATTATTTTGTTCATTATTTAAAGAATACAGACAAAGTTTTATTAAATGAAATAAAAAAAGAAAAGAAAAAATTAATTAATACAAAACAAGGGTATACTAAATGCTCTACTGCAATAGTAAATGATAATGCCATAATGACAAGTGATACCACTATAGCTAAAGCTCTTAAAGATGAAAATATTGATGTGTTACTTTTACCCCCTGGTGACATTGAACTTCCAGGACTTGATTATGGTTTCATTGGAGGCACTTGCGGGTTAATTGAGAATAACACTTTAGCCTTCTATGGAGATCTTAAAAATTATATTTACGGAAAAGAAGTTTTGAATTTCTTAAAAAAGCATAAAGTAGAACCGGTATTTTTAAGAAAAGGGAAATTAATAGATAGAGGAAGTATTTTTAGGGTTTAGAATACTTAAATTACTCAATACTTCAAAAAAGTTAAAGTCCTTAAAATCAAGGACTTTAACTTTTTTATATAAAATTTATATTTTTTCAAAAGTATAATTGTAATATAATTAATTTAATTTTGCACCCTTTTTACGATTACATTTCCAACAAAGAGTTTGTAAATTTTTTTCTGTAGACATACCACCCTTTGAAATAGGTATTATGTGATCAATTTCTAATAATAGATTCTTTTCATCTCTTGTAGATAATCCACACTTTTGACAAGTATAATTATCTCTCTTTTTTATCTTTTCTCTTAATTTTGAAGTCATTAATGCCCTTTGTCCTGCTGCACTTTTTTTAAATTTAACAACTTGTGAAAGATATTCTACAAAATAATTTAAATTATCTAAATCTAATTCAATATCACAACTAATAGATTTATTTCCACCAGGACTTACATATCTAAATGTATATACAGGGAAGTATAATGTACTAAAATCAATTTCCTTAAATCCTAATTTCCGCATAAACTTTTTCCCATTAAATGTTCTAATAAGAAATGGTACATCATGCTTGATAGATTTTTTAATCTTTTCAAGTTCATTACTAAGTAATTTCTTTCCTTCTTCAGCAGCCGAAAAATTATTTAAAATATTTTCAAAACTTTGTAGCGATTCTTCATTTGCTTTAATATTAAAGTACTTGCATAAATATTTAAAAGGTTGCATTTCTGCATTCTTACATACAGTTGCAGAGCATTCATAAATATATTCTGATTTTCTTGCTTTTAATTGTTCTTTTCTTTTAAAATTATATCTACTTGAATCATTTAATTGCGCAATTCCATAATTATTTTTTTTAACGTCTAAATACGTATTTTTTAATTCTTCAATATGCTGGTTTAATTCATTACAATTTATAATGTAATTATTTAAATCTTGTTTTAATTTATTAAAATTTTTACCTTTATAATACGCATATTTATATATTTGCCAAACTATAAACAACATAATTATAACGGACATGCTTTCTCCCTCTTTTCCCATTTGTTTATATTACTATTATATCATATTTTTGTAAAATAAGCTCACATATTGAACTTGACTATAAATTATGCATATTTTGACCCTTTATGAATTTCATAAGTTACCTTGTAATATCCTTATTTTATCTTTTCAAAAAACAACAAAACTCCTTGAAATCAAGGAGTTTTCATTATATCAATATTAAATTGATGTTTTGGAGGCGCCACCCAGATTTGAACTGGGGAATCAGAGTTTTGCAGACTCGTGCCTTACCACTTGGCTATAGCGCCGCATTATTTTGTTGCATACTACATATTATTCATTTTTAATAAATTTGTTACTTTATTATTTCAAAAACATCATTTTAAAAAGATGTTTGGAGGCGCCACCCAGATTTGAACTGGGGAATCAGAGTTTTGCAGACTCGTGCCTTACCACTTGGCTATAGCGCCTTATTATATTTTGGAGCGGAAGACGAGATTCGAACTCGCGACGTTCACCTTGGCAAGGTGACGCTCTACCACTGAGCCACTCCCGCATTTATTTGGTGGCTGGACCAGGAATCGAACCAGGGACACGAGGATTTTCAGTCCTCTGCTCTACCGACTGAGCTATCCAGCCTAAAATTATGGCGACCTAGAAGGGACTCGAACCCTCGACCTCCGGCGTGACAGGCCGGCACTCTAACCAACTGAGCCACTAGGCCACATTACTGATGAAATGGTGGGCACAACAGGGCTCGAACCTGTGACCCCCTGCTTGTAAGGCAGATGCTCTCCCAGCTGAGCTATGCGCCCATGTCATCAGCGACAATATTTATTATATCTTAGAGTTTTTTTCTTGTCAAGAACTTTTTTAAGTTCTTTTTTCTTTAAAAACTCTTTGGCTTTGGATTTCCTTTTCTTCATTTCGTGAAGGCCGGTAACCCTTAGCGCATAACTATAATATAAAATATCAGGTTGGTTGTCAACGCCATAAAGGGTTATTCTTAGAAATTAAATATATTTTTCTCCTTTTTTTTATCTTTTTCTCACTTTTTCTCATATTTTTAACCTTTAAAATGCTTTTATAATAAAAAGACCCTACAATACCATTAAAATGCTTTAAAATACTATGTTTTCAGCTATTAACAATATATAGAGTCTCATATCTGATACTTTATTATATAACTAATTTTATAATTACTTTCTTACGTTTTTTAGTAATTCTCCTATTTCTTCATTTGTAAATTTATAATGTTCACCACAGAATTGACATACTATTTCTTCTGTTTTTCCATCATTATATATTTCTTTTAAATCTTTTTCTCCAATACTAATTAGAGCTCTTTCTATTTTTTCTCTTGAACAATCACATGAATATTCTGGTGTCATTTCTTCAAGTATTTTAAGATCCATATCATCAAATAAGAAATTAAGCATATCATCTATAGTTTTTCCACTATCAAGGAAACTAGTTATAGAACCTAAATCTTGTAATCTATAAGTAATTAAATCTGCTAACATCTCATCTGCACCTGGCATCATCTGAATTATTACGCCACCAGCTTTTCTTATACTTAAATCTTTATCTACTAATACTCCAAGACCAACAGCTGTAGGTGTTTGCTCTGAAACTGTGAAATAGTATGCAATGTCATCTCCTACTTCTCCTGTATATATTGGCACGTTTCCTACATAAGGTTCTTTAAGACCAAAGTCTCTTATTACAAGTAAGCTACCATTTTTACCTATAGCCCCACCTACATCTAATTTTCCTAATGCATTAGCCTCTAAATCTACTGATGGATTTCCTATATATCCTTTAACGTTAGCATTTGCATAACTTGTAACTGTAACTCCTTTAGCTTCACCGCCACCATCAATTTTTAAAGTAATAACATCTTTATCTGATTTTAACATAGAACCCATTATAACTCCTGCTGTTAACATTCTTCCTAGTGCTGCAGCTGCTGTAGGAGCACAATTATGAATTTTAATTCCTTTGTTTACAAGCTCTCTAGTATCAGCTACTATTATTCTAACCTGTCCATCTTTTGCTACTGCTTTTATAAGTCTATCACTCATACTTTTCCCTCCTATTTCTTTTTAAGAACATATACTATTCTTTCTGTATCATCACTTAAAATATCACTTTCATAGTTGTCTAGCTTCTTCTCTACTCTAAAACCTATTTCATCTAAAATGCTATCAATAAATTCTGTTTTATATGCTCTTTCTCTATGTTCTTCATCAAATCTTCTATATACATCTCCTGATTTTATAAAAAAGGTTATGTACATATCTACAATATCATCTTCTAATAAATTTTCCCATACATAAACCACATCATCATCATCGTAGTTATATATGTTGTTTCCCAAAATATTTGTAAGTTTATAATATGAATTTATGTCAAAGATAAATAATCCATCATCTTTTAGATGTTCTTTTACCGAAGAAAAATAATTTTTCAAATCCTCTACATCTAATATGTAATTAGTAGAATCTAAAGCGCAAGTTATAAGATCAAACTTCTTATTTAACTTTAGTTTACTTATGTCTTGGCAAACTAATTTAGCTTTAATTTTCTCTTTTCTCATTTTTTCTTCAGCTTCTGTAAGCATTTCTTGTGACATATCAACTGCCCATATATGTTTAAAATACTTAGCAAGTTCCTGAGTCATATTTCCTGTTCCACAAGCTAAATCTAAATAATCTTCATTAGATATATTGTATTCTTTGCATATATCTACTATAATTTTTGCCCAATTACAGTAATTTATATCACCATTAATTAATTTGTCATATATATGAGCAAATTCCTTATAACAACTCATATTATTTTCTCCCCCCTTTGTGATATTTTTTACTTTTATAATGTAAATATTTATCTATAAATACTTGATTAATATAATATATAATAACATTAAAAATCAAATAATTTTATAAATATATTATTTTTTCTCATCTATATTTTGTATTTCTTCATTTTTAGGTACTTTTAATGTTCTTTTTCTCTTTGTCATGATTCCACCTATTCTACCTGTCTCTTCAGCTGTAAGACCTCCCCAGCCTTCAGCGTCAACTTTTTCCTTTAGTCCAAGTTCTTCTGCTATTTCATATTTCATTTTTTCTCTTAACTTTTCTAATTCAGTTAATTCTGTATTAGATTTTAATTTTGCTTTTATTACTTTTTTTAATGGTGTTTTACCCATTTAAAATTCCTCCCATCTAGTAAACTAGTATTAGTATTTCCATTTACTAGATTTTATACCCCCTAAAATTTAATTTATTTTAAATAACCTTTATCATTTTTTAATTAAAAAACATAGTATGAATTATCCTATGATTTAAACATTAACTGCCATAATCTCAAATTTTTATTTAATCTATTGATAAATTCAAAACATAATACTTAACATTTAATATAAATTCGCAAAAATAATTGTTTTTTTAAATTTACATTGTATAATTATATTAATGTATATTAAAATAATATAATTTTAAATTTGAATAGAATAATTAATACATTAACATAGGGGGATTTATTATGAATTACAATGTTGCCGTAGTAGGGGCTACCGGTATGGTAGGAAACAAGTTTATCGAAGTTTTAGCTGAAAGAAATTTTCCAATTGACAATCTTTATTTTTTTGCTTCTAAAAAATCTGCAGGAAAAGTTATTAAATTCAAAGATCGTGAAATAACAGTAGAAGAACTTAAAGAAGATAATATAAAGAACAAAAAAATAGATTTTGCTCTATTTTCAGCTGGTGGAAGCGTAAGTCTTGAATACGCTCCAATATTCGCAAAATATAACGCTATAGTTATTGACAATAGTAGTGCTTGGAGAATGAATCCAGAAGTACCTTTAGTTGTACCTGAAGTTAATCCGGAAGATATAAAATTAAATAAAGGTATTATAGCAAATCCTAACTGCTCTACAATACAAGCTGTAGTAGCTTTAAAACCTTTATATGATAAATACGGAATAAAAAGAATTGTATACTCAACTTATCAAGCAGTATCAGGTGCTGGTGTTGGCGGATTTAATGATTTGAAAAACGGTTATAACGGAGAAGCTCCAACAAAATTTCCACATCCTATAGCTGGAAATATCTTACCTCATATAGATGACTTCTTAGATAACGGATATACAAAAGAAGAAATGAAAATGATAAATGAAACTCAAAAGATTTTCCACGATAACAATATCAAAATCACAGCTACAACTGCTAGAGTTCCTGTATTTTATGGACATAGCGAAAGTATAAATGTTGAACTTGAAAACCCTTTTGAAATAGAAGATATTTTTAGTTTATATAAAAATACTGAGGGCATATCACTAAAAGACGATGTTAAAAATTTAGTATACCCTCTTCCATTAGATGCTGAAGGACATGATGAAGTATACGTTGGAAGAATTCGTCGTGATTTTAGTTTAGATAACGGATTAAACCTTTGGGTTGTTGCTGACAATATAAGAAAAGGTGCTGCATCTAATGCTATTCAAATAGCAGAAAAAATAATTTCAATGAAATAATCACTTCAAGGAGGATAAAATATGACTTTATTTAAAGGTTCTGGAGTTGCCCTAGTCACTCCTTTTAAAGATGGTAAAGTAAACTTTAAAAAATTAGAAGAAATCTTAAACTGGCATGTTGAATGTGGTACAGATGCTATTATAGTTTGTGGTACTACTGGCGAAGCATCAACAATGACTGAAGAAGAAAGAAAAGAAACTATAAAATTTACTGTAGATACTATAAATAAAAGAATTCCTGTAATAGCTGGAACTGGTAGCAATAATACTGAAGCAGCTATCAAAATGAGTAAATGGGCTGAGAGTATTGGAGTTGATGGCGTGCTTGTAATTACTCCTTACTATAATAAAACAACTCAAAAAGGAATATTTGAACACTTTAAAGCAATAAATGACTCTATCAACATTCCAATAGTTTTATACAATGTTCCTTCAAGAACAGGGCTTAATATAACTCCTAAAACTCTTTTGAAGTTATGTGATTTAAATAATGTTGTAGCTATAAAAGAAGCTAGCGGTAATTTTTCACAACTAGTTGAAATGAAAGCTTTATGTAGAGATAAAATAGATTTATATTCAGGAAATGATGATCAAGTTGTACCTTTATTATCTCTTGGTGGAATTGGTGTAATTTCAGTTGCTGCAAATATATATCCAAAAGAAATGCACGATATATGTGATCTATATATGAATGGTAAAACTCACGAAGCTCTAAAAATTCAACTAGATATGCTAGATGTAATAAACTCTTTATTTATAGAAACTAATCCTATTCCTATTAAAACTGCAATGAACTTAAAAGGAATGGATGTTGGTGCTTTAAGACTTCCTTTATGTGATATGGAAGAAAACAATTTAGAAGTTTTAAAAAATGCTTTAGAAAACTACAATAAGACTTCAAGGGAGGCATAATTCCATGACTAAAGTAATTTTAAGTGGTTGTTCTGGTAAAATGGGAAAAATGATTTCTCAAAGCGTAAACAATTTTGAAGGATTATCTATAGTAGCTGGTATTGATAAATTTAAAGACGAAAGCTTAAAATATCCTATATTTGAAAATATAACTGAATGTGATGTTAATGCTGATGTAGTATTAGATTTTTCAAGACCTGATGCATTAGATTCCCTATTATCTTACTCTAAAGATAATAACCTTCCTGTTGTATTATGCACTACAGGTTATAGCAAAGAACAACTAGATAAAATAGATGAATATAGCAAGATAGTACCTGTATTTCACTCAGCTAATATGTCAATTGGTATAAACTTAATTAACAATATACTAAAAGACATAAGTGCCATGCTTTACGAAAATTATGATATAGAAATAATCGAAAAACATCATAATCAAAAAGTAGATGCACCAAGTGGAACTGCCCTTCTTTTAGGAAACACAATAAAAGATTCTATAAAAGAAGATACAGTATTCAACAAAGGTAGAAATGGCATTAAGAAAAGAGAAAAAAATGAAATAGGAATCCACGCTATTCGTGGTGGTTCTATTGTTGGAGAACATGAAGTTATTTTTGCCGGTGCTGGAGAAATAATAGAATTAAAACATACAGCATTGTCTAGAGAAGTATTTGCAATGGGTGCTTTAAAAGCTTGTGAATACATGGCCGGAAAAAACAACGGATTATATACAATGGACGATGTCATAAAATCTAAAAACTAATACAAAAGAGAGTATAATTAACCCTTATACTCTCTTTCTTTTTCTATTGTTAATTTACTATAAGTAATAAAAACAATATATTAGCTTTATAATCTATAAAGAAAACTCCTTATTTTTAATAAATAAGGAGTTTTTATTTAAAACATTAATATTCTATTTAAATATTAGTCTTCTTTTGAAGGCTTAACTAAGTGACATGCAACATAATGTCCATCTTCAACTTCTATAAGTTCAGGTCTTTCCTTAGAACATTTTTCTGTAGCATATCTACATCTTGCTACAAATCTACATCCTGGCTTAGGATTTATAGGACTCGGAACTTCACCCTCTAACATTATTCTATTTCTTGATTTTTCAGCTTCTGGATCTGGAAGTGGTATTGCTGAAAGTAATGCTTGAGTATATGGATGAAGTGGTTTTGCATACAGCTTACCACTATCAGCAAGTTCTACCATGTTTCCAAGATACATAACCCCTACTCTATCTGAAATATGTTTAACCATAGATAAATCATGAGCTATAAAAAGATAAGTTAAATCAAACTTTCTTTGAAGATCAATAAGTAAGTTAACTACTTGTGCTTGTATAGACACATCAAGTGCTGATATAGGTTCATCACACACTATAAATTTAGGTTCAACAGCAAGTGCTCTTGCAATACCTATTCTTTGTCTTTGTCCCCCTGAAAATTCATGAGGAAATCTTGAAGCATGTTCTTTATTAAGTCCTACAAGTTCAAGTAATTTATAGATTTTATCAGTTCTTTCTTGTCCTGTATATAATCCATGAATATCTATTCCTTCTGCTATTATATCTCCTACTGTCATTCTAGGATCTAATGAAGCATATGGATCTTGGAATATTATTTGTGCGTGTTTTGTAAATTCTCTTTTTTCTTTGCCTTTAAGACTATGAATATCCACACCTTCAAATAACACTTTTCCACCTGTAGCACCATAAAGTCCAAGAACTGTTCTACCACAAGTTGTCTTACCACATCCTGATTCTCCAACAAGACCTAGAGTTTCACCTTTTCTTATATTAAAAGTTACATCATCTACTGCCTTTAATGTAGCATTTTTTCCTACTTTAAAATATTTTTTTAGATTCTTTACTTCAACTAAATTTTCATTATTATTCATTAGTTCCACCTCCTAAATTAATTGGAGGCTCAACATCTGGTGCCATTGGATGTTGTAACCAACATGAAACTTCTTGTGTTTCACTAATTTTAGTAACCTCTGGCATAGCCTCTTTACAAATTTTCATACAGTATTCACATCTAGATGCAAAAGGACATCCTTTTGGTGGCTGTACTAAATCTGGAGGTGTTCCATTTAATGAATATAGTTTGTCTTTGTTTTTAGTATCAAGTCTTGGCACTGATTGAAGTAATGCCCATGTATATGGATGCTTTGGATTATAGAAAATTTCATCTGTTGTTCCTCTTTCTATAATTTGACCTGCATACATTACTTGAATTTTATGTGCAACACTTGCAACAACTCCAAGGTCATGAGTTATAAGTATAACTGCTGTTCCAAGTTTTTCTTGAAGTTCTGCAATAAGTTCCATTATTTGAGATTGTATAGTTACGTCTAATGCTGTTGTAGGTTCATCCGCAATTAATATTTTAGGATCGCAGGCAAGAGCTATAGCAATCATAACTCTTTGTCTCATTCCACCTGAAAATTCATGAGGATATTGATTAATTCTTTTTTCAGCATTAGGTATATTTACAACCTTTAGCATTCTTAATGCTTCTTTCATTGCATCTTGCTTATTCATTCCTTTATGAATAATTAAGCTTTCTGCTATTTGCTTTCCTACTTTCATAGTTGGGTTAAGAGATGTCATTGGATCTTGGAATATCATACTTATCTTTCCGCCTCTTATATCTCTTAATTCCTTTTCTGACATTTTTACAATATCTTTACCTTCAAAAAGTATTTCTGAACCTTCCTTGATTTCTCCAGGTGGTATTGGTATTAATCTCATTATACTTTTTGATGTTATTGTCTTTCCACATCCTGATTCACCAACAATTGCTAAAGTTTCACCTTTATTTAAGTTAAAGTTTACTCCCCTAACAGATTGAACTTCACCAGCATAAGTATGGAAAGAAACTCTTAAATTTTTTACTTCTAATAAATTATCCATATTTTATCCTCCCTACTGACGAAGTTTTGGATCTAGAGCATCTCTTAGTCCATCACCTAATAAATTAAATGCAAGCATTGTTAAACATATAGCTGCTGCTGGGAATATTAATTGATATGGATAGAAATCCATTACTGATTGACCAGCGGCACACATTGCACCCCAACTTGTAGCAGGAGGTTTTATTCCAAGACCTATAAAGCTTAAGAAAGCTTCTGAGAATATAAATCCTGGTATATCGAAAGTCATGTATATTATGATTATTCCTATAGTGTTAGGAATTAAATGTCTTAATATTATTCTTGTAGATGAACCACCTAGAGCTTGAGCTGCTAGTACATATTCTGACTGTTTAAGTTGAAGAACCTGACCTCTAACCATACGAGCCATACCAGTCCATCCAGTTATACATAGTGCAATTAAAAGTGATGACATACCTGGTCCTAGGTAAATTGAAAGTATAATAACTACTATCATATATGGAATACTGTTTAGTATTTCAACAATTCTCATCATTATATCGTCAACTCTACCACCAAAGTATCCACTAATTCCACCGTAAATACATCCTATAACAACTTCTATTAAAGTTCCTATGACACCAATTGCAATAGAAACTCTTCCACCTATCCATAATCTTGAGAATAAATCTCTTCCTAAGTTATCTGTTCCAAACCAATATTCACCATTAGGTTCTAAATTGATATTTTCCATAATTTGTTCACTGTAACCATGCTTAGTTATATACGGTCCAATAATACACATTGTAATTATAACTATAAGTAGCCCCATAGAAAACATGGCTACTTTGTTTTGTTTCAATCTTCTCCATGCATCTTGCCAATATGTCATGTTAGGTCGTAAAATAGCTTCAGAGTTTTCATTCTCACAACCTATCATTTCAAATTGTTCTTTTTTCAATTCAGCCATTTAAATATCCCCCTACCTTTTTTCTCCTGTTAGTCTTATTCTTGGATCTACTACTGAGTACATAATATCGACAATTAGTAAAGATACAATATACAAAGCAGAATAAAAGATAGTTAATCCCATTATGATATTATAATCATTTGTAAGTATAGCATCTATCATAGAATTTCCTATACCTGGTATCGCAAAGATTCTTTCTATTACTATAGAACCTGTTATTATAGCCGCAAGTTGTGGCCCTAATATTGTTATAATAGGCAAAATCGCATTTCTTATTATATGTTTCCATGCAATTGCTCCTTGTGAAAGTCCTTTAGCTCTAGCTGTAATTATATAATCTTTACCTATTACATCAAGAACTGAGGTTCTCATGTATCTTGCATAAGTTGCTAAACTACCAAAACATAGTGCTATTGTTGGAAGCACAGTGAATTTAAATCCATCAATTCCATCCCCTGGATTGTACCAACCTGCTATAGGAAGGGAACCTGTACCACCTAATCCCTTTTGGAGTAATGCTGCCAAAACGAAACTTGGTATTGATACACCCATAATTGCAAGGAATATTACAAAGAAGTCTACATTACTGTTTCTTCTAAATGCCGCTATTATACCTAATATAACACCTATAACTAATCCTATAAATACTGCTTGAACCCCTAATCTTGCAGAATTAGGAAACTTTTCGCTGATGATTTGTTGTACATTATAACCTGGTGTTATAAAAGAATCACCTAATTGTCCTTTAGTTAAGTTTTTCAAATAAATAACGTATCTAGTTGTTAATGGCTTATCAAGGCCATACTGTTGTCTCATAAGTTGTTGCATTTCCGGAGGTAGTTTTTGAGCTTTCACCATAACTGGATCTCCGGGTATACTATTCATTAAGAAAAAAGTAGCTGTTATTATAACCCATAAAGTTATTAACATATACCCTATTCTCTTTAGTATATATTTAGCCATTGTTTTCCCCCTCTTTAAAATTAATAAGTATATATTAAAAACATAATCTTTTTAAATACTTTGCTAATAATATATGTATAATAAATAATACATAAATACTACAACGAAAACTATTCGTTGTAGTATTTAAAATATATTTGTAAACAGTTAATTATTTTTCAATACTAGCCCATTTAAGTTCCATGCTTGCTCCAAATGCTGGATTTTGAATTCCTTTTACATAATTTTGTTCAGCTGAACTTAAGTCTTTGTAGAATACTGGAGCTATACCTGCATCCTCAACTACTAATAATTGTTCTGCTTGTTTAAATAAATCAAGTCTCTTAGCTGGATCTAATTCAGCATTTGCTTTAGCTATAATTTCTTCATATTTTGCATTGTAGTATTTACTATGGTTATTTCCATTAGATTTAGAGAATACATCTGTCATACTAGATGGATCGTTGTAGTCTGCACCCCATCCTGACATTGCTATTTCAAATTCTCCTGATTGACATTTTGTTAGGTAATCAGAGAAACTAGCAGGTTGTGTTATGTTTACATTAACACCAATCTTTGTTTTCCATTGATTTTGGAAATATTCACCTGATTGTTTGTCAAATGCAGCTGCACCTTGTGACATATAATTTAAAGTATATTTAGATGGATCTGGATCCATTTTTAATTCTTTTAATCCTTCAACGAATAATGCTTTTGGATCTTTCTTTTCAGCTATTACAGCTTTTAATGGTTCTGGAACTTCTGCTCTAAAATCTTTATCTATACATTTTATAGTTTCAGGAATTAATCCATATGCTACAAATCCTCTTTTATAAATCTTGTTTACATATGTTTCTCTATCCATTGCTAAAGATAAAGCAAGTCTTATTTTTGGATTAGTAAGTAATTTATTTTTTCCATTCATATTATATATCATGTAGAATGCAGAAGGAGTTTTTGCTGTTTTAAATACGCATTTTCCTTTTTCTCCATCCATCTTTAATTTTTCTCTATATTCTCCAGTAGCTCCAATTGAATCTAATTGTTTAGCTGAGAACATTTGATATTTTGTTGGTAATTCTTTTATATCTTGGAATACAACGCCGTCAAGTTTTACATCTTTAGCATCATAATATTTATCATTTTTCTTTAATACAGTTTTACCACCTTTTTGCCAACTTTCTACTACGAATGGTCCGTTGAATACCATTTTAGTTGGATCTGAACCGTATTTTTCTCCTTGAGCTTCAACTATATCACGTCTTACTGGAAATAATGCTGTGAATGCTGTTAACTCTTCGAAGAATGGTACTGGTTTTTCAAGTGTTACAACTAAAGTTTTATCATCTTTAGCTTTAACTCCTAATTCTTCTGGATTTCCTTTTCCTTCTGAAATTTTAGATGCATTTTTAACTATTCCATTTATAAATGTTGAATATGGAGCCTTTGTTTTTGGATCAACAAGTCTCTTCCATGCATATTCAAAGTCTTTTGCTGTTACTGGCTTTCCGTCAGTCCAATTTAAATCTCTTAATGTAAATGTGTAAGTTTTTTTGTCATCTGAGACTTTACACTCTTTTGCTGCAGCAAGCTCCATTTTTCCATTATTAGCTCTTGTTAGTCCTTCAAATGCTGCCCCAATTGGAGTTGCTGATATATTATCTTGTGATTGAGCTGAGTCTAAAGTTTTTATTTCTGGTAAATCAACATTTAAAGTACCTCCACTTTGAGCTGTTGTCTTTCCAGCTTCCTTAGCCCCTTTGCTCGCACTTCCACATCCTGTAAACAACATTGTTGTCGCTAAGGCTGCAGTTGGCAATACTGCTAGTACTTTTTTCTTCACCTTATATTCCCCCTTAGTTTGTATATATAATTTATGCATAAATATAAATGCATCTTAGGTTTGAAATGCAAATTTATATTTTTTGTCCTTCATAAACAATATTTTCCACAAATTCTAAAATCAATAAATATATATTCTTAAATTGTTAATTTTATTATTTATTTTAAAAAATCATATCATATTTTAAAGAATTGGTCAATATTTTTAATATTTTTTTGGATTTTTATTACCATTTTTATCATTATTCCCAGTTAGTATCTTATAGTAATGGAATATTTTTTTTCACTATGAAACATTTCCATTGAATCTTTCTCAAATTATAATTTTCTAACAATTTAATTTATAATTAATTATATTTATAAATGTATAAAATAAATATAATTAATCGTCACTATTTACACTTTACACTATAAAATTATTTTAAATTTTTAATCCAATTTTCTAATCTACTCATGGCTTCTTTTAGTTGTTCTAAGGAATAACAATAAGAAATTCTAATAAATCCCTCTCCGCCTTTTCCAAAAGCAGAGCCTGGTACTATTGCGAGTTTAGCTTCATTTAATAATCTCTCACAGAATTCCTCACTGCTCATATTAAATTTCTTTATACTTGGAAATATATAAAAAGCCCCTCTTGGATATTCCACTTCTAATCCCATAGCCACTAATCTATTATATAAATAATCTTTTCTTTCATTAAACTTCTCCTTCATGTACTCAACATCACTTATACAATTTCTAATTCCCTCTAAAGCTCCCCATTGAACAATAGATGGAGCACAAGACACATTATATTGATGCACCTTTACTATACTATCTATATACTTTTTATCAGCACATACAAATCCAAGTCTAAGCCCTGTCATAGAAAACATTTTAGAAAATCCATTAACAAGTACAAACTTTTCTTTTAAATCCTCATATTGTCCTAATGAATGATATTCTTCTTCAAAAGAAATAGCACTATATATTTCATCACTAATAACTAGAATTTTTCTATCCTTAATTAAATTATATAGTTTCTCTTTATCCTCTTTAAGTAAAGTAGCTCCTGTAGGATTACAAGGATATGATAAAATCATAATTTTAGGTTGTTCCATGTCTATAATATTTTTTAATGATTCATGATCAATAGAAAAGTCTTCTTTTAAAGGATAGTTTATAACTTCTCCCCCTAAAAGTTTTATACAACTTTCATAAGCAGGATAAGCTGGAGTTGGAACTAAAACTTTATCTCCTTTATTTATAAACGCCATAAAAGTAGATAAAATTGCTTCACTTCCTCCTATAGTTAAACATATTTCTTCCTTATTATATTTAATATGAAACTTTTCCATTAAATAATTACCTATCTCTTTTCTTAATTCCTCTATACCCGCATTTGAAGTGTACGCTGTTTTATTATCATTTATAGCCTTTATCATAGCTTCTTTTATCTTTTGTGGTACATTAAAATCTGGTTGTCCTAAAGTAAGAGAAATGGCATCTTCAATTTTTACTACTTTGTTATAGAACTTTCTTATTCCCGATATTTCAATATTTTGCACATTAGTTGAAATTATATTTTTCACGTCAGCATACCTCATTTCAAGATTTAATGTAAAATTTATCTTTTATTATAAATTTTACTCTATTGCAACACATATGTCCATAATAAAATACATATTAATTTTATTGTATACATTAGTTTATTCCTATTAATTATTTTTATTTAATCTAATATATATTTTACTTTAAATTGCAGACAATATTGATTATAATATAGATTATATTTTTAATATAATAAGGAGGCTACATAATGAATTACGATTTAACAAATCCATACGAAATTGCAAGATACATAAAAGAATCAAAGAAATCCACTCCACTTAAAGTATATGTAGATGGAAACCTTACTAATTGTAATGTAAATAATATAGAATGTTATGGTGAAAATAATTTTTATGTACTATTTGGTGAAAGTCAAGAAATCTTAAACTTTTTAGATGAAAATAAAGATTCAATAAACAAATATAGAATAGAACAAGATAGAAGAAATTCTGCTATACCTATGTTAGATACTAAAAATATAGATGCTAGAATAGAACCAGGTGCAATTATAAGAGATATGGTTTCTATAGGTAAGAATGCTGTTATTATGATGGGTGCTGTTATTAATATAGGCTGCGAAATCGGAGAAGGCACTATGGTAGACATGAACGCTGTACTTGGAGCTCGTGCAAAGCTTGGTAAAAACGTTCATTTGGGTGCTGGTGCTGTTGTTGCAGGTGTATTAGAACCACCTAGCAAATCACCTTGTGTAATTGAAGACAATGTATTAATAGGTGCAAATGCCGTTATATTAGAAGGAGTACGTGTTGGAAAGAATTCTGTTGTTGCAGCAGGTTCTGTTGTTGTTGAAGACATTCCTGAAAATGTAGTTGTAGCTGGAAGTCCTGCTAAAATAATTAAAACTGTTGATGATAAAACTAAAGACAAAACTAAGTTAATGGACGATTTAAGAAAATAAAAAAACACTTGGCGAAAGCCAAGTATTTTTTTTATTCTGCTAAGTTTTCTACTGATTTATCAATTTCTTCATCAATCTCATCAGCATATTCAAGTTTTGATATAGAAACTTCATAAGCTGTCTTAGTTACAACTTCGTCTTCTCCAACTTTCTTTTGATACTTTCTACTTTGTAATCTTCCCCAAACTCTTATATTATCTCCAACATTCAATGTCTTACAAAATCTAGAATTTCTTCCCCAAGAAATTGTAGGTATATAATCAGACTTATTATATGGTCTATTAACCGCTAATAATATATCTGCAATTTCCCTTCCAAAAGGAGTTGTTCTATAAATAGGCTCTTTGCATATATAGCCATCTAAGAAAATTTGATTTGGATTTTTGCTCTTTTCAATGCATGGTTGTACATCCCTTGCAAATACTGTAAGTATAAGTCTATTAGATCCTTCAATAAACTTATTATAAGATCTAAGTTGACCTTCTATTATTAACTCTGCTCCTTCTTTTATGTCTATTTCAGTTAATAATCTTTCCGAAATAGTAACTGGTAAGATATCCTTTACATCGCTGAGTCTATTTACAGAAATTTTAAATGTGTAAAATCCCTCTCCATACATTTCATGACTGAATTCAAGATTTGATACACAAGTCCCCTCTAAATAAATTTTGTTGTTTAACATTAAATTGTCCATCTTAACCCCTCTCTCCCTTAGTTTTCTTTTTTATTTATCTTACTGAAATATAAATATTCAAATAAACTTAAAAATATAACAAAAATAATAAACTTATTTGAAATTGTTTTGTTAATTATCTGACAATTGACTATGTTTCCATTATAATACAATTGTTAATTGATTTTCAATATATATTTAATTTAATTTTTGACAACCAGTATTATCAATATGATAATTTTCTTTATATATAAGATCCGATATAGTTACAAACTTGTATCCTTCCTTTTGTAATTCCCCAATTATTCTAACTAAATTATCTGGTGTATACTTTGCATTATCGTGAAATAATATAATAGATCCCGGATTAACATTTTTCATTACTCTATTATACTCTATGTCTGCCCCTCTTTCCTTCCAATCTATACTGTCAACATCCCATTGTATACAAAAATGATTAGTATTTTCAGCTACCTTAACTGCTTTTTCATTATAAGAACCTGAAGGAAATCTAAAAACCTTACTATCCTTTCCTAGAAGTTTTATTAATTTTGCATCAGTAGCAGCTATTTCCTCAATCATTCTACTTTCAGATATTAAAGTAAAATCCGCATGACTATTAGAGTGATTTCCTATTTCATGACCTCTTTTAAAAATTTCTTTGGTTTCTTCTGGATGTTTATCTATCCATGTTCCCATTAAAAAAAATGTAGCTTTTGCATTATACTTATCTAAAATATCCAAAACTTTTTTAGTGTTATTAGTTCCCCAATTGGTGTCAAAAGTAATAGCCACCTTTTTTTCTTTAGTATCCACACGATATATAGGAAATTTTTGAACTTTAGAACTTGCCATTTCAACATGATTTAATCTAAACGCTAAAAAATAAGCTGAAAAAAACACAAAAATTCCTGCAATAAAAAACAACCTATATTTTTTGAAAAACTTTAAAACATTTTGTACACTCATATATCCTCCTAGTTTATATAATTACTTTATTGAATTTATATATATAAACCAGATTAAATATTCCTTTTTGCAATTTTAAAGCATAAACTTTTCCATTTTATAGCATAAAATACAAAATAAAAAAATTTAATTTTAATGAATTATTTATTTTATAACTTTTTATGTTATAATAATTTATAAAATATAACAAAAAGGAGTGAGAAGTAAGTGTTTAGTAACACATCAGATTTAGCTGAAGATAAACTTCTTTTGCTTTATTTACTAGAAAATATAAAACTTCCTATTTCCAATAATCAAATTACTCAAATAATTTTAGAAAACAATTTTATTAATTATTTCACACTTCAACAATATTTAAGTGAACTTGAAAGTGCTCTTTTTATAAATGTGATAGAACAAGAAGGTAAGCATAGAATCGTAATATCAAGTAAAGGTTTAAAGGTGCTTTCCTTATTTAGAAATAGAATATCTGAAGATAAAACGAAAGCAATAGATGCCTACCTTAATAAACATTTAGATAGTATAAAAAAGGAAATAACCATTTCCTCTGAATATACGATTGAAGGAAATAATTATATTGTAAATTTGAAGGCTATTGAAAATAATTCTATTTTAATTGACCTAAAGTTAAACGTGGCTTCAAATGAACAAGCTAAAGCTTTGTGTGCAAAGTGGAAGGAAAATTCTTCTGAAATATACTATAAACTTATAGAGGTTCTCATAAACGATTAATTAACCAATCATATATACGTCATACCAGTAGGTTCTCCTCCTATGGATATGACTTTTTTATTTTCTTTAATTAAATCTGCTTTTATCAATAAATTGTTATAATTATCCCCCACATATATACTTTCTCCTAGTTTTATAATGCCCTTTGGCATACCCCCAACATTTATCTTTTTTATCTCTTTATAATTGTTAATATCCACTATACTTATAGTTCCATCCCCAAAATTAGATACAAAACTGCAACTAGAATTTATATACATATCAACAGGATATTTTCCTACTAAAATTTTATTAAATAACCTAAGTCCCTTTAAAGAAATAATACTTAAACTTCCTTTCATATCACCTCCCATGTTACTTTCGCATACTATAATATGTTCGCCATCCACTGTAAACGATGCTTTTGTTGGATATGACCCTACCCTTATATTCTTTATATTTTTTGTGTCCTCTAAATCAATTAAAGTAATACTGTCATCTTGAAAATTAGATATAAGTATAATTTTCTTATGTTTATTAATTTCTATGCTCTTTGGAAAATCTCCGCAAGGAATTTTTTCCTCTATTAAATTAGTTTTCAAATTAAAAACCACAACATCATTTGAATCTGCGCATATTATATAAGCCTTATCTTTGTACTCTACTACATCATTGCAATTCATACCTATAAAATAATTGTCTATTTCTTCTCCATTTACTTTATCAAATATAGACAAAGTATTATTGTACCTATTAGCCACAAGTAGCTTGTCTTTATAGTTACATATACTGTGGGGCCCTATTTTATCTAAGCTAGGAGTTTTAGAATATATTTTTCCCTCCTCTTTAAATACTCCTATATCTACAACAGATATATTATCTGAATGTGTATTACACACATATAGTTTTCCCATATTCTCACCCCCTCACAGTATAATATGTAAAATATTACAAATATGGTATTGTACTTCTTAATTTTTATGAAAGTTTACTTGTGGTTAATAAATTAATATTTTATAATATAACTTATTAGTTATATTAGGAGATGATATTTTGTATACGTACATACCAAAGGGAGTCTGTTCAAGACAAATAGATTTTGAGATTGAAGACAATAAATTAAAAAATGCCTCTTTTGTAGGTGGATGTAATGGAAACTTAAAAGGTATTTGTAGTCTTGTTGAAGGAATGGACATAGACTCTATAATAGAAAAACTTAGAGGAATAGATTGCAGAGGAAAAGGAACTTCATGTCCTGATCAATTAGCTAAAGCCCTTGAAGAAATAAAAAATAAACAATCAGATAAATAAAATTTTAAAATAATAAAAAAGGATAGATATAACTAAATTTATTATTATATCTATCCTTTTATTTTTTTATAAATATTTATCGCCTTACAATTTTAGTAAATTTTTAAATTATAGTATACTATTAGTAGTTTAAACTATTTCTTTGAAACATATTTACTATCCTTAATATAAAATCTCCATAAATAATCCTTAGCTTCCTCGGCATAATCAATTCCAATCCTTTTAGAAGCTACAATTTCAAATTCCTCTTTATTGTCAACTATGTATATGTTATCTTTGCACAAATCCAAACCATTAAATTTTTTTGTAATATTCATTGCCATACATAACTTTCCTGGTCCATTAGTTATATTTTTTTGTTGATACTTAGTTAACTCGTTGAAATCTTTTCCATATCTATTTTTACTAAAGTCATCTATATTTTCAATTGGTTCAACTGCTCTTATAAGAACTGCTTCTGGAACATCCTTTTTTGAAGAAACTATATTTAAACAATTGTACATACCATAAATCTGAAATACATAAACATAGCCCCCTTCCTCATACATGATTTTAGTTCTTTCAGTTTTTCTGTTTCCATATGAATGAGCTGCTTTATCACTAATACCACCATAAGCTTCTACTTCAACTATTTTTCCAAGTAATTTTGTTTCATTTTCCACAACAATAATTTTTCCTAATAAATCCTTTGCAACCTCTATTGTATCTCTTGTATAAAATTCTCTATTTAATCTTTTCATATGATATTCCTCCATTTCAAATATAAATTTTATATTTTTTACAAAAAATAGAAACACTTTTTACTTATACATCATAGTATATAGTGTTAGGACAAGCCGAGAGGTTCTAACATCCATAAAATCTCCTAAAGAAAGGAGGGTTATTTATGGCAGATTGTCGCCCATATTATGATGATGGTCTTTGGATAATACTTCTACTTGTATTATTATTCTGTTGCGGTGGTTGGGGAGTAGGTGCTGCATCATGTTGTTGTGCCCCAATGCTTAGCTGCTGCTGCTGCTGTTGTTAACAATAAGTTCCTAAGCGGTATATTTTTATAATATACCGCTTTATTATTGTATAAATTGATGATATAATCAATTGTAAGTTTAAGTAAAGGAGGCACTAAATTATTGTGGAAAAATAAAATACCCTATATAAATGTTATACCAGTTTTTATAATTTTGGCTTTAATCTTTAAAGCAATTAACAATATAGAAGTCTTTGCTTCTGGGTTATCAGTTGTTCTTTCTATATTAACCCCATTTTTCTGGGCATTTGGTATTGCTTATATTTTAAATCCTTTAATGATATACTTTGAAAAAAAGTTTAATCTTAAAAGATGTTTTAGCATACTAATAGTATTTTTATTACTTATAGGATTTATAACACTTACAGTTACCATTATATCTCCAGCTATTATAAGTAATGTTGGAAAATTACTTAATGATATGCCTATATATGTTATAAAAACTCAAGCATGGTTTTATGCAACTATAAATAAATTTAATTTGTCAAATAACACTACGCTTATACAGTTTGCAAATAAAGGTTTAACTAATATAACGACTACGTTAACAGATTCTTTAAAATCATTCCTTAACGTAGCATTATCAAATGCAATAGATTTTACCTCTTCATTCTTAAAAATGATATTTGGATTTATAATATCTGTTTACATATTAAAAGATAAAGAATCATTTCAAAGAAATGCTAAAAACTTTTTATATTGTATATTTAAAAAAGAATCAATAGATTCTTTCCTTACTTTCGGTAATGAAGTAAATGTTATATTTTCTCAATACATTATCGGTAAATCAATAGACTCTTTAATAATTGGTATCTTGTGTGCTATTGGTCTTGCAATACTACAAGCACCTTATGTATTATTAATTAGTTTACTTGTTGGAATAACTAATATGATACCATACTTTGGACCATTCATTGGTATGATACCAGCTGTTTTAATTACAGTATTCTATAGTCCTATTAAAGCTGTGTGGGTACTTATATTTATAGTTATACTTCAACAATTCGATGGATGGGTTTTAGGTCCAAAAATACTTGGAGATAAAGTAGGCGTTAGTCCATTCTGGATCATACTTGCTATTTTAGTTGGTGGTGGAACTTTTGGTGTACTTGGAATGTTCCTTGGAGTACCTATAATAGCTGTAATAAAAACTTTACTTCAAAGATTTGTAACAAGACGATTAAAAGCTAAAAACATTAAGAAAGCATAAAAGTGTCCGACCTTTAATTAAGGGTCAGACACTTTATTTTTTAATTTTATTTTCTAGTTATTATTTTTCTCATATCTCCTATCATATAAAGAGAACCTGATATTAAAAGTAAATCATCACAATCACAATATTTAAGTGCAGTTTCATATGCTATTTTATAATCTTCAATGGCTATACAATTAGGATTATATTGTTTAACACTTTTCATAAGTTCACCAGCAATTTCAGCTCTTTCACTATGTGGTGTAACACATATAACCATCTTTGCATTAGGAGTTATAACTTTAATCATATCTTCAACTTGCTTATCATTTAAAATTCCTAAAATAAGAACCATATCCTTATAATCAGCGTAAGTATCTACACTTTCTTTAAGACTTTTTATTCCATCAATATTATGTGCTCCATCTAATATTACTAGTGGATTTCTATTTAAAATTTCAAATCTTCCTATCCACTTAACTTTTAAAAGTCCATTAATAATAGATGTATCTTTTATTGATACCCCCATCTTTTTAAGCTCATTAATCGCATATAAAACAGTGGCACAATTTAATATTTGATGTTTTCCAAGAAGAGAAAGATTTATGTCATAAGTTTTATCATCAACATTTACTATTATATTTTGAGTTCTTATATTCTCTCCATTTAATTTTATATCATTGCAATTTATATATTTTGCACATTCTATGTCTAACATTTTAAGTGGAGATTTTCTCTCCTGGCACACAGTTTTTATTACATCTTCCGCTTCTTTTAATTGAGGATATAAAACTACAGGAACTGTATTTTTTATTATACCTGCTTTTTCTATAGCAATTTTTTCTATAGTATCACCTAATATTTTTATGTGGTCATAGCTAATTGAAGAAATTACACTTAATATTGGAGTTATTACATTTGTAGAATCAAATCTTCCTCCAAGTCCAACTTCAATAACTGCATAATCTACATTTTTGTTATAAAAATATAAAAATGCAGCACATGTTATTATTTCAAATTGAGTTGGGTGACTGTATCCTTCTTCTTGTATCTTATTAGCTGCATTATAAACTTCAGTTACACATATACTTAAATCTTCTTTTGAAATATTAGTATTACTTATTTGTATTCGTTCTTCAAACTCTTCAATATATGGTGAGGTATACATACCTACTTTATACCCTTCTTCAATTAAAATAGAGCTAATCATTGATGTTGTAGAACCTTTTCCATTGGTACCTGCTATATGTATACATTTGATTTTATCATGTGGATTTCCCAGAAGTTCTAATATTCTTTTGGTTCTATCCAGTCCAAGATTTATACTAAACCTTGCAGCATCATCTATATAATTCATACATTCTTTATAATTCAAGATATTCTCCCCATTCTACCTTTAAATTTTAATTTAATTACTTATCAAATACTCCACCTTGTTTATAACTATTAATGCCTTTTCTACTTCCTCCGATGCGCTTAGCCGGTCTTCCCTTTGACATTTGTTGTGAGCTTTTTTTCTTTTTTTCCTCTATTATTTTTTTCATTAGTTCTAAATTTTTTGACATTGTTTATCTCCTTTATTCTATAATTAACTTTAAAATACATGGACAAATAGCCCATGTATTTTAAATATTTTGTGTTTATTTTAAGTTTTCTATTCTTTGAATTACAGCTTCGTACATTTCTTTATATTTCTTTCCTTTTTCTCTTTCTTCATTAACAACTGCTTCTGGAGCTTTGCTTACGAATTTTTCATTGGAAAGTTTCTTTTCTACTCTTTCTATTTCTTTTTGTAGCTTTTCTTTTTCTTTATTTAATCTTTCTAATTCTTTTTCAATATCTACAAGATCTAGAAGAGGCATAAACATTTCAGCACCCTTAGTTACAGCTGATACTGTATTTTCTGGTATGCTATCTTTAGAATCTACGAAATCAACTTCTGATGCTGATGCTAATCTTTCAAAGTAAATTGTACCTTGTTTAAATGCATCTTTTCCTTCTGTTGCAAATATAGTAACTTTAGCTTTTCTTGAAGGAGGAACATTCATTTCTGATCTTACATTTCTTAAAGATTTTATAGCTTCTATAATGTAATTCATTTGTTCTTCTGTTTTTGCATCACTTAATTCTTCTTCAAATACAGGCCAAGCTGATGTTACTATAGTTTCTTCTGTATTTGGAAGGTTAGTGTAGATTTCTTCTGTTATAAATGGCATTACTGGGTGTAATAATTTTAGTCCTTTCTTTAGAACTTCATTTAATACATTTAATACTACACCTTTAGCTTTTTCATCATCACCATATAATGCTGGTTTTACAAGTTCTATATACCAGTCACAGAATTCGTTCCACATAAAGTCGTATATCTTTTGAGCTGCTATACCAAGTTCAAACTTATCTATGTTTTCAGTAGCTTCTTTAACTACAGTGTTTATTCTTGATAATATCCACTTATCTGCAAGTGTGTACTCTTTGCAATCTTTATATTTTTCCATTAAATCTTTGTCAAGGTTCATCATAACAAATCTTGATGCATTCCAGATCTTATTTGCAAAGTTTCTAGCTGCTTCTACTTTTTCTTCGTAGTATCTAATATCGTTTCCTGGAGCATTACCTGTGATTAACATAAATCTTAGAGCATCTGCACCGTATTTTTCGATAACTTCAAGAGGATCAACACCATTTCCTAAAGACTTAGACATCTTTCTTCCTTCACTATCTCTTACGATACCGTGAATTAATACAGTATTAAATGGTATCTTCTTCATGCTGTGAAGTCCTGAGAATATCATTCTAGCTACCCAGAAGAATATTATATCGTATCCTGTAACTAATGTGTTTGTTGGATAGAAGTATTCAAGGTCTTCAGTTTTTTCTGGATATCCAAGTGTTGAGAATGGCCATAGTGCTGAACTGAACCAAGTATCAAGTACATCTTTGTCTTGTTCTAAATGTTCACTTCCGCATTTTGGACACTTAGTTGGATCTTCTGTAGATACTATTACTTCTCCACAATCTTTACAGTACCAAACTGGGATTCTGTGTCCCCACCATAATTGTCTTGAAATACACCAATCTTGAATGTTTTCCATCCAGTTATAGTATGTCTTTGAAAATCTTTCAGGTACAAATTTAATTTCACCTTCACGTACAACCTTTATAGCAGGTTCTGCAAGTGGCTTCATTTTAACATACCATTGTTCTGATGTCATAGGTTCAAGTGTGCTACCACATCTATCGTGAGTTCCTACATTATGAGCATGTTCTTTTATTTTTACTAAGAAACCAGCTTCATCTAAATCTTTAACTAATTCTTTTCTTGCTTCATATCTATCAAGTCCTGAATATTTTCCGTATCCTTCAGCTATACTACCATCTTTATTTAATATAACTACTTGTGGAAGGTTGTGTCTCTTTCCAACTTCATAGTCGTTAGGATCATGGGCTGGAGTTATTTTAACTGCTCCTGTTCCAAATTCTACATCAACATATTCATCTGCAACTATAGGTATTTCTCTATTTACTAATGGAAGCATTAACTTTTTACCTATTAAGTGTGTGTATCTTTCATCATTTGGATTAACTGCAACTGCTGTGTCTCCAAGCATAGTTTCTGGTCTTGTTGTAGCTATTTCTAAGAATTCATCGCTACCTACTACTGGATATTTAATGTGCCAGAAGTGACCGTTTTGTTCTTCATATTCAATTTCTGCATCTGATATTGCAGTTTGACATTTAGGACACCAGTTAACTATTCTGTTTCCTTTGTATATTAATCCTTCGTTGTATAATTCAACGAAAACTTTTCTTACAGCTTTATTTAAGCCTTCATCCATTGTAAATCTTTCTCTTGTATAGTCAGCAGAAATTCCTAGCTTTTGATATTGAGTTTTTATTCTGTCTCTGTACTTGTAAGCCCAATCCCATACTTTTTCAAGGAATGCTTCTCTTCCCATTTCTTTTTTATGTAGACCTTGTTCTAAAAGAGATTTTTCAACCTTAACCTCTGTTGCTATACTTGCGTGGTCTTCTCCTGGTAACCATAGTGTACTATATCCTTGCATTCTCTTTGTTCTAATTAAAAAGTCTTGAAGTGTTCCATCTAAAGCGTGACCTAAGTGAAGTTGTCCTGTTATATTTGGTGGCGGCATCATTATAGTATAAGGTTTTTTAGTCTTATCTATTTCTGGTGTAAAATATCCTTTTTGTTCCCATTTTTCATATAACTTATCTTCGAATTCTTTTGGATCATAAGTTTTTGCAATATTAACTTCTTGCATTATTTCTCCTCCTTAAATTTATATTTTATATTAAATAATTTTCAAAATAAAAAAAGCACTGTCAATCCACCAAAGGACGACAATGCGCGTTACCACCTTAATTCTCGAAATCAATCAAGCACTCATTAAAATTAACGATGTGACCACCGTCTTTATCTACTATTATTTCAATAAAGAAACTCCAAAGCTACCTTCAAGATAATTTATATAGAAAGTCTCTCAGCTAATAAACTTTCCTCTCTTAATACTCCTTATCCCTACTCCTCTTTTTCTCTGTTTTTATATTATATAATTATTTCTTATTATACCGTTATTTTTTTAAGTGTCAAGTTTTTTGTTTTCATAATATTGTAATAATAAGAGTTTTTATTTTATAAATATATATTAACTTATGTTTTTTAAGTTGATAAATGAGGTAGTAATATGAAAAGTTTAATAATTGCTGGAGTGAATATATACAAATGTAAAATTCTCCATAGAAGTAAAACTGAATTACTATATTTAACACCTAATAATAGAGTATTAAAAGTATGTAAAAATGTTGATAATTGCAGACGTGAATATTTAATATTAAGATATGCTAGTGGTAATAAATACTTTCCAAAAGTTTTTGAATATAGAACCGGATATATTCTAAGAGAATATGTAAATGGTATATGTATTATAGATTATATAAAAAAAAATAGCCTAGATGAAAACCTTGCACTGTCTTTAGTAGATATAATAGAAAACTTTGAAAAACTAGAATTTACACGGCTTGATACTGGTTTATCTCACATATTTATAACCAAAAGTGGAGAATTAAAAGTAATAGGATTAAAAAATAATTGCTCACGAAAAGAAAAATATCCAAAACACATGATTAATGGACTTAGAAAACTTAAAGTTTCTAAAAAATTTTTTAAAACTTTAAAACACAAACGGCCAGATTTGTATTCAAAATGGAAAAAATGATTATGATATTAGAAATAAATATAAGCTAATAGCTAAAAGAACTAGTATTACTCTATTCTTTTAGCTATTATTTTTTGTTTTAATAATGTTTCCACCTGACTTTTGGTAGCTAAGCCCTTAGAAAATGCAGTAGCACTTCCAGTTGCAACTCCAAATTTAAAAGCCTCCATTAAATCTTTATTTTTTAAATATCCAAAAATAAATCCTGCAACCATTGAATCTCCTGCCCCTACAGAATTTTTAAGCACTCCCTTTGGAGCTTTACTTTTTATAACTTCTCCACTTGATGAAATAAATATAGCACCCTTTTCGGCCATTGAAATAACTACATTTTCTGCTCCCATACTTTGTAATTTCTTTCCAAAATAAATTATATCTTCATCAGTTTTTATTGTTGTATTAAACAATTCTCCAAGTTCATGATGATTAGGTTTTATTAAAAAAGGTTTATACTTTAAAACATTTAGTAAAAGATTTGACGTTGCATCTACTACAACTTTTATATGTTTATCCTTTAGCTTTTTCATTATATCTTCATAAATATTTTCTGGCACTGTGTTTGGTATACTACCTGAAAGAACTAAAAAGTCATCTTCCTGTACTCCTTGTAGTTTATAAAAAAATTCATTTAAATCTTCCTTTTCTATCTTTGCACCCTGTGCATTTATCTCCGACTCAACTGAAGATTTTAGTTTAACATTTATTCTAGAGTTTCCATTTTTAAGTTTAATAAAATTGCTTTTTACTCCATATTCCTTAACTCTTTTTTCTATTTCTTTTCCTGTAAATCCTGAAACAAAGCCTAATGCTACACTTTTAACACCTAAATTATTTAAAACTATAGAAACATTAATCCCCTTACCACCAGGATATATTTCCTCACCAATTGTTCTATTTACTTCACCTATTTTAAATTCATCTACTCTTACAATATAATCCAAAGAGGGATTAAATGTAACTGTGTAAATCATATTTATCATCCTTTTATATAATTCTATTTTTTATTATTTTAATATTCCTCATAGCATATATTATATGCTACATATTTTAGTTTATAAATATAATTTTAACTTTCATAGAAATTTTTATATAAATATTTACTTTTTTAAAATGATATTTTATCATTAAATTAAGTATATGAAATTTAATACAGAAGGAGACTATTATTGGTTATTATAATCTTATAAAAATAGATATTATAAAAGTTGAAGATAATAAAATAGTTACCGTTAATTGTTAAAAAAGGCTGCCTTACTAAGAAATCTACATTATAGTATTTATTCTTAATAAGGCAGCTTTTATTTACTAAGATAAAGTTTTAAATTTATATCCTTTACTTTTAAAGTATTTGATTACTTTAGGAAGAGCTTTAGCTGTTTCTTCTTTTCCTCTTGCATCATGCATTAATAAAATAACTACATCTTTTCCTTTACTACTTTCTATTGCTAAATCAGCTAACTCTTCTGCTTTTTTAGGTTTTCCTTCCGCATCTTTGCTTAAAGCATTCCAATCTACAGATACCTTATTAGTTTTATTAAGATAATCATTTAATGGATTCATACCCTTCCAAGTCCTATATCCACCTGGACATCTTAAAACTCTTGTTGAAAAATTTTCTCCTAAAATACTCTTTAATATACAATCATTCTTTTCAAAATCTTTTTTAAAAGCTTCTATATCTAGTTTACTATTAGGATATAAAATATTATAATCGTGACTATATGAATGATTTGCTATAGCATGTCCACTATTAAATATCTCTTTAACTAATTTTTTAGACGCATCTCCACCCTGTTCTATAACTTGTCCTATAAGAAAAAATGTAGCTTTAACATCTTCTTCTTTTAATACTTTTAAAACCTGTGGAGTTACTGATGGAGAACTTCCGTCATCAAAGGTTAAAAACACTATTTTTTCTCCATTATTAAAATAATGTCGCTTAGTAATTCTTTCTGAGATCTTTTTAGCATCATAAGTGTATTTTTTACCTTCATCATTTGTGCCTACAAACTTCTTTTGTGGTTTATTGTTATGTACTGATACTACCTTTTGTTGCACTTTAACATTTTTATTAGGTTTATTAGTTTTTGATATATACTGTTTTCCTTTATAAAAACTGATTAACCCTACACCCAAAATAAATACAGATAAAATTCCAATCCACTTCCTTGAATCTTTACCCTTTCTTCTCCTTTTATTTTGTCTGATTCTTTTGTTTCCCATGTTTTATATCTCCTTTTGTTATTACACTGTATTTGAAATAGTTAGACTTATTTATAACTTCAAAACATCACCTTTAATATAAATCACCATTAAACATAACGTCTCTTATTAACCAGTTAGATTTTTTATCTTTTCTAACTAATATTACTATACCTTGTAAAATTTTTTGGTTTTTATCTTCTTTATTGTCATTTGAATTTGTATAAAATTGTATAGTAAAACACCTAACATTTTCTTTATCAAATTTATTAATTTGATTCTTATCATAAATTGCTTTTTTTATTTGTTCTTTAACATCCCATTCTTTACAAGAAATAATTCCAACGGATTTTAAGTTATTAAAGCTTAAATTTTTCTTTTTATTTTTATATTCTTCAGTTTCTAATAATTCCATTTTACCTAAATCTTTATCATTCCAACACTTAAAATATTCATTAATAACTTGAACTTCATTAAGATTATTTTGATTAGTTGATACTTTTGACACATTAACTTCATGTATATCTTTTTTGCTACTACATCCCATAAAACACCCACATCCAACCAGACAGATAATTATTACAGATAATATCTTTTTCACACTAATTCCCCCCTTACTTTTTAACATTCTGTTAAGTTATATAGTTATATTTACCATATTTATTATACCTTAAATTTACTTTATATGCATATAAATGTATTTGGGGGCTTTTACTAATTTTATAATTACTTAAATTTGCTAACACTTTATATTTATCACTTTTTAAATACTTATTCTTTACAAAAATATTACGTTCTTTTACATTGTGTAAACTTTTTTTACAATAATAAAATAGCTAGACCTAATTGGATCTAGCTATTTTTCTTATACTTATTTAATTTTTATTTTAATACTTCTCTTATTAATTCAATTTCTTCAATATCTAAATCGGTTAATTCTTTTATAGTTTGATTATCTAATCCTTTTTTTATTGCTTTTTTAACGATTTCCAAAGTCTTTTCTTTCTTGCCTTCATCTTTACCCTTTTCTATTCCCTCTTGTATTAAGCTTTTGCCAAGTTCAGTCATTCTTAATTCCTCCTTTACCTTTTCTAAATCTTTTCCACTTAAAAATTTATTTGCAAAGGCATATAATATTGATTCTATATCATTTTTATAATCTTTTTTTATATCCTTTACTATATTTATAGCATTAAGTATTTTATCTACTGTACTTATGCTTCCACCCATTATAGGAGTAAATGTTAAAGATATTATATCCTGTTTTGTAACTTCAAGTCCATTTTTTATCTTAGTTTCTAATACTTCAAACTCTTTCTCACCCATAAAAACTTACCAGCATATAATACAGTGACATAAAGAATAATTAGGAGGAATTTCTAGTCTATGAAAAAGAAAATTTTAAGTACATGCTTAGCTGTTATGTTTATTTTCACATCAGTTATATTTACAGGGTGCGGAAAGAAAAATGAATCCGAACTTCAAGAGGTTAAGTTAAATGAAGTTGTTCGTTCTGTTTTTTACGCTCCTATGTATGTAGCTATTAATGAAGGTTTCTTTAAAGAACAAGGATTAGATATTGAACTTTCCACTGGTCAAGGTGCTGAAGCTCCTATGTTCAAAACACAAGTTTAAATTTTAAGAGTTTGGAGGTGGAAATCCCTAGGAAAACTAAAGAAAAGCCTGACTAGAGAGAAAGTCAAGGCTGTTTTATTGTTTCATGTTATATAGTTAAATATTTAATAGTTAATATAATTTTTCTACACCGAATACCCGTCCATATATTTCAATTTTAATATTTTGTGTGCTAAAATTCATAAGTTTCTATGCTACCAGTTTTCATAATTTCACCATCTTACACTCTACTCTTATAACATCAATTTAGTCTTTCCTTTGCTCATTAAGTCTTCATGATTATTACCTAGTATAATTTCTCTTTTTTAATAAGTTTTATATCTCCATTATAGTCCAATCCATTTTTTATTTAACCATTGAACTTAACTTGCTATAACATAATAAATATTTCATTAGTCTAAATTAATTTCTAAAAGTTTTATCAATTTATCTAGAAGATTTTGTTTTTCACTAATTTTTGTGATACCTTTATCTATTATATTATCAAAGTATTCTTGAATACCATCAATATAATATTCAATATAACCTTCTTGTGCATCTCCTATTCCACCATCATCATTAAGTTCAGCTCCACCATATGATATATCAATTATTCCTCTTTTAACTAAAATTCCATTTTTTAATATTTTTAATTCTATATAATCTTGTCCAAAATTACTGGGTGATAGATATCCTTCTGCATTCAATAAAATTCTATTATTTTCATAGTCATATATATCAACTATTGTTTCCAACTGAAATTCTTCTTTAATTTCATATTTGCTTTGATTAATTAAATTTACTAAATTAATATCAACAATATAATTATCAATAAATTCTACCATATTATCAATTATTTCTTCTCCATCCATATCTATAGTAATAAATGCTGATTTTTTATTAAATCTTTTTACACATTCTTTTAAATCTACTTTTTTCAAATTCTGTAGATAATCTATCAATTCATCATATTTAATTATATAATTTTCGACTTTGTCTCTAAACTCATTATATTTATTTAGTATGCCTTTTAATTCTTCAAATTTAGTATCTTCATTTATATATTCCATTACATTATAATCGGAATATAATTCTGATAATCCGCACTCTTCTCTATCAAGATCAATAATATACTCTAAATGTCTTTTCCTTTCTTCCTCTTCTTCCTTAACTTGTTCTTCAATTACAGTTTCTAACTCTTCTGCTACTTCTAACTCTTCTTTAAAATGTTCCTTTAATGTTTTATAATAAAATATGCTATATATGAATTTGTCATATAACATATTTTCTTTTAGACTATCGCATATATCAGGATGGATAATTTCCCTTTCCTCTTTACTTTTAGATTTTGAGAAATCGATAAAATTTTTAGTAATAAAAATCACTTTATCATCTTCAATAAAATTTATAAATTTGTTTAAATTAACTAATATTTCTACAATTAGAGCATCTGCACTTGATTCTTTATTTTTTATATGAAATGGACATCTTTTATAAATTTTTCTCTTCTCTACACCTAAAATTAAATCTTGTGTTTCTTCGATTAATATACTATTATCATTGCCAAAAATAGTTGCTATTTTTTCTTTAAATTCTTGAATATACGATTCCTTATTTTTATCAAAGTAAATTTTAACTTCACTTATATTATTAGATAAATTATTTATTTTATCCTTAAATTTACTAACTTCGTCACCTCTACTCACCCAATATATATTATTTATTTTGTTCTTCAAATTTTTTAAATTATCTCCCACTTTGTTTATCTCATCTTCTATATGTCTATACACTTCATCTTTTACAATTTTAGGAACTACCAACTTGATTTGATTAAACTCAAGTAAATTTCTTAAACACTCATATGATTTTGGTGGATTCTCTTTATTTCTATAAACGACCATATCAATATATATATTAGTATCTAACAATAAGTATTTCATTTTCTCCTCCTAAATGATTTCTAGTACTCTGTCCTAGATGCCATAGCCATAAACTATATATAAGTTTAAAAAACATTTGCAACATCTTCTAAGTCAAAAAAGCATACTCTTAAAAACCATGTTCCATCCATATTTTATCATATTATATATGTATTTTACATTAATATTAAAATTTATTTTAACATTCTAATATCTCATCTCTATGTTTAAACTCCCTATCCATTGTCCATAATCAAAAATATGGAGGTGTTTTCATGCAGCAGCAACTAGGTAAAACTATACGGGCCTATAGAAATAAAAAAGGATATACCATAACTGAATTGGCTAATAAACTTAATGTTTCAGTTGGATTAATTAGTAATATTGAAACTGGGAAAACAGATTCCTTTCAACTTATTTTGCTAAATAACATTATTAAAGAATTAGATATTCCCTTATCTGAGGTAAGATTATTTTCTACTCCATACACTATTGATAATTTAAATACTGAATGTAAAAACATTAATAAAATCCAACCACAGATTAATTCATTAATTAATTCTTTTATTGAAACATCTTCTGTACTAGATTTTGATAAGGATAAAATAAATTTAATAACTAATATGATAATTCATGAACTTAAAACAATAATTAAAATAAAAATGGCTGAATCTAAATAATTATAGATTTAGCCATTTTCATTTATATGAAATTTCATTTTGATGTATATTTTTATCTCTCAGTACACATCCTATTACTGCAAAGGTGGTGTACTTATTAATGGAGATTAATAAATACCTTTCTCTTGATATATCACTTCATAAAACCTTATATGATATAAATAAAAACTATTCTAAATCCATCTTATCTTATGATGCACTCCTAGATATCCTTAATATAAATTGGTTGTCTACAGGTTACCAATCTAAACACGAGGAATCTTTATTTAAATCTTATGCCACTAATGCCATAAAACTTTATTTCTTAAATCCTCTTGATAAAGGTTGTGATATTTTACTTCTAGACAAATTCATAACCTTTAAAGAGGATTCTAATCTTATATGTTGTAAAGTAGATAAACTCCACTTCTTATCAAATGACAAGCTAGAATTAATTGACTATAAAACAGGTAAATATATACCCTCTATAGATAAATATTTCAACTCATATAAAACTTTTCTCACTGTCTATTCTATAAAAAAGAAACTTGGAGTTTATCCAGATATATTTAGTCTTTACTATCTTCAGCATGGTCTAAAATTCTCAACTTTTATTAACATTGATGTAATGTATAGTATTAATCACAAAAGATATGGGAGGTTTTAAGATTGGACAAAGAAAACATCAAAGTCACCATTACTTATAACAATGAAGAATATTATAAGAATATACTTATGGACTATATAATACAATTTATATTAAAAAATGATGAAAGGAGCAATAAAGAAAAGACCAATGGAGAAAAACTCTGAACTATACAAATATAATCCTACTCACTACTGTGCCATATATGCTAGAAGATCAATCTTAAATAATAAAGATAATATAGAAAATCAACTTCAATCTTGTAGAAATAAAGCAAAGGAACTTAACTTAATAATTAGTGGAGAATACTTTGATCACGAATCAGCAACTAGATTTGAGCCACTTCATAGACCTGGTTTTAAAAAACTTGTATATGATTTAAAAAATAATAAGTTTAAACATCTAATAGTCTTTAAAAGAGATCGTCTAGCTAGAAAGACTATTCATTTTAAAGAAATAAAATACTTATGTAAGCAAAATAACGTTAAATTAATTTATGCTGCTAGTAATGAAACCTTTTTAGATGATGGAAGTGACCTTGCATCACTTATGGAAAATATACTAGTTTCCTTTTCAGAACTTGAACCAGAAAATATAAAGCTCCGAACCAAAGATGGTATAGATAGAAAACGTGCTAGTGGAACTTACTCAATGTCAGCTAAATATCCAAAAGGATACCTAAAGTTAGGTAAAGGTAAACATGCTAAATTAATTCCTAAAGATGAATCTGCACCAATAATTCTATATATATTTGAGTCTTTATCAAAATCCAATCTTACTAAAGCAGATTTTAAAAATATTACTAAAAATATTAACACTAAATATAATTTAAAATTTACTCCTTCAACTCTTAAATATATATTGAAAACTCCTATTTACACAGGATACTATACTAAAATAGCTAAAACTCCTATAGAAAACTTGCTTATTTATGATAATGAAAATAATTTACGCATAGACAAATCTAAACTCCTTAAAGCCAATAACGTTACCCCTATAATAAAAGATTTTAAATACTGGGAAAATATCGTGACTAAATACTTTTATGTAAATGGTTTTTCAAATATTAATCCATTAAATTCTTCTTCATGCTTATTTTCAAACTTACTTTACTGTAAGAAATGCTCATGTAAAGTATATTTGATAAACAATAACTTTCAATGTGTAAATCATTGTTTTTCAATAAAAAAAGAAACTGTTTTAAATATACTATTGTCATCTGTTATATCTGATTTATTAAGTCATAAAGAAATTTTAAAGTATTACAATAACAAGATGGCTGTAACAAATGCTCAAATAACCTCAATAGAAAAGCAACTCTCCATAATTGAATCTAAAAAAGATAAGCTTTTACTGAAAATGATACAATCTAAAAATGTAAATAACCCCTATTTTGATAACTTAGATAAACAAGAAAAAGAACTTCAGACAAAATATAATAAATTAAAAGAAAAAACCATTGAATATATGTATTACAAAGAAAACTTTGAAGAAAAAATAACTCCTCATAATAGAAATTTACTGGTTGAAAATTTTATATTAAATGAGAATATGTCAAATGATTTCTTTAAAAATATTATAAAGAAGGTGCAAATAGATGTATCCAAATCCAAATTCTCATCAGACATTCAATATAGAAAACATAGCAGTAGCATACCTTAGAGTATCTGATACACGTCAAAATCTTCAAACTCAAAAAATTAAAGCTATTAAATATGCAAATAAAAACAATTTAATTTTAACTAATGATATGATTTTTCAAGAAAAGAAACCAGCTTCAACTACAGTTTCAACTCCTGTAGTTAGTGATTTATCCGTAGTTTTTAAACATAGACCAGAACTTCTAAAAATATTAATTATGGCTTCTAAAAAACAATTCTCCCACCTTATAGTCTACAGTAGTGATAGACTAGCTAGAGATGTATTTCAAAATGCTTTAATAAAACAACATCTAGAAAAAAATAATGTAAAAATTCACTTTACTAAAGAAGGTGAAAACTTTAAAAGTGATCTCCTCAGTCAAAAACTTCAAAATATATTAGCTTGTTATGCAGAATTTGAAGCTGCAACCATTAGTTCTAGAGTTTTTGATTCCTTAACTCAAGTTTTTAAAAGAGGTGATTGGACTGGTGGAAAGGCACCTATAGGATATAAAATTATAGATAGTCCTACTGGTAGAGCCTTAGATATAGATAACTCTAAAATAGATATAATTAAAACAACCTTTGAGCTTTATTCTAAAGGATATGGATATAGAAGTATTGCACAAGAACTTTCTAAAAAATATTTTCCATACAACTTTAAGAAAAGTACAGTTGAATACATGCTACAAAATGAGGTTTATTTCGGAACATTAACTTGGGGTAAAAAAGGTGGAAGAAGAAAAAATCATCTAAAAAAAGAAACTTATTTATCCTCAGCCTATAAAGAAAATCTTGATGTAATTGAAACAAATACTAAACGTATATTTAATTTATTAAGAAGTGTTAAACCCACTATAAAAGATCCTCAGTATTTTTCTTCTCCTTTTATTTTAAAAGACCTTTTGATATGTTCTAAGTGTGGAATGAAACTAATTCCTAAAAACTACGGTAAAAACAAACCTTCAGTATATAGATGTCCTACAAAAGAAAATTTAAAATCCCATAACATTGTAAAATCTAAAATAATAGAAGATTTAGTTTTAGAAAAACTACTTAATCCAACTTACTCTGAAAATGATATTACTAAAGGATATAACCACTATCTTAAAAAATTTTATAAAAAAAATGAAACAAATAATGATATAATCACTGAAACTACTAATAAAATTTTAAAACTTAAAGAAAACATTAAAAACATAGATGATATGCTTAAACAAAATCCCCAAGAACATATAGAAAAAGGACTCTTAAAATATAAACATCACTTTGAAGACTATATAACTTTATTTTCTAAGCAACTCAATAACCATAAAAATAAACTTAATATAGTTCCTATTTCATTCAATGAGTTTTGTAATGAAATAAAAAATATAAAATTTTCAATAACTGATAAAAGAATTTTATGTTTTATTTTAATAAATAAAATTATAGTTTCTAATGAAAATAATCAACTAAAATTAGATATAATTATTTCTCCCAAGACCTTATAAAACTAAGGTTTTAAAATTTTTATTCTAGTAGGCATATAGTCTTTCTCGGTATACCGTAAAAGACTATATGCCTACTAGACTTAGTAAGAAAATAGTATTCTTTTTAGGCATTTAATTCTCCTCAGTTTAGTAACACTTTTTGCTTAAAATAATATTATATATTGAATACAAATTTATGCAGGAGTGTTTTATGAAAAAAGATAAGCTTTTAAACATATTTAATGAATTTGATTTTAAAATGTTTATAAAAAATAATATGACTTCTTATAAAATAAGAAAAGCAATTTGTGAAAAAGTAACTGAAAGCGAATGTCCTAGCACAACAGCTATAACAAACTATATAAAAAAAGAATTTAACCTACAATGGGATACCAAAACACATTCTTGGAATACTTATAAAAGTGATACAAATAAGACCTCTAAAAGTAAGAAAAAAGTATCACCAAAAGATACTAATACTCTAATTATAAATCATGAAAATAAATTATCTGATGAACCCTGTATTAATAACTCTCCTAAATTAAAGTCAAATCAATTATCTATTGATCTAACAAATACTCAATCTAGTAGTGATATAAGTAACCTTAAAAATGGAAATAATGATGCCTTAAAATGTGATAATAGTAGTACTAATAAAATCCTTAATAAAGGTTCTTTAGATGAAACCATTTCGCCCTCTCAATATGCCGAATATATATCTACTTCTCCAAACGAAAAATTTTCTATATGTATAAACTCCTTTGTTATGAAATTACTTGAAGAAAGAGTATGTAATAAATATAACTTGCCCTTAAAAAGAAATCGTTCAAAAATTATTCAAACAGCTATAATAGAATATTTGCGAATTACTTATTAAAAATAAATGTACTATAAGAAAATAATAAAAAATATATGCTGTTATACTGAATTTTTATCTATTTTATTACCAATTTACCTAGTGTAAGAGATCAGTTTTGTCTTGGTGAAATCCATTTTTAATTATGTCTATGATATATAAGTATAATAACTTTTTTAAAGATTCATCTGTAGGAAATATGATTCTAGTTTTAGTACATTTTCTAATTTCTCTATTGAATCTTTCAAAAGATTTATAATATATATTATTTCTCCAATCTCGAGTAACAATTCCTAAACATAGATAGATCATCCCAATTATCATAACAAAAATCAATAACTATACCATACTTAGAAATCCTTTTTCATTAAGATTATCAAGTTCTAAAAGCGCTATCTCCTCAGTAATTGCTTTATAAATTAATTTTAAATTTTTTAACTTATGCCTTATAGTCAAAATCAAGTACTTCAAAATTTAAGATTTAAATTCCTTATAAATTCTTATAGTGGTGTTATCCTAAAATAACAAATCAACCATACAAAAATGTAGGTTAATCTGTTTTTACACAACTTAACCTACATTCCTATAATATTTTATGTATATTAATTCAATTAGTATTTTCAATTTTTTATGGCTAATTCAGTTTTATGAATTTTCATATGTATTTCATATTCTGTTGTTAATCAGCTCTACGATTTCATTAAGTTCATCATAGAAATCTTTCAAATCTTCTTTAGTACATACGGCAATTTCATCAAATGCATTATATACGTTACTTCCAAACCCCTTTAAAATTTCTTTATTTAAAACATTATTACATTGAAATCCCTTGTTAATTACTTCTTCATATTTATCATATATATTTGAATATAATTCTCTTATCCTATGATCTTTAAAATCTTTAATTTTCAATCCTTTTTTTAAATCAAAATATGATTTTTGTTTATTATCTAAATCAAAATACATATTAATATCATCATTATAAGATTGTTGCTTTTTCTGCCAACTTATTAGAGCTTTATCAGGTATATAGTTTTCAATTTCACGCCTACTTAAAATTATAAAGTCGTGTCCACATTCATCACATATTATTCTTAATCCATCTTTGCGTTGCAAACTATCTTGTGGATATTTCTTATCACTATCAACCAAACATATTAATCTACATGGTAATACATAAGTTTCCAATACTAAACCTACATTTCCTCCTCCACCATGTACAATTTTTAATTTTCCACTTAACTCAAGATCTTGCATTGTCGCATTATTATTAGTAATAAAATTATAAATGCTTCTAATAAATTTTCCATCAGAATCTTTATTCTCCACAACAATATATAAAGGTGAATTTAAGTATGAATTTATAATAGAAATATCTATATACTCAAATATTGTAGACGATTCTTTGTGGACAACCTTGTTTCCATTATAATGTATTTTTATGTTACTATCTATTGGTAATTTAAGTACTTCTTTTTGTGTAATCCTAATTAATCTATTTGGTAATTTACTATAGAATGAATGTTTTCCAATATTTTTTATAATCTCGGAATAACTTTGGAAATGTGCACAACTAATAATATCCTGTTCTATCATATTATTTTCAAAAATTAGTTCATGCTTACCTAGTTCCACCAAATTAAGTATTAGCTTAATTAGCTTAATTATATCTTTGTCATTATATAATATTGCCTTCTGCCAAATTTTACTTGATATGCTAATTACCATTCTATTTGTTCATTCCTTTTTTTTAATAATATACTTTTAATTTTCATAATTTCATTAAAATTTTCATCAAAAAACCCCTCAGGCCAATTGCTAATATTTCCAAACTCATCAAGGTGCAGTTTTTGTACACATGAATCATTATTAGACCTTTTTTCAATAAAATATAAACCAACATCATTAGGATTAATCTTATCTTCAAGTATTCTTCTTCTAAGTCTTAATATTAAGTGTTCACTGTGAGTTTCTATTAAAAAATAATTTTTTTTATCAATCTTATGTCCTTCTATAAATAAATCTGCTAAATTAGCTTGTGCAGATGGGTGTAAATGTAATTCTGGTTGCTCAATAATATTTAATTTTTTATTAAGAAATCGCCTAGTATAATTTTGTCTTATAGTTTTTGTATCATAATGCTTGTTCATAAAAACTTGTACAATTATAGGTAAAACTTGTGATAAACCAAATCCTACATCTATAATATTATTATTAACATTAGTCTCTAAATCTTTAATAAGAATTTTGTATAAATCTCCTTTTAAATCTTCAACTGTCAACTTCATTCCTAAATGTTTATTTAGCCACTCATTAATGTTTTCAAAAAATTTTGTATCACTTCTTCTATAATAACTAGCTAAAATTTCAGCAGTATATTGACCATCAAATCCTACATTCTCAAGATTTGCTTCTTTATACCTATAACTTCTCTCTGGAATCTTTCTAAAAGGTCCAATGTAAGAGATATTATCACATAATGTTGATAAATACATTTGTACAGCTCTTGTTATAGCTCTAACCATATATATTAATTCTTCTTTATATTCGCTTTCAGTATTATTAACACTTGGCTCCAAATCCATATAATTTATATTAGGTATAAAGCTATCGAATTGCAATGAATATTTTCCAAATTTTCTATCCATAACATTAACATCATACAATGTATCATTTTCATCACAGGATATTATGTTATCATCTCCTAAAAGTATTTGGAATTTTTTTACTTTTAATCCTTCTTTAGATTTAGAAACTTTTTTAGGTTTTCCTACTTCTACATGAATTATTAATTTCTTATTTTCAATATAAAATGCTTCCTTTAATTTACTAATTTTATAAGGTATATATGTTCTTTTTAATAAATACAAAAATTTCTCTGAATTAATTTCAATATCAAATGAAATATTTAAATTGGTATCGTGATTAAATACTACATCTTCAAAGTTTCCATAATCAATATATCTACCAAAACTTAAAAATGGAGAAACTGATTCTTGAACTGTTTGTTTTAAAACTAAAGGAAATCTAATTAAACTACTTTTTCCACTACTATTTCGTCCAATAATAACAGTTATCGGTTTTATCTCAAAACTTCCCGAATCCGGAAAGCCCTTGATATTCCTCAATCTAAAACTTTGCATAATCTCCTCCCTATGTACTTTATATAATATAATACTTTTTAAATATTTACACATCATTAACATTTAAATTATATCATAACTTTTCATTTGAGGAAATATTTACATTGAACATGTTCTTTAAAATGTATTCTAAAATATATATTATATCAACACTAGGAATATTCGTTTCAGTAATTATCTTAATTAAAATCTATCCTTTTTACCTTATATTTATTTAATAACCTTATTATTAAATAAATTATTTCTTCACTTTCAAAATCTTATCTGCTTAATGCAAATTTTTTATATAATAATACATTAATTCCACATCTTTTATTTTCATGACTATATTCTTCATGAAAAAAAGATACATCAAGATCCATAAATCCAATATTTTTTAATATTAGATAATCAAATAATGAATTGGATTTAACCATATTAAAATAATAGATTTGTGAAAACATACTATTAATCTCATAACTACTCAATTCTTTTTCAGATACAAATATGTATAGATTGTCCCATTCAAGATAATTATTATTTATGTAATCAAATTTAGTGTGTTTATTGATTTCAGTAAAATAATATGATGTAACTCTATCTTCTATAGGTTCAAAACAATTTTTTGATTCTTCTTGTATTTCAAAAAAATCTATTTTGCTCCAATTATATTTTATAAACTGTTTTTCTTTTAATTTTCTTCTAATCTTACCATATCCCCTTAATGGAGCAATCGCATAATAATATTTTTCATATTTATCTGTAAATTCCTTTAAATCTTCCAGTTCAATTAAACACATATTAATTTTATCTAATGCACTATATTCATGTTCTAATTTATAGTCCCAACTATACTTTCCTACATTAGACGCTGGTTCATACTTAGCTAATACACACATAATTTTCCCTCATTCTATTATATATTTAATATCTTGTTTTCTAATTACTAATCTGAATTTTATTTTAATCTATAGAACTTAACACTTCAACTAACAAATTCTCTCCGAATATTACTGAGCCTTTTCCCTAATACTATTAATAAACTTGTCTAATTCAATCTCACCATATTCATCTTTTAATATATTAATAATAATTCTAGCTTTTCTACGTTCTAATTCTATTAAATCTTCTTCACTATCCGGATAATTTAATTCTACTGAAATCTCTCTACTTTTTCTCATAAAATCACCAATATAAATATTATTCCATTATATAATATTGGTTTTCAGTAATTTTGTTACAATAACATTCTTTTAAATTATAATATAACATAAACTTTAATATGGTACTTTAACTTACTATGGAGGTGCTTTAATGATTGCAGCAATATACGCTAGAAAATCCATGGAAACAGACAAAGGAGAATCCATAGAAAATCAAATTCACCTTTGCAAAGAATTTGGTACTCGTGCCGGAGCTACAGAATTTTTATATTATAAAGACGAAGGTTTCAGCGGTGGTAATACTAATAGACCTAAATTTAAAGAAATGATACAAGATGCAAAATCAAATAAATTCTCTATGTTAATTTGTTATAGACTTGATAGAATATCTCGTAATGTAGCTGACTTTTCCTCTACTCTTGAAACCCTTCAAAAACATAATATAGATTTTGTATCAATTAAAGAACACTTTGATACCTCTACACCAATTGGTCGTGCAATGGTTTATATTGCATCTGTTTTTGCACAACTTGAACGTGAAACCATTGCTGAAAGAATTAGGGATAATATGCTTGAACTTGCAAAGACAGGTCGTTGGCTTGGTGGTATTACTCCCCTTGGCTTTAAGTCCGAAGCTATTAATTATATAGACTTTAATGGTAAAAATAAAAAAATGTATAAATTAATTGAAATCCCCGAAGAAATTGAACTTATAAAACTAATTTTTAATCTATATTTAGAAAAGAAAGGTTTTCCCTCAGTTGCAAACTATCTTTGCTCCCATAAATATAAAGGAAAAAACGGAGGAGAGTTTTCACAGGGGACTATAAAACAAATTATAGAAAATCCTGTTTACACTTATGCTGATAAAAAAATCTATAAATATTTTAAAAATAAAGGTGCAATACTTTGTGGCAATTTCGATGGGAAACATGGTGTTATCACATATAATAAGAGAGAACAAGGTAAAAAAGCAAATCCTATTAGTGAATGGATTGTATCCATCGGAAAACATAAAGGGATAATTTCAAGTGATGTATGGATTAAATGTCAAAACATTAATTCCTTGAATACTAAAAAATCCTCTCCTAGAAGTGCTACTGGAAACAAGTTTCTTTTATCTGGTCTTTTAGTTTGCAATGAATGTGGCAGTACAATGGGATCATGGAGTCGTAATAATCCTAAAAGTGGTAAATACGAAAAATATTATAGATGTAATTTAAAAAATAGAGCTTCAAATAGATGTAGTAGTAAAATGTTAAATGCCTATAAAGCTGAGGATTTAGTTTTATCTAGTATAAAAGGTGTTACTTTAAATGACCTTATAGAAGCTTATGATGATATAATCAATAATAAAAATGCCCTTTCTTCAATAAAAGAAAAACAAAATACGCTTTCAAAAGAAATAGAAAATAATAATAAAATAATCCATGGATTAATACGAAAATTAGCCCTTCTAGATGACGATCCTACTATTATTTCAGAATTCAAAAAGGAAATTAATAATTTAAATAAACAAAACACTTCTTTAAAAAAAGAAATAAACTCTTTAGAAAAATCCATTAAAAACACAAATTCTAATGCAAATTCCATTAATGAAATTAACTCTAAAATAAAAAACTTCAAAACTCTTTGTGATTCTACAACTGACACTGAAAAACTTCGCTCATATCTTTTAGAAATTATTAATTATATTGTATGGGATAGTAAAACATCAACATTAAAAATAAATCTTTTTAATGCTTCTTCTGATGTTCCTGTAGGTGGTATTAGAAGGCAAAAAGATAACTTGTCTTTTGGTAATAGTTCCAGATAAAACCATGCAACAAGTTTTATCTGGAAGTTCTGATATCGGATTTTGTGGACCTGAGCAAATAATCTATATTTACAATCAAAAACGTGAAGATTTACCTATTTTATTTGCTCAATTAACTGCAACAGACGGTGCTTTCTTAGTTGGAAGAGAAAAGACAAAAGACTTTGATTGGAAAAGTTTAAAGGGAAAAACTATTATAGGTGGAAGACCTGGTGGAGTGCCTGAAATGAGCCTTGAATATGTTATTAAAAAACATGGTCTTACTCCTAATAAAGATGTTAACTTAATAACTAATTTAGACTTTACTGCAACATCTAGTGCTTTTAAGGCTGGTACTGGAGATTATGTATCATTGTTTGAACCTAATGCAAGTGTTCTTGAAAATTCAAATGGCGGATATATAGTAGATTCTATAGGTGCAAATATTGGTTCTCTTCCTTACACTTGTTACTTTGCAACTCAATCTTATATGAATAAAAACCCTAAAGTAATTCAAAAATTCACAAATGCTATATATAAAGGTCAAGTATGGGTTTCTAATCATGGTGATGAAGATATTGCAAAAGCTATAGCCTCATTCTTCCCTGGAAGTGACATAAATATATTAACAAACGTTGTTAAAAACTATAAAAAGATAAATGCATTTTCTCAAAATCCATTAATAAAATCTGAAGATTTAAATAGACTTATGGATGTAATTCAAGGATATAAATCTGATTTAATAAAAGAACGTCCTAAATTTGAAACAATAGTAAATACTAAATATGCTGAAAATGCTATGAAATAAAAATACCCCCTATGACCTTTAATCATAGGGGGATTTATTAGTTTATACCACAAACTAGGTTAAGTCTATTTATCACTTGCTATTTCTTGTGCAGTTTTAAAAATAATATCATGTGCTAAATCATAATTATTATTTTCTAAATTTTTGTGTGCTACTGCCATCATTAACTTAATTCTGTTAATTTGATTTACTTCACTTGCACCAGGGTCATAATCTATTGCAACAATATTCGTGTCCTTATATCTTCTCTTTAATTCCTTAATAACTCCTTTTCCAGTTACATGGTTAGGGAGACATGCAAATGGTTGAAGACAAGCTATATTTTTAACTCCAGAGTTTATAAGTTCCACCATTTCAGCAGTTAAGAACCATCCTTCTCCTGTCTGATTTCCAATAGATAGTATAGGTTCTGCACCCTTTGCAAGTTCCTGTATTGATACAGGTGGTGCAAATCTTTCACTTTTTTCTAATGCCTTTTTAATATCTTTTCTGCAATGTTCTATATAAAATATTCCTATATCACTTAATAATTTAGATTTAAAATTGCCATTTAAATACTTGTGTTTAAATGTTTCATCATATGCACAGTAAAGGAAGAAATCAGTAAGATCTGGAACTACCGCTTCTGCTCCTTCGCTTTCAAGCATACCTACAATATCATTATTAGCTGTAGGGTGATATTTAACTAATATCTCTCCAACTACACCAACTCTTGGTTTTTTTACATCTAATAATTCTAAATTATCAAAGTCTCTAACTATTTCATATATATATTGTTTTACTAATTTAAAGTTTCCACATCTTAAAGCTTCTTTACACTTTTCATTCCATTTTTCATATAGTAAGTTAGCTGATCCTTTAATTTTTTCATAAGGTCTAACTCTATATAAAACCTTCATAAATAAATCACCTAATACAAGAGCCATTATACCTTTTTTCACCATAGAACGTGATACTTCAAATCCTGGATTATCCTCAAGTCCTACATAATTTAAAGATATAACTGGTACATTAGAAAATCCTGCTTCTTCTAGTGCTTTTCTTAAAAATCCTATGTAGTTACTTGCTCTACATCCTCCCCCTGTTTGTGAAATTATAAGGGAAGTATTATTAGGATCATATTTTCCCGATTGAAGTGCTTCTATAAGTTGTCCTATTACAATAATCGAAGGATAACAAGCATCATTATTTACATACTTAAGTCCAGTTTCAACTGCCCCTTTATCAACTGACGGAAGTATCTCTAAATTATATCCTGAAGATGAAAATGCTTCTTGTACAAGTTCAAAGTGTATTGGTGACATTTGTGGCGCTAATATAGTATGCTTTTCTTTCATTTCCTTTGTAAATGGTATTTTTTTAACAGGCTTATAGTTGTCCTCATGTTTTATTCCCATTTTTTCACGTTCATTCATAGCAGCTTTAAGAGAACGCATTCTTATTCTTATAGCACCTAAATTACTAACTTCATCAATTTTTATTAAAGTATAAATTTTATTATTTCCTCTTAATATTTCTTCAACTTGATCTGATGTTACAGCATCAAGACCACAGCCAAAGGAATTTAATTGAACAAGTTCTAAGTCATCTCTAGTAGCTACATAACTTGCAGCAGCGTATAACCTAGAATGATATACCCATTGGTCAAGTACCCTTAGAGGTCTTTTTACTTTTCCAAGATGAGCTAAAGAATCTTCAGTAAACACTACCATATCATATTCAGTAATTAAACTTGCAATACCATGTTGTATTTCAGGATCTACATGATATGGTCTTCCTGCAAGAACTATTCCTTTTTTACCAGTTAAGTTCATGTATGCAAGTGCTTCTTCTCCTTTATTTTGTATATCATTTTTAAAGCTTTCTCTTTCATTCCATGCCTTTTCCGTAGCATTTAAAATTTCTTGTTTTGAAATTTCAAATTCCTTTAAAACATCATAAAGTCTTTTACCTAGTTTGTTTTTATCATTCATTGCAATAAATGGATTCATAAACTTAATATTTTTTTCTCTTATAATATCCATGTTGTTTTTGATAACTTCAGGATAAGAAGTAACTATTGGACAGCTATAATTATTGTCCGCATCTTCTTGTTCCTTTTTATCAAATGGAATACAAGGATAAAATATCATATCAACATTTTTATTTATTAAGTCCATTATATGACCATGAACAAGTTTTCCCGGGTAACAAACTGACTCTGATGGTATAGTTTCCATTCCAAGTTGATATAATTCTTTTGATGATCTTCCTGAAATTTCAACTGTAAATCCAAGTTCATTAAAAAATGTAAACCAAAATGGATAGTTTTCATACATATTAAGAACTCTCGGAATACCTACAGTTCCCCTTTTAGCTTCACTGGATTCTAGCGGAACGTAATTAAATAGTCTTTTATATTTATAATCATAAAGATTAGGTATATGAGCCTTAGCTTTTCCATTACCTAAACCTTTTTCACATCTATTTCCAGATACAAAAACTCTGTTACCTGAAAATTTATTAATAGTTAAAAGACAATTATTTCCGCATCCTCCACACCGTTTTAGTGATGACTCTACTTGAAGTTTATCTAGTTCTTCTAAAGAAATTAATGTGGTTTCATGTCCCTTTCTATATCTTTCTCTAGCTATTAAAGCTACTCCAAAAGCACCCATAAGCCCAGCTATATCAGGTCTTACAACTTCTCTTCCAGATACATTTTCAAAACTTCTTAAAATGGCATCATTGTAGAAAGTTCCACCTTGAACAATAATTTTTTCTCCCATTTCTTCTGGGTTTCTAAGCTTTATAACCTTATATAGTGCATTTTTTATTACTGAATAAGAAAGTCCTGCTGATATATCAGCTACTGTTGCTCCTTCTTTTTGAGCTTGTTTAACTTTGGAATTCATAAACACAGTACATCTTGAACCTAAATCTACAGGTTCTTTTGCTCCAATTGCAGCCTCTGCAAATTCTTTAACACCCATATCTAAAGACTTTGCAAAAGTTTCAATGAATGATCCACACCCAGATGAACAAGCTTCATTTAGCATTATTCTATCAATAACACCATTTTTGATCATCATACACTTCATATCTTGTCCACCAATATCCAATATGAAGTCTACTCCAGGTAAAAAGAAATCGGCAGCTTTATAGTGGGCTATAGTTTCAATTTCTCCTATATCCATCTTTAAAGCATTTTTAAGTAGCCCTTCACCATATCCCGTTACCCCACAATTGGCTATTGTACAATTGCTTGGCAATTTCTTGTATATATCTTTTAAAATTTTAGAAGCAATTTTAAGAGGTTTACCTTCATTACTACCATAATAAGAGTAAAGTAAAGACCCATCTTCTCCAATTAAAGTTACTTTTGTAGTAGTAGAACCTGCATCTATTCCTAAAAAGCATTTTCCTTCATAGTCTTTTAACTCTTTTCTTTTAACTTTATACTTTTTATGTCTATTTTTAAAGTTCTCAAAATCTTCTTTTGTACAAAATAAAGGAGCTAGTCTGTTAACTTCACCATCAACATTCTCTTTTAATTTAGGCAATTTTTCATAAAGAGATTTAAATGTTATGGCTTCCTCTTCTCTAGCGCCTAGTGCAGCTCCCATTGCAACAAATAGTTGAGAATTCTCCGGGAAAATAACCTGACTATCTTCAAGTTTTAAAGTTTCTATAAATCTTTTTCTAAGCTCTGATAAAAAGTATAATGGTCCTCCAAGAAAAGCTACATTTCCTTTTATAGGTTTTCCACAAGCAAGTCCACTTATAGTTTGATTTACAACAGCTTGTAAAATTGAAACCGCTAAATCTTCCTTTGCTGCCCCTTCATTTAGAAGCGGTTGAATATCAGTTTTTGCAAAAACTCCACAACGAGATGCAATTGGATAAATAACTTTATAGTTCTTTGCAAGTTCATTTAATCCTTTAGCATCTGTTTTTAAAAGTACAGCCATCTGGTCAATAAATGCCCCAGTTCCTCCAGCACATGTACCATTCATTCTTTGTTCTATACCATCTTTAAAATATGTTATTTTCGCATCTTCTCCGCCAAGCTCTATTGCAACATCAGCTTCTGGAATAAACTCTTCCACTGTTTTTGTTGATGCAATAACCTCTTGAATAAATGCCACATTTAACCACTTGGATACTGCAAGACCTCCCGAACCCGTTATCATAATACTTATATTACAATCCTTAAATTCTAAGTATGCTTCTTCCATAAGATTAACAATAGTGTTTTTTATATCGGAAAAATGTCTCTTATACTTTCCATAAATTAGATTACTGTTTATATCCAAAACTACCAATTTAACAGTCGTCGATCCTACATCTAATCCAAAATACAATCTTTTTTTCATATTTTCCATCCTACTCTTTCCAATATTTTGTCTGTAAAAATAACCATAATTATTAGATAGCAGTATTTTTTTTAACATCAATAGATTTTCAATCTATTATAGAATTAATATTAATTTTTTTCAACACTTGCTTTTTATCCTTTATCACATTTTCACCTATTTATTCGCATATAAATTCCCACTATCTATTATAAACTGTCTATTATATTATCTATTGATATTTATGATTGTCCTTTTTTATTCATGTAACATATACTGAATTATAAAGTCTTAGGAGTTGATATTACATGAAAGAATTAAAAATGTCCCATATTTATCTAAATTACCACACAGTAAAAGGTGAAACTGAAGCATTAAAAGATATTACTTTTTCTATCCATCACGGGGACTTTATAAGTATTGTTGGTCCATCAGGTTGTGGAAAATCCACCATACTTAACATAATAGCCGGACTTTTACCTCCATCAAAAGGTGAGGTTTTAATAGATAATAAACATGCTTCTGAGTCTTCTTTAAAAATAGGGTACATGCTACAAAAGGATCACTTATTTGACTGGCTTTCAGTACTTGATAATGTCTTTCTTGGATTAAAAATTCAAGACAAGCTAACTGATGAAAATAAAAACAAAGTAAAAAAACTTCTTTTAAACTATAATCTTTGGGACTTTAGAAATCACTTTCCAAGTCAATTATCTGGAGGAATGAGACAAAGAGTTGCTTTAATTAGAACTCTTGCAGTAGATCCAGATATACTATTGCTGGACGAACCTTTTTCTGCTCTTGACTATCAAAGCAGGTTAAAAGCAAGTGATGATATATTTAAAATAATAAAAAACGAAAATAAAACAGCAATAATGGTAACTCACGATATATCTGAGGCAATTTCCATGTCAACTAAGGTTGTTATATTTTCAAAACGTCCTGCTATGATAAAACGTGAAATACCTATAGATTTATCTACAAAATACAATTCTCCTATTAAATGCAGAGAAGCTCCTGAATTCAGAGTTTATTTTAATGATATTTGGAAGGAGATTGATTCAAATGAATAACTACAGCTTAGAACATGAAAAATATTTAAAAACAGTAAAGAAAAATAAAAATAAGGTTATAACTACAAGACTTTTAATTCTAGTTCTGTTTTTTGTATTTTGGGAAGTTGCTGGAGACACCGGTCTTGTTGATCCATTTTTAACAAGTACTCCTTCAAGAATGTGGAAAAGCCTTGTTAAAATATATAGTGAAGGCACTTTATTTAAGCATATTTATATAACTTGCTTCGAAACAATACTCGGATTTCTTTTAAGTACAATAATTGGTACTATTATTGCAATACTTCTATGGTGGTCAGACTTTGCATGTAAAGTTTTAGATCCATACCTTGTAGTTTTAAACGCTCTACCAAAAGTTGCCCTAGCCCCTATTATTATATTTTGGGTTGGTAACGGAACATCTGCCATTGTTTTAATAACTGTTTTAATTTCCATAGTTGTCACAATACTTAATATTTTAAGCGGTTTTAAAGAGATTGACGAGGACAAAATTAAGCTTCTTAAAACCTTTGGTGCAAGTAAATGTCAGATTTTAAGATACCTTGTAATTCCAGCTACAATACCTACTATAATAGCATCTTTAAAAATAAATGTTGGTCTATCATGGGTTGGAGTTATTATGGGAGAATTCTTAGTTGCAAAAAACGGTCTGGGATTCTTAATAATCTTTGGAGGACAAATTTCTCAACTAGATATGGTTATGATGAGTATTTTAATACTTTCAATACTTGCATTCCTTATGTACGAGCTTGTAGCTATATTTGAAAAACGTATAACTAAAAATCAATTTCATAAAAATTAAATATTTTAAAACATATGAATAAAACTTCCTTGAAAAGGATATTAATTAAATATAATCATCAATTAACACATTTGATTAATGTTATCCAAACTTTAAGGAGGATATTATGAGTTACTTTGAAAATGCTAATGAACTTTACAATAAAAAAGAATATAAAAAAGCTATAGACATATATAAAAAAGCAATAAAGTTCAAAGAGAATACTACTGCTTCTTTATATAATACCGCAGTATGTTTTATTAAACTATGCGATTATAAAAGAGCAATTCCTCTTTTACGATCTGCCATAGAACAAAAGCAAGATAGTAAATATTATTTTAATCTAGGATATTGTTACTCTATGCTAAAAGACAGTAAAAAAGCTTTAATAAACTTTAACACTGCATGGGCTTTAAATAACGATGATACAGATTGTGAAAAGGCCATTAATATAATATTAAATAACTATAAAAACAAAAAGAGCTAATTACTTTTTAAGTAATCAGCTCTTTTTTATCCAGCTACTTTACCGTTCTTGTGATCTAAATTGAACACAGAACTATCAAAGTAGTTTCCGCCTTTATAAAATGTTGTATCAACATTTATCCATCTTTTTTCTTTTTCTATATACACTTGATTCCAAGCATGACTTATCCAATTAGAACCATTAAATCCCTCACCTGTTACTATTCTAACCTTTAATCCATTTGCCTTTGCCATTGCAGAGTAAAGACATGAATAGTCAAAACAAATACCTTTTCTTGTATAATAAGTATTTATGGCTCCTGATTTTATAGTAAAATTATTGTCTAAAATTTTATCAGCCTTTTCATAATCATAATCTATATTTTTTCCAATCCAATTGTAGATACATTTTGCCTTTGCTTTAGGGTCTCTAATATTTTTAGTTAAATTTCTTGAAAAAGCATCTATTTCACTGTTTGATTTTATTCCTTCAGTAAGAGTTATGCCATTATAATATACTATGGTTTTTCCTCTATTATTATTTTCACTAACTCCACCAGTTGCATCATTTTTAACTACAATCTTAAAAGAATTGTTAAGTATATTTGGTAGTTCACGAGCAAGGTTTGAATTTGTAATAGGATTTATAAATTTTTTAGATACAAAAGCATACAATTCTGATTTTTCTAGCTTAGCATTGTAACTTTCATTGACTCCAAGTATTCCAAAAATATTTAAGAAAAATGTACCTAAAAGAATAAAACATATTGCCTTTGGCAGTTGAAATAATGCTCCAATAACTCTTTTTGTAATGTTGCTTTTTTCCCTAAGTAATCTTTCAACACCATCTAAAAGTGGATAAAAAGTTACTTTATTGATACATAGCATTAAAATATCTACTATTTTATATATTATAAAAATAATAATAGGCATACATACTATATATATAATGATAGGTTTTCCTTCTATTAAATATATAATATTTTTCGGAATACAATTATATATAGTATTGTATATCCCTTTCTTATGTTCAATAAAAATACTCTTTGCAACATAAGTACCTAATATTGATCCTACTATAAATGATAAGTAACTTGAGCTTTCTTCTATATCACTTTTTAAGTTTTTAGACGAAAATTTAAATAAAAATCCTTTTAAAATAGGATAGATAAATATGATTAGCAACATCATATCAATGGGGTTTTCCCCAAAAAAATTCATCACATTATTCATTTTCCACTAGTTCCTTTAATGTATTTTTAATGTCTTCCCATAAATATCCTCTCCTCATAAGATATGCTGAGAGTTTTTTATAAATTTTCATAGAATCACTTTCAGATTTTTTTATTATTCTATATCTCTTTTCTGCCAACTCCTTCAAATCACCCTTTGCTTTGTCTTCCTGTTTTATATCTTCTGGTTTTATTATACGGTTTAATATACTATTTAAAATATTATAACTAAACCCTCTGCTTAAAAGATAATCTCCTGTTTTTTTATAAATCTTTTGATAATTTGTTTCTGAAGAAATCAGTAGTTTATATTTTTTTTCAGCTAGTCTATAGGCTACCTCTTTTTCAAAAGCTTCATCTATATCGTTTATTCTATATTCAATTATATCATCACTTATTCCTTTTTTAGATAACAAATACTTTATCTTATTTCTACCATAGGATGATATTTTCTCATTTATGAATAGTTTACAGTATCTATCATCATCTATGAAGTTATATTCCTTTAGAAAATTCATTATTCTCTCTATGGCTTTAGGTTCATATTCCTTAGCTTCTAGTTTATCTGTAATTTCTTTTTCTGTTTTATAACTTCTCTCTAATAACTTAAGAGCATAATTTTTTCCCTTTAAATAGTTATCCTCTGAAACTATCTCATTTAAAAATTCATCATTTACCTTTTTTCCTTTAGATAATTTATAATAATACACTAAATCTGCACTACAGGCAAAAGCAAATTCTTCATTTAAAAACACATTTACTCTGTCTTTATTTCTCTTGCCAACTTCTATTTTAGTTATTGTCTTTTCCATTACGTATCACTCTTTTCGCTAAGTAATATGTGTATTGTAGGATTTTTTAAAACTTTTTCTGCAACCTTATATATGTCCTCCCCCTTTATAGTTTTCATATTATTCATATCATCTACGAATTCATATATATCTTCATTGTCCATTACTTGATGAAGAATATAGTTTCCAAGTTCAGTTGAATCTTCTAATGTCTGAACTACAGCTGTTTTTAAAACCTTTTTCATAAGTGCTATACTTGTATCATCTAAAATTATCTTCTTATTAATTATATCATTTATTGTATTTTCTATAACATTTATACTTTCATCTACATCCTCTTCATTTACCGCAGTATAAATATTTAGTATTTTAACATTTTTAGTTGCATCTAATTCTGAATACACATCATATGCAAGTCCCTTTTCTTCTCTTAATTTTCTAAATAATAATGAATTTGCACTTTCTCCTAATTTATAATTTAATATTCTAAGTGCTAATTCCTCTTTTTTACTTAAATTATGAAATGTATATAAATATATTATGGTGCTTTGCTCTATATCTTTCTTATAGGAATACTTTTTAAGGGGAATATTTTTTTCGCAAATTATATCTTCCATTATAACTTTTTTTGAATCCCAATTTGAAAAGCATTCTTTTACTAATTGAAACACATAATCATGTTCCATTGATGATACTACGGTTATATATACATTGTTAGGTACATAATAAGATTTATAAAACTTAAGTAAATTCTCCCTATTAAATGATTTTACACTTTCATCTGTACCTATTGTATTTATTCTTATAGGACTTTCTTTAAATGCACATTCCATTGTCTTTCTATAACTATAATCCTCTATATCATCTTTGCTAGTCCTAATCTCTGCTAATATAACCCCTCTTTCCTTTTCTAATTCTTCCTGTGGAAAGTTAGAGTTTTTAACCATGTCTGAAATTAGTTCTAAGGATTTTATAAATTCTTCTCTTAAAGCAGTTATACTATACACAGTAGATGTATAATCAGTATATGCATTATACTCTCCTGCCCTTGCCTCTAATTCCTCATTTAATTTTTCATTATTTCTATTTTTAGTACCTTTAAATAGCATATGTTCAACAAAGTGGGCAATTCCTCTATTTTCTTTTTTTTCATATATAGAACCTATTTTTACCCCTAAGTTAATAGATGCTAGTTGAGTATCTTTTTTTATTGTTATTAAATTAATACCGTTTTCTAAAGTATATTTATTTAAGTCAAAAATGCTTTTATCCATATATTCTCCTTTTAAAATTTAATTTATAAAAACTATTATAAGTTAACTTTACTAAAATAAAAAGTTATATTAAGAAAAAAGGCATTAAAATCAAAAAAACTTGATTCTAATGCTTTAATCTTAATGTTATGAACTATAAATTCTATAATCTATATTTGGAAATATGTTATCTAAACTTTCTATATTACTTAACCATTTAGTATCTATTGAATTTCTACTTATATCTTCATAGATTTTATTAAATCTACTTATATGTGAGTTTACCCTTCTTACTGCATATTCAACAGTAGTATTATTTTTTATAATAAATGGCCAATCTGATGATTCTGCGAGCATAAGCTCCCTTGCAGCTTGATTTAATGCTCTCTTTGTTATTTCATCGGGTTCTTTATAAGTATTTGCAAGTCTTATCATAGCTTGTTCACTTCTATGAAGTTTTCTATATATCCAGTGATTAGAAGGATTTAACCAAACAGAATAATCACTATTTTCTCCCCAAGTAGAAGGACATGGACTTGAACATTGTACAATAGGATTTTCCTTTATATAATGATAAGGAGTTGTTAATTCATATTTAGTCCAATCTTCTGCTGACATTCTTATAAACTCATTTATAAAATCTGGACCTTCAAACCACCAATGTCCATATAACTCAGTGTCATAAGGACAAACTATTAAAGGAGAAACATCCATGTGTTCTTTTGCGTATTCTAGTTGAGCGTTTCTTCCATCAGCAAAGTGTCCCGCATGATCTCTTACCTTTTTCATTGCCATTTCTCTATTATAATATTGTTTATTGTCTGTCTTTCCAGTTATTTTATAATATTTTATTCCTGTATCAATTCTAATTCCACCTCTATTAATGTAAGGTGCTATATATTCCATAGGAGCTTCATATCCAATATCTCTATAGAATTCTCTATAATTAAAATCTCCAGGGTATCCCATGAAACTACTCCATACTTGTCTTGAAGACTCCATATCTCTTCCGAATACACATATACCATTATGAGTTGAAATAGGAGTGTATGTTCCATATTTAGGTTTAGGAGATGCATTTAATATGGCTTTACTTTCAGATATAAAATATTTTATACCATATTTTTTAAGTATTTTATCTAAATCGTAAGTATACGCACATTCAGGTAACCATATCCCCCTAGGTTTATGTCCTACACACTCTGTATATGATTGAACAGCAGTTGCTATTTGTGCTTCTATGGTTTCCGGATTTATTGTAAGCAATGGTAAAAGTGCATGTGTAGCCGAACAAGTTAATATTTCTAAGACTCCTAACCTATCAAATTTTCTAAAGGCGTTCATAAGTCTTCTATCATATTTATTGTATATATCAAGTATCTTTTTAAATCTATCATTATAAAAGTATGCTAACTTATTAAGTTCTTCATTATCCTTAGTTCTTATAATTTCATTTTCTGAAAGGTCTATTGATTGCTCTAAATAATTTAAATACCTCTCATTTAAATATTCATCTTCTAGCATGGACATAAGAGGAGGTGTTATAGACATTGTAATTTTAAACTTTATATTATCTTTAATTAAATTATCATATACATTTATTAATGGTATATAACATTCACTCATAGCCTCAAAGAGCCATCTTTCCTCTAGAGAATCCTCTTGCTCTGGATGTCTTACAAAAGGCATATGGCTATGCAATATTAATGATACATATCCTTTTTTCAAATTATCATCTCCCTTAAAAATAATTTATCTTGATGATCCTATCATATATTCACTTAAAACTTTTTGGAAATACTTATCTAAGTCCGAATCATAGGAATTTTTTTCTGAATTGTATATTAATGGATTATATTTGTATTTTTTTTTGAACTATTAAATGGATATGGTTTTGGTTCATTATGTCTAGTTTTATATTCATATTCATCATCAGAAACTGGTATCACTTCACTAGTATTGTCATCATAATCCTTAGAAACATCTATATAACAAATATCTCTATTGTAAGACTCTGAATCTCTTGGTGTTACAACTGTATTTGACATTGCAATAGATACAAATTTATTATTTGGAAGTAACCTTCCTAGCTTTACAAATACGTGTACATTAGCTTTAGTTAAATTTATATACCAATTATCAGCAAATACATCTAAATAAATCATTTCAACTTCTTTTGATTTTCCTTCATCCACCTCATAAACTTTTAAAACAGGTTTAGAATTTTTCCATGAATCCTCTCCATAAATATCTTGAAAATCTTTAATTGTCATAGGAGAAATTGTATAATAACAAAATACTTTATGAGAACTTTGAACCATAAGTACTATGGAAGATTTTTCATAATGTAACAAGTTAATCACCTCGCTTAATTACTCATTACAATTATACCTTATAATGGAATTTATGTCACTTATTATTCAGAAAATACATTTTGTATAAATAATTTTTCATGTAATAGATTGTGAATTTTTTAATTTTGAAAACGAATTCATACACTTATTTGTAGAATATTCTTATTTTTTAAAAGGATTTTTCTACATAACCATTGAATAAATTATAAAATATGATATCGTTATATTTATAACAATCATTTTAATTTATGCCAAAGGAGGATCTTATTATGATAGATTCATCTAATAAAAATAAAACAAATACTTCTTGTACCGAATCAAATACTGATTTAAATGATATTTTTTACTTTCAAATAACAGAAAAATGTGTAGGATGTACAAAATGCGCTAGAGTATGTCCTGTTTCCTGTATATCCGGTAAAGTTAAAGAAAGACATGTTATCGATACAACTAAGTGCGTTAAATGCGGTCAATGTATATCAGCATGTCCAATGGGTGCACTTCCTAAAATAAACTTTATATCAGAAGCTAAAAAAGCTCTTAATCAAAAGGATAAATTGGTTATTACTCAAGTTGCTCCTGCCATTCGTGCAACTCTTGGAGAATATTTTGGATTGGAACCTGGTACTTTAGTAACTGGAAAAATGGTAGCTGCTCTTCGTGCTATTGGCTTTGATAAAGTTTTTGATACAGATTTTGCTGCGGATTTAACCATAATGGAAGAAGCAACTGAATTTGCTCACAGACTTAAACATGGAGGTAAGCTTCCTATACTTACAAGTTGTTGTCCTGGATGGATAAACTTCTTTGAACACGATTTCAGAGATCTTGCTGATATACCTTCAAGTTGTAAATCACCTCAACAAATGTTTGGAACTATAGCCAAAACTTATTTTGCACAAAAAATGAATATAGAACCTAAAGATATTATAGTGGTTTCTATAATGCCTTGTCTTGCTAAAAAATATGAAGCTGCAAGACCTGAAATGACAACTGATGGAACTCGAGATGTAGATATTGTTATTAGCACACAAGAGCTTGCAGAACTTATAAAAGAAAACAATATAGATTTTAATTCTTTAGAAGATGATGACTTTGATAAACCTCTTGGAGAATCATCAGGTGCTGGAACAATTTTTGGAACTTCTGGTGGAGTGGCAGAAGCTGCAATTCGTACAGCATATGAACTGATTACAAATGAAACCATTCCAGCTTTAGAGTTTAAAGGTGTTCGTGGTCTTAATGGACTTAAAGAGGCGGAAGTAGAAATTAACGGAGAAAAAATAAAAATAGCTATAGCAAATGGTCTTGCAACTGCTCGTGAGCTTTTAAATTCCATTAGAAACGGTGAAAAAAATTATCATCTAATTGAAATAATGGCATGTCAAGGTGGATGTATTGGTTCCGGAATGCAACCATTTATAAAAAACCATTGCAATATAATACAAAAACGTTCGGAAGCTCTTTACTCAGAGGATAGACATAAAACTTTAAGAAAATCACATGAAAATCCTTATGTTTTAAAAATATATGAGGAATTTTTAGGAGAACCTTATGGAGAAAAAGCACATAAATATCTTCATACTGAATATGTAAAATAGGTTATTTCTTTTTCATTTGTATCATATGAATGTACCAAACTTACCATTTTAATAATATATCCATATTTTCGTATATTTTAACATTTATTCATATATATGTGATATAATTTAATAGTTATATACAAATGAAAAGGAGGATTTATATGCTAATACCAACAATTATATTTTTAGCAGTTTATTCATTAATTATTAGTGAAAAACTTAATAGAGTAGTAGCAGCTTTATTTGGGGCTTCTTTAATGTTACTTTTTGGATTTATAAGCCAAGCAGAAGCTTTTGCAAAAGTTGACTTTAATACAATTGGTCTACTAGTATCTATGATGATAATTGTCAACATCACAAAACGCACTGGAATTTTTGAATACGTAGCCATTAAAGCAACCAAGCTATCAAAAGGTAATCCCATTACTTTACTTGTAGTATTTTCACTGATTACATTTACTTTTTCAGCACTTTTAGACAATGTAACCACTGTTTTATTACTAGTTCCAGTAACTTTAGTTGTTACAAAAACTTTGGATACTAACCCCATCCCCTTTTTAATGTCTGAAATTCTGTCATCAAATATCGGAGGTACCGCAACATTAATTGGTGACCCTCCAAACATTATGATAGGTAGTGCAGCTAATCTTAGTTTTATGGATTTTATAGTAAACTTAGCACCAATAGTTGTAGTTATATTCATAATAAACATATTTTTAATAAAATACATCTACAAAAAAGATGTTCACACCACTGAAGAAAAGAAAAAAATAGTTATGGACCTAGATGAAACAAAAACAATAACAGACAGAGTTTTACTAAAAAAATGTTTAGTAGTTTTAGGTTTTACACTTTTAGGATTTTTAGTACATGGATATTTAGGATTTGAATCTGCAACTATAGCCATAATAGGATCTTCTGTTCTTCTTTTAATAAGTAAAGCAGATCCTGAAGAAATACTTCAAGAAGTTGAATGGGGAACTTTATTTTTCTTCATAGGTTTATTTATAATGACTGGGGTTTTAGAAAAAGTAGGATTAATGAATATACTTGCAGCTAAAACTTTAGAATTAACTAAGGGTAGCCTATTATTTTCTGCTGTTTTAGTATTATGGATATCTGCAATTGCATCATCATTTATAGACAATATTCCTTTTGTAGCTACTATGATTCCTTTAATAAAGGCTATGGCAACAGCAGGACATATGAATGTTCTACCACTTTGGTTTGCCCTTTCTTTAGGATCATGTCTTGGAGGAAATGGAACTATAGTTGGTGCTTCTGCAAACTTAATAGTAATCGGCATAGCAGAAAAAAGTGGACATAAAATAAGCTTTAAAGATTACTTTAAAATAGGATTTCCATTGATGTTAATATCTATTTGTATTTCTACAGTATATTTATTAGTTTTTTATTTATAGGAAATTAATAGTTAATCTTATATTATATGTTATAATATATTTAAGATAGGAGGTGTTACTGTGGACAAATATATGTCAGTACAAGAATCTATGCTAAAATGTCAGCTTGAACTTTTAGGTGCAAAGGTATACAAAATGAAAGGTTCAATTCGCTATGTAGAATTTTGTATAGACTCTATAAAATTTAAATATTTCTATCATGTTAATAGAAAAAATCTGTACTGTTTAGAAAGAATATGTCCTTACTCAATGCCTATTGCAACTTTTGAAAAAGAAGAACAAGTAATAAAATTCATAAAAGATGATATAGCTAAATTTAGAAATGCTCGAAATAGTAATAAGTTCGAAAGATTTATAAACACTAATAAAAACTTAGTTAAAATAGCCAAATCTTTTGAAGATATTTATCTTCATTATAATGTTTCAAAATATGACTTAAATGATATAGATGCAGAAATGGAAAAAATAGAATCTAAGCTTAACAAGATAATAAAAGAAAATGAAGTAGTTTATAAATTTTCCAAATAAAAAAAGGTAGAGATAATTTAAAGTCTCTACCTTTTTTTATTTATCCAATCAACTCTTTATTTACACAAATTTATCTTTTTACTGAAAGCGCTTTTATAAATACCTCAGCTGAACCTACATTTGTAGCTAATGGTATGTAGTGAACATCACATATTCTAAGTAATGCTGACACATCTGGTTCATGGGGTTGTGCTGTTAGAGGATCTCTTAAAAATATAATCATATCCATTTCACCTACTGCTACTTTTGCTCCTATTTGTTGATCTCCTCCAAGTGGACCTGATAAAAATCTTGTAACATTTAATCCTGTTTTTTCATTTATAAGTTTTCCTGTAGTTCCTGTAGCAAACAATTCATGCTCTTCAAATACATTCTTATACCTACTAACTAAATCAATCATGTCATCCTTTTTTCCATCATGTGCTATTAACGCTATTTGCATCTTGATTCCCCCTAATTCTATTAAAAGTTAATTTTCTTTCTTCTCATCCCTATATTTAAAACTAATCCTATAGACATACAATTGGATAAAATGGAACTACCTCCATAACTCATGAGGGGTAATGTTATACCAGTAATAGGCATAAGACCTATTGTCATACCTATGTTTTGTAATATTGAAAATAAAAATGTTGAAACAACTCCAACGGTTATTATTGTTCCAAAGATATCTTTTGAATTTTTTGCTATCTTTATAAATCTATAAACTAAGAATCCATATAAAAACAATAGGAATATAGCTCCTATAAGTCCCCATTCTTCTCCAACTACAGCAAATATAAAATCTGTATGTGCCTCTGGAATATTGTTTCCTGCAACTTGTAATCCCTTTCGAAATCCTTCTCCAAGTATATTTCCTGAACCTATTCCCATTATAGATTGCTTAAGCTGATATGTTAATCCTTGAACATGCGCCTCTGGATTTATGAAAGATGTTAGTCTTCCTTTCCAATAAGCAGGCATTAATGGTGAATTCCATACTCCTACAATAACTATAAAAATACTTACAAGTCCACCTAGTATTACTTTTAAATCAAGTCCACCTATAAAGAATATACCTAAGGCTATAAAGAATGTAACCATAGTCATTCCCATATCAGGTTGTATTACTATAAGTGTCATTGGTAAAATAGCATAAAAAGCTACTTTAAAGAAGTTTTTAGGTTCATTTATTTTTCCATCTATATCATCCCAAAGTTTTGCAAGCATTATAATCATTCCCAGCTTTGCAAACTCTGAAGGCTGAATAGCACGAGAACCTATTCCAATCCATCCTTTAGCACCTTTATGTGTACTTCCAAGTACGAAGTCATTTAGTATTAATAACACTATTCCTGCCCAATAGATAATACCTGCGTAATTTCCTATTATGACGTAATCTTCAAGAAGTATAATATATATGACTATTGCACCTACGATCATCCATAAAAACTGTAATTTAGCATAATAAATACCTACAGTTCTATATGTAGCACTATATATATTTAAACAACTAAATAATACTATTATTACACATGTAATTATAATTCCAAAGTCTAATTGTCTTAATAACTTTTTGCTTATCTTGAACTTATCTAGCACGTCTATCCCTCCATCATATATAAAAAATTATATCACATAACTGACAAAAAGCTATGCAGAAATATAAAATTTATGCATAGCTTTTAATTTATCTTTGTTTCATTTTTTTAATAGGTATACTTGCTATAAGTGCTGGAGAACTTGCATCTACTTCTTCTGTCTTAGTTAGCCTTACTTCAACTTCATCATCATCTATTATTACATATTTTGAAATAACCTTTAAAATATCGCTTTTCATCACTTCTAAAAGTTCTGGAGCAATACTTGATCTGTCATGAATTAGTATAAGTTTAAGTCTATCTTTTGCAACTTCTTTAGAGGAAGGCTTACCTGAAAATAATTTAAATAAATCCATTTGTTTTCCTCCTATTTTAAATTAAATATTTTCTTTAAAGATGCTAAAAATCCTGATTGATGGTTGTCAAATGTTTCAATTGGAATATCTTCTCCAGTTATTCTTCTTGCAATATTAGTAAATGCTTTACCCGAAATAGCCTTATTGTTTAAAACTACAGGTTCCCCCTTGTTTGTAGCTACAGTTATTTCTTCATCAATAGGAACTACTCCCATAAGCTTAATTGCAAGACTATCCAAAATATCATTTACATCTAACATGTCACCTTTTTTAACCATATCATAGCTTAGTCTATTTACTATTAAACGATGATCATCTATTCCTTTTGCATCTAATTTTCCAATTACTCTATCAGCATCTCTAACTGAAGTAACTTCTGGATTAACTACAACTAATGCTTTGTCAGCACCTATTATAGCATTTTCAAAGCCTTGTTCAATTCCTGCTGGTGAATCTATTATTACATAATCAAATTCCTCTTTTAGTGTTTTTACTAAATTAAGCATTTGTTCTGGACTTACATCATTTTTATCTCTTGTTTGAGCTGTAGGTAATAAACATAAATTAGGGAATCTCTTATCTTTAATAAGAGCTTGTTTAATTCTACATCTTTCTTCTATAACATCTAGTAGTGTAAATACTATTCTATTTTCAAGACCCATTAGAACATCTAAATTTCTAAGTCCTGTATCTCCATCAACAACAACTACCTTCTTGCCAAGAGAAGCAAGTGCAGTACCTATGTTAGCTGTAGTAGTAGTTTTTCCTACTCCACCCTTTCCTGATGTTATTACTATTGCTTCACTCATACTTTCTTTCCTCCATTATACAAATTTGTTCGGTAAATAAGGTTCTACTATTATAATTCCATCTTTTATTCTTGCAACTTCAGGGTACGAAGGTTTAGGTCCATCCTCTGGTGATCTAGTCATTATATTGGCAATTTGAAGTATACTTGGTTGAAGTTTAAAAGCTGCTATTATGGCTTTAGTATTTCCTGATGCTCCAGCATGAACTTCTCCACACAAATTTCCTATAACTATTACATTCCCACCAGCATAAACTTCTGATCCAGGATTCACATCTCCTACTATGACTATGTTTCCCGGATAATTTATTACTTGTCCACTTCTTAAAGTCCTACGATAAAATTTTGTACGACCTTCATAAACTCCTGTAAAAACCTTATTTTTTGTTTCCCTTATATCTTTAAATATACAATCTTTTATAAGGAAATCTTCAAATAAAACTTCTTCAAACTTTGATATTTGCTTTTCATTAAATTCTTTTAATTGGGTTGTGATTATTATCGTAGATCCCTTATAGAATTTCTTTCCTATGGACAACTTATGTATAAAAATTTCAAGCATTTCATCAAAATTTTGAAATTTATTCATATCAATTATAACATTTAAACCTTCTCTATTTCCTTTTACTACTATACTGTCCCTAACCATATTAAACCTCCATAACAGCCTTACTTAATATATTTCAACACATTTTTACTAATTCCTTCTTTTATATATAATAAACTTCAAATATATTACTAATATATATATTATATAATTTAACTACAAAAAACCAGATAAAATTATCTGGTTTTTTGTATATTATATATTATTGTCCATTACTTTCTGTATTAGGCTGATTTTCAGTTTCTGTATTTTCATTTTCTTTCTCTTTGTTTTCAGCTTCTTTACTTTGTGCATCCTTATTCTTCTCATCTTCTGATTTTTCTTTCTCTTTGTTAGATTTAAGTTCGTAGTTGTATCTTGGTTTATATCCTGGATATTCCTTTTGTAATCTCTCTTTGAAATATTGTTCATATACAGCTCTTGCAACAGATGCTGCCTCACCACCGTGACCACCATCAAAGATAATAGTGCAAATAGCTATTTCTGGATTATCAAAAGGAGCAAATCCTACGAATACCGCATAAGAAGTTCTTCCAAATTGATCTTGGACACTTGATACAGTGGCAGATCCTGTCTTACCACCATTTGATATTGGGAAGTTTCCAAGTGCAGCTCTTGCTGTACCTTCATTTACAACGTCCCTCATACCATTCTTTACAGTATTTATAGTACTTTGTTTTAGATTAACCTTTTCTACTATTTCTGGTTTAAATTCTTTAACTACTTTACCATCTTGGTCTAAAATACTATCTACTAAATGAACTTTAAATCTACTTCCTCCATTTACTAATGTAGCAACATAATTTGCCATCTGAACAGGCGTAAATTGGTTAGTTCCCTGACCTATTGAAGCATCATATACGTTATTTTGGTTGTTTATATTAAAGTTACCATCATCTATTGAATATGAAATAGCTGCCGTTGCTTGTTCAATTTGGTCACTTATAAACTTTTCTTTAGTAAATTTCTTTCTTTCATCACCTGAATAAGTATTTAAGTAATCTTCATATCCTTTATCATACTTTTCTTTTAGAGAAGCATCTTTTGTAGAAAGTTCGATTAAAATATTTTTTATATCATCTATTCCACGTTTCTTATACTTCATTTCATCAATTATTCTTGCTCTAAGTTTTTCCTTTATAGCTTTAACCTCATCTGAATCACTAGGCATATCGGTTATATTTATTCCTATGTAATGTATTCTATAATTAGGTGTTCTAGTATCTGTTCCTTTAGCAAGTAATCCTAGTAAAGAATTCATATATAATGATGAAAATATTGTTCTTCCTGATTCTAAATTGTATACTTGACCGAACTTTTCACTTATTTCTATTCCAGTTGAAGGATTAACTCCAGCTGGTGCACCAAGTCCAAATTGCCATGCATAATGAGCAATTGCATCAAATCCACCATTATATTGTTTTCTTTGTTGGTATAATCTGTCTCCAACTTCAAAGAAGAAATAGTTAATAGATTGTTCAAGAGCCATTGTAACATCAACGCCTGAATAACTATGTGAATTAAAGTTTTTACCTTTGTAATTATGTTTAGTAAATATATATGGACACTCCATAGTCTGTCCTGGTTCAATTACGCCTTCTTCCAGCCCTGCTACAGCTGTAAGTGGCTTAAATGTAGATCCAGGAGGCGCTAGAGTTTTTGTAGCATAATTGTAAAGTGGCTTAGGATATATATCATGATAATCCTGTCTTATAGTTTTATTATTAGCTATACCTTTATCTATAGGAAATAATATATCCACTATTTCATCTATAGATTTTCCACTATAAGCCTGATTTGCTTCATAACTTCTTCTAAGTAGTTTTGACACATATTGTTTTCCAAACTCACCTAAGTCAGGACTAAAAAATTGTTTTTGAAGTTCTGGCGTAAGTTTACCTGGCACTGCAAATAAATTGGCATCATATCCTGGTCTACTTGCCATAGCTAATACTTTTCCAGTTTTAACATCTATAACTACAGATGCACCTCTTGTAGCATTTGTAGTATCAACATCTCCATGTCTACCTATGGATTGAAGATATTTCATTGTATCATCTAATGCTTTTTCTGTTGTATTTTGAAGTTCAGCGTCTATTGTAAGTTTTACGGTTTTACCTGGATAAGGTTCTTTTCTTCCAAGCTCTCTCATTATTCTTCCGTATTTATTTATTTGAACTATTTTAGTTCCTTTAGAACCTCTAAGTGTACTTTCAAAAGCACCTTCTATACCATCTGAACCAATATAGTCACTACTTGGATCATATCCTTTTTCTTCATATTTTTTCTGTTGAGAAGGATTTATTTTAGATAAATATCCAAGGAAACTAGAACCAACTTCATTATATTGATACTCTCTTACAGGGTCTACTGTAACTTCTATACCTGGTAGTTCTTCGTATTGTTGCATAAATATAAAGGCTGTATTTCTTTTTATATTAGATGCAATAACTACTGGTTTGAATCCATAAGAACTTTGAAGCTTTATAGAATCTTTTATCATAATAAATTTTCTTTTTTCATCTAAAGAAAATCTATCTTTAGTTATATTATAAGATTTTAATAAACCTTCATAAACTTTGTCTTTGTCTAAATTTTTATATAATTGCTCATATTGCTTTTTTTTATCTTTCTCTTTAATATCATAAGATTTTAGATATTCTTTAAAACGAGCTTCTCCATTAGCTTCTTTTCTTATATTATCAAATAACTCAGTATATGCTATTTTGTTTTCTTCTGCATTTATTTTATATAAATCTAAAAGATAATTAAAAGTTTCTTCTGGTGTCTTTTTTAATAATTCTTCATCTATTTTCTTTTTATCATCTTCTGTTAACTCATCTGTTTTTTTATCTGGAAATAGTTCCTTTTGTACTTTTTCATTCATTCCTCTATCTTTTTTAAATCTAAGTTCAATAATGTTTCTAGCTTTTTCATTATTTGTACTAAATTCAAATCTAAATGGATCTATCTTTAATTCGAATGCATCCTGTACAACTTCACTATTTTCATCTAATATTTTAAACACTTTCTTCATTGTTGAAAAGAAATTTTCTTTACTGTCATCTGTTTCAGTAAAAGCTAAAGTATATCCTTGACTACTATCTGCAAATACTTTCCCGTTACAATCTATTATATTTCCTCTTGGTGGTGTAATGGGTATATTTCTAATGGATTTTTTACTAGTCATATCCCTATATTCGTCTGCTTTTACTATTTGTAGGTAGACAAGTTTTGATAAAATCAATGAAAAAATAAATACCATAACTACAGTTAAAGCTGTATATCTATCAAATTTATTATCTTTTCTCTTCTTGATTAAATTTTTATGTCTTTTAAATTTACCTATCATAATCAATCACCATTTCTAAAATCTCCATTTTTTAATCATAAAATCTTTTTGACATAGTCTATAAACCTTTTTATATATTAAAATAGAAATTATCATATTGTATAAGCTTACATATAGAATAGTATTAACATAAAAACGTTGTCCAACTAAATATAATATTATAAACATCAAAATACCCTTTAATATACTAAGTCCAAAACAAGTTATTATAGGTATAACTGATTTATCTTTAAATATATTTTTTCCGATTTCAGCTGCAATTAAACAAATAACCATATTTATAAACATATTGATACCAATACCATTCATAATATATACATCTTGTAACAAACCAGAAAATACTCCTACATAAACAGCACTTACATTGCCATTTATTATTGAATAAAAAACTACAAATATAAATACTAGACTAGGGTAAATATGCTTTATTGATAAAAAAGGCATTAATGAATTATCTAATATTGTGAGTAATATTAATATTAATGCAACAGTAACTACTCTTTTCATTTTTCATCCCCTGAATATGTAGCTTCACCATCTTTAGGAACTACAACAAATAATTCCTCAAGTTTGTTAAAATCAACACTTGGTTCAATTACTGCATTTTTTATTAATTTACCCTTGTCTTCTTCTACATCAATAACAGTACCTATTTTTATATCTTTAGGATAAAAAGGTCCTAATCCAGATGTTAATATAACATCACCTTTTTTAACTTTAGAATCTAATGGTAGGAAATAAAGTTTTGCAAGTAATTTATTACTATAATCTCTAAATCCTTTTACAACACCATCATTTTCTCTTGTACTATTTACCATTCCAGCTACTTGTATATTTTCATTAATTATTGACTGTACTATAGACCAGTTGCTACCTACAGAAGTAACCTGTCCAACTAAGCCATCGCCAGTTACTACAACCATTTTCTTTTTTATTCCGTCGCTGGCACCTCTATTTATAACAAATCCATCTAACCAATTTTCGCCGCTTTTTCCTATTATATCGCAACCTATATAGTTATATTCAGATTTTTGTTCTTTAAAATCTACCATCTTTTTAAATCTTTCATTTTCTTTAGCTAAAGTATCGTATTGTAAAGCTTTATCTTTTAATTTAGTATTTTCTTCTCTTAATCTTTTATTTTCTTCTTTTACATCTTTAAAATGAAATACAAAATTAACATTACTTTTTACTTTATTATTAAATTTATAAACAACACCCTGTACTGAATTTAAAACCATACCCATACCATTGCCCGCAGTAGACATTTTTTCTTTTCCTACAGTATAACCAATTAATATTAAAAAGCTAACTGACAGCACAATAACAGTAACTGTCAGTTTATTTTTGAATATTCCCATATATAGCCTTTTATTTTCTAGACATTTTGTCTATGTTTTCTAATGCTTTTCCTGCGCCTACTGCAACGCAGTCTAAAGGTGATTCTGCTATATGTACAGGCATATGTGTTTCCTTATGAATAAGCTTGTCAAGCCCCTTTAGTAAAGCGCCTCCTCCAGTTAGCATTATTCCTTTGTCCATGATATCCGCTGCAAGTTCTGGTGGAGTTTTTTCAAGGTTTGTTTTTATTGATTCTACAATAGCAGCTACAGGTTCTTTTAATGCTCCTCTAACTTCTACTTCACTTATTTCAATAACTTTTGGAAGACCTGAAATAAGATCACGTCCTCTTATTTCCATAATCTTTTCTCCGTTAACAACAGATACTTTAGATTTTCTCTTTTCTTCCTTATCATCCTTTTTATCTTCTTCTACAGCTATTTCTTCTTTGCTATCTTCTAAAACTTCTTCTTTTTCTACTTCTTCTTCATTTGTTGGATAAGCAGAACCGATTTCCATTTTAATATTTTCAGCAGTTCTTTCACCAATCATAAGACTATATTCTTTTTTAATATAAGCTATTATTGCTTGGTCTAGTTCATCTCCAGCAATTCTTAGTGACTTACTTGTAACTATTCCTCCAAGTGATATTACAGCTACTTCCGTTGTACCGCCACCGATATCAACAACCATGCTTCCTGTTGGTTCTTGTACTGGAAGTCCTGCTCCAATTGCAGCAGCCATAGGTTCTTCCATTAAATATACATCACGAGCTCCTGCTCTTTTACTCGCTTCTTCAATTGCTCTTCTTTCTACAGCAGTTATTCCTGTTGGAAAACATACAACTACTCTTGGACTTGTAAAAGCTGATTTTGAACATATTTTTGTTATAAAACTCTTAAGCATTTCTTCTGTAACATCAAAATCTGCAATAACTCCATCTTTTAGAGGTCTTATAGCAACTATATTTCCAGGAGTTCTTCCTATCATTTGCTTAGCTTCGTCACCTACAGCTAAAACCTTATTTGTTACCTTGTTAATTGCAACAACTGAAGGTTCCCTTAAAACTATTCCTTTTCCTTTAGAATAAACTAGAGTGTTTGCTGTTCCTAAATCTATTCCCATGTCCTTAGTCATACCAAAAAATCCCACTTGAAATTCTCCTTTCAATATTAAAACTACAAAATATTCTTTTCTTTTAAACTAATATAATTACTATGGCCAATTATTAAATGGTCTAATAAATTAATACCTAATATAATACCACATTGTTTTAATCGCTTTGTAACATTTATATCTTCCGAACTAGGTGTTGGATCACCTGAGGGATGATTGTGACATATTACAATAGACGCACTATTTTTTTTAAGAGCTTCACAAAAAACTTCTCTTGGATGAACAATTGCAGAATTCAAGCTTCCTATTGATACATCCTTACATGAAATCACTATATTTTTTGTATTCAACATTATAACTCGTAAATGTTCTTCTTTAAAATATTTCATTTCTTCCATAACTAATCCAGCTACATCACCAGGACTCTTTATTATGTATACATCACCAGATTTATAAGCCTTAAATCTTTTTGCAAGTTCTCCCACTGCTATAATTTTTGCAGCTTTTGCACTTCCAATTCCCTTTAAAGTCATAATTTCCTCTGGTGTTAATGTCAAAAGACCATTTAATCCTTCACATTGCTTTAATATTCTACTGCTAAGACTTAACACATTTTCATTACGTCCACCAGTTCCAAGTATTATTGCAATAAGTTCACTATTTGATAACGCCTGTGATCCATATTTTATAAGTCTTTCTCTAGGTCTCTCATTTTCAGGTAAATCTAAAATCTTCAAAGTATTAAACATTTTATATACTCCTCTTTTATAGATTTACCCCCATATCCCCAAATATCTTATATAATCTATTTAGAGGAAGTCCTACAACATTGTAGTAATCCCCATTTATTTCTTCTACAAAGACTCCCCCCAAACCTTGAATGCCATAGGCTCCAGCTTTGTCCATAGGTTCCTTTGTAGATATATACTTATTTATCTTCTCGTTAGTTATTGTTGAAAATTTAACATTAGTACATACACTCTCCGTACTAATATTGTTATTTTTAGTATCTAGTACAGCAATACCTGAATATACACTGTGTACATTTCCGCTTAAAGCTTTTAACATATTAAAAGCATGAGTTTCATCCTTAGGTTTGCCTAGCACTTTTCCATTAAAAGCTACTATTGTATCACATCCTATTACTATAGCATCTTCTTTTATATCCTTTGCTACTGATTCAGCTTTTCCCTTTGCAAGTTCTTGCACATACACACTAAAATCTCCATTAAACTTAACGGTACTTTCATCAAAGTCACTTACTATGATTTCAAAATCATCAATTATTCTTTTTAAAAGTTCTTGTCTTCTCTCAGAAGCCGATGCCAATATCACTTTCATGTGATCACTCCTAATATTTTCTATAAAGTAGTATAGCGATAATAACACCCACAATTGCCATTACATTAACATAAAAGTTTACACCAAATGTAAGCTCAACTACCTTTAAATTTAGTACAAATGGACTTGCTGTACCAATAGGATATGTAGCTTTCAAAAAGCCTAGGGGGGTTATACTATTTCCTAAAATTTCACCAATAAAACTTCCACATATTCCTCCTAGCAAAATAATAAATATGAAAAAACCACTCTTATTACTGCCTTTCACCATATATTCCCCTTTTAACTTTTTATCCTATATAGTTTATCACTTAATAGTGCCTTAAACAAGTATATATAGTTACATTTTTATTAATTTTACTTAAATAACATAATACAAATTTGTATTATAATACCTTGCATAGCTTATGTAATATCTATTGTAATAATTTTATATTTTTGTATAAGTTTTTATTTAATTCTTCTAAATTATCTCTAGTTATTTTTTCAGGTAATTTTTGAACATTGTTCCTTAAATCATTTAACACTTTATAATTTTTTTCATCTTCATTTACCTTATCTAATTTACTGCACCACTCTTTAATTTGATTTGTTTGTACAAATTTAGCTTTATTATCAGAAAAGCTATGTACTATTTGTAATTGTGCATTTATTATTTGAGCAATTTGTAAACTTGCTTTGTTTTCTAAATCAGGATTTATATTGACTTTAGTATATTCTATCTTTCCTTTATCTAAAGACTTTGTTACTTTGTCCACTTCTTCTTTTGAATAAACTCCAAGTATTACTTTGTACTTTTGATCTTCTTCACATATAAATGGATTTCCAAAATGCTTTATTTCATCTTTTAATACATCTGCATTCTCTACCTTAGAAAAAACACCACATTGTATTATTGTAAAGTTATCAATTTCCGTAATACCTTTATCTACTTTATTAGTTTTCTTTTTATTTTGTTCAGTTTGTTTTGAATTTTTTTGTTCAGAAGTCGCAGTACTTTTAGATTTTTTTATAAATACATTAGATATCATAGTTCCAGACACAAAGGCTACAATAAGAACTACACAAATTGATACTACAAATACAATACTATTGTTCTTTTTATTATTTTTCTTTAAATCATATCTAGTATACTTCATAATCCTACCCCCCATATTAAATTTATGCATTCTTACTTTAATCATATTTATAATTAATATCTTTTATACTATCATACCTATATTAACTAAGTTTTAAGCATATGTTTTTTTAATATGGTTACTTCTTCATTTTTATTTTTTAATGTTTTTGATACATAAAATTTATTTTTCTCAAAAAAATTTATGTATTTATAGTCTTCCTTTTGTACTCTAGTATAAAAATTAGATATACCGCAATCACAAAAGAAGTATTTTGATATTAGTTCTAAAATTTTACTTCCAACTTTATTATTTCTCATGTCCTTATCTAATAATAAATATCTTATCCAAACTTCATTTGGATTTTTAAACTCCGTTTTTCCTTTTAATACACCTATTAATTTATCATCTTTTTTAACTTTTAAAAAAAATTCACACTCGCTGAAATAATATTCTAAAAACCTATCGTAAAATTCACTATAATCTATATTATCCATATTTTTATTTTCAACATAAAAACTATTTTGCATCCTAATCCAATTATATATATCTTTAATATCTTCTCTTTCTACACTTGTGATTTTTATATTATTATAATCAAGTTTAATATCAAACATAATAACACACCTCTTTAATTTTATTTCTACACAAAGAAATTTTTTCCTTTAAAAAAACCTTTAAGCTTATAAAATAAACTTAAAGGTTATTTATTATTCAACAATTTATGTTAATCATTTTCATACATAAGAGTTACTGTTATTATCTTTTTTATAATTTTTTTAGCTTCTTCATAGGACATACCATATCTTCTTAAAAATTGAAATATTCCTGGATTATATCTCTCTATTTTCATTAAGATTTTATTTACATCTACAAAATCTTCGTAGTCCATATCACGAGATTTATCAACAGAATAGATATCTTCATCCATCATTTTCATTCCAAAATTATTTCTAAAATCAACATTTCTAAAATCATAGTTAGCAGATGAGTTACTATCGTCTAAATTATGGTCTATTTTATAATATGTCATAGGTTTAATACTATTACATTCCATATCATTTTGCCTAAACTGTGGCATAAAATAATTATTAGGATATCCTCCTTGAACCTCTTGGAACATTCTATAATTATTCATTGCTCTAATATAAGTATTAATAGGCACCATATCATAATCTTCATCTAATGTTTTTAAAGTGGTATCTTCTTTGTTTAAATTCATATACATACCTCCAAATAATATCAATATATTATAAGGTATGCTTTAATTTTTATTTTGAATACTCTTTTCTTTTTATTCCATAGCAATTAAAGATACTTTTACTACATTGTCCATCTCTTGCATCTCTCGAAGAAACTCATTTAACTCAACTACCATATTTGATATATCAAAAGTTATAGTAACACTAGCTGCATTATTTACTGGTATATCTTGATTTATAGTTAATATATTACCATTAATTTGAGCTATTCTGTCTAATATTCTTGAAAGAGTTCCAGCTTTATGCGATAACAAGAAACCAATTGTAGCCTTTTGCACATGAGTTCCTTCTAAAACGGAAAATACAAAGTCTTTATATTTATAATAAGAACTTCTACTAATCCCCACAATTTTAGATGCTTCAGTTATGTCTTTAGCTTTACCAGTTCTTAAAAGTTCTTTTGCTTGTAGCACTTTTCCAAAGACTTCTGGTAAAATTTTTGTATTTATTATTAAGTACTTATCCATATTCCTGTTGCCATCCTCCTAATATACCCAAAATCATTTTTTTATATATAAATAGAAAAGTGGCTAAAATGTTACGTTTAGCCACTTATTTGGTGCAGAAGATGGGACTTGAACCCATACACCAAATTGGTATACGCCCCTCAAACGTATGCGTCTGCCCATTCCGCCACTCCTGCATATATATTACAATTGTATAAATAATTTTATACTATCATAATATATATTGTCAATAGAACTATGAAAAATAACTTGAAATAACCTCTTTTATTCCCTTTATATATGCCTTATCTTTTTTATATAAAAATTCATATACGTTTTGGCTTACTTTAACCTTTTTCACATATTTATCTGTTTCCTTAAAAGGAATGTAGTGAAGGTCAACACCATTCTTTGAATTTTCCTCATTGTTAAGCCACTTTTTAACATTTCCTCTACCACCGTTATAAGCTGCTATAACAAGTTGCATATTATTATTAAATTCTTGTTTTAAATTGTCTAAATACCAACACCCCATTTTTATGTTAAACTCTTCATCATAAAGCATATCCACTTTAAAGTTTTTAACTTTCATTTGTTTTGCAGCCCATTTAGCTGTAGATGGTGTAAGTTGCATAAGACCAATTGCACCTTTATTTGACTTAGCATTCTTTTCAAAATCACTTTCTGTCTTTATAACTGATGCAACTAAATACGGATCTAAATTATATTGCTCTGAATATTTTACTATATATTCTTTATAATCCATAGGATAAAACATTCTACCTATTGGTTTTATACTAATAACAATTAAGATTAGTAAGATTAATATTCCCCAAACTGCAGTCAACTTTCTCTTTTTCATTTTTCCTCCTCAAGTCTAATAACCTTTCCTAAAACTTCTTCTAATTCTTTTTTTGTGTTATCTAAACTTCCACTATTATCTATAGTAAAATCAACATATTTACTCTTTTCTTCTAGAGACATTTGAGAATTTATTCTTTTTATAACTTCCTCATAATCCATATTATCTCGTAGTTTTACTCTTTCTATTTGAGTGTTCTTGTCTACCCAAACTAAAATATTATAATCCATTTTTTCATTTATTTTGTGCTCAATTAAAGTAGGCGCATCTACAACACAAATTTTTTCATTTAATTTATTACATTCTTCTATTCTATTAAATACTTCCTTTTTTATATATGGTATTATTATATTTTCTAGTTTTTTTCTAAGATCATCCTGTCCGAAAATATGATTTCCAAGTTCTCTTCTCTTTAAATTTCCATCCGCATCTACAAATTCTTCTCCAAAAGTTTCTTTTATCTCCTGAAGTATTTCTGGATATATATTTAGAACTTCTCTAGAAATAAGATCCGCATCTATAATAGGTATATCTTTTGACTTTATCATATTAGAAATGGTGCTTTTACCGCTTCCAATACCACCAGTTAATCCAACAGTTATCATAAAAATCCTCCCCCCAATTGTAGTAAATTTAAGTAACTAATTTTTTAATTTATTTTGCTTCGTACCATGTCTCTCCAACATTCACATCTGCTTCAAGAGGAACTAAAAGTTTCATTACATTTTCCATTTTATCTACTACCATTTCTTTAACTTCTTCTAATTCATCTTTGTAAACATTTAGTATAAGTTCGTCATGTACTTGTAATATTAATGTACTTTTTAAATTTCTATTTTTTAATTCATTGTAAACCTCAACCATAGCAAGTTTGATTATGTCAGCCGCACTTCCTTGTATTGGAGTGTTCATAGCAAGTCTTTCTCCAAATCCTCTTACTATTTTATTTCTTGATTGTATTTCTGGTATGTATCTTTTTCTATTTAATATAGTTGTTACAAAACCATCTACCTCTGCCTTGCTTATAATTTCATCTATATATTTTTTTACATTAGGATATCTACTAAAATAAGTATCTATATATTCTTTAGCTTCTTTTCTAGATACGTTTATGTCCTTTGATAAACTAAAAGCACCAATTCCATAAACTATTCCAAAATTAACTGCCTTTGCGTTGCTTCTCATAAGTGGTGTTACCTCATCAATTGGAACTTTAAACACTTCTGACGCTGTTATAGTGTGAATATCTTTGTGGTGTTTAAAAGCATCAATTAATTTCTCATCATCTGCAATATGTGATAAAATTCTTAATTCTATTTGAGAATAGTCCGCTGAGAATATAACTGATTCATCATTATTAGGTACAAATACCTTTCTTATCTCTCTACCCATTTCATGCTTTATAGGTATATTTTGAAGATTAGGTTCTGTACTTGAAAGCCTTCCTGTAGTTGTAACTGTTTGATTGAAACTAGAATGTATCTTTGCGTCTTCATCAATTACATTTTTAAGTCCTTCAACATAAGTAGAATCAAGCTTTGTTATTTGTCTGTACTCTATTATTTTTTCAATTATAGGGTGACTATCTTTAAGCTTTTCAAGAACCTCTGCATTAGTTGAGTATCCTGTCTTTGTCTTTTTAATTACTGGAAGATCTAACTTTTCAAATAATATTTTTCCTAGTTGTTTTGGTGATTTTATATTAAATTCTTCATCTGCAAGTTCATGAATTTCTTTTTCTAAAGTTTCTATTTCTTTTTTAAATTTTTCACCTATTTCAGTTAATCTATTTTCATCTACCCTAAATCCTTCACATTCCATAGAGGCTAAAACTTCAATTAAAGGTAACTCTACTGTATATAATAGTTCTTCCATATTTGATTTTTTTATGTCTTTTTCTAACTTTTCATAGACGTCTTTTATATAATAAGTTTCATTTATCTTTATGTTATCATCATCTTTTAAACTTAATAAAAGCATTTCTTCTATTAAATCCTTTAACATATAATCTGATTTTGATGGTTGAAGTAAGTAGGCTGCTATTTTAGTATCAAAAGCTATATTTTTTGCAGCAATATTGTGTTTCTTTAGAACAACATAAACTTTCTTACTATCGTGACATACTTTTTTTATTTTTTCGTTTTCAAAAAGATTTTTTAAAATTTCAAAATATTTTGCTCCATCTTTATCTTTTATTTCATTTGCACTTATTACGAAAACTTCTTCTTTGTGTCTTACATATAAATTATTAAATTCTATTTTTGAATAAATATTTTCATCTACAAAATCAGCTTGAATATAAATACTATCATCTATACCCTCTACAAATTTTGAAAAATTCTCTATTGTATTTATATTTGTAGATTTTATATTTATATCAGATTCCTTTACCTCTGCTTCATCTTCTTTATCTAAACCTTCATTATCACCTATATTGTCTAATAAAGATTTAAAACCTAAGCTCTGGAATAACAGTCTAACACCTTGTATATCGTAATCTTCTTTTGATTTTATTTCGTCTAAATTAATTTCTATAGGTACATCCTTGCATATAGTGGCCAGTTTTTTACTAAGAATAGCTTGTTCTCTATAGTCTATAAGATTTTGTTTCATTTTTTTACCACTTATGTTTTCTACATTTTCTAGAACATTTTCTATACTTCCATATTCTTTTATAAGTTTTAATGCAGTTTTGTTTCCTATTCCCGGAACTCCCGGTATATTATCCGATTTATCTCCCATAAGTCCTTTTACATCTATAAACTCAGTTGGAGTAACTCCATATTCTTCTATCATCTTATTTTTGTCGTATATTTCTTTTTCGCTCATTCCTTTTTTGTTTATAACAACACGGACATTATCAGTTGCAAGTTGAAGCGCATCACGATCTCCAGTTACAATGTAAACTTCAATACCTTTCTCTTCTGCAAACTTAGATAAGGTGCCTATTAAATCATCTGCTTCAAATCCTTCAATTTCAAATATGTTTATAGCAAGTTTGTTTAATATGTCCTTAACTATTGGGAATTGCTCGTTAAGTTCATCAGGCATTTTAGCTCTTCCTGCCTTATACTCTTCATACTCTTTATGTCTAAAAGTAGGAGCTTTTTTATCAAAGGTAGTTACTATGTAATCTGGTTTTATTTCTTCTTTCATTTTAAGAAGCATTTTTATAAATCCATAGATAGCATTAGTATGTATTCCCTCTTTATTAGTTAGTGGTGGTAATGCGAAGAACGCTCTGTACATAAGACTATGTCCATCAAGTATTAATAATCTTTCTTTATTCATTATAAACCTCCGTTATTAACTGTAATAACACAGTTATTTTAAAACATGTATACTTATTAGTTTACTAATTTTATATACTTATATCAATGAAATTAAATAATTCCTCCATTATTTATTATAACCAATTTTTATTAAAGATGAATCATGTGCTTTAACTACTTACCATGTGAATAAGTTCATATATGTCACTTATTCAATGTCAAATATGTATAATTAAGAAGCTTAACATATTTTATTAATTTTAATACATTGATTATTAAATTGATTTACAAAGATGTTTCAATATATTATACAGTATTTTATATTCTTTTAAAAACACCTCTATAAAATACAATATATTCATAAATTTATGTTATAAATTTCTATAATAAAATAATTTTCTTGACTTACTATTAAAAACATGTTACGATATTATTCGTAAAACGCGCCGAAGTGGTGGAATTGGCAGACGCAACGGACTCAAAATCCGTCGCTGGCAACAGCGTGCGGGTTCAAGTCCCGCCTTCGGCACCAATCGTATGTATGGCAAAAGGACTTTGGATTAATTCCAAAGTCCTTTTTTAATTAACATCTAAATTATCTACATACTCTTTTGCTTCCTTTAAACCCATACCAGTAACATCTCTTAGTTTTTTTATGGCTTTAACTTTTTGATCTGCTTTAATAAGTTTTATTAACTCATCTTTAAGTTCACAACTTATTTTTTCTTTATACTTATCCGGTACATCTATTCCAAAATAATCAATAATACTATTTAATTTTAATTCTATTTCTTCTTGATTACGTTGGAGCTTATTAATATTGCTATTTAATATAATACATAAAATGAGTACTAAACTTATAATTCCAGATTCCATATTCTCATCTCCCATAATTCTTTAATTTTAAATTTTTTTAATTAATTTTCATAGACTTATAATTATTTCACCTTATTCTTTTTTCTAATACATGCTCTAATAATATTAGATTTATTCATATATACCACCTAAACCCAACATTTTAACTTAATTGTATAATATTATAATATTAATTTCTACAGTCCACTTAATAATTTAGTTAAAATCATCTTTATATCTTAGAAACTATATAAAAAAGCTTATAACCTGAATGCTATAAAAATAGCAACCAAGCTATAAGCCTTTTAACTTTATATATTTATATTAAATTTCTTCTACACTTTCTTTTAAAATGCTGTATGCATACTCGATTATTTCTCTACAAGTTATGCCTTTTCTCTTTAATTCTATACATTCAAGTGTTCCATACTTTTCTTTTACTCTACTTACTAAATCTCTAGTATACATTCTTGAATTGTTTGCATCAGCAGCTTCTTCTCTACCCTTTAATGAACCTAATGCTATAAGCGCACCTGTAATAGCTCCACAAGTACCCCCTACAGCCATTCCGCCACCAAAAGGAGTAGCAACTGAAACTGGTATGTTTGTATTGTTTTCATCATTAAATGCCTTTACTATGGATTCGGCACAATTATATCCTTGACTATGATATTCTGATACTTTTGTCATTTTTATACCCCTCGTCTTAAATTTTAATTTTGTTTTAATAATCTTGTCTAAGGTTATTATAATATTAAACCTATTCTATATACAAATATAAATTTTAATCTTTAAATTAAATAATTGAATCTTTATTTTATACACTACAGCTATTTAGTGAATGCTTTAAAGCATATAATTTTTCTCTAAAGTTGTTATATAAGATTTTATCATTTTCAGCCCATATATACATTTCATATATATTAGATATTATTTTTTTCTTATTTTTTAAAACTTCTTCATAACTTTGTATATGACTATGAAGATTATCAAACTTTTCCTCTATAAGGGATGATATTATAAACAAATTTTCTATAGCATGATTATTATTTTTTTCTACTATATATAATTTAGCTTCTTCTATTAACTTGTCTACTGTAGAATTACCCATTTTAATTAGATCATCACTGGAATCCTTTAATATATAAGGTAGTATAAACTTACTTACAAGTAAAGCTAAAATTAATCCTAAAGACACAAATAACATTCTGTACAAAAACACCGTTCCTACACTAGATGTTATTGCCGCTGTTCCAAGGGCAGACAATGTGACGCATATCATTTTTCTATCGTATCTTGTGTTATATCCATCTATATATCCTGATCCCATTACGATTATTGATCTTATAAGTGGATTCTTAATTATAGTAAAAAGCACTAAGAATATTAACCCACCTATTAATGTTCCCTTTATTCTATTGTAAGATTTACTCTTTGAATTTTCCCCATACGGTTGTACAATTGCAAAAACTGTGTATGCCATCCATCTCGCTTCATATATTTTAAAATAATCCATTATAAATATAGATATGGTAGCACATATAGAAACTCTAATTGCATAGGTAAATCTTAAAGAACTACAATTAAAATTTCTTTTTAATATATTTATTATGTTAAAATCTTGTGGAATAGGATAATGTTTATTTATACAATCATGATTTTCTAACTCATTTAGTTGTATAAAATAATTGCATAAAATATCTAAGTTTACTAGTATTCTTTTTAATAGAGAATTACTTTTTATCTTTTCTTCATTTATACATTCCATTATTTCTTTTTTAATATTATTTAATGCATTTTTATCGTCTTTGCTCTTGTATAATCTTATAAGCTTATCTTGTACAGCTTTTAAAATTTCTTTATAGTCATTTTCCTCATAATCAGTGTATAAATCATTCATGCATAAATTTATACTTTGCAATATAAATGCTATATTAAGTTTTATTCGTCCACCTTCAGTTAAATAAAACCCATTTTTCCTTTTACCATATACTAGTTTTTTTATCTTTTTTATCTCTTTTTCAATACTTATATCTATACAATTATAATCTTCTTTAGATATTACTGCTTCGTTTTTATTAATTAATTCCTGAAATATACTTTCTATAGACTTATTTGTTGATTTTACTAGTCTATGCTTGTTACATATAAGTTGTAAAATCATAATAAAAACACTTCCAATTACTAAGGATAGTAATCTCATTAAAATTTGTTCATTAGAAACTGGTACACTTAACATAAATAAATACTGAAGTCCAAAAGGTATATAAAGATTAGTTTTTAAATCATAGCAAAATAAAAATCCTATAATAAACATTGCTATAAAATTTATAGGTATACCTACAAATAGATTTTTACTTGCAATAAATGAAAATACTCCAAGCAGAAGATTAATTGTTATTAAGTATGCCAAATGTTTCATAGGCGATATTGTCAAATCTTCTTCTAGTAGCATTAGTGCAGCAGTTATTACAGTTACCCCTATAAGAGTATTTTCTATTCCAAATAATTTTTGAAATAAAATTATAAAGGATATTATAAATATAAATAAAATAGTTTTTGAAAATATAAGTTTTTTATTTATCTTCATGCTCTTCCTCACTCCTTTTTTAGACAGTAAAGAAGAGTATATCACAAATAATGTTTATTTAACAATATTTTTATAATATTGAAACATGATAATAAAAACTATTTTCAATCGTTTTCATTTTTTTCATTATATTCATTTTATAACCTGTATTATTTTTGTCATTTCCGTACTATAATTAGCTTATAGTAATTCTAATTTTTATGAGGGGGTTATCATTATGACTAATGATGAAAAGATTTTATTAGAAAAAATTTTTAGAGAACTTCAAGATATAAAGGTTATCTTACAAGAAAATAGTGAATTTAATGATTCATATATTGAGAAATTAAAACAAAACAAAATTATAAAAGATAAATTACTAAATTTATAGCGTATACAAACTTAAAAGTATTATTAAAAAATATTTTATAGCCCATTTTTTAATAATACTTTATTTTTAAATTTTATCTATTATAATAATTTTTTATAGGTTCTTTAAAAATTACATTGCCTGTAAAATCCTCTTTTCTTTTTATGCTTTTAACCTGTTCTTTTAGTTCTTCTATTTCTTTTTCCATACTATCTATTTTCTCTTTTATATTTTCATCCATTTTTATCACCTCATTATTTAGTATTGATTTTTTAAATGTTTTTATGTAAGTTTCTAATTTTTTATTATAAAATAGCCAAGCATTTAGCTTGGCCTTTTAAATTTATTTTATTAATATTATATTTTTAATCCTTTTTGTCTATCTTATTTTCTTCTGTATTTGATGTATTTTTTAAATTTTGGTACACATTATTTATGGCTGAAACTATATCATGAGTAAAATTTGCTCCCCTTGAAATTACAATTCCAGTTAAAATAACCCCTACCCAAGGAATTTTAGTTGGTACTCCAGCAAGAGATAATATATTTATGTCTGTATCTAAAGCAAGTACTATGCAGACTACCAATGCACCTAATTTATCAATACAAATTTTTCCTTTTTGCCAAACCATTTTCAGACTCTCCCAAACAGCCTCTCCTACTATAGCAACTACAATTAAAGAAAAAATATTCATTGAATTTCCTCCTCAATTCATAGTATGTTTTTTGTCGTAATTTAGTGATATATGCATAAAAAATACAGCCAATTGGCTGTATTTTTTATATTCTATTATTCAATTATTTGAAGTTTTTTAGGATAACTATTTAATACCTTGCATCCATCTTTAGTTACTAGAACTAAGTCCTCTATTCTAACTCCTACTTTTCCTTGTATATATATTCCCGGTTCTATTGAAAAAATCATTCCTTCTTTTATGAGCATTTCATTATTAGCTCCTACATCTGGGAATTCATGAACATCTATTCCTGCATTATGCCCAGTTCTATGAGTAAAATACTCACCATATCCAGCTTTAGTTATTACATCTCTTGCTACTTTATCTACATCACAAAATCTAACACCTGGTTTTACTGTTTCAATAGCTTTTAAATTCGCTTCTAATACTGTATTATATATTTTTATATACTCTTCTTTTGGTTTACCGAAGAATACTGTTCTTGTCATATCTGAACAATAGAAATTTGTTTTTCCTCCTATATCAAGGATTATACTGTCTCCTATTTCTAATTTGCTATCATCTGAAGAATGATGAGGTTCTGCTGCATTTTTACCATAAGCTATAAGAGGATAAAAAGAAAATTCATAAGTTTCATATTTTTCATATATATCACCTAATAACTTACAAGCTTTATTTTCAGTAACATTCTTTGGTATAACATCTCTAATTAATTCTTCCATAGCCTTATCATTTACTTTTGATGCTTCTATCATAAGTTCAATTTCTTCATTATCTTTTACCATTCTAGCTTCATCCACTACTGATGAGCCATCTTTAAATTTTAACTTGCTATTTTTATTCATAAGACTAATTAAAAAATGTGAAGGCCACTGTTTATCTATTCCTAAAACTTCATTTTCATCTATAAAAGGAAGTAATCTTTCTATAGGATCTTCTGAATCACTATATACTTCCATGTCAACACCCAAATCCTCTTCTATTGGAAAAAGTCCGTTAACAAAAAACTTTGCATTACCATTGCTATTTATGTATAAAGCAAGCATTCTTTCTCCTGGTTCTATCCACTTTCCAGTTAAATAAAATATGGATGCTGTTGATGTTACAATTATTTGTTTTAAATTATTGTCATTCATATTTTGTATAATTTTATTTACTCTATTTTGATTCATTCTAAATCCTCCCCCTATAATAATACATTATTATTATACTCCTTGAAATATTATAAATAAACCAATTAAAAAGGTTGCTGATATTATCTTTATCAACAACCTTAAAATAATTAAATTATACAATTATCTTTTAAATAGACTTTAATCTAAATCTTCTTCAACTGATACTATTTTTGTTGTAGTTAAAACTAATTTCTCGTTTAACACCACTATTCCTCTTCCAACTCTAGTTATATTTCCAGTTAAAGTTCTAAATAATTCATCTCCTGAACGAGTATTTAATCTAACCATTTTTCCAGTTTCATTAGAAAGGCACTGTCTTAGATCTCCTTCACAACAATCACAGTTTATATCATTGTACGATTCTTCAGTATTCATTAAAGTAATATCTTTTATTGAATTTGTATAAATTCCTACAATTTGATATATAGGAACTAGTACATAATTATCTAAAGTTTGAAATTTTACAACTGATTTTTCTATTGAAACAACTCTACAGTTTAATATTGTTCCTTGCTTTTCTATACCTACCTCTAAATCATCTACATCATTTTGCATCAATTGTTGTAATACATGTTTCACAGGTTCTACACATACACTATTTATCCATTGAGATGGTGGTCCTTGTGGTCCCTCTGGTCCTTGTATATATCTAATGTTTTCTTCTATATAATCATCTTCAATATCTTCATCTATATCTTCTTCCACCTCACAATCTTCAATCTCATAATTTGAATGTACTAAATTACAATCATCATGGCATTTCCAACGAAATCCATCATTATAGTCACATTGGTCTCCCCATATGAAGTTATCATCCCAACTATAGTTTTCAGAATTACATATACAGTCCTTCCATCTATCAGTCATATACCATTCTTGTTTTTCATCTAACTTCATAAAACTCACATCCTTAATAAAATAAGTGTATATTATATATTCTTTCTCATTACTTATAATATGGTTGTACACTTACAATAGTTCATGATTATATCTAGTTTTAACTGTGAATTTTATGATAACTTTGTAAAAAAAACTAGAATTATTTTTTTATAATTCTAGTCAGGCTGTTGATAAACATAATTTGTCAACAGCCTTTTTACATTTATTACAAAAAGGGTTTTTAGTTTTTATGTAGAATATATATTTTAAACCAATAAATCTTTTAGCCCGTTAGGGCTCCTACGGAGGAAAAATGCTTACTAATAATGAAAGAAAACAAAATCAATTAGAACTAGTTTATATAGAAAATTTAGTACCTGAAAATCATATACTTAGAAAAATAGATAAATACATAGATTTTTCATTTATAAGAGATTTAACTAAGGATTTATATTGTCCTGATAATGGCAGACCTTCAGTAAACCCAGTTGTATTATTTAAAATGCTTTTTATCGGATACCTATTCGGTATACGTTCAGAGCGTCAGCTTGTAAAAGAAATCCAGGTAAATGTAGCTTACAGATGGTTTTTAGGATAGGACTTACTGATAAAATACCAAGTCATTCCACTATAAGCCAGAATAGAACAAAAAGATTTAGTAATACAAATATACATCAAGAAATATTTGATAATATTGTATTTCAAGCTATTAATAGAAACTTGGTTGATGGCAAAATTCTATATACTGATTCTACTCACTTAAAAGCTAACGCTAATAAACATAAATTTATTAAAAAAGAAATAACTAAATCCACAAAGGAATACTTTGATGAATTAGAGAATGACATTAATAAAGATAGAATTAATCATAATAAAAAGCCTCTAAAAAAAAAGACTAAAATAGCTGAAACTAAGGAAATAAAAGTAAGTACAACTGATCCAGACAGTGGATATATGGTTAGAGATGGAAAACCTAAAGGCTTTTTTTATTTAGATCATAGAACTGTTGACGGAAAGTATAATATTATAACAGACGTTCATGTTACTCCCGGGAATATAAACGATGTAGATCCTTATGTTAAAAGAATAGAAACTCAAATAGAAAAGTTTAATTTTAATACAAAATATTTAGTAGCAGATGCCGGATATTCTACGAATCCTATTTGTAAACAAATTTCAGACAAAAATTATCAAGGTGTTTTTGGGTTCCGTTTAGGACCCCATGTTAAAGGAAAATATACAAAATATAGATTTCAGTATGTTAAAGAATTAGATGGATATGTGTGTATTAATAATTGCTTTTTAAAATATAGAACTACTACGAGGGAAGGTTATAAAGAATATTTAAGTAATGCGGAGCATTGTGCTTATTGCAAATATAAAAATAATTGCTTAACATCTGATAAATCCATTAATAGAACTATACGTCGTCATGTTTGGGAAGACTATAAAGATCAAATTTTTAGCTTTACTAAAACAGAAAAAGGTAAAAGTATTTACAAACGACGTAAAGAAAAGATTGAGCGTAGCTTTGCTGATTCAAAAGAATTACATGGGCTACGTTATTGTCGCATGCGAGGAATTAAAAATGTTTCTGAACAATGCTTACTTACAGCGGCAGTTCAGAATATGAAAAAGATAGCCATGGTGCTATCGCATTATTTTTTGTGTACATTAATTCAAATTTATTCCAAATTAACATACATAATAAATATTTTTCGAATGCTATCGCATAAAAGAATTTTGGCGTAAACAAAAGCCCCCAATTGTTGGGGGCTTTTTGAACAATCTGACTAGAATTATTTTTTTATAATTCTAGTCTTTTTTATCTTAATATTAAAGTTGGTTTATAGGACAACCTTTACCTAATTTTCTTTTTTTATCTGTATTAGGCATTCCCATATCTTCGGCTGCTTCAGTATTTACCTTATCATATTCTCTTGAAAGCTTTTCTGTAATCATTTTAGATTTTTTATTTTTGTGATTTTTCAAAGTAGATTCCTCCTTAAATATATAATCTATACTTAGGATGCCCTACTTTATTTTAAACTTTCATTATACTGTATAATATTACATCAGCACCTGACACATGTAAACCTACACTATCTTTAATAACTCCTGATAGGGTTCCTAAATCTGCTGGTACATTTGATAAAAAATAATTAGCTTTACATATGCTCCAGGAACTGGTATGCTTCCTATTGTATTTGTTCTAAAATTGATTGTGCTAAAAAATAGTTGCATTAACTAAATTTGTATTAGTATTAAAGCTGTATTTATGGTATTATCTTAAATATATATCTTTTAAGGAGGACTTGTATGAACAAAAGAATAAAAGACTATCTAGTGATTGGTTTTGCACTTTTCGCTATGTTTTTTGGGGCAGGCAATTTAATATTTCCTCCTGCACTAGGACGAGAAACTGGATCAGGCTTTTTGATATCAATAATAGGATTTTTAGTAACTGGTGTTGGACTTCCTCTACTTGGAATACTTTCTTGTATAAAAAGTGGTGGAAATTTTGAATTAATGGCTAATAAGGTTGGGAAAAAGTTTTCAATAATAACTACTACAGCATTGATTCTATCTATAGGACCTATGGTTGCTATACCTAGAACTGCGGCTACAACTTTTGAGCTTAGTTTGCATCCATTATTTCCATCAATGAAACCTTTTATAATAATTTTGATTTATTTTATCATTACACTTGCATTCGTATTAAATCCAACCTCTATAGTGGATAATATAGGTAAGTTTTTAACACCTATTTTAATGATTATGTTATCTTTAATAATAATTAAAGGCATTATTTTACCAATAGGTCCAATCACAAATACTCATTTTAATAATTTGTTTTCTGGATCATTACTTCAAGGATATCAAACTATGGATGCAATGGCAGCAGTAATTTTTGCATCTATAATAATAACTTCTGTAAAAAATAAGGGGTATACCTCTTCTAATAGTATATTAAAGACAACCATATATTCTAGTATTGTTGCAGTAATAGGTCTTAGCTTCATATATGGAGGGCTTTTATATCTTGGATCACAAACTACTACTTTATTTGGACAAGATATAAGTAAAACTCAATTAATTACTGAAATCGCAAAAAATATTTTAGGTTCCTTTGGAACTGTTACCCTTAGCATATCTGTTGGACTTGCATGTTTAACAACGTCTATAGGACTTACTGCTACAGCATCAGAATTTTTTACAAGACTTTCAAAAGGAAAGCTACCTTATAAATTTAATGCTATAGCAATTTCTATAATAAGCATGATAATAGCACTTAATGGTGTTGATAAAATAGTATCTTTTGCATCACCAGTTTTAGATATTTTATATCCTGTGATAATAGTAATTATATTATTAAATCTTTTAGGTAATATAATTAAGAATAACTCTATTGTATCTATAACTGTTTATGTAACATTATTATTTTCTATAATAAGCACTATACATTCAATAAATCCTAATATATATTTTACAAAAACTATTTTTAATTTTATTCCACTATCTAGTTTAGGATTTATATGGGTTATACCCGCTTTAATTGCATTTGTAATTTCATACTTTACTTTAAACAATAAAGTATATAAAAATACTGATTTTAATAAAGAACTATTTGAAGAGCCAGGAATTTAATCCTGCCTCTTTTTATTTTGTAATATTATATTAAAGTTAATCATATTTTTATCTATATAAGTAAAAAAGGGGTGAACAGACTTTGAAAAAAGGAAGTTTTATATTTATTGTACTAGCATTGATTTCCTGTATTGCAATGTGTGGAAAAATGTACTTAACTAGAAAAAAGCCTAATAATTTTTATTATACAAATTTACTTGCTAAAAATTTAAATATAGATCAAAAAAAACAAGTTAAAGTTTTAGATACAAACTACTATAAAACCCAAGATGTTTCAAATGAGGACATACAAATAATATTTAGCTTTTTAAAAGAACTAAAAAAACCTAACTTTGTAACTCCTTCATCATCTTTTGATGAAAAACCTAGTTATAAAATATTTTTCTCATTCCCTGAAAGCTCTAAAAAATATGTTATGAATGTTTATAATCATGAATATTTATCTGTCCAGCCTTGGGATGGTGATTTCTCTATGGATTACATAAGTACAATAAATATACCTTATAGATTCAGTATATATAATGTTTGTAAAAATGCCTTCTTTAAAAATCAAAATAGTATAAAAAAATAAGAAATATAAAAAACCACCCTATTATTAAATAGAGTGGTTTTTACCTTTAATTTTATTTAAATACATCTACAAGTTCATTAAATAGTTCCTTGTTTTCTTTTATTTTTATGGAATTACCAAGTACACATATATAATTTTGATCCATACAATCCTTAATCATATTTGCAAATTCTCTTATATCTTCTTTTGTACAACTTAGAACTTCATCTCTTTCCTTTTGAATATCCTCTTTAGTTATATTACTCAAATAATAAGATATAGCTCTTTCTGATTTTAGTGAAGGAGTTAGCGGAGTATCAAGAGAACTTATTGTTCCTATTATATACTTTGTCATTTCTCTACTATCTGCATCAAAATTTCTTAAATATTCATAAGCATTATCATATACATTTAAGCTTTCTTTTATGTTAGGATCTCTGTATGATCCAAAGAACATGTTTCCACTTCTTCCGAAACTTGCAAAAGCACCATAAGCGCCTCCAATAACACGAATATTATTCCACAAATAATCTAAGCTTTCTATTACTTTTAATACTTGCATACTTCCCTTATAAGAATATCCTAAATCCTTATAATTATATCCTTTCATTACATACTGAACATTACCTTGAGTTAATAATCCTTCATTCTTTTTGTGGCATTTAAAATCATATTCATAAGTTTTAAGAGTTTCATTATTAAGTTTTCCTATAAATCTCTTTAAACTTTCTTCTACTTTTTCATAGTTTTCTTCTTCAACTGCAAAGTTTAAAATTAGATTATTTCTATTAAATACTGTTTTTTGTACTTCTTTTAGATTTTCTATGATTTCTTCATGTTTAGAATCAAAATTTTCTTCTATATCTTCTATAAATTTATAAAACTCTAATCCTGAAATCTTTTCTTCGTATTGTGATATATTTGAGAAATATGAAAGCAATCTATTTACTGCAACAATATGACCAGAATCAAACATAGCCATATCTAAACGTGATTTCATTTCTCTTATTATTTCTTTTAATCTATTTTTATCAAATTTAGTATTAAGTAAAATTTCTTCTATTATTTCAAATAACTTAGGAACTTTATCAACTATAGCCTTTGATTTTACAACAAATTTAGGCTTAAATTCATCCTTTGTATTGTTTTGTACAAATGTAACTGGAGCATAACTTATTCCACCAGTATATATATTAACCTCATTAGATAAATCTCCATAAGTATATTTATCTGTATCTATTTTGCCAAGTACTCCTGCTAAAAGTGATAAATAAGGGATAAGTTCCTCTTTTATAGTTTTAGTATCAAATATAAGTTTTACATAAGCTATTTTATTAGTAAACATAGGTTGGAATAATACTTTATTATCTTCAATACTTTTTTCTTGTAGTGAAAATTCTTCAGCCTTTTTATCTATATCTTCTAAAGAAAGTAGTGGTATTTTTTCTAAGTCTTCTTTTTTCTCACCACTCATTTGTCTTTCCTTTAAAGCCTTAGTTTCACTTACTAATTCCTCTAATTCCTTATCTGAAAGCGATGCTTTATATTCACTTAATTTCTTTCTTAATTCTTCATCCTTTGCTTCTGCAAGACCTGCTTTAGGATTTAATACTAGTAATGAGCCATGTTTTGTATTTATTAAATGATTTTCTATGAGTTCTTCAAAATACTTTGAAGTAAGTGCCTTTTTAACTTCTTTAAGTGCATTTTCATACTCTAAATAAATATATGGCTCTTTATCATATAACCAGCTATCCATTGCTTTAGTATAATAAATTAATCCCTTTGGATAAGTTCTTGTATCCATTTCTCTTAATTTAAATTCTTTTATATTTATACAAGCCTCTATTAAGTTCTTATCTATTCCATTTGAAACAAGATCTTTTAATATATCAAAAACTATATTACGAAACTCTTCTTTTTTAGATTCATGAGCATTTTTTACTACTATACTAAATACAGGTTGAAGTATTCCTGAATCAAAATATCCGTAAACATCTTTTCCTATTCCACTTTGTATAAGAGCTTTTTTAAGTGGTGCAGCTGGTGTTTCTAATAATAAGTACTCTAAAATTTCAAAGGCTAATGAAGTTTCTGGAGTGCTATTCTCTAAAACAAAGTTTAAACTAAAGAAACTTTTATCATTCCCTTCATCACCTTCTGCTACAGGATACTCATAAGTAAATTCTTTAATTTCACCAAATGGACTTTGAACTTCTATTTTAGAATCTACATCTATTTTTTCAAAGTTATTTAAGTACTCATCATTTATGAATTTAAGTTCTTTATCTAAATCTCCATTACCATATAAGTATATATAACTGTTTGATGGATGATAGAATTTTTTATGGAAATCTAAAAATTGCTCCTGTGTAAGCTTTGGAATAACTTCTGGGTCTCCACCTGATTCTACGCCATAAGTTGTATCCGGGAATAATGTTTCTTGTATTTTTCTAAATAATATATCTTCTGGAGATGAAAAAGCTCCCTTCATCTCGTTATAAACTACTCCTTTATAAGTAATTTCATCTTCTTTACTATCAAGTTCATAATGCCATCCTTCTTGCATTAGTATTTCTGGATGTTTATATATATTAGGATAAAATACTGCATCTAAATATACATCCATTAAATTGAAGAAATCTTTTTCATTTCTACTGGCAACAGGATATATTGTTTTATCTGAAAATGTCATAGCATTTAAAAATGTGTTCAGTGATCCTTTTGCAAGCTCTACAAATGGATCTTTTATAGGGAATTTTCTAGAACCACAAAGAACTGAATGTTCCATAATGTGAGGAACACCTGTGCTATCACTTGGTGGAGTTCTAAAACCAATTGCAAAAACTTTATTATCATCATCATTTTCTAAATTTAAAAGTTTTGCACCACTTTTTTCATGATAAAATACTCTAACTTTAGAATTTATATCTTTTATTTCTTTTTCTTCTATAAACTTAAATCCATGATATTCATTATTTAATTGAAACTCCATCTATATACCTCCTAGTTTAAATCTATATATTATATATTCTACCAAACTTCCCTCTAAAAAATATATAATTTTTGAAATTACCTTATTATTTCTTTATAATATTATATACTTAAGTGTATACTTACTAATAAGTTGTTTATTTTTTAATTAGAGGTGAATTTTATGTACAAAAAAGGCGATTTTCATTTACACACAACAGCATCCGATGGAAAACTCTCTCCCTATGAGCTTGTTAACTTAGCCAAAGAAGAAGGCTTTGATATTATAGCAATTACAGATCACGATAATACATTTGGAATAAATGAAGCTATAACTTGTGGCACAGAAGTTGGTGTTAAAGTAATTCCTGGTATAGAACTTTCAACAAGATATAATAATGAAAGTATTCATATACTTGGATATTTTAAAGATAATTCATACCAAAATGACTTTTTTCAAAATTATTTAAAAGAGATACAAGATTATAGAATAAAAAGGGCTAAGAAAATTTTAGATAATCTGTATAACTTTTTTAATATAAAATTGGACTTTCATAAAATACTTAAAGACAATAAAGGGGTAATTGCAAGACCTCATATAGCAAAAGCAATTGTTAATGCTGGATACCCTTATGATTTTGATTTTATATTTGATAATATGATTGGAAATGATAGTCCTGCTTATGTTCCTAACAAAGAAATTTCCATAGAAGAAGGTATTAAAGTTTTAAAATCTGCCAATGCAATTACATCACTTGCACATCCCACACTAATAAATAAATCTCCAATAGAAGAACTTCTAAAATATGATTTTGATTGCATTGAAGCCGTATATCCTTTAAACAAACCAGGTGAAACAGAAGTATTTATTAATTTAGCAAAGAAATATAATAAAAAAATTTCTGGTGGTTCAGATTATCATGGCCTCGGAAAAACAGATACAAAGCATGGCTATATCGGCGACGCATTTTTAACTAAAAATAACCTTGAAAGCTTTTTAAATCTTTTAAATTTATAATATTCTGTATCTTACCAATAATTTATTATTTATACAGGGGGGTTATCTTTAAAATGAAATTCTCAAACTTTAACAAAAATATTTTTAACAATTCTATTAACGATAAAGTTGTAGAAATTATAGCAAATAGAATATTAACTGAAAGTATAAATCCTAAAACTCATAGCCCATTTTTGTTAGAAGACATAGTTAATGATAAATATAGAGAAGCAGTTGAAGATTATATAATTCTTAATAGTGGTGCAATTTAGTTTATACATAAAATAAAAGGCATATTATTTATGCCTTTTATTTTTGATTTATTATGCTTCTTTTAAGAATGCACAATAAGCTCTCATAGTTTCATAAACATCTGCTTTAGAAACAACTTCCCATGGGGCATGCATATTTTGAACAGCAACTCCGCAATCTATAACATTCATTCCATATTCAGCAAGAATGTATGCTATAGTACCGCCGCCGCCTTCATCAACTTTTCCAAGTTCTGCTGTTTGCCATGATACATTGTGTTTTTCCATAATGTCTCTTATTTCTCCCATGTATTCTGCACTTGCATCATTTGAACCTGATTTTCCTCTAGCTCCTGTGTATTTGTTAAATACAACTCCTTTACCAAAATAAGCACAATTTCTTTTTTCCATTACTGATGGATAGTTTGGATCAAATGCAGCACTTACGTCAGATGATAACATTTTTGAGTTTGTAAGAGTTCTTCTTAATTTTAGTTCATTATAATCTCCTAATAGATTCATAACTTCTGCTACAACATTTTCAAAGAATTTTGAATGCATTCCTGTAGCTCCGACGCTTCCTATTTCTTCTTTATCAACTAATAATGCTACACAAGTTTTTGATGGATTTTCAACTTTTAATATAGCTTCGAAAGAAGTATAAGCACACACTCTATCATCATGACCATAAGCCATAACCATGCTCTTATCTAATCCATAATGTCTTGCACGTCCAGCTGGAACTACTTCTAATTCTGCTGATACAAAATCTTCTTCATCTATTCCATATTTATCATTTAATAATCTTAATATATTTTGTTTAACTCTATTTTTAGCTTCTTTATCTTTAATTGGCATACTTCCAATTAATACATTTAAATCTTCACCTTCTACTCCTTTTGCTAGTTTTTTATCCATTTGATTACCAGCTAAGTGAATTAAAAGATCTGATATTCCAACTACAGGATCGTTTTCATCTTCCCCTATAACAACTTTAACAACTTCTCCAGTTTTTTTTGCAATAACTCCATGAATTGCTAGTGGTAATGTAACCCATTGATACTTTTTGATTCCACCATAATAGTGAGTATCAAATAATGCTAAATCAGAATCTTCATATAATGGATTTTGTTTTAAATCAAGTCTAGGTGAGTCTACATGTGCTCCTAATATACTTAATCCTTTTTCAAAAGGTTCATTTCCGATTACAAACATAGCTAAAGTTTTTCCCATGTTGTTTGCATAAACCTTATCTCCTGGATTTAACTTTCCATTTTCAGCTATTAAATCATTAATATTTTTATATCCATTGTCTTCTGCTATTTTTATGAATTCATCAACACATTCTCTTTCAGTTTTACAATTTGACATAAAGTTTATGTATCTGTCATTTAATAAAAATACTTCTTTTAATTCTTCTTCTGAATATTTGTCCCAAGCATATTCATAGTTTTTTTCTAATTTAACTTTATTTTCTGCCATGGTTAGTCCCCCTTATTATAATTTTTATAGTTAAATATTCTTATTTACCATCATTTTTCATTATATCACAAAATATATATTTAAAAGTTTTTATAACCACTTTTTTATTTTAAAAATACTTATAAGAATACAAGTTGTTATAGCCATAATAATTAAAGTATAATAATATCCATATACTGAATTGCTAAAAATAATATTGGTAAAGTTCATTCCTTGAATACCGCTTATAAGTTCTAAAGGCAAGAATATACTTGTTATTATTGTAAATACTTTCATAAAATCATTAGTCTTATTGGAAACTTCTGATTCAAATGCTTCTCTTACCAAAGCTAAATTTTGCACTAGACTTTCTAAGTTGTTCATTAGTTTATTTATTTTTCCGTTAATATCTTTAAAATACTTTATATCCTTTTCATCAATTACTAGGTTATCGTTACTTATTAAAGTATCCCCTATATATCTCATTGGATTTAAGAATTTTCGTATTCTATACAATTGACGTCTTAAATGTATGAGAGCATCAGCTTGTTTCCTAGATGGACTTTTTAGTATTTCCATCTCTATTTTGTCTGCCTTTTCTTCAATAATACTCATTATGTCATAATTTTTTAGAATCATTCTATCTAATATATAGTAAAGTATCATTGAAGGTTTAGGATTATTTTTTAGAGTGAAACAATTTTTTAAATTCTTTATATCATCTATAAGCTCTTTTATAACTGTTATGTTATTATTATAAACAGTTATTATATAATCTTTGCTTAAATATATATCAAGCTCTCTAACTTTAATTATTTCATTTCTATAGGCTAGTATATTAAATCTTAAAAACATATAACTATCGAAAAAAATTATTTTAGATGAATCTCTTTTTAGAACTTCATTAAATTCTGTAAAATTATTCTCTAGAGAAATTTTATTTTGTATTTCTTTTAATTCTTCTTCATTAGCCAATATCCAGTAATTACTTTTGCCTACTTTCCAATTATCAGTACAATCACTAAAATCATTTATTATATCTATAACTTGCACCAGTCATCATCCTTGTATAAGGTTACATTTTTTATTAGTATTATCTTATAAATCTGTTATTATTCCATCTACTTTAATATCATGTTCTTCACAAGGAATATTCTCTAAAATTTGAAAATCATAGGCTAAAGCTATCTTTGGAATTCTACTATCTATTTTATTTAAAAATCTATCGTAAAATCCTCCTCCATATCCGATTCTTCCACAATTTTTATCAAATGCTACTCCAGGCATAAGTATAAGTTGTATATGACTTGTATTAATCTTCTTACAACTATCTTTAGGTTCTAATATATTGTACTTTCCAGGATTTAATTCATCAAAAGAATTTAGTATAATAGCTTCCATACCTTCTTTTTTAGATATTACTTTTGGTACACATATTGTTTTTCCAATATTTAAGGAATGTTTTATTAACCTGTGGGTATCAACCTCTCCCTTAAAACTCACATATAAAAAAATTACATTTGACTTTTTATAATAATCACTATTTATTATTTTGGTAAATATTTTTTCATCCTTAACTCTTTTTTCTTCTTCAGTTAAAGCATTTCTTTTTTCTTTAATTAAACTTCTTATCTTATCTTTTTGATTCATTTCGTACCATGCTTTCCATTCTATTATTTATTGTTTCAACAGGAGATACTTTGCACATTAACCCATATCTGTAGTTTGCTGCTGCTGCCTCAATTATTACAGCTAAGTTTCTTCCCGGTCTTATAGGTACAGTAAGTTTTTTTACTGGTACATTAAGAATTTCAAGAAAATCATCATCTATTCCAAGTCTATCGTAATTTCTATCTGGTTTCCATTGTTCTAGATATATTACTAAATGAATGGTTTTCTTTTGAAGTACAGAACTCAATCCATAAAGAGCAGGTATATCTATAATTCCCATTCCTCTTACTTCTAACATACCAGAAGTTATGTATGGAGATGTTCCTCTAAGTACACCATCTATTTCTTTTATGTCAACTGCATCATCTGCAACTAATCTATGACCTCTTTTTATAAGCTCTAATGCAGTTTCACTTTTTCCAATACCACTTTCCCCAGTTATAAGCATTCCTATTCCATAAACATCCACTAAAACTCCGTGCATTCTTGTTTCAGGTGCTAATTTTGCATCTAAATAATTCATGAGCTTAGTTACCACTTTAGTAGTTAATAGTTTACTTCTTAGAACCCATCTCTTATGTAGCTTAGCATTTTTTATTAATTGAGGATGTGGTTCTAGATCTCTTGCAATAATTATACAAGGGGTATCAAATTCAAAAAATTTCTTCATTCTTTTTCTTATAAGTTCTACAGGCATATTTTTAAGGAAACTCCATTCCGCATTACCTATAACTTGCACTCTGGAATTTGCAAAGTAACTATAAAATCCTGCAAATTGAAGTCCCGGTCTATTTATATCACTAGTTTTTATTTCTTTATCTTTTTCTCCTTGAACTAGTACCTCAAGTTCTAAATCTTTTATTATATCTTCAACAGTAATCTTCATTTACTCACCTTTTTCATATATAATTAATTAAATTTAATGATATCTATTATCTATCTTTTACATTATATCATTTTTTAATAAAAATAATTATATTTACTATATTAAAACAAAAGATCTATCTTATGTATTCACAAGATAGATCTTTCTTTGACTCTATGTATATTTATTTAAATTTTATAAAAGACAACTTTTTTCTGCACAGTGCACAGCTTCTACAAATCTTATAGTTCTTGTTTTTGATCTCATTACTACTGAATGAGTAGTTGCCATATCATTTTTTGAGAAAACTACTCCTTTTAATAAATCACTATCAGTAAGAGCTGTTGCAGCAAAATAAACATCATCACTTTTAACTAAATCATCTGTAGTTAAAACTTTATTTATATCTTCTATACCCATCTCTTTGCATCTTTTAATTTCTTCTTCAGTGTGTGGTTCTAATATAGCTTGCATTTCTCCACCCATACATTTAATAGCAGCAGCAGCAATTACTCCTTCTGGTGCTCCACCTGTTCCTATCATTAAATCTATTCCTGTGTTCTCAAATCCACATGCAAGTATAGCAGCTACATCGCCTTCTCCAAATAATTTTACTCTTGCTCCAACTTCTCTAGCTTGCTCTACTATATAATCATGTCTTTCTCTTTCTTGTACTATTATTGTTAAATCTTCTATATCCTTATTTAATGCTTTTGCAACGTTTATAATATTTTCTTTTGGAGATTTGTTTATATCAATTGCACCTACTGCTCCAGGTCCTACAGCTATTTTTTTCATATACATATCTGGTGCATGTAATAAACTTCCTTTTGGTCCCATAGCAACTACAGCTATTGAGTTTGGTAATCCTTTAGCAATAAGCACTGTTCCATCTATAGGATCAACTGCAATATCCATTTCTGGCATATCTTCTTGTCCAACCCCTACTTTTTGTCCAATATAAAGCATTGGAGCTTCGTCCATTTCTCCTTCACCAATAACAACATTACCTCTTATAGGCATCATATTAAAAGCTTTTTCCATTCCATTTACAGCTTCTTGATCGGCAGCATTTTTATCTCCTCTACCCATAAGCTTGGCCCCATTTAATGCAGCAGCCTCAGTTACTCTAACTAATCCCATAGATACATCTAAATTATTCATTCACAAACCCTCCACATTTTATATAAATAATAAAACTTTATTCGCATTATTTTTTATGTAAATTTAATATAATATATTCTTTTTTGAAAAATATCATAATTATTATAACACATTTATCATATAATACAAGATTAACATAAAAATAATCTACTCTATTTCAATGAATAATTTATTTTTTATTTATTTGTCTTTTTTTAAAATTTTATGTAAGTATTTTGATGTTGGTTTTGCTTGACATTGTTTTTATTTTTTGTAAAAATATACATAAGGATATTGAAAGGGGTGTTATATTATGGGTGTTGAAATATATTTATTGGAAAATCAAATTCAAATCTGTCGAGAGAATCTTCACGATTTAATATATATGTATCCACTAACTGATGATATAGTCGTTAATTGTAGTCATAAGTTGGACAAACTTCTTGTAGAATACGAAAAAAATATGTTCTTATATAAAGTTAGTCCAAATAAAAATTAGTTTTATGAAATTCATTGCATACTTACTGAGTGTATATCATAAATAAAATTCCCCACAAATAAAGTGTTATACTATTTGTAGGGATTATACATATGTTAGTATTATTTATTCATATTATTTAAGTAAAGAAATAAACTTATCTATAAATTCATCTGCTTCTTTAAAATCATTTTCTCCTGGAACAAATTTAAATCTAAATCCTTCGTCAACTACTTTCAATTTCATAGATTTTAATCTTGCTGTAAGCATAGGAACTGCTTCTCCACTCCATCCATATGATCCAAAAGCTGCTGCTACTTTTCCTCTTGCAGGTATTACACAAATAGATGTTAACACTTTCCATACAGGTTCAACCGCATCTTGATTTATAGTAGGAGAACCTATTAAAAATCCATTACAATTGTTGATTAATTCTAATGATTTATCTATTCCTATTTCTGTTATATCATGACATTCTGCTTTTATTCCTTTTTCATTTAATTTGTTACATATATACTTACTCATATCCTCTGTATTATGATAAGCAGATACATATAAAATTTGTATATTATTTTCAATAGATTTTTCTGTTGCCATGTTTCTATAGATTTCAAGAACCTTAACTACATTTTCTCCTTTATGAATAGGTCCATGACTTGGAGCTAACATATCAACATCTAAATCCTTTATTTTATTTAATGTAGCTAAAACAAATTTTTTAAATGGTGACATTATGCAGTTAAAATAATATTCAAATTCATGTCTGTATTCACTATCTTCAATATTGCTTTCAATGCTTCCATCTTCACTGCAATAATGAGCTCCTGTAACATCACAAGTAAATAGTATATGTTGTTCTGGCACATAAGTAACCATAGTATCTGGCCAGTGAACATTTGGTGTAGAAATAAATTTAAGTGTATTTTTACCTATGTTCAGTTCTTTTACTTCTGTTATAGCTTTTCCTTTAAAATCTCTATTTAAAATTTCTTTTAAATAATTTAAAGCAGCTATACTTGCTATAACTGTGGCATCAGGATATTCTTCTAAAAATTTAATAATAGAACCACTATGATCTAATTCTGTATGTTGAACCACTATGTAATCTACTTTTCTATCGCCTATTATTGATTTTATATTTTTTAAAGATTGATCCCAAAACCCATTTTTAACACTATCTATTACAACAACTTTTTCATCATCTATAAGATAAGAATTATATGTGCTACCTTTTTTTGTTTCCATTATAACGTCAAATACTTCAAGACCAGGATCTTTTACACCCACCCAATATATGTTTTCTTTTAACTCTATATTTTTCATAAAGTCCTCCTTACTAAAAGCTTTTTAACTTTTAAATACCCTAATTAAAAAACTCACACATGCTATCTTTATAAAATATATATTCAAAATGCAAAGCTCTTGTTAGGGCAACATATAAAAGCTTTTTATTCATTTCTTGATTACTGTAATTTTTATCATTACAGTTATATATTATAGAACAATCAAATTCTAGACCTTTTGTCATGTATGATGGTATTATTTTATTTTTGCTATTTAAACACTTTTCGTCATGTATAATATTCCACTGATTTTTACTAAATTTATTTAATATAGCATTAATATGATTACATTCTTTAATGTCTTTTCCTATTATACATATATTATTTTTTCCCAAACTATTTAATTTATCCACAATAGAGTCCACTTCATTACAAAAACATTCATCTTTAGCATATTTTATAAATTTTGGCTTCATACCATGCCTTAATACTGGCATTGCTGACTTTAGTGAATTATTTTGTTTTTCAAGAACTTTATTTGCAACTTCTATAATTTCTATAGTTGAACGATAACTTTGGGTTAAAGATACATAACTTACTTCATTTTTAAATATATCTTTAATAACCTTTTGCCAGTCTTCAATTCCCTTATAATAGTAAATTCCTTGCCCTACATCTCCTACAATAGTCATTGAATTATTTACTGAAAACTCTCGTATAACCTCCATTTGTAAGAAGCTATAATCTTGTGCTTCATCTATAACGATGTGTTTAAATTTTTTGTTAATTCCGTATAATTTAGATTTTAGATACATTATGGCAGCTAAATCATCACTATCAATTACACTGTTCTTTTTATTTTCATGTATCTCCTGTATCATATGGTCATGTAAAACCTTTGGAATTTTATTACTAGTTATAAGATTAAATAGGTTTTCATCTTCTATAAAATTATAATAGTCTTCTAATAAATCTTGTTTTTCCCATTGCTTAAAAAAGTTTTTTATAGAAGTTTTTAATTCTTCTCTTACAGTTTCCTTTTCCTTATCTCTTAAATCATATAATTCTATTATTTTGTTTCTTTTATCTTTCTCAAATAAATCTTCTTTTTTAATGTTGTTTATTTTGTTTTTATAATCTTCATCTATATATTCTTGTATAATTTTAGTTTTTTCTGTTATTTTTCCATTAAAGTATCTTTTTATTTCTTCTTTTCTTTTATTGAGTGATAGATACTTTAAATCTTTTAGATACAATTTTCTTATAAATGTCTTTTTAAATACTACATAATCTCTAACTTTTAAATCATCTATAAAGCAATCAGAATTTTCCAAATATTTTACATATCTGTCTATTATAGTTTTGAAAATTAAGCTTCCTTTTAATTTACTTGCATTCATTATTAAGTTCTTTTTGTTTTTATCTTCACATTCAAGTATATTAGAAAGTTTTTCATCCTTAGTATATATCTTATTATTTAGGTTTAAAAATTCTAAGGAAAAATCCTCAAATGTAGTCTGTTTTACTTCGTCCACACCTAAACTTGGAAGTATATCAGATATATAATCTAAAAATAATTTATTGGGAGCTATTACCATGACATCTTCCCCCATAATCCTATCTTTATACCTATATAACAAATAAGCTAGTCTATGCATGGCTATTGTAGTTTTACCTGAACCTGCTGACCCCTGAACTATTATAGGTTTTCTAAGATCAGCTCGTATAATGTCATTTTGCTCCTTCTGTATGGTTGCTACAATATCTTTTAACTTATTTCCTACATTTTTTTCTAAAGTTATTTTTAAAAATTCATCTATAAGAACATTTTCTTCACTATTGCTTTTTCCAGAATTTAAAATTATCTCATTGATACCTTCATCAAAAGCATCTACTAAATTCTCGTCTTTAAATAAAAACTTTCTCTTTAATAAAAGCTCTCCTTCTATCTCCCCCACAGGAGCTTTGTAACTCACTTTTCCTTCTGTCCCACTATAATATAAATCTGCTATAGGCGATCTCCAATCAACTACTTTTTCATTTTCAGTTTTATGATCATAAAGACTGAATTTTCCAATATATATATTCTCTATATCCTTATTTTTTTCTCTAAAATCAATTCTTGAAAAATACGGCTCACCATTTGCTTCTTTATATTTATTAAAGTTTTCAACTAATTTGTCATGTAATTTTAAATTCGTTTCAAACTCAACTTTATTTCCTTTTTTTTCTTTTTGTATTTTTAATAATTTTTCTTCTAATTCTTTCTTGTCCTTTTCAATATCATCAATCTGAATTTGTATCCAATTTCTTGTTTCTTTTAGCTTCTCTTGTTCACTATTCAATTCTTTATTATCTATACTCATAAGTTCTTCCTAATATAAAATTCTAATATACTAAAGTATCATAAGGATACATTTGCAAATATATCTCATATGCTTCTTTAGCTTCTTTTTGCGATATTCTTCCATCCTTTAAATTTCTATAAAGCATATATAATTTAACATTAAGTTCTTTGTTTTTCGTAGCAGATTCTTTCATTTTATTATAAATAATTTGTTCTAAAGTTTCTTTTGAATCTATGCTAGTAATTTCCCCTATCATCTGCATTAATTGATCAACTTTAAACTTAATAACATCATCGGAAGATAGATTTTCAATTTCTTTCAATTCTGATAGAATTTTTTTTACATCTTCTTCACTTATAGAAATCATACTTTTTTCCATTTACATCTCTCTCCTTTACTATATAATGTATCGTTTACTATATGGTAAATCTTGATTTTAAATATATTATACCATACTACTATATACATATTATTAATAAATACTTATTATTGCTTTTTACACATTTAAGGAAAGATATTATCCAGTATATTATTGAAAGTATGTTTCTTTCTTAAAACTTTTTATTCCTGTTTTTTTCATAGCTTCGACTATAATCAAAAATACAATTCCATCTGCTATATGATGAAGCATAGATCCTATTCCAACAACTACTAAAATCTTATAAACTGTAAATCCAAAGGGTATAACTGCAATTGCTTCTAATACCCCATGCAATGGAGCTGTTACTAAAATAGCCTTTTTCAAACTCATACCTCTTTTTATTAATATAGCTCCCAGTGAAGCTACAAACACATGCATTAATGCTCTAGCTGCAACTACTAGTGGTGAAGTAATTAAAAATCCAAAGGCTGATCCTAACGCAACTACAATGGCAATATACGGACCAAATAACATAGAAAAAAATACTGGTACATGAGCTCCTATTGTTGCTGTAAAAGGCCCCAGTTGTATTTTTAATACACCAAAACATACTGGTATTATTATTGCTAGTGCCGTAAGCAATGCTCCATAAGTTAATTTTTTTACACTATTTTTCATAAATATTCCCCCTTAATATATACTACTGTATATACAGTAGTATATATTAACTGTAATGTCATGTAAATATTTTTTGTAAAATAAGAACAGATAACCATATTGGAGGTCATCTGTTTAAGCTTATTAATTACTTTATAATTTTTAAATTATTGTTCTTCTTCTGTAGGTATCTTATACATTTTCTTAGCTAAATCCATATATAAAACTCCATCTAAATGATCTGTTTCGTGACATATAGCTCTTGCCATAAGTCCTGTAGCTACATATTGTACCATTTCTCCTTTTTCATTCATTCCAGCTACAATAACTTTTCTTGGACGTATAACTACTCCTTCGTATCCTGGATAGCTTAGGCATCCTTCTGCATCTTCATATTTACCTATCTTTTTTAATATTTTAGGATTTAATAATATTAATGGATCATTTCCATCTCTCAAATCTATTATAAAAGCTCTTTTTAAAACGCCTATTTGAGGTGCTGCAAGTCCAACTCCATCAGCTGAATATAATGTATCTTTTAAATCCTGTATAAGTTCTAGTACTTCATCATCTATCTTTTCTATTCTTCTGCTTTTTCTTCTTAATAATTGATTATCTGCTGTAACTATGTTCTTTATTGCCATTTAAATCTCTCCTCAAAAATATATACTTTTATTCTCACTATAATACATTATATATTTTTATATTTATTTTTTCTACCAAAATAGCCATTATAAATAACTTTAAATAAAATAGGGATAACCAATACTAAAACTTTATATTGATTATCCCTAAACATCTTTTCATATTGTTTATTATACACTTTCTTGTTCTTTTTCAAGCATAGTTTTTACTTTCATAAGTCTTGTAAGTGCTCCTCTTTCATTTTCTTCAAGTTTCATTTGAATATATTTTATAGTTTCTTCTAATTGAGGAATAGTCATATATTCAAGTGCATTAACTCTTCTTCTTGTTTTTTCAATTTCATCTGCCATAAGTTGAGTAGACTTTTCAACTTCTGCAAGTTCTAAAAGTTTTGGAAGTATACTATAAAGTTTTTCAATTGCATCATCAAGTTCTGCAGATGTATTAGAATAACCATAAGGATATATACTTCCATTGTCATCTTCTAATAGCCTTTTAAACTTCATTTCTGGAACATTTACACTCATTATATTTTTTATATTTACATCCAATGATATTTTTTCCTTTGGATACATAATAGCTTCTTCTAATATTTCAGATGACATTAATGCCCTTGCCATTACAAAATCCTTAAGAGAATTTTTTATCATTTCTTCTACATCTTTTCTAAGCTCATTGTTGTATTTAACAAGATCTATGAATCTTCTCATAAGTTCATCTTGTTTATCTTTTAATAGTTTATGTCCACGAGTTGCAGTAGTAAGCCTTTTTTTTAGCCTTGTAAGTTCCATTCTAGTAGGATTTACATTAAGTCTAGCCATACTTACTCACCCTCTTTTGTATCTAAGTATTTCTCTAAGTATTCATCTCTAATTCTCTTAAGTTCTGTTCTTGGAAGTATCTTTAGAAGTTTCCAACCTAAGTTTAATGTTTCTTCTATACTTCTATTTGTGTTAAATCCTTGAGATACATATTCTTTTTCAAATGCATCTGCGAATTTTGCATATGCTTTATCTATGTCAGACAACGCTGATTCTCCAAGTATTACTGCAAGTTCTTTTGCTTGTTTACCTTGGGCATATCCAGCAAATAATTGGTTCATTGTATCTGCATGATCTTCTCTTGTCTTATCCTTTCCAATCCCTTTATCTTTAAGTCTTGAAAGAGAAGGAAGTACATCTATTGGTGGCATTATACCTTTTTTATAAAGTTCTCTTGATAATATTATTTGTCCTTCTGTTATATATCCTGTAAGGTCAGGAATTGGATGTGTCTTATCATCTTCTGGCATTGTAAGTATAGGTATTTGTGTAATTGATCCTGGTTTTCCTTTTACTCTTCCTGCTCTTTCATATAATGTAGAAAGGTCAGTATACAAGTATCCTGGATAACCACGTCTTCCTGGAACTTCTTTTCTTGCAGCTGAAACTTCACGAAGTGCTTCTGCGTAGTTTGTCATATCTGTCATTATAACAAGTACATGCATTCCTTTTTCATAAGCTAGAAACTCTGCTGTAGTTAGTGCTATTCTTGGAGTTGCTATCCTTTCAACTGCTGGGTCATTTGCAAGATTCATAAATAAAACTGTTCTATCTATTGAACCTGTTTTAGTAAAGTCTTGTATAAAGAATTGAGCTTCTTCAAATGTAATTCCCATAGCAGCAAAAACAACTGCGAATTTTGAATCTGATCCTAAAACTTTTGCCTGTCTTGCTATTTGTGCTGCAAGTTCAGCATGTGGAAGTCCTGAACCTGAAAATACAGGTAACTTTTGTCCTCTAACTAGAGTGTTAAGTCCATCAATTGCTGATACTCCTGTTTGAATAAATTCTGACGGATAATCTCTTGCAAAAGGATTTAAAGGTTCACCATTAATGTCACGTCTTTCTTCTGGAATTATTTTAGGTCCTCCATCTTTTGGTCTTCCCATTCCATCAAAGACTCTTCCAAGCATATCCTCTGATAATCCAACTTCTAAGGGTTTTCCTAAAAATCTAGTTTTTGTTTCTTTTAAATTTATTCCTGTAGAACCTTCAAACAATTGTATCAAAGCTTTATCTTCTGATATTTCAAGAACTCTACCATGTCTTATTTCTCCAGTTTGAAGTTCTATTTCAACTAATTCATCATAAGTTACTCCCTTAGTTCCTTCAACTAGCATTAAAGGTCCAACTACTTCTTGTACAGTCTTATATTCCTTAAGCATTGATTACACCTTCTTCCGCTATTAACTTATCTATCTCTCTTCTTAATTCTTCTCCTATTTCATCAATTCTTCCCATTTCTTCTTCTGGAATAAATTTAGCTCTTGCTATTTTATCTCTTAATTCTACCATAGATGTTATCTTTTCTAAATAAACTCCTGCTTTTAAAGCACGCTCAGCCTCATCTTGGAATGAAAGAACAAGTTTTAACATTTTATATTGTTTTTCAAGTGAAGAATAAGTATCTACATCATGGAAGGCATTTTGCATTAAATAGTCTTCTCTTATGGATTTTGCAACTTCAAGTTTTAATCTATCACTTTCGGAAAGTGCATCTATACCAACAAGTCTAACTATTTCTTCAAGATTTGCTTCTTCTTGAAGTATTGTCATAGCTCTTGTTCTTAAATCTACCCATTCTTCTGAAACATTTCTATCCATCCACCTTCCTATACTATCCAGGTATAGTGAATATGAATTAAGCCAGTTTATAGCTGGAAAATGTCTTCTATATGCAAGTTGTGCATCAAGTCCCCAGAATACTTTAACTATTCTAAGTGTAGCTTGAGTTACTGGTTCTGATAAATCTCCTCCTGGAGGTGATACAGCACCTATTGCAGTAATGGCACCTTCTCTTTCATCGTCTCCTAAACACACAACTTTTCCAGCTCTTTCATAGAAATCAGCAAGTCTTGATCCTAAATAAGCTGGGTAACCTTCATCACCAGGCATTTCTTCAAGTCTTCCAGACATTTCTCTTAATGCCTCTGCCCAACGTGAAGTGGAATCCGCCATAAGTGCTACTGAATATCCCATATCTCTAAAATATTCTGCTATTGTGATTCCTGTATATATACAAGCTTCACGGGCTGCAACTGGCATATTAGAAGTATTTGCTATTAAAACTGTTCTTTCCATTATTGATTTGCCAGTCTTAGGATCTTTAAGTTCTGGAAACTCATTAAGAACATCTGTCATTTCATTTCCACGTTCTCCACAGCCTATATATACAACAATCTGGGCATCTCCCCATTTAGCAAGTTGGTGTTGAACTACTGTCTTACCACTTCCAAATGGTCCTGGCACAGCAGCTGCTCCTCCTTTTGCTACTGGGAAAAATGTATCTATTATTCTTTGTCCTGTAACTAATGGAGCTTCTGGATTTAACTTCTTAGCATATGGTCTTCCTTTTCTTACTGGCCACTTTTGCATAAGTTTAACTTTTTTAACACCATCTTTTGTGTCTATTTCACAAACTACATCTTCTACTGTATAATCCCCTTCAAATATAGTTATAACTTCTCCTTCTATGCCGTAAGGCACCATTATTTTATGATTGACAACTTCTGTTTCTTGAACAGTTCCTAATATATCTCCTGCCTTTACTTTATCGCTATGCTTAACTTTTGGTACAAAGTGCCACTTTTTATCTCTATTTAATGAAAAGACTTCAATACCTTTTGTTAGGTAACTTCCTGCCTTCTTTGCTATTGCTTCAAGAGGTCTTTGTATACCGTCAAACATAGATTCTATAAGTCCCGGTCCTAGTTCAACACTTAGAGGTTCTCCTGTAGTTTCAACAGGTGCTCCAGGTCCAAGTCCTGTAGTTTCCTCATAAACTTGAATAGAAGCTTTATCTCCTCTCATTTCAATTATTTCACCTATAAGACGTTTCTCTCCAACTTTTACAAGGTCATATATATTAGCCTCTTCCATACCTTCTGCTATAACTAAAGGTCCTGAAACCTTTATAACTCTTCCCGTCTTCAAGTTATCTACCTTCCTTCCTTATAAAATATTAACTCCTATAGCCTTTTCAACATTATCTTTAATTCTTTGTATACCGATATTTAAAGAACCTTGATTGCTTGGAATCAATATAATTGCGGGAAGTGTTTCCCTATTATATCTTTCTATAGTTTCTTCTATCCCTTTTGCAACCTGCTCAGTAACAAATATAACTGCATATTTATTTAAAGCCATTTTGTCTACAGTTTTTCTAGCTTCTTCTTCCTCTATAACAGGGTATACATCTATTCCTATAGCTTTGAAGGCTAATACTGAATCTTTATCTCCAACCACTCCAATCTTATACATAAATATCACGCAGCCTTTCTCTTATTACATCGGCATCAATGTTATTAAGTTTTCCAACCATTATTATTCGAACTATTTTTATTTCATTTTCTTTTGCAAATATATAAGCAATTAATGGCTCTGATCCAAAGCTTACATATTTTGCATCTTTTATAAAATTCATAATAAAATTATCTGAGAGTTTCTCAAGCACTTTTAAATTTTTGCTTTCAGTGTATTCCTCTATACCAACCTTTATTACATCCGTATAATCTGTGTACTGTAACTTATTAACTATATTTTCAACATTTAAGTTAAACATCTCAATGAACTCTTGTTTTTTTATTTCTCCATTATCTAATAAAACTTCTTTTAAAAAATTTCTAGATTTATCTTGCTTTTTTACTCTTAATAAAGTTTTTAAATTTGTTAAATCAATATTCATCTTTAAAAATTTTAAAAGATAACCATCATTTATTTCTTTAGCTCTCATCATCATGTCCTTATACATATAGTTATCAAGTACAACATCTATTTTTTGAGGATCTTTTTCTTCTTCAAAGACTTCCATAGATTTTTCTATTGCCTCTTTCATTGTTTTGGGAATGTCATTATAGTTTTCATTCAATATCCATTTTGTTAAAATATTAACATCGATAATACCCACAGGAATTAAAATTTCTTTAAAATCCTTGCCTAAAATTTTTGATTTTAATAACACTTTAATATTGTGGTAATCATATCTTATACTCATAATATCTATAAGCTTCTTCTCTGGAGTTATTTCGTACATAAAAGAGTATAATCTCACCAATTCCCTACTTAGAACTATTTCATAATCTTCAGGTCTCTTCACCTCTGCCATTAATGTCCCATAATCAGTTTCTTGTAATACTTTAAAAGCTTCATCAGCTGAGGTGCTATCTAGTAACCTTTGTATTTTAGCTCTATCTAGCAGTTTATTTTCAACTGCTCTTATTCTCGGCACAGCCTGAACATATTCAATGTTACTCATAAGCTATCCTCCTTTAGCTAAATAAAACTTTCGCAACTTCTGCTTCCATATCATCTCTTAGAGATTTTACTCTTGATTCAAAAGTATTATTTATTTCTATACCATTCTTAGCCAGTATATATCCACCTTTTATTTTAATTCTCTTTTGACTAAGCTTTATTTTTCCGAGTTTACCCTTGGCATTTAGTTCTTTATTGATTTCATTTATAAATTCAGTAGTTACTCTGTCCTCATTTTCTCCTACTATAATTTCTTCATCACCATCAATATCCAATAGTAAAATAGTATTTTTTATAAAATTTAATAATTCTCCTCCAGTCATTCTGCTAAGTTCTTCTACAGCAGCATTAAATACATTATCTAAAACTTCTATCTTAGCTGAAAGTTTCATATCTCTCACTTGCAAATTTGCATTTGAAATTATTCTTCCAGCCCTTACTTTTGACTCTTCTTCTGCCTTAGATAATATTAATTTTCTTTCATTTTCTGCTATAGAAACTTTTTCATCTATTATGATTTTTTCTTTTTTCTTTGCATCATCCATTATTTCTTTAGAAGACACTTTTGCATCTTCAATGATTTTATTGGTTAAACCAGTTATATTAGACATTCGTCTTCACATCCTATCACTGTTATATTCTCATTTTTATAATTGAATAAATAATATCATTAATAGAGATGATACGAATCCTAATAATGCATATGTTTCAACCATTACTGCAAAAAGTACACCCTTCATAACATGCTCTGGTTTTTTTGCAAGTATTGTCATTCCAGCTGCAGCTGTTTTAGCTTGTGATATAGCTGATCTCCAACCAGCAAAAGCTATTGGTAATGATGCTAATAGTAAAAGGAATCCTGTTCCAAGACTTATAGTTGATAAATTACCAGTTAGTAAACCTATTTTTGAAAGAATTATAATTGTTGTAACAAACCCATATAATCCTTGAGTACCTGGTAGTAATTCTAGGATTAAAGCTTTACCGAATTTCTCAGGATCTTCTGTAACAACCCCTGTTGCCGCTTCACCAACTAAACCTATACCTCTAGCTGATCCTATACCTGGTAAAAATGTTGCAAGTCCAGCACCTAATAATGTAAGCACTATTCCCCCATTTTGAATCATAAATTCCATAAAAGTTTTCATAATTTCTTCCTCCTAATTACCAAAATTTATTTTTACTTAATATTTTTCGCAATATTCTAAAAATTTACAATATTGAAATATCGCTTTACTTAATTGTCAATTTCTTCATTAGACACATTCATAAACTTACTTACTGATTTAAATGGAGTAAACTTTCTTCCTCCACCTTCATAAAACTTATTAAAAAATTCTAGGTATTGTAATCTACTTGAATGTACATATGCACCTAATGCATTTACTCCTAAATTAAATAGATGACCACCTATAAATATAATAGGTCCTACAAAATACTTAACTGGTGCTGGTATAAGATTTATCATTAGGTTAAATGCATTTGCTATAAATCCTGTTGCAAGACCTAATGCTAAAAGTCTGGAATATGAAACTATATCTCCAATATATCCTGTAATTCCATAAAGTCCATATATTCCTCCACCTAGTTTTCCACCAATTGTGTCTGCATCTCTTCCCTGTGTTAGTACAAGTCCTACAAAACCTACTATAACCATTATCTTGCCTATAGAACCTCCAACTTTGCCGAGCATTAAGAATATTCCTATAAGGGATATATACCATAGCCCTACATCATATATAGTGTCTAAAACTTTTCCTTGCTTTAATAAAATATAGGCTTTCATTCCAAGTCCAACAAATATGTGTATAACACCTAGAACTACAGCTAAGCCAAGTACTACCATTATTTGATTAGAAGGACTTAATAGATACGGAACTACTTTATGCATAAATTGTGAAGATGCATCACCAAACCATCCTCCATATATAGCTCCCCAAATCACTGTTGAAATTCCTAGATACAAAAATAATTTCATAAAATTTTTCATTGCTTTATCTAGTTTAAAAAGTTTTAAAGCAAGTAATGTAGTAACTACCATTACTAATCCATATCCTGCATCTGAAAGCATCATTCCAAAGAATATAAAATAGAATATTGCCATAACAGGCGTTGGATCTATTTCTTTGTAATTTGGAAGTGAATACATTTCTGTAATACTTTCAAAGGGTTCTACAAATCCATTATTTTTTAATTTGATAGGTACTTCTTCATCATTTGCCTCTTCAAAGGTTAAACAATAGGGATTCTTTGACATTTTTTTAACAATTGTTTCCAAGGTTTTGTTGCTTGATACGGTGTTCCACCCCTGTATAACAACTATATTATTTGATTCTAAGAAATTTAATTTAGCATTTTCCCTACATAATTCATTAGAATAATATTCATATACTAACTCTAAATCTTCTTCACACTTATTAAACTTCTTGAGTTCACTTATTATGCTATCTTTTTCATCATATATACTTTTAACTTTACCTTGTAACTCTTTTATTGTTTCAACTGGGTTGCCACTATAGCTTAAAGATATTTTTGAAAATCCAAATGTTCTCAAAATCTTACTAAAATCTTTTTCATATTCCTTTAGTGTCATTGCTAGTATATACATTTCATCCTTAGTTGTATTTATCTCTTCAAAATAGTACTGTAATTTACTTTCTTCTAAACTTTCCATAAGATCATTTTTTAATGCTAAAGGTATAGTTCCAAGAAAATAACTCGTTAGTTTCAAATCATATAAATCTTGAAATTTACCATCGAAGTTTTTCCAAGGTTCTAATGAAACAATATCAGTTTTTATCTTGGTTTCCTCATTATTTAGTTCGTTTACTCTATCTTCTCTAGACTTTAATTCATCATAAATTTTGTTCCAATTTATTGTTTTTACAGAATCTTCAAGCTCCTTAAAACTTATAGTTTTGGTACCTTCTTTTAAAGCTTGTAATGCTCCTTTTTTATCTGTATATGGCTTTAAATAATCTAAACAAAATTTAATTTTTGAGATTTTTTCTTGTAAGTCCAATGTTTTTTTATCTGAAGCTAAAGTTTTTAAAAAACTCAATTCTTCATTTTCTAGCTGAGGTTTAAGATCTACAAACTGAACTCCTTCAAATTCTTGTAACCTTTTTAGTAACTCCTCCTTATCCTTTTCAAAGGCAAGCAAAGTAAATTTATTCATCTTAACTATTGCCATTGATATTCACTATCCTCTCAATTACTAAATTTACTGCCTCATCTCTTTTTTTAGCACAAACACTTTTTATCTCTTGCACTTCTTTCTCTCCTTGCTGAATTATTGGAAGTGCCTCTTCTTTTGCTTTAGATATTGCTTCCTCTAAAATTCTATTTGCTTCTTCTTTAGATGTGTTCAAAATTCTTTTGTATTCTTCATCAGCTTTATTATGAGCATTTTTAATAATTTCATTACTTTCTACTTGAGCTGATTTTATGATTTCCATAGCTTTTTCCTCTGAAGACTTTATTTCTTTGATAACTTCCAGTGCCAAACTTATCACCACCTTCATTTTTATTAATATTCTAAAACCATATAAAATACTTGAAAGCATGTTATATGGTATTAATAACAGTTTAGTATATATATTATAAACCTTTATAGCTTAATATTACAAAATTAAAAAATTTGATTTTAATAAATCTTCAGTTTTTTTTGAATATTTTTCGTGTTTTTTCTTCATTATTCACTATAAAGCAATATTTTAAAAAAAATATTGCTTTATAGTTTTACTTAAATTTATATTATGCTAGTTACATCTGTTATATTATTTTCATTTTCACCATCATAAACTAAATATATATTTTTCTTTATAATTTTTTTCCTCAATATAAATTCATTTATATCTATATTAAATTCTTGCAAATACAATTTATTTTTATTTGCTTTAGGATTATTTTCTATAATTTTTTCTTTAATTTCATTTGTAAGCTTCTTATGAATTTTTGTTTCTAGGAATTTAGGCACCCAACTTTTTTTATTGTATTTAACATAATCATATTTTATAATATCTTTTAATATGTTATTATCTTCTCTTAGTTTTTCACTGTTAAACTCTAAAAATACCTTATAATAGTCGGTTCCTGAAATATTTCTATCAAAATATCCTTTTTGTTCAAAGAATTCACCTAATTGATAATAAAACTCAAAAGGTGTATCAAATTTTAATTCAAAATAACTTATAATATTATTAAATTTACCTGAATTATAATATTTATCAACCATAGCTTCTACTTTTTTAAGAAGTAATATCTCATCATAACTTATGTCCTTGGTGCTTAATATTTCATAAGGTGGATATGGAGAATATTTCATGCCCCATTTATCCTTTTCTTCAAGCATAGGGGAACCTTTTAGTAATTTTAAAAATCCTAACTGTATTTCTTCAGGTTTTATTGAATAAACATCATTAAATGAATTTATAAAAGAATTCAAATCTTCTCCTGGAAGTCCAGCTATTAGATCTAAATGTTGACTTATATTATTTAATTTTTTTATTTCTTCAACCTTTTCTTCTATATCTTTAAAATTTACATATCTATTTATATTTCTTAAAATTTTATTGTTTGTTGTTTGTACTCCTACCTCAAATTGTAATCTTCCCTTAGGTGACTTTGATAATACATTGAATTGTTTTTCTGTAAGAATATTAGCTGATATTTCGAAATGAAACTTTGTATTTGTATTTTGTTCAATTAAAAATTGCCAAATATCTATTGCAAATTGTTCATTAGCGTTGAAAGTCCTATCTACAAATTTTACTAATCTAACTTCTTTATCTATAAAATATTTTAATTCTTTTTTTACAGTTTCTATATTTCTAAATCTAAGATTTTTATCTACAGAGGACAAACAATATTTGCATCCATAAGGACATCCTCTTGAAGCTTCATAGTAAACTATTTTATTTTTCAAATCGTCATTTTCATCATACGGAAATACTACTTGATTAATGTCTATATTTTTTCTTTTGCTATTATAAAATACTTTTTCATCAATTTTATAGAAGAGACCTTTAATTTCGTTAATACATTTGTTATTTCCATCAATTTTACCAAAACTATCCTCATTAGTAAAGTTATTTTTTGAGTTACTGTGTAAAATTTTACTTTTAAAATTATAAATTTCAAATTCAATAAGCTCTTTAAATGTTTCTTCCCCTTCCCCTTCAATCAAATATTCACCTGGATTTAATGTTAAAAATTCTCTTCCATCAAAACTTACTTCTGGTCCACCATAAATTATTTTTATATTACTATTAACAATTTTTATTAAATTTGCAAGTTCTTTTATAAGTTCTATATTCCATATATAACAAGAAAAAGCTATTATATCTGCTTCTTCACTTATTATTTCCTTTAATATTCTTTCTCTTCTATCGTTAATAGAAAACTCTCTAATTTTACATTCATAATCTAACTCTTTAGTATATTCTCTTAAATATCTAACAGCCAAATTTGAATGTATGTACTTAGAATTTATCCCCACTAATAATGTTTTCAACTTTTTCATATTCACTTCTCCTTCTCTTTTGTGCCTTTATGTAATAACCACCATCAGAACACTTAAAATCTATTATATCAAAAAAGTCATTTAATATATTTTTAGTGCTTTCATAAGAACTCTCTTTAAATATATTAAACTCTTTAAAAATAATCTGTTTTGTAATATCATCACTTATTTTCACTTTTATATTTTCATTTAATATTTTTCCATATTTTTTATCTAAATCCCATATATAAAAAAGTCCATCTTCTCTTAAATAATCACATATTTTTTTAACAAGTTTTTGCTTATTTGCTTTTAACATTATACTACTAAAAGATAGAAACATAACACATATATCATAAGAATTATTCTTTATAAAATCTAGTCCTTTTTTATTATCTATATACTCAACATTAAAATCTGTGTTACTTTTTTTATATATATTATATATTACACCATAGTTATCCATACCTATATCTAGAATATCTCCATTAAAAACTTTTTTCTCCATGTTTATAACAATTTCATTATTCAATTTAAATGCACCTTCCTTTTCATTTTGCACAAAAACACCTTTTACATTTTTTGTAATTAATTATAGTATTTCTATACAAAAAAGATATCTCCTCCATTTACCGGAAGAAATATCTTCTCTACACTCAGATATTATTCAAATAATGAAATTGTATTTTTTATTTTATCATAATAATCAAGCATAAAACCTGCAGTAGTTATTTGAGCTTCTTCTATTATTATAGGTGCAACTTTCATATACTTTTCTTCTTTATTTTTCATATAATTATATCTAAAATAAACTGTATTTGCCATAAGTGCATTGGTTTGTATGTATTCTTCTACACTTCTGTACCTTTTTATATCTTTATCTGTTTCAAAATTATATCCTAGAAGTATTTGCTTTATAATCCATAGTTCAAAATCTCTATGTTTTTTTAAAAGTCTATTATTTACATGATGAGGTACAGTGGTGTCTTGTATTAAATGACAAGCTGCTCCAAAGAAAAACATACTTTTATGAACATCACCTATTTTTAGATATCTTAATGATAACTTATAATATTTTTTGCATTCTTCTAATGCATTTGAAAATCCATATATACCTTTTCTTTCATCAACATGATAAAAGTGATTTATACTTTTCAAATCCTGATCAGCCCAAGTTACTCCAGCATTTATATCATTTATATAATTTTTAAAATATCTATATTCGTGGATATATCCTTGAGTTTTTAGAAGTTCTAAAGATTTATTATTTATATATTTATGAGTAATGCAATGTGTTTTTATTACTGCCTTTTTTATGGGATTCACAGCTACCATAACACCTCTAGCTGTTTTGCCAAAAGCTCTTTCTAATATTGTTTTCATAGTATATCTGATTCTCCTTAAACTAAGTAATTTTTATTTTTTTCTTTTGTTAATTTAGAAATGAAAATCTTTAATATAGAAATTATCATAATAATTATTAATATTGATATAAAAACAATTATAGGCTTATTAGATATATTTTCTCCACAATTATTATTATATCCTATATTGTATATATTTCCAGTATTTGAATCTAATAAATATATATTATTAAATATGTTTTTTATACTTGTTATGTTACACTCTTTATAAAATTCTACCTTCTCTTTTACTATTCCTTTTTTATTTAACGAAAATAACTTTTTTTCTTTATTGTCAAAAAAACATATAGAATTTTTTTCTCCTACTATGCCACTTTTATCTACAAAAAGGCTTCCTAGTGTTCCTAAAGATTTGTGCATATATATAGGTGCACTTGGATTAGTTGTTGGATGATTATCTAGTATAAAATCCACTCTTCTATTTTTATTATCTTTAAATTTAGGTGAATTTACAGGATCTCCTCCACTGTAGTCAGGCCATCCATACCAATTTTCTTTATTTATTCTGTAGATATAATCTTTGTCTCCCTTTATTGGTCTTGAACCCCTATTTTCCATACCTCCTATGGATACTATAATTTTATCTTTGCTATCAAAATCTATTCCTTTTACATTTCTTATACCCCAAGCAAAGTTTTTTATTTTTCTATTTTTTAAATTGTAATATATTATAGAAGCATTTCCTGGAAAATGACCAGGTACTATTTGTCCTTGTATACTTTTTGTACCGTAATTTAAAAATCCACCTGTATTACCATTATAATTATTTCCTTTTAAAATAATCTTACGGGGAGAAATATCATGACCAAAAGGATAATCCCTCATCCACTTATTATCTTCTCCAACTACTCCTGAATTTGTAGCTGCTCCTATTGTTATATATAAAAAATCTTTATTTATTTTTATTAAACTTTTATTATAGTCTCCAAAATTAGGGATATTTTTTATGATTTCTGTTAGCTTTTTATTATGTAAATCATAACTATATACAGATGAATTACTTGCAAAGTATAGATTGTCCTTGTAATATTCAATACTATTTATATTAAGATTTTTATCTTTTAATACATCAAAGCTTTTACCTTGTTTGTCTATTAATTGTATTTTATCTTTATAGGCTATATAAAAATTTTTCTCATTATCTAATGTAAAATCTTTTGCACCTTTAACTCCCTTGTACTGCATGTTCACATTAATATTATCTTCTCTTACATGAATTTTATAATTTTTTATGTGATATTTTTTTAATAACAAAGCTATAATTGTAAAAATTATTATTATAACTAAAGATTTGAAGAATTTTTTCATTTTTTCCTCCTATTTTAAATTTCTCTTATATAAAATATACTTTATTTTAAAAACTATATGATTAAAATTTACTTTAATTGTTATTCTTTGATAATTTTAAGGTTAATTAATATAAAGCATGAGTATTTATCATTATTTTATTGATTTTATTATGAAATTATCTTAATATATCTATATATGTTTAAAATTTATCATATTATTTTATAAATAAATGAGGTGTATTTTGTGCAAAAGAAGAAAAAAAGCATTTTTAATAATCTAGGTGTATGGATTATAATTGCAATGATACTAGGCATTTTAGTAGGCTCTTTAATGGGTAGTAAGACATCTATATTTGCTCCACTTGGAGATGTATTTATGCAACTTATAAAAATGGTGGTTATTCCCCTAGTTGCAACATCAATAATTACTGGTGCTGCATCTATTGGTAATTCTAAATCAGCTGGAAAAATGGGACTTGCAACCTTTGCCTATTATTTAGGTACAACAGCTATAGCAGTTGCACTCGGATTAATTTTAGGAGAATTTTTAAAACCAGGAATAGGTATTGATAAAAGTGCTGTACAGTCTATGTTCTCACTTCAATACGCTTCTAAGGGTTCCATGCCAGGATTTTGGCAAACTATAAAAGAAATTATTCCAACGAATCCTTTTGAATCTTTAGTAAAGGGAAATATACTTGCTATTTTATTCTTTAGTTTATTCTTTGGATTTGGAATTGCATCTTTAAAAGATGACCGTAAAGATACTGTAATCTCATTTTTTAGTGGTGTCACAGATGCTCTTGTATATGTTATAACCAAAGTTATGTATACTGCTCCAATCGGGGTATTTGCATTAATGGCTGATGCTACTGGAAGTTTTGGAAACAAAGTTCTTTTACTTATTTTTAAACTTTTAATTATTTTCATATTTGGACTTTTAATACACATGTTTATGGTTTATGGAGGTTCCATTAAAGCATTTTCAAAAACATCTCCTATTAAATTCTTTAAAAAAATATATGAAGCTCAGTTACTAGCATTATCAACTGCATCTTCTATGGCAACACTTCCAGTTAGTATGGAAATATGCGAAAAAGAATTAGGAGTAAAAAAAGAAACAACTTCTTTTGTACTTCCTTTAGGAGCTACTATTAATATGAACGGTAACGCTATGTACTACGCTCTAGTGTGCTGTTTCTTTGCTCAAATGTTTGGAATGCATTTAGGATTCCATCAATACATTGCAATCATATTTACAGCAACAATAGGTTCTATAGGACAAGCAGGTGTGCCTGGTCCTTCTCTTTTAGTAGTCGCTGTACTAATATCAGCTGGAATTCCTGTAGAAGGACTTCCAATATTAATAGCAGTAGATAGAATTTTTGATATGATAAGAACTTCAGTTAATATAACTGGAGATGCAGCATGTGCTGTTATCGTTGATAGTATTGGTAAATCAAAATAAAATTTTACATTATGTTAAAAAGACTATGTTTCAAAAATTTTTGAAACATAGTCTTTTCCCACTATTACTACTTATCTTAACATTGCTTACAGTTGCAATCTAAATAAGAATATCCATACACTATAGCTACATTATTTCCTATTGAATCAGCTCTAGAATAAGAAGTTGCTAAATTTTCATTATTAATAACACCACTGTAAGAGTTGCTAGCCTTATCACCATATCCTTCTGATGAAGCATATCCTACGCAAACTAAGGTTACTCCATTTGATTTTATTATCTTTATATTGTCATCATCTATATTATTTATTTGTTCATATCGAGTAATCTTTATTATTTCATCTACATAACCTTTTATCCTTTGGCATTTATTTTTTATTGACTCTTTTAACTTTTTAATTTCTTTATTTTCTTCAATATCTTTATTAAATTTAGAAATATACTTTGTTTTCATATCTGTTCCATTTTTATTTTGCAAAGGAGCAAAATCACCACAAACACAACTCACCAAAGATTCTCCTCCTGCAATAGCATAACTCCATCCAATAGCTATTGCATAAAATTCACTATAATTAGGATAGGCCATAGTAGCAGTTGCAGTATACCAATCACTACTTGCCATTGCATTTGCCATTGAACTACAGTATACATCTCCATTACGCAAATTTGATGTTATTACTTCTGGATTAATTTCTTTTATATTCTTTATTATATTTTTTGAATTTTTTAACTCTAATTCTATTTCTTTTACTACTTCTTTTATTTTTTCTTTAAGATTATTTATATTATTCTTTAAATCTTCCATAATTGTCCAACCCCCTTACCATTAATGGCAATCCCTTATAGGTTTACATATACACCAATAAGCTCTATCATCACATTTTTTTGCACATTTACATTTTAACCAACTTGAAGTCATAGACCATACATTGTGCTTTCCGACTGCTATACTTCTTGCTACAGCTTTATTTTTAAGAACTTTATCCTCAGATACAGTATATCTTCCATGTGCTTCAGCAAAACTTTGTCCAGTACATTGTATTTTTCTATTTCCAGAACCATGTCTAGTAAATTTTTCATCATCATTTAAATGATTTATTCTATCTACATTATTGTTAATAATTTCTTCACTATTTTCTTCTATTCTATCTAATTCTTCATTTAATGATTCTATCTTATTTGTTTCTTCATTTATATTTTTAAAAAGCTCCATTAGTTTGTCTTCACATTTTTTTAAGTCTTCTAAAATATCTTCTTTACTTCTATTTTTAAGTGTTTCCAAAACACCCATCTCCTTTTATAAATTTTATACTTTCTAATTTATAATATGCTATTTGTCGAATTTAGTTCTTTTATATATAAATATAAATATATATGTAATATTTTCTGATTTATGAAATTTAGAATATAATGAGCTTCTGTAACATAATTATTAGTGTTATTAATTGTGAAAGGTTGGGTAATATGAAAGCTGATAAATTTGTAAAAAACTCCATACTATTAACCTTATCTAATTCTACAACAGGTATTTTAAAATTTGTTTTTTCCATAATCCTGTCTAGAGAACTTGGAGCTGAAGGTACAGGACTTTATGCTCTTATAATGCCTATATATGATTTGTTTTGTTGTCTTGTCTGTGGTGGTATGGTAACCGCCCTTTCAAAACAAGCCTCTTCATTTTATAGTAAAAATGACTGTAGAAACTTACATAAATGCGTTCATGCAACAATGGTATTTGATTTAATATGGGCTATTTTTATTGCTCTTTTTGTATCAATGAATTCAAAATACATAAGTATAAAAATTATAAAAGATCCTAGAAGTATTTATAGTTTAATACTAGTGTGTATCGCTTTAACATTCGTAGCACTTTCTTCAATAATAAAAGGGTATTTTTACGGAATATCCAATGTAAATACTCCTGCACTAATAGACATATTTGAAAAATTCATTAGGATAATAGTAACTATACTTATAATAAAAGCATTGCCTATAAAAGAAATAGAGTACACAGTAACCTCTGTTTATGCGGCCCTTGCTGCTGGTGAATTTGTAAGCTTCTTATTACTATATATTTTTTATAAAATAAGTAAAGCTAAAGATTTTAGTAAATGTGATGAATACCCTCTTGAAAATGGTGCTCAACTACTTTTTGATATTTTATTTATGGCAGTTCCGCTTTCATTAAATGGATTCTTAACTACAGCAATATCCACAGTTTCTACGTTAATTCTTCCAAGAAGACTTCTTCTTGCAGGATTTAGTCATACAACGGCTCTTGGAATGATTGGAAAGTTCTCTGGAATGGCGCTTACAATAATATTCTTTCCTTTAGTAGTTATAACATCAATGTCCATAGTTCTTATACCAGATATTGCAGAAAACGTTGAAAAGAAAGAATACATGCTTCTTGAAGAGAGATTAACACAAGTAATTAAACTTTCATTTTTAATTGGACTTGCGACTTTAATTGTATGTTTCAGCATTCCAACATCTTTAGGTAAACTATTCTTTGCCCGTGATGATCTTGGAACTTATATTAAGTTTGCCGCAATCTCTGCCCCGTTTACTTACTTATCAGTAACAACCTTTAGCATTTTAAATGGGCTTGGTAAACAAGGAGTTTTACTTAGGAATTCAATAATTGTAGCTGTGGAGGAACTTATTCTTTTATATATACTAACTTCAATTCCTAGCATAAACATACTTGGATATGGTATAAGCTTACTTATAACTTCCATAACTAGCTTTATTTTAAACATTCATGAAATAAATAAAAAATGTTATATGGAATTTCATAATGAAAATATATTTATAGATATTCTTTTAAGTCTACTAATTTATTTTATAATAAATATTATGAATAATTTAATACCAGGATCATTTTTTAAATTTAAAATAATAACAATAATAATTTTTGCCTTCTTCTTATTCTTCAGTATAAATTCTATTTTATCTAAAACACTAAAAAAACAATAATAAAATGCCCTAAAGAATAAGTCTTTAGGGCATTTTCATTATGCTAATTTTATTTTATTATATATTCATTCATTTATTATTTTACTTTTTCTAAAAGAAATTTAGGTATCAATCTTGTAATTTTACTTGGGAATTCATTCATATCTTCTTTTCTTATTCCACCTACTATAACAAGTCCATAAATGTATATAAACATACCTATTACAACGGCTATTATTGTAGATATGGCATCATTTAAATATCCTGTAACTGCAAAGTTCAGTATTAATATTTTAACTGAAATATATGAACCATAAACCACAATTCCCATTAAAACAGAAGCTAAGAATGGTTTTATAAAGTGAGCTATAAGTTTAACTCTTAATCTTAGAACTTTATTTATTAGTTTATAGTTAAGAACTAATGGTATTAAGAAAAACATCATGTTTCCAAATATAGCTCCTAATATATTTATTTTAGGAATTCCAACTAAAATGTAATTTGTAACTATCTTCCCAATAACACCAAACACCATAAATACTGTCGATGCATATAACTTTCCTATACTTTGAAGTATTGATGTTTGTATAAGAACTATAGCATTTAATATTAACACAATGGAACCATATAGAAGGAATACCCCTCCTTGCGATTCTTTAAATAATAATTGGAATACACCATCGTGTAACACTGCAAGTCCAATAGCAGATGGAACTGCCACTAAAAAGCAAAATCTAAATGCATAATTTACTTTATTTCTAACTTCATCCTTGTCCCTTATGGAATAAGCACTTGACACTGCTGGTAATACTGTTGCAGCAAGAGCAGATACCATAGTTATAGGAACACTAAGAAGCGTTCTATACATGTTAAATAAAGCCCACTTTTCATTACTTGCAACATCTGAAAGTCCACAATGTAATAATCTTCTCTTTACTATTCCAAGGTCAATTATATCTCCTGAATATTGAAGTCCAACACAAATTACTACAGGAAGTCCATAGAGAACAATTCTTTTTAATAGTTGTTTATTTGTATGCACACTTTTATCTTCATACTTATGTCCCTTTGGCACTCTAATAACTTTATTTTTTTCATATACAATTATAAGATATACAGCCGCAATAAGTGAACCAAGTGAAGTACCAAGCGTTCCCCCTGCACATCCTGCATCTACACCATACTTCATAAGCATAGCTGCAAATACAAGAGTAAAGATAGTATTTATTATCTGCTCTAATATTTGTGAAATAGCTGTTGGAGTCATATTTCCTCTACCTTGAAAATATCCTCTATAACAAGATACTATTGATGTAAAAAATATAGTTGGTGCAAGAGCCATTATAGATAATTTAGCATTAGGATACCCAATTGCATTTGCAAGTGGTCCCGCAAGAATAAACATAAATAAACTCATGACCGTTCCAATAATAAGCATCATAAATCTAGCTATTTTAAAACTTTTTATTGCATCTTTATAATGTTCAAGAGCCATATATTCAGATACTAGTTTTGATATTGCAACTGGTATACCTGAATTTGCAAGAACATATATCCAAACATATATTTTATAAGATGCACCATATATTCCATATCCATTTAAAGTTATTATTCTTTTTAAAAAGGGTATGTATAAAAGGGATAATAATTTTACAATTATCCCTGCTGCCGACAATATTGCGAACCCTTTAGTAGTTGATTGTTTCTTCATACTAAAACTCCCCTAAAATTTCAAAACATCCTTTTTTACCTTTTTAAATATTGGAGGTAAAGCTTGTGTTATGATTTTATTTTCCATATAAGCAAGTTCTTCTGGGCAATCTTTAAAGATTAATTTGTAAGCATACAAGAATTGAAAGCTCAATCCATATTTATTATTAAAGAAGCTATTTAACTTTCTATCACCATACTTATCATCACCTATTATTGGATTTCCAAGGAATGATAAATGTGCTCTAAGTTGATGGCTTCTACCTGTTATTAAATCAAGCTCTAAGAAAGAAAATGTTCCTACTGTGTCTATAACTTTTACTTCCATAGCTATTTTCTTAGAATTTGGTTTTTTGTTTAAATGTATTTCAGATATATTATTTATCTGATCTTTAGATATGTAAGCTTCATAACGTCCTTCTCTTATTTTTCCTTTAACTAATGCATTATAATATTTACTTATCTTTCTTTCTCTTATCATTTCATTTAGCAATTTCAAGCTTTTGAAATTCTTACCGAATATAACCATTCCAGAAGTGTTACGATCCAATCTGTTACATGGAGCTGGAGTAAATGTGACTTCATTTTCTGGAATATATTCTCCTTTGTTAAATAAGTAAGATAGTACATAATCTGTTAATGTAGGATCTCCATCTTTTTTATCAGAATGCACTAAAACACCTGGCCATTTTTCAATAATAAGCATATTTTCATCTTCATAAGCTATTTTAATTGAACTAAAATTAACTTCTTGAAACTTCTTTGGAACATTTTTTTTGTTTTTCTTGTAAGATTCAATGTATTTTGTCTCTACTACATCTTCTTCTTCAAGAAAATAATTTTGTTTTGCTTTTTTTCCATTTACTCTAATATCGCCTTTTCTAAGTGCTTTAAATATAGCTCCTAGTGGAACATCTTCTAACCATTTTCTGCAAAATTTATCTAGTCTTTGTCCCGCTTCATTAGGTCCTATTTCTATTCTCATATTATACCTCCAAATGATAATACCATATATTCTATTAATAATCTCTCTTTTTCGACGCAATACAAAAATTATATACTAATAAATATGAGTTTACAACTTAATTATTATATAAACCTTACAAGCCGTAGTTTATAATACTATAAATAGCTTGTAAGGTTCTTCTTTATAAGTTGTTTAAAAAGTCTATTACTGTCTTACAATGAATCTCAACACCAATTGTAATTGCATCTTCATCTACATTAAAATAATTACTATGAAGTGGATAATTTGTATCTTTTTCAGCATTACCTGTTCCTAAGTAGTAGAAAGCTGATGGTCTTTCCATAGAAAAATACGCAAAACTTTCAACTCCCATAGTTGGCTTCTTTAAAGATATTATATTTTCTTCTCCAATTATAGTTTTTGCTGAATTTTCAAGAATATCCACTACAGTATCATCATTATAAAGACAAGGATAACTTTCATCAATTTTAATTTCACATTTTCCTCTCATTGATTCTGTTACTCCTGTAACTACTTGAACTAATCTTTCCTTTACATACTCTCTATGCTCTTTTGTCATTGTTCTCATAATACCTGATATTTCAACTTCTTCTGGTATTATATTTTGAGCTGTTCCTCCATGAATTGACCCTATAGTAATTAAAGCCGCATCTGTTGGAGGTATTTCTCTACTAATTATATTTTGAAGTGCATTTATTACATTTGCACTTATTATAATAGGATCTATAGTGCTATGTGGATATGCACCATGACCACCTTTACCCATTATTTTTATGGTAAATGGATTGGATGCTGCATTTACAACATCTCTTTTTATTCCTATTTTTCCTGCACTTATATTAGGCTCTACATGAAGACCTATTATGGCATCAACTTTAGGATTTTCAAGAACTCCTTCATCAATCATATGAATAGCTCCACCTGTAGTTTCTTCTGCTGGTTCAAAAATAAATTTTACATTTCCATTTAGTTTGTCTCTCATGGTATTTAATACTTTACAGGCACCAATTAAAATAGTAGTGTGCACGTCATGACCACAAGCATGCATTCTTCCCTTTACTTTAGATGAATACTCACAATGTTTTCTATCTTCCATAGGTAGTGCATCCATATCCGCCCTTATTGCTATTGTTTTTTCACCATTTCCTCTTATAATAGCGCAAATTCCATTTTTAGATGTTCTGTAATATTCTATATTTTCTTTTTTTAATATTTCTTCTATTTTTCCTGTGGTCCTTGGAAGATCAAAATCTAATTCAGGATTCATGTGAAAATCTCTTCTTATATTAATTAATTCTTCTTTTATTTTATTAGCTTCTTTTATAATTTCCATTAGATTGCTCCCTTTTAGTTAAATATTTTCCCAAAATATTTTTATAACATCTCCGTCTTTAAGCTCATCATAGTATCCTGCTTTTTGTTCATTTAATAAAAGTACTAAATTTCCTTTTGAAACTGTTAAATCAAAGTCTATATAATTAAAAACATCAATAAATACATACTTTTCTTTTTCTTTTAAAGTAATTTTCTCATCATTAACTACTATATGAATTTCCTTATATAAGTTTTCACTTTTATTATTCATTTTATTATATTCTAAATTTTTTTCTTCTTTATTTTCAATGTCTTTATTTTCAATTAGCTCTTTACTTTCTTCAATTAATATTTGTTTATCTTTTCCATCTTTAATAATATTAGTGTTTTCTATGCAATCTTCAGTATACTTTTTTATTTTATATACTTTATCCCCTTCTTTAATCACATAAGAACAATCAACTTCACTATTATTTATATAATAACAATAATCTTCTTTTTCATCACTATTATAATATTTTATATATTCTCCTAAAGTATTTGGAAATGTTATTTTTACATTATCTCCTTCTTTTATAATATCATCAAATGATGCTTTTTCATCATTTATAAATACTATAGGATATATATTTTCTATTTCATCATTTAAATAAAAACTTACTGTATTAATATTTTTGAAATATTCTTTTACTGTAGGCGCTGCATCTTTTCCATCTTTTGCAAAGGAAATTTTAATTCTATCTCCCTCTTTTACTTCACTATCAATAGTAGCACTTTCTCCATTTACATATATTTTTGCACCTGTGGCTAGTGTTCCAAAGGCAACTCTTGTAATATCATTTAAAACAAATCTTATATTTTTACCATTCTTACCTATTAAGGCTTTATGATTTATTCCTGATTGAAGTACTACATCCATAACTTTATGTTTATGAGAGTTGAAAAGACTTATTACCTCATCGTTTAAAATAATATCAATAAAATCATGCCCTGACTTTTTAATTGCAACTAAAGCTATTCCAAGAACAGTAACACCTGTACTCCCTAAACTTTCATCATAATCTACACAATCTATAACTGCATCCCTTGATTTTATAGCTATTCTTTTTTCTATTAATCCTAAACTTTCCCCTAAGGCTTCCTTAAAATATGGTGTATGAGCTCCTCCACCAACTAAAAATAACGCATTTGGTGCTCTTCCGCCATTTAATTCAATTATCTTTTCTCCTATTTCTTCAGCTATTTTATTAGCAACTGGTTTTATAACTTTTTCAACATCTTCTACAGTAGCTTCATTTTCAATTCCAAGTACATCTACAAACTCTATATTTTCTCCCTTAGATGTTGCTATTTTTATCTTTTCGGCAGTATTAAAATCTACTAAAAAGTTTTGAACAATAGCTTCTGTAACCTCATCTCCAGCCATTGGCACCATTCCATAAGCACTTATACTATCATTACTACTTATGGCTATATCTGAGGTTCCTGCTCCTACATCCACTAATGCAATATTAAGTAGTCTTAATTTTTTAGGAACAACAGCTTCCATAGCAGCAATAGGTTCTAGTGTCAAGCTAGTTACATTTAGTCCAACTTTGTTCATAACCGAATAAAGGCTGTCCACTACAGAACGTGGAAGAAAAGTTGCTATTACTTCAATTGATATTTTTTCTCCTTTTTGAGAAAGTAAATTTGAAATTATATATCCATTTAAATAATAGTTTTTTACACTATAACCAACACAATATAATTTTCCTTGTGTTTTTTTGTTTACTTCTTCTTCTGCTTTTTTTACAGCGGTAAGTTCTAAACTTCTTATTATTTCTCTATCTATTTCCTTATCATCTTCTAAATTTATTTCTGCACTTACTTCTATTGTTCTTAAAAACCTTCCCGCTGCTGCTATAGATACATCTTGAAGGTTCACTCCAATTTCTTGTTCAATAGACTTTTTCACAGAATTTACTGTACTCGCCACCAAATTAATATCATGTATTTGACCATCTATCATGGCTCTTTCTTCGTGTTCTAAGTATTTTTCGCATATAGTATTAAATTTCTTATCCTTTACAATTCCTACATTTCCTATAATAGATCTAGTCCCAATATCTAGAGCAAATATTATATCTTTAGGATTTATATCTGAAATGTTCATATGCCATCTCCCTTTTTAACGCAATATAAAGGCTCATATTCTAAGAATATGAGCCTAATAAAATTATATATTATCCTATTATTTTATTCAATAAAGCCCTTAATTAGTTTTTTACTACCTACTCCATTATTTTAAGACCAGTAGCACTTTCACTAACATAAGGTAATTTTTTTAATATTTGATATACGCATCTGAATTTTTCATTAACTAATGCATCATCTTCTGATATGTTGTTGTTACAAATCATTTTACTCCATAAGTATATAAAATCGTCCTTATTTATAAACTCCATATCCTCATTTTCTTTTACCACAAATCCACCTTTATATGTTTCAACTATATTTAACTCCTTAACTTCATCTTTAGAAATCATTGTTAAAGAATCTTCCCACACTTTTTTAAAAGGAATCACTCTCTCACACCCCACTTAAGTATTATTTTCAACTTTCAAAATATACAAACAAACTTTCTTCAAACAGTTTAGCATATGAATATTAAAAATGTCAACATTTTTCACCTTATTAACATATACAATTTATAACTTAAAACATCATAATAAAAAACATTACTTTTATATGTGTTATACTAGTTTTTGTACAAGGCCATTATTATATAGAACTAATTTATCAAAACTTCTTTTTATGCTATTTTCAAATTCTATTTCAACTATGTTGTCATTTATATTAGTTATCTTACCTTTTCCAAAACTTTTGTGGATTACTATTTGATCTTTTTCAAATAACTTATCATAAACAGTTTTAAGGTTACATTCTTTTATAAATCTTGATGCTACTTTATTTTTTCCCTTAATTTCATTGCTCATACATATCCATAAATTTTCTATGGTTCTGGTTACCCCTACATAAAAAAGTCGTCTTTCTTCCTCTATATCTATATCCTCATGTTCTTTTCCAAAAGGAATATTATTTTCATTACAATTTATAATAAATACATTTTTAAATTCCATTCCTTTTACGCCATGAATAGTGCTAAATATAACTCCATTTTTTTCTTCATTATTTTTATTATTTTTTATTTCATCTTTTACTTCACTAATATGTGCAAGAAAAGTAATTATAGTAGTATAATCCTGTGATGCTGATATAAACTCTTCTAGAATCTCTTCTAATTCACTTATATCTAATTTAAATTTCATACTATAATCCTTTAAATACTGATAATAATCTAATGTATGTAATACTGAATTTATAGCTCCTGATAAAGACATTCTATTTAAATTTTGAATATCTTTCTTTATTTCATCTATTTTCTTTAATTGAAAAGGAGGAATTTTCTCATTTTCCTTTAAAATATCAAAACAATCATAACCAGAATTATCTTTTTCAACCTTTGCCAAATTAATTTTACTTATGTATCTAAAAGGCTTATTTATAATTCTAAGAAAACTTTCTTTATCTGATGAATCAATACTAAGTTTTAAATAGGCTATTATATCCTTGCATATAAAATGTTCAAAAAAATTGTATTCTTTATCTAATAATTTAAAAGGTATTTTCTTTCTAATAAATGAATCAATTAAGCTTCTACTCTCCACATTAGTCCTATATAAAATAGCATTATCCTCGTAGTTATAATCTCCCATAGACATTAATTTTGTAATATCCATAGCTATTCTGTCCGATTGTTCTCTTTCATCTTTATAACTTCTAACATTTATTTCTACCATATCTTTTTTATTAGCTTTAAAATTTTTATCATTCCTCATTTTATTATTTTTTATAAGATAATCTGATGCTCCAACTATGCTTTTAGGACATCTATAGTTTGTAGATAAAAATAACTTCTTTCCATCTTTAAAATACTTATGAAAGTTAACCATACATTCAGGTTTTGACCCTCTAAATCCATATATACACTGATCCTCATCTCCCACTGCAAATATTGAATTATCCTCATTTAAAAGTTTTAATATTTCAATTTGGATACCATCACAATCTTGAAACTCATCTATTAACATATATTTAAATAATTTCCTATACCCATTAAGTGTTCTTAGATTTTTAATAAACATATCTCTACACCTTAATTGAAGATCATCAAAATCCATAAGATTATTTCTAAGTTTAAAATCTTCATAGGCCCTGTAACATTCTGAAAATATATCTTTGTCCATGTTGGGGTTAAACTTTTCTTTATCATCAGTAAAAGTTTTGTAATAAGATATTGAATTTAATGTTTCTTTTACCTTATCATCACTTATTTCATCTAAATAAGTAGAAAGTACTCCCTTTATTAACTTATAAGATATTGATGTATTTATTATTTCTATTTTGTCTTCTGTTCTACTTAGAATTTTATAGAACAATCCATGAAATGTTCCGAAAAATGGGATGCCCTTGTGATTTCCAAGCTCTTTATATTTCTTTTTCATGTTTTTTGCAGCAGCTCTTGTAAAAGTTATGATTATTATATTATTAGAATCTATTGCCTTTTGTCTTAATAAGTAGTTCAACCTTGTATTTGTTTTATTATAATTAAGATAATCTTCTAAAATATTTAAATCCCTATTTGTGATTTCCTCTGGACAATAATCTGTGTTGTAAATAGGGCCAAATGTAACTAAATAATCTACTCTTCTAATAAGAGTTGTTGTTTTTCCAGCACCAGGACATGCTATTACTGCTAAATTATTTTCATCACTTAAAACAGCCTTCATTTGTTCTTCATTTAATTCTCTATATCTATTTTCAATAATTTTATCTCTTAAATAAAAAAACTTATCTCTTATACTATTTTCAACCATATTTACACCTACTTTACATTTACTGTTAATGTATAAACTATAACATACAGTATAACATATAATTACATATAGATTTTATTTAATAGTCTTTTCACATATATACCAATACACTTTTCATTATTTTCCTTTAGAAAATTAAAAATTGTTGTAATAATCTCAATAAAGGATTAAAATAATAGATGAGTAAATAAGTGTATATACACAAAGAATATACAAAGACTTTATTAGTTAGAGGGGAAATACATGGATATAAATAATATTTTTAGTGTTAAAAATACCAGAAATCTTACTATGCTTGTAGATTTCTACGAATTAACTATGGCAAAAGGATACCTTGATCATAATGTAGGAAATAAAATAGCTTATTTTGATATGTTTTTTAGAAGAGTTCCTGATGGTGGCGGATACTGTATAATGGCAGGAGTTCAACAATTAATAGAATATCTTTCTACATTGAAATTTACAGATGAAGACATAAACTATTTAAGAAGCAAAAATATGTTTTCAGAACAATTCCTAGATTACTTAAAAAACTTTAAATTTGAATGTGATGTTTGGGCTATACCAGAAGGTAATCCTGTTTTTCCTGGTGAACCATTAGTTACAGTTAAAGGACCTGTAATTCAAGCACAATTTATAGAAACCATGATTTTACTTACTATAAATCACCAAACATTAATAGCAACTAAAGCAAATAGAATATGTAGAGCAGCTGAGGGAAGACCTGTAATGGAATTCGGTTCAAGACGTGCTCAAGGATATGATGGAGCAATTTACGGTGCAAGGGCTGCTATTATAGGTGGTTGTAATGCAACTGCTTGTACAATAGCTGAGCAAATGTTTGACGTTCCATGTCTTGGTACTATGGCTCATAGCTGGGTACAACTTTTCCCTACAGAATATCAAGCCTTTGAAGCTTGGGCAAAATCTTATCCTGATGATTGTGTTTTATTAATAGACACATATAATGTATTAAAATCTGGACTTCCAAATGCTATAAAAGTATTTAATGAAATTTTATTACCTATGGGATACAGACCAAAGGGAATAAGAATTGATAGTGGTGATATTACTTATCTTACTAAAAAGTGCAGAGAGATTTTAGATGAAGCTGGTTTTGAAGACGTAAATATAGTAATTTCTAACTCTTTAGATGAACATATTATAACTGACGTTTTAAGTCAAGGAGCTCAAATTAATAGTTTTGGAGTTGGAGAAAGATTAATTACTGCAAGATCAGAACCTGTATTTGGGGGAGTTTATAAATTAGTAGCTGTTGAAGATGGTGACGAAGTAATTCCAAAAATAAAAATAAGTGAAAACGAAGAAAAGATAACTAATCCTGGATTTAAGAAAATATATAGATTATTTGATAAAAATAGTGATAAGGCTTTAGCTGATTTAATCTGTCTTAGAGATGAAAAGTTAGATTTTTCAAAACCACTTGAAATATTTAATCCTATTCATACATGGAAAAAGAAAAAACTTACTAATTATTATGCTAAAGAATTAATGATTCAAATATTTAACAAAGGTGAATGTTGTTATGAAAGCCCTTCTGTTAAAGAAATTCAAAATTTCGTAAAAAATGAAACTGAAAAACTTTGGGAAGAAGTTCTACGTTTTGAAAATCCTCATACTTATTACGTAGACTTATCAAGAGATTTATGGACATTAAAACATGATTTACTTGATAAATTCTCTAGTTTATACGAATAAAATTTTAGTGATTACATTTTATAAAATATATTATAATTTTATAAAGTGTAATCACTTTTTTAATATTTTAAATCCCTTGAAATATTTTTGTAAATTTTTTTTCTTCATACAATTCATCTAATAAACTGATACTTTGACTTTTAAATAAATCGTTATATAAATATCCTATTTTAAAGGTTTTATGTGTTTCCATTGCTTTAAAAGGACAAATTCCATCTGATTCTTCGTATTCATGAAATGGACATTCATCAAAACAATTAATTTTCTTTTTTTGTGTAGATAAGAATGGACACTTAGCCATATTTATACCCCCTAGACTTATATGAATAAGTCTATTATAACCCATTAATTGTAAAAAATGAATACCTTTTCTATTTTTTGTTATTTTTCTTTAATGGCTCGAAAGCTTCTTTAGGAGTAATAATTCTTCCAATAACTAAAACTACCAAAAGCACACCTACTCCAATTCCTATTCTTTGTTTAGAAATTTCTTTTTTACCTGCCGATACTTCCTTGCTTTTATCCTTGTTGTTTTGTCTTTCTTCTATGTTGTTTGTATTTTTAGTATTAGTATTTGCATATGCATAATCTCCACTAAAAAATACTACTTGAAACATTAAAATTAAACTTACTAAAACTCCAGATAATATCTTTTTTAAATTTTTTTTCATAACACATCCCCCTAAAAATATTAATATCCCATATCTTCTCCAACTATTATAACTGTCATATTAGCTCCCATAGGCTTTCTTTTTATTACAGAATAAATTCTACATATTCTGTCCTCATTTTTGCAGTTCATACATACCCCTGTTTTAGTACATGGCGTGCTTTTTGAAAGTCTTTTAGTGTTTTTGGGAGCTGCTAATACTTTAATTCTTTCAAATGCACTACTCTCATCAGTTGCAATTTTATTTATTCCAGCAACAACTATTACTTTTTTAGGTCCAAAGGTCATAGCTGCAACTCTATTACCAGCACCATCGATATTTACAAGCTCTCCATTCATTGTAATTGCATTACTACTACATAAAAATAAATCACTAGTTAACTGTGCTCTTTTTACATCTAGCTTTTCTTCCGCTGTAAGATTTGGATCTCCATGATCTAATATTGTTGTATTCATTTCTTTTATTTTCTCTTTTACGCCTAGTTGTTGTATAGTAACTGAACCTCCAAATCCTACACTATCTCCATCTTTTACGTTATCTAATATGTATTTTGCTGCATCTTCTCTTTTTTCAAAATATATTGCATCAAAATAATTTTCTTTTAAAGCTTTAACAACTTTTTCACCTATGATTTCATTATGCCATTTATTTATATTCTCCATTTGTTTTCTTTAGTGAAAATATGTATTTGACTACTTATTTATCACTAAATCCTCCTCCCTTTAACTTAATATATAAAAATTTCTTTATCTATATAATTATATTATAAATTTAAAATACATGTCTATTTTATCAAATCCGCAAATCTTTTTAAAATGGTTGCTGTAATACCCCATATAACATGTTCATTATAAGTATAAAAATATTGATTAAAAGTTTTTTGACTGAATTTATAATTTTTTCCATTAACTATTTTATCAAAAGGAAAATCCTCTTTAAAATGTTGTTTTATCAACACTTCATGTTCTTCCGGTTTGTTTTCTAAGAAAAATTTCACTGGAACTTTAAATACCTCAGCTACTTCATCTTCATTTCTATTAGGAAATCCATTAAAATTTTTTATTGTTCCAACAAAGGGATATATTACCGAATCAAAGGATGTTATAAAGTAATCCATTTCACCTATAACTTCAATATTTTCCTTTTCTATATTTAACTCTTCAAAAGTTTCTCTAATTGCAGCTTGTCTTGGAGTTTCCCCAATTTCTATTCCTCCCCCTGGAAGTGATATATCCCCTGGCTGCTTTCTTAAAGTTAATGCTCTTTTTTCTAAAATTAAGTATAAATCATTTTCTTCTTCAATTAACAAAATCATAACTGCACTTCTTTTTAACTTATTTATTGACTCTCCATTTCTACCACTAAAAATATCTACTATATGATTCATTGCTAAATTTCTCCTTTTAACTTGTTTATATTACTTTATATTACTTTTTTGTTGTTTATACCATATTTAAATGTTATACTAAAATCGTATTTAAATCTATTATAAATACATAAATTTTTAATTGGGAGAGATGGATTTTGAGACGTAAAATTTCAACTTTATTACTAACAACATTACTATTTCTTTCATTTTGTACAACAGCATTTGCTGATAATTTAAGTGAACCAAATATAGTTGGTAAATCTGCTATTGTAATTGATGCTAAAACAGGTGAAGTTATATATGCTAAAAATGCTGATGCATCTCCAATGTATCCAGCAAGCACAACTAAACTTTTAACAGCTCTATTACTAGCTGAAAACAAAAAACCTACTGATATGCTTACATATACTGAAGGTTCTATTAAACAACCAGAATATACTTTGCGTTCTTTCCTTAAAGGAAAACTTAAAGTTGGAGATACAATGAGTGCTGATGATGCAATGAAAGGACTTCTTCTTCATTCAGCTAATGACATAGCCTCTATGATAGCTGATAATGTAGGAGGAAATACTGAAAACTTTGCTAAAATGATGAATGACAAAGTAAAACAACTAGGATTAAAAAATACTCATTTTGTAACACCTAATGGATTAGATAGTGGAATTTCCGATCACTATACTTCGGCTTATGATTTAAGCATTATAGGTAAAGCTGCTTATTCTAATGAATGGATAAGAAACACTATGAATTTAAAAAAATCTAAAGTAGAATTATCTAATGGAATTCTTGGATATCCGCAAAATAGAAATAAACTAGTCGGCACAGTATTAGATTCTAAATTTCTTTCTACTATAGGAAATATTTCAAAAAACATTCCTGAATCTAATGCAGTATGTGTAGGTGGTAAAACAGGATTTACTACAAAGGCTGGAAGATGCTTAGTTGCTATGTTTAACAAAGACAATAGAGTTCTTATTGGAGTTGTAATGAAATCAGTTTACGATAAAAATGATACCTATGTTTTTAATGATATGGCTAAGATAATGAACTTTGCATATTTCCAAAAACCAGTTCCTCTATATAAAGCAAATATAGAATTAAAAACTTTACCAATACAGTATAGACCATTAAAATTCTTTGGTCCTGTAAAAACAATAAATGTTCCTGTAACTTTAAAAGAGGATGTCACTTACTATAATAATGAATTAAATAACTCTTATAATAAGACTGAATTTGAACTACCAAAACTTTCTATAGGCCAATTAGGTAAAAACACTAGTGTCGGAAAACTAGTTTTAAAAGAAAAAGGTATAACTAAAACTTATGACTTATACCCTACTATATCTTCTTCTACATTAGTTAAAGATAATATCTTTTTATACCTAGGTACTTTAGTTGGTGTTATAGTAATTATTGCATTAATTTTGGGTATAATTAAATTTATTTCAAATAAATTTAACCGTAGAAGAAATAGACGTATCTTTTAAAAAAAACTGCTGACTTTGCCAGCAGTTTTTTTATTATAATACTTCTTCTATAAGTTTACCATTTTCATAAAAAAGCTCACCATCAGCATATATCTTTCCGCCATTTCTCATGTCACAAAGCATATCCCAATGTATTGTTGATTTATTTTTTCCACCAGCTTCTGGCATAGAATCCCCTATTGCCATATGAATAGTTCCACCTATCTTTTCGTCAAATAACATATTTCTTGTAAATTTCTTAATACCGTAATTTGTTCCAATAGCAACTTCTCCAAATCTTGAAGCACCTTCATCAATTTTTAGTAAAGTATTTAGTAATTCCTCTCCCTTTTTAGCAGTAGCTTTTACAACTTTTCCATTTTCAACTTCAAGTCTTATTCCTTCAACTTCTTTTCCCATATAAATTCCAGGGAAACTAAAAGTTATATGACCATTAACTCCATCTTCTACTGGTGATGTAAATATTTCTCCATCTGGGAAATTAACTTTTCCATCGCAATTTATCCACTTTCTACCATCTATATTAACTTTTATATCTGTTCCATCTGATATAATATGTAATTCCTTTTTAGTGTCTAAATATTTTATCCATTTTTCATGATATTCACTTACTTTTTTCCACTCTGCTACTGGATCTTCAGTATCTAAAAGTCCTGCACCATATACAAAATCTTCATATTCACTAAGACTCATATTGGCTTCTTGAGCATCTGCATAAGTTGGAAATTGTGTACCACACCACCTAAGAGAACCGTCACCCATTTTTTCTGAATAAATTTCTCTCCAACTAGTGGCTCCCTTAGCAGCTAATTGAAGCACTTTAGAATCAATATTAGCATTTGCTTTAGTATTTTTTGTTCCCCATGCAGTAAGCCAAACATCAGCTTTTTCAAGTGCAACTTTTTGAATATAATTTTCTTCTTGTAGTTGTTCTTCTGAACTATATTTTAATTTTATTTGACTAACCTCATGAGAATCCAACTTAGTTTCTACATGAGCCCCTGCAAGTATAGCTTCCTTTACTACTTCTACCATCCAAGGTTCACAAACTTCATCACATTGTACAAGTACAAAGTCACCTTTTTTTACTTCTGCTGAATAATTCACCAAAAGTTTTGCAAGTTTTTTTAATCTTTCATCTGCCATTTTATTACCCCCTACACAAAATATTCTTCATAGATTATACATTTCCCCTATATATTCGTCAACTTAGCTTTTTTAAGAAATATATCACACATATCCAAAAGAAAACATATTGTATTATGTAGAAATATTTTAAAAGGGTGAATATTAATATGTACTTATATCCTGATTGGAAAAGACAATCTAAATCATTTATGAGATTATTAAATGCATCACCAAATGCACCAGCTGTAGATGTTTACTTTAATGGTCAATTAATAACTTCTAACTTAGCTTATAAAGAATTTACAGAGTATATGTCCACATCCCCTGGTCTATATAATGTAAAAGTATTTCCCCATGGAAAACTTTCGTCACCTATTATAGACACTAGAATGAAAATTCCAACTGATTCAATTTTAACTTTAGCTCTAGCCAATAATCTTCAAGATATTCAAATTTTACCTTATTTAGAACCTAAACTCCCAATTCCACCTGGAAATGCTTACGTAAAATTTGTTCATTTATCTCCTGGCACTCCAAATGTAGATATTACACTTCCTAACGGTACAATACTTTTCAAAGATGTAGAATTTGAAGAAGGCACAGATTATATACCTTTAAAAGTTGGAACTTATACAATAGAAGCTAAGCCTACTGGAAGTGATAAAACTGTTTTAACTGTACCTAATATCAATTTAAAACCAAATAGATTCTATACAATATACGCTGTAGGATATTTAGACGGTACTCCTTCTATACAAGTTTTAATTCCTCTTGATGGTAATTCATATATAAACTTATAACTACTTATATTTACTTAAATTAAATGGCAATAAGGCATACATTACAGAAGCTTTTAATAAATCATCAACTAAAACTTGTTCCCTAGGTCCATATGCAAGTATTTCCTTTCCAGGACCAAATCCTATAGTGGGAATATTAAATACACCAGCTGTAATACTGCCATTAGTAGTTAAAATCCATTTATCTATTTTAGGACTTTTATTATATAAGCTTTTATAAGTTTCAATTGTTGTTTTTAATATATAACTATTTTCCTCATTAATCCAAGGTAATAAAACGTGTTTTGCATTATAACCATATCCAGTATAGGTTTTTTTATTAGTAGTACTTATTTTGACCTCATAATTTTTAACACTTTTTAATGCTTTTACATCATTTAAAATATCACCTAAAGCATATCTATTCCACATTCTACTATCAACTTTTATGATACATTTATCTGGAACACAGGATTTACTTGGAGTTGTACAAATTATTTCATTAACTGATATTAAGGCTTTCCCTGAAAGATTCTTCATATATAGATCATTAAGTCTTTTTAATTCATTAACTATAGGGGAAGCCTTATATATAGAATTTATCCCTATTTTAGGGTACCCAGAATCAGCACTTAATCCCTTAATTATAATATCTATTTCAGCTCTACCCATACTCCCTATATGAATATTTAAATTTGTAGGTTCAGTTAATATAACATAGTCTGGATATATATTATCTTTATTAATTATGTATCTTAATGCCTCCCCATCATATTCTTCCTTCATTATGGATCCAATTATATATAAAGTATACTCTCCTTTAATATTCAAATCTTTTATAGCTTTTACTGCATATACCATAGAGGCAATTGCCCCCTTTTGCTCTAAAGTTCCCCTTCCATAAACTACACCATCCTTTATATTTGCTACAAAAGGATTTTGAACCCAAAGTTCTCTATCTCCAGCATTTACAGTATCTATATGAGCTTCTATTACTATAATATTTTTTCCATTTCCAACTTTTCCAATTACGTTCCCAAAATCATCAATAAAACTACAATCACACCCTACCCTATCCATTTCTTTTTTTATCCTAAAAGCAACCTTTTCCTCTTTTAACGTAACACTAGGTATATTTATTATATCCTTTAGAAAACTTACAATATCCTCTCTATATTTTTCTACATTAGCATTCAATTTATTTTCTAACTTCATACATACTGCTCCTTAATATTTTTCTATATATGGTATTGTAATTCTCAAAAAAATATAACCCTTTTTATAGTTAATATTTTTTTATTATCTTCATATATTTAAATTAAGATAGGAGGTATAAAATGAGAAAATGTGAAAACAATGCAATCATAATATTTTTTATTTTATTATTCATTTTAAGTAGCTTATGTATATGGAAAATTCATAAAAAATCTAACAATAATAATTTAGATACTAAAGCTATATCAAATACTAATACTTACAAAAACCCTCAACAAATAGAAGAAAAAAAGTCAGAAACTCCTAAAGACAAAAATAAATCTAGTGAATCAAAAGAAAAACCTAAAGAAGAAAAAATAACACCATTAAAACTTGGTTCTAAAGGAGATGACGTTAAAACACTTCAAAATAACTTAAACAAATTTGGATATAAAATAAAAGCAGATGGCGTTTTTGGATCTTCCACGGAAATTGCCATATATGATTTTCAAAAGAAAAACAACCTAAATAGAGATGGTGTTGCCGGAGAATCAACCTTAAAAAAATTAGCCTTAGAGCCAACAGAGAAAACCATGTATAATCCTAAAGACGATATTTTTTCTCCAGTAATTAGCTCTAATAACTTTGAAAATTTTATAAATAAAAGAAATGCTAATAGTCAAACAGACTATTATATATGGGTAAATACTAATACCCCAAAAACATATATATTTAAGGGTTATAATCATCACTGGAAATTAATTAAGTCCATGCCATGTACAGTTGGAAGAAGTTCCTCACCTACTATAAAAGGAACATTTAAAGTTGGAAATAAAGGAGACGCATTTATTGTGAAAAATAATCCTAGATTAATGTGCAAATACTTTACTCAAATATGTGGAAATTATTTATTTCATACGGTTTTATTAAATAGAAATGGAACTATTGCAAATGGTACTTTAGGTGCTAAAATTTCTCATGGTTGTATTAGACTTTCTATAGAAAACGCAAAATATATATATAATGAAATTCCTAAGGGATCAACCATATATATAAATTAAAAAAACTGTTTAAAGGCACAGCATCTTTTATACACAATTTGTAATTTGTGATGACAAAACATATAATTAATAATATAAGAAAAGTAATAAAAGTCTTTTTATTACTTTTCCTAAAAGCTTTTATTGAGCCAAAGGTCACTCCTAAAATTCCCCACAACTCTATTATGGGTATTCTATCTGGCATACAATTATCTATAAATAAACAAATAAAATTTAATGGTACATACATAAAAGAAATTATAGGTAAACAAACATTATATACAACATATGGCGATACTATTATTAAAAAGAAACTAACTAGTATTCCAATTGGAGACTTACTTATTAAAACAAATAATATGCTAAAAATTATAAAGCTTATAATCATATATTTAATTAAGTAGGATCTATTTTCAAAGACACTTAAAAAAGCACTATTAAAGTTCCCCCAAATATCATTATAGCTTGGACTATTATAAGTATAGCGATTATTGTATAATTGGAATAATCCCATTGTTCTACCTGAAAAAATGTAAATGGGCATGATAAAAATTAATCTTATTCCATAAAATATAAAGCAACACTTTATTATTTCTAATATACACTCATCAATTGAACTTCTCTTTTTTATAGTATTAAATGAAAATTTACTTAGGTCATCTATAATTATTAATTTGTCCTCCATATAGTCCCTCCATTTCACTTCCAATTATTTACATATATGTATATTACCATATTATGGAATAAAATGCACTAGACTATTTATTCATAATTAATAAAAAAATAATGCTATCTCAGAATATCTCTAAGATAGCATTTATTTTTATACTATATATTTTGTTGAATTATTCTTATTCATATTAGTATATATAAGTAAACTTATAAATACCAATACAGTTGATACCGTCCATCCTCCAACAACATCACTTATATAATGAACTCCAACATATACTCTACTTAGTCCTACTAAAGAACCATAAATATATACTAAAACACTTATTATAATAGCCAATGCTTTATTTTTAACTGTAGATAAAATAAAGTATATTATAAGTAGTGCGGCAGTCATGGAAAGAATTGAATGTCCACTTGGGAAACTATATCCCCCTATATGCACAAGCCAATTTCCTGTTGGTCTTGGTCTTTTAACTATGAATTTAATTCCTTGACTAATAAGTGCAATTATAAGAACTGTTATAGCATAAAAATATCCATCGCGTTTTCTTTTTTTAATATAGAAGAAAAAGAATACTAAAATCGTAAATATCATAGCAGTTATTGTATCCCCACTTCTACTTATTATAACTACCAATTTGTTAAGAGAAGCATTTCTTATGTTTGAAACATAATTAATAGCTAAGTTATCAAATTTGCCCCCTCCAGCTACAAAGCTATCTCTAAGTTTTAGTATAAAAAAAGATATCCAACCTATGGATAATAATCCTAAAAAGTATACATAATATTTTATACCGCCATTGTTATTATCTGAGTTACTTATGTACATTTTTTTCTCCCCTTTTTATATAATTTATATTTTAAATTTTTATTTAACTTCTTATTAATATAACACTAAAATTCTATATTAGTATACTATGTTTATATTACAATGTCATCTATAATTTAATAAATTTTCTTGAATAATTGACACACGCTATCCCTTAGTATATCATTAAAATAGAATTTCAATATACCTTTTATTACATATAAAGGGTATTTAAATATACATAACATAGGAGTGAAAATACATGTCAGCAAAGGAAGTTAGAACAAGATTTGCACCAAGTCCAACTGGATACATGCACGTTGGTAACTTGAGAACAGCACTTTACACTTATCTTATAGCAAAGCATGAAAATGGAAAATTCATACTAAGAATAGAAGATACAGACCAAGGAAGATATGTTGAAGGCGCCGTTGATGTAATATATAAAACTTTAGAAATGACTGGACTTAAACACGATGAAGGTCCAGATGTAGGTGGTCCTGTAGGTCCTTATATTCAAAGTGAAAGAAAAGGAACTTATATGGAATATGCTAAAGAATTAGTAGAAAAAGGTGAAGCTTACTACTGTTTCTGTGACAAAGAAAGACTTGATTCTCTAAAAGAAAACTCAGATACTTTTAAATATGATGGTCATTGTAGAAATCTTTCTAAAGAAGAAGTTGAAGAAAACCTTAAAAATGGAGTTCCTTATGTTATAAGACAAAAGAACCCTTTAGATGGAGTAACAACTTTTGAAGATGAAATATACGGAACAATCTCAGTAGATAACTCTGAACTTGAAGATATGATATTAATAAAATCAGATGGTCTTCCAACTTACAACTTCGCAAATGTTGTAGATGACCACTTAATGGGAATAACTCACGTTGTACGTGGAAATGAATACTTATCTTCAGCACCAAAATATAATAGATTATACAATGCTTTTGGATGGGATATACCAACTTATGTTCACTGCCCTCCAATAATGAAAGATGCTCACAACAAATTAAGTAAGAGAAATGGAGATGCATCTTTTGAAGACTTACTAAAAAAAGGATACCTAAAAGAAGCTGTTGTAAACTTTATAGCTCTTCTTGGATGGAACCCAGGAACAAATCAAGAAATCTTTACACTTGAAGAACTTGTTAAAGAATTTGATTATAAGAATATAAATAAATCTCCATCTATATTTGATACTACAAAATTAAAATGGATGAATGGAGAATATATAAAGAAACTTTCTCTTGATGAATTCCATAAGTATGCATTACCATACTATGAAGAAATATTCACAAAAGAAGAAATGGAAACTTACAACTTATTAAAATTAAGCGAACAAGTACAAACAAGAATAGAAGTATTCACTGAAATCCCTGAACTTGTAGCTTTTGTAAAAGAGTTACCTAATTATGATATTTCAATATACTCTCATAAAAAGATGAAAACTAATCCTGAAAACTCACTAGTAACTTTAGAAAAAGCTCTACCAGCTTTAGAAGCACTAGAAGATTGGACTTTTGATGCTCTTAATGATGTAATTTACTCATTGGTTAAAGAACTAGAAGTTAAAAACGGAGTTGTTTTCTGGCCTGTTAGAACAGCATTATCAGGGGAAGCATCTTCACCAGGAGGAGCTTTCGAACTTGCTGAAATTCTTGGAAAAAAAGAATCTTTAAGAAGAGTTAGAGTAGGAATAGAAAAATTAAAAGAAGCTATTAACTAATATAAATAAAAATGATATCTCAATATGAGATATCATTTTTATTTATTAATTAATATATAATTTATTATTACTTAATTATTATCCAATTTTTCTCTACCTTTTTACAATTTAATCCTATATCCTTGTTATCCTTTTCTATTTTTCCCTTACTTTTACTTGCAATTTCTGCATTAAAAACTATATACGCTGTATCTTTATTAACTTTCATTTCTTTTACTACAACTTTCCCCACTTTTACAGCTTCATTTCTGCCCTTTGCACTATCTTCAAATTCTTTTGTCCAATTATTAATTATAGTTTCCATAAATTCCTTATTATTCATATCCATGTTTATAGGTTTTATTATTTCAAATTTTACAGCATCACTAACCTTTGGAACTTTAATTACTGTAAATTTACCGTAAACAGGTTTATTTAGATTTTTACCTGATATTGATTTAACATCGTTCTTTACAACTATATAATAATCTCTTTCATCTTTATAATTTTTCTTTGGCTTTATTTTTATAGATTTACCATCATCATTAAGCTTAATGTCTATATCTTGTCTTTCTCCATCTTTAGTAACTACAATAATATTATTGTTATTTATAGTATCCTTATCTAACTTCATATTAAATTTTATAGTCCATTCTTTGTTATCTGCAACTAAACTATTTTCCTTAGGCATAACTTCTTTGTAATGAGCTGGATCTCTATCAACTTTCTCTCCATAACATATAACTCCTGAATTTATTGTACCTATATATACTCTACCATCATTTCCTTTAACCATACTTGTTATTTTATCAGTAGATGGTATATCATAAAGTCCTATAAACTTTTCCTCAGCTCTATCTTTTGTATACACCATATTTTTGCCAATCCATAAAACTAGTTTGCCATCATCTGTTCTACTTAATTTATTTATATCTTTATAAGTCTTCATTAACACTAGACCTTCATTATTAAACCTTTCATCTTCCTCTGGAAGAAGATTTTCATCTAGCTTGTATACTTTATACCCTGTTTTATTATCCTTATAAACAAATTCAAATTCATTATTTTCATTTAAAAATACATTAATAGGTTCTTTTCCATCTTGTGCTCTAAAATTAACTGCTCTAAAATTATTGCCTTCTAATTTATTGAATCTTATATTTTCACCACTTTGAGTTATTAAATAAACATTATTATCCTTGTCATTTTGTAATATATTTTTGTCAACTGATTTAAATGAATAAATCTTTTCTAAAGGTATATTGATTACATTTTTATTTTTATTTACAACATATATATTTTTATTTCCCAGAACATATATACTGCCATTTTTATCTGCTTTAGCATCACTTGCAAATTCATTATACTCACTTTTATTGAATTTAACATATTCTTTCATAGAATTATTTTTTAATGTATAAAGAGTATTATATTGTGCAAAATACACTTGTCCATTATATACAATAGCATTATTGTAATTAGCAAACTTAGTTACTGCTTTATTATTTAAATTAAATTTATCATCCTTTATACTAACATCCACTACAACATCATCATTTAAACTCTCATCTGAATACTGACTGTAATTATCACTTAATATTCTAATATCTGAATCATTATCCTTTAGAACTAATGCAGAATTTTGCACATAGCTATCTATTACAACATCTTCAGTTTTACCATTTTTTATAATTGTAAATCCTCTAGTGTTTTTAATTACTAAATTTTCTTTAGAATCTACACTTATTTCCTTACTATCCTCTGATACAGTATAAACTTTTTTAATTTTTCCATTACAAATTTCTTTAATAGAATCTCCTTGTAAAAGCCATATGTTGCCCTTACCGTCCTTTGTTATATTCTTTATGTTTGCTTCATTATAAGACTTTATAACTTTTCCATCTAAAGATATATGAGATATTTTCTCATTATCTAAAATCCATAAGCTTCCATCCTCTTCTATTTCATAATCATTAATATCACTTTTAATAGGAATCTTATCTGTTTTTCCATCTTTATGTACTTTAACTATAACATAATTTATTTTGCCATCTTTATCAGTCTCTTTAGTTTTAAAATAGTAACTTTCTTTATTGTCGGTTTTTAAATCAGTAATACTAGCATTGTAACTTAAAACTGTACTTTTTATAAAATCTTCTAATTTCTTAGGATTTCTTTTTAGTTTATCTATATCTATTATTACTTTATTATAAGATTCTCCCTCTTTACATGGAGTTAAATATATATATTTATCACACTTTAAAATATTTGTGTTTGATAGGATCTTTATTTCTCCTAAATCATATTTTTTACAATTTCCATCTTTTATTAGGTATAAGTTTGATTCACTTAGAGCCATTGTAAAATCTTCATTTTGTTCTACTTTTAATATTTTTTCATTAATTTTGTACTTATTTTCTATTTTTGTAGAACTTTTATCATAATCTTTATACCCTTCTAACGCCTGTGCATTGGTATTTGAAAAATTTATCGGTATTAATGAGAATATAAATAAACTTGCCACAAAACTTGTTACGCCATTCCTGTATTTCATTTTTATTCCTCCATTTCAATAATAACCATTTACAAACATTATACTACAATTAATATAATTCATTAAGTTAATTTTATTTTAAATAAATAAAAAAACCTGGCAGCAACTATACTACCAGATTTTTTTATTTATATTAATTAGATATTGAAAGGGCTTATTTAACTACCTTGTCAGGATTCAAGATATTTTTTTCATCAAAGGCTTTTTTAATACCTCTCATGATGTTCATGTAGTTTTGTCCATATTGTTCAAACATGTATTGTTTCTTAGCATATCCAATTCCATGCTCTCCTGATACAAGTCCATTTAATTCTTCTGACTTTTTATACATAAGTTTGAATAATTCATCTAAGTTCTTCTTCCAATCAGCGTCACTTAATTCATCACGACAGATGTAAACATGTAAGTTTCCATCTCCAGCATGTCCAAAGCTTGGAATTCTCATATTGAATTGTTTTTCTAATTCATGAGTGTATTTAATAAATGTAGCTACTTGATTTCTAGGTACAACAACATCACATTCATCCATTTCTGTAGTAGAACCTTTTATTGCTTCAAGGAATGCTCCTCTTGCTGACCATACAGATTCTTTTCTTTCATCTGTATCAACTATGAATACATCTAATGCTCCTTCTTTTAAGCAAAGGTCTGCAACTGTTTCATAATCACGTTCTACTTGTTCTGCACTATTTCCATCAAATGTTAATAGAAGGTATGCATCTGATGAACTATCTGGGAATTTCTTTCCTAGATACTCTTCAGCACATAGAATTACTTCTCTTTGCATGAATTCTATAGCTGTTGGTATTGCTTTAGATTTTATAATCTTTGGCACCATTTCAATTGCTGTATCTATATCTTTATATGGAATAAGTAAGCTTATTGATTTTTTAGGTAATGGTAATAATTTTAGTGTTGCTTTTGTTACTATACCTAATGTTCCTTCTGAACCAATAATTAAATCTTTTAGGCTATATCCAGAACTGTTTTTAACTACTTTTCCACCTAATTCTAAAACTTCCCCATTTGGAAGAACTACTTCAAGTCCTCTAACATAATCCCTTGTAACTCCATACTTAACAGCCCTCATTCCACCAGCATTTGTGCTTATGTTTCCACCTATTGTAGCACTTTTTTCACCTGGATCTGGGGGATAGAAAAGGTTGTTTTCTTCTACATATTTTCCTATTTCCATTAAAAGTACTCCAGGTTCTAGTGTTAGTGTTAAGTTTTCTTCATCTAATTCTAATATATGATTCATTTCAGTAGTTTCAAGCATTATTCCGCCGTGTAGTGGAACTGATGAACCAACAAGTCCAGTACCAGATCCTCTTACTACTACAGGTATAACATTTTCATAAGCGTGTTTCATTATCTTAGATATTTCTTCTGTTGAATGTACTCTTACTAAAACGTCTGGATAACTGCTTATACCACCTAATTCATCATGACTATAATCTTCGCTTATATCGTCTCCATATATAACATTATCATTACCTACTACTGATTTTAAGAATTCTAAGTCTTTATTATCTATTTTTTTGTATTCACACATTGCTATAACCTCCCTGATTTCAATACCGTAATTTTATTTAACTAATTATTTACAAGTTGAAGCTACTTCTTTTTTAGCCTCTTCTTTATTAAGTCTTTGTATTAAATTTGGTATTATTTCATAAAGATCTCCAACGATTCCATAGTGCGCTACATTGAATATTGAAGCATTTGGATCTTTATTTATAGCAACTATTGTATCTGCATTATTCATCCCAGCTACAAACTGTACTGCTCCTTGAATTCCTACAGTAATTATAAGTTTTGGTTTAACTGTTCTTCCGCTAAGTCCTATTTGTTGTTTTGCATCTATAAAGCCCGCTTCAACAAGTGGTCTTGTTCCAGCTATTTGGCCTCCTAATGCATTTGCAAGTTCTTCTATAAGCTTCATGTCTTTTTCTGATTTTATTCCTCTACCAGCTGCGACTATAACTTCTGCATCAGATATACTTACTTCTTTTTCTTTTTTAGTTATATTAAGAACCTTAATACCTGATTCAAACTTACTTTTATCAATTTCACAGTTAATAATTTCTCCATTAGGCATTTCTGTTCTATCTAGAGGTGAGAATATCTTATATCTAACTGTTGCAAACTGAGGTCTATTATTGCTTGTTATAATTTGTGCCATTATATTTCCACCAAATGCTGGTCTTATTTGTACTAAGTCTGTGTTGTCTTTCATATCAAGTATAGTACAATCTGCTGTAAGTCCAGTTTTAAATCTAGCTGCAACTCTTGGTGCAAGTGAACGTCCAACTGTAGTTGCTCCAACTAAGATTGATGATGGTTTAATATTTTCTATAAAGTCTTCAAATACTGCTGTATATGGCTCTATTCTAAACTCTTTTAGTTCTTCATAATCATAAACAAATACTTTATCAGCACCATAGTGTAGTAATTCTTGTGCTTTTTCTTTTATATTGTGACCTATGAATAGTGCGTACACTGGATGATTTATTTTTTTTGCAAGCTCTTTTCCTTTTCCAAGAAGCTCGTAAGTTACAGGATGGATTTCTCCTTCTACATGGTCTACATACACCGCAATTCCTTTCCATAAGTCTTTGTCTATTTGTTCAACTTTTTCCTCAACGTATTCAACTACGCCTTCAGGACCTTTTCTAACACATAACTTACACATTTTACACGCTGCTGATATTTCTAATTTATCTCCTTTTGCTTCCATAGCTCCAAAAGGACAAATCTTTACTAACTCATCAATAACTTCTTTGTTTAATTTATTTTCATGAATAACTAATTTTCCCATAATAAATCCCCCTTTGATTGTTTAAGGTTCTAGGCTATACTACTCGCCAAGAATTAGGTTCCATGTCTTAAATTTTAAACAAATTTAAGTTCTTTAAGTTTATTTAATAGTCTATCTGTAAGTTCTTCGCCACTTCCTTGCCACATTTCTTTGTCAGTATTGACTTCTGGTGGGAATATTCTTTCAACTTGAGTTGCAGATCCATTTAATCCGTAATGATTTTCATCTGTATCCTCAAAGTCTTTTAAACCAAATACTTTTATTTCTTTATCCTTAGTAGATAATTTAGTTTTGTAAGATGGTAATCTTGAAGTGAAAATATCCTTTTCTACAGTGATAAGACATGGATATTTAATTTCTTGTATTTCTACAGTTTCTGGCATATCCATTTCAACTGTTATTGATTTTTCATTAACTTCTACAATTCTTCTTACATTTGCTACATGTGGTATATCTAAATATTCTGCCATTTCTGGGCCAACTTGTGCTGTATCTCCATCAGTTGTTTGTTTTCCACATATTATAAGATCAGGATTTCCTGTCATTCTAACACCTTGAGATATTGTGTACGATGTTGCAAGAACATCTGCTCCAGCGAATTTTCTATCTGAAAGCAAAGTTCCTTCATCTGCTCCCATCATAAAAGCTTCTTTTATAATATCTTTTGCTTGAGGTGGTCCCATAGTGATTACGTTTACTTTACCGCCATTCTTTTCTTTTATTCTAAATGCAGTTTCTAAAGCAAATAAATCATAAGGATTCATTTTTGAATCTATTCCATCTCTTTTTAATACACCTGTAACAGGATCTACTTCAACCTTACTTGTTCCTGGCACTTGCTTTATACAAACTAAAATTTCCATAATTAATCCCCCAATCAAATATTAAAAATTTTAACTAAGCTTTAATACCACATTGTTATATATTTTTCAAACTTATTGATTTGTTATTGCGGAGCAAAACCTCCACCAAAATAAGCTATACAACCTAAAATTACTACATAAGCTAAACAGAATTTTAATGTTCCATTAAGGATTTTACCTTCTGTTCCTTGAATTCCTGTAGCTGCTGTTGCAACTGCTATACTCTGAGGTGAAATCATCTTTCCAGCTGTAGCTCCTCCTGTATTAGCTGCTGCAAGCCAATAAGGACTTAAATGTAATGAATTTGCAACTTTAACTTGAAGTTCACCGAATAAAACGTTTGCAGAAGTGTCGCTACCTGTTACGAATGTTCCAAGTGCTCCTATAACTGGTGCTATGAATGGATAGAATCCTCCAGTTATTTTAACTAATACTGCTGCAATTGCTGTTATCATTCCGCTGTAACCCATTACTTTTGCAAGTGAAACTATTGAAACTATTGTTATAGCTGACTTTGTCATTTGTTTTGTTGTATCCCAAAGCACTTTCATAATTTCACCAAACTTAGCTCCTTGAATTAATCCACCTATAGTAGTTGCTATTATTATAAGTGTTCCTGGAGTTGCTATCCATTTAAATACATATGGTTTAGCTCCTTGTCCAGTATAAATAGGAACTTCTGTTTTTATTGCTGATAATGCACTGTTAATAGGTCCGAATAATGGACTTGTAACAATTATAATTAAAAATACTAATATAAATGGTATCCAGGCTATGAATCCTTTTTTGAAAGGTATCTTTTCAGCACTTTTATCTGCTGTGTCTTTGTAGAATACCTTAGCCATTAATATAGTAACTCCCATACAAACTATACTTCCAAGTAATGCTGGTAATTCGGCTCCCATATACTTAGCCGCTAATACTTCTGGGATTGCAAATGCAAGTCCTGATGCAAGTGATATACCAAATACACCTTTTATTGCTTTTACATTTCTTTCTGTTATCATTACTAATAAAATAGGTACAATTGCTATTAATGCTCCCAGTTGAAGTGCTACTGCATAACTAAGTAATGTTGGATCTAATCCTGCAACCTTTGCAAGAGTTGATACTGGAATTCCAATTGCTCCAAATGCTGTTGGAGTAGTGTTAGCTATAAGACAAATTATTGCTGCAAATACTGGATCAAATCCTAATGCTGCCATAATACTTGCTGGTATTGCAACTGCTGTTCCAAATCCAGCTATAGCTTCTAAAAATCCACCAAATCCCCATGCTAATATTAAAACTAATATTCTTTTATCCGTAGTAATGCTTGTCATAATTTTCTTTATAATGTCCATACTTTTTGTATACATAGAAAGATTATAAGTGAAAACTGCTGCAATAATTACTAGCATTATTGGCCAAATTGCAAGAGCTGTACCTTCTAAAGTTGCAGTAAGTGCATCTATTATAGGCATCTTCCATACTATAACTGCTAATACAATAATTAAGGCCAAAGTAGCTGGACATGTTATATGTCCTGGCATTTTTAATGCACCTAATGAAACCATTAACCAAATGATAGGAACAAGTGCTATTAAACATAATACATACATATTCATTTTTTTACCTCCACATTTTTAATTTTTTACTTCGGTCTCAGTGGTATGACCATCTTTCCTGTAAATACATATTATCATAATTTTTAGACTATTTCTATAATAGTTATTTTATTAACATTTAAAATTTTCTAAAAACACTTAATTATTATTAATATTTTGTTAAAATTTTATAAAACACTTTTCATATAACAATCATTTATGTATATTTTTGACACAATATAGTTATTTTATTAACAATGTCGAAAAAATAATAAGAGTCTAGATTTTCATCTAAACTCTTATTAAAAACTAATTTAAATTTTCATTTATTAATTCTAAATGATTTCTCATAGCCTTTACAGCTTCATAGGGATTATGATTTTTTAGAGCTTTTAGTATATTATCGTGTTGTTCATCTATAATTTCTTTATGTAAATCACCTATTATGCTCTTTCTTGCATCCTTGATAAAATAATCCATAAGTGTAGAAACAGCATTTATTATACTCACTATTAAAATATTGTGACAAGCACCTGCAATAGAATAGTGAAATTGTGTATCCAACTTAACCTTTTCTTCTTCATCATCTGAGCTTTTTATTTTTTCCAAAATATTTTCTATTTTTTTTAACTCTTCATCAGTTATTCTTTCTGCTGATAATGCAGCAGTCTCTATTTCAATAACTTTTCTAAGTTCAAATATCTCTTCTAATTTACAATCATTAAGCATAAACATAATAGACAATGGTTCTAATAGAGTATCATTAAAATTAGTTCTTATAAAATTTCCCTCTCCCTGTTTACACTCTACTATTCCTACGATTTCTAAAACTCTTAAGGCTTCTCTTATAGAAGTTCTACTAACATGTAATTGTTCTACAAGATCCCTCTCTGATGGAAGTTTATCCCCTTTTTTTAAAGTTCCATCTTGAATCATTTCCTTAATTTGATTTATTACCTGCTCGTAAACCTTGGTATTCTTTATGGGAGTAAACACTTTACTCTTCTCCTTCCCCTATACTATAATAGTATTATACTTTTTCATTATATAATTTTTATACATATTTGGTCAATATTTCTTATTGTTTGCAAAAATTATTTATCCTTGACATTAATCTTGACATTAATATAATAAGTGATATAATACGAACATAGTTCATAAAAAGGTGGTTATTTTAATGCCTAAAATACTAGAAAATATAAAAGACACTATTTTAAGTGAAAGCAAAAGAATTCTAATAGAGGAAAATTACAAAGCACTTAACATAAGACAAATAGCTAAATCTTGTAATATTGGTATAGGTACTTTTTATAATTATTTTTCCACAAAAGATGAGTTAGTTATGGAAATTTTAAAAAATGATTTTAATAAAAGTATAGAACTTATTGAAGTCCTAAAGCATAGTGATATATCTTTCAAAGAAAAAATAGAGAAGTTATATAACTCTTTTAATTTATTTTTGGATGAATACATAGCTATATTTTATGAAATTTCCTCTGTAAAAGGAATTAAATGTAGACGTGATTCTTATTTTTCTAATCTATATAAACGTCTTAGTGAACTTATAGATATTGAAAAAGAAAAAGGAACTTTTAAGAATGATTTAGATTCATATAAATTTGCTATTTTTATAATATCTAATCTTTTTTATCTAACTAAAACTCACTACATATCTTTTGAGGAATTGTGTCAATTTCTAAATATATAAGTATATTATAAATATAAGTCTTGTAATGGGATTATTTGTTAGCTATTTATAAATATATTTTTAATATTTATTATTAAGAATATATTTATATATTTTATCTCTTTATGAACATAGTTCAACATTGAAAGGAGTTTTCTAACTATGAATAAAAAAAGTCATTTTGGAGCACTCATAGTCTTCTTATTAGGAATATTTATGGGTGCTATAGATAGCGGTATTGTATCTCCTGCAAGAACTGTAATAACAAACAGTTTTAATATAAGTGGGAACATAGGAGTTTGGATGATAACTATATACACCCTTGCTTATGCCGTTTCTATGCCAATTTCAAGTAAGCTTTCAGATATATACGGCAGAAAAAAAGTTTATGGTATTAGTATTGTGATCTTTGCCCTTGGATCAACCCTTTGTGGTATTACAAACTTTTATGGCAACTTCTCAATGCTTTTAATATCAAGAGTAATTCAGGCAATTGGTGGTGGTGGAATAATGCCTATTGCAACAGCTATGATAGGGCAAAGTTTTCCTAAAGAAAAAAGAGGTTCTGCTTTAGGACTTGTAGGTTCTATATATGGAATTGCAACAATGCTTGGACCAACTTTGGGCTCTACTGTACTAAACATAGCTGGAAATGAAAATTGGGGTTGGATTTTCTTTATAAATATACCTATAAGTATAATAATATTAATATTAATGAAGAATTTAGAAGAAAGTAAAGCAGATACTACAAAATCTTTAGATTTAAAAGGAAGTGTTATTTTAAGTTTAATTATAGTTTCAATTATGTATGCCTTAACTAATTTAAACTTCTTTCACTTTAAGGAAAGCATAAAAAGTACATCTGTTTATCCTTATCTTTTAATATTTGTTATTCTTATACCAGTATTTATTGCTGTAGAAAGAAATGTGGATGACCCTGTACTAAATTTAAAATATTTTAGTGATAGACAAATACGCCTAACTCTTGTAATAAGTTTTATTGTTGGTACAGGTCTTATGGGAGTTGTATTTGTTCCTCAATTTGCAGAAAATATACTTAAAATCAAAACAGGTAGTGGTGGCTACTTAGTTACTTTAATGGCCATATTCTCTGGAGTTGCAGCTCCCCTTGGTGGAAAATTAATTGATAAGTATTCAGCTAAATTTATAATGACTATTGGATTCTTATGCACCATTATAGGCACACTATTTATGGCATTTTTCGTAACATCTCATCCTGGATTTCTTTCTATTCTTATAGGACTTGCATTTATTGGTCTTGGAATGGGATTTACTATGGGAACTCCCCTAAATTACTTAATGCTAAATTATGTATCATCTGAAGAATCTGCCTCAGCTCTATCAACATTATCATTAATTCGTTCAATTGGAGTTACTATATCTCCAAATATAATGGTAAATTTTATAGTTGAGGCATCAAAAAAGATACCTAATAATATACAAAACATACTTCCTCCTATAAATGTTCCAGGATCACATGGACATGATATGATTTCAAATTCAATACCTAAACCTATTTTAGAAAAGTTTAAAACATCAGATGTTACAACAATAGTTGATGCAGTTAAAGATTTTTCATCAGCTATGATAGATAAAATGATGCCAAAAGGAAATCCTTTTGCCACTTCTTTTAAAGCTGATTATTTAAACAAAATAGAAAATAGCAGATTTTCAATAGAACAAGCTTTTCAAAGCACACTAAATAGTGGATTTAAAAATATGTTTATAGCATCTTGTTGTTTAGCTATACTAGGTTTAATATTTACTCTTATGCTTCGTAATAAAGCATCTAAAAATTAAATATATTATATAAAATAAAGGGATATATTAAGTAATATTTAGTACTTAATATATCCCTATTTTAATGGTATTAGTCTACATTTGGTAAACTATTTAATGCTTTAAAATTCATATTTCCATTAACTACAGCTTTATTTTTATCATTTTGTAATTCAATAGTGTTTTTCAATTCAAAACTTTTTTCTTTATTATTTTTGTCTTTATCATTATTACTAATATTTATAACATCTTCAACTAAAATATACTTGCCATTCTTTTTAAGAGTATTTTTAGGTATTTTAATACAATTATTCCCACTCTTTTTGATATTCTTTACTAACTGTATCTTGTCTCCATCTACTGAATACAATTTTAAATTAGATTTTCCAACTGTTTTTATACCAGAAATAGATGACTTTAGGATGCTATCATTTTCTATAAAATCTTCAGCCTTTTGTCCATCTCCTATATTTATAACAGTTCCTACTTGATATCTAAATCCATTTATTAATTTTATATCTTTATTTAAAATCTTTCCATTTTGTTGATAAAATACTCCCATCTTTTCTACAGATAAAGCCGCTTTATCATCTTTAATTGTAAATGTTTCTTTTCCGAAGGCTTTTTCTTGATGCTGTCCATCTACATCTGTATAATTTATACCTCCATAACTTTCTTTATCGCCTATTGTATATTCCCCACTTTTATTAGCTTTTACCTTTATACTAAACTTAAACTTCTCTAATTGATCCTTACTTACAACATATTTAATATTTCCATTTTCATCTTTTTCTTCATTGTATGATATATTATCTAATTTAAATTTTATACTTCTTCCATCTTTGCTTATGCTAACATTTAGCTTATCCTTTAAACTCTCTTTAGAACTATTTGAAACTATATCTTCTATAACTAATCCATCTGGTAAATTCAATTTAAATTCAATATCTTTTACTACGGGATTTTTTATTTCATCGGCTATTCTATTATAAACATCTTCAAGTTCATCACCATGCATAGCTTCTCTATAGTATCCATTACCTGCATCTGCTATCTGAGTTAGTTTATCTCTACTAATTCCATTACTAAAACCTACAACGAAGTTGTTTACCCCATTTTCACTAGCTCTTTTTAATGACTCTTTTGCGTAATTTAAAGCTATATTACCATAATCATTGTCACCACGATTTATAATAATATTTTCATCTGAATAAATGTAATCTTTAGGATTATACTCAAACTTATAGTTATAGTCTGTTATTAAATTAAATTTTTCTAACTCTCTTCCATATCCATCTAAAATTGCTCCAACTGGTGTATCATATATATTCCTTCTATAAAAATTACTATAATGCTCTGTTCTTTCACTTTTTACATTACTATAACAAGTAGCCGCTGTTGGAATACCATCTGTCATTAAAACTATATATTTATCAGCATTACTGCCATTGTTTAACAATCCATTAGCCTTTCTTATTCCATCTCCTATATTTGTAGCACCATAAACAGATAATCCATAATCTATTGAACTATTGATACGATCTAATTCATTAGTAAGCGAATGAACCACTTCTCCTTTATTACCATAAGACACTAAACCTATTTTTGTATTTGACTTTGTTTCAAACTTATTCACAAAATTCTTAGCCGCCTTTTGTAATTCATCAATTTTAGATTCTGAATATGCAATAGCATACCAACTTCCATCTGAATAATCATATTTTAAATAATATCTTTTATTATCTATCTCAATATACTCAGTATAAATTTGTCCATTTATTATAATATCTCTTTCAGATGTATATAACAATTCATGAATAATATACTTTTGTCCATTTTCTAAAGAAACTCTTCTGTACCATTTCCATTCTTTTTCAATAAATACTTGATCTACTGAATAATTTATTCTATATTTTCCCTCTACTTTTCTATCAATCATACTTCCAGAAGTATCTACTAGAAGAACTATTTCTTTATCCTTTGAATTAGCATCATCATAATCTTTTTTATTTACACCCATAAGAGAACCTATATCATAGCTTATATCAAATGTTTCACCTACTGTATAATTTTTTGCATTGATATTTTGTTTTAGTTGAAACTGGGATGTTAAATTAGATTTTTTATTTTCTGTAGCAAATACTTTTATACCTATACCCTGACTAATTATAAAAACTAAGCTCATAAACAAAATACTTATTCTTTTTAATTTTCTCATATTAACTCCTTCTTATTTATTTTAAATTCCTATTATTACATTATATTAATATTTACCAACTTATGATTATAACTACTTTTTTAGCTTTTATATTATACTATATTTTTCCAAAACAAAACACCACCTATTTAGAGGTGGTGTTGGTTTAATCAAGATTTGGTAAGTTATCAGTCTTATTTATTGTTATTTGTTTTGAAGTTTTATCACCATTTATTTCAATGTCATCTTTTAAGACTGTATTGCTTTCTATGTTTTTAAATAATATACCCTGGGTAACTATATATTGTTGTCCTTTTTTAAGAGTTCCTCCTTTTATAGTAATCTCTCCTTTATTCACAGATATTTTATCATTTGAAATTCTTTCTAAATCATTTCCATTTAACTCATATAAAAATACTCCATTAGGTGAATTTTCATTTATTAACTTAATATTAACATTATTATTTGTACTAAAACTATTTTTTATCTTTATATCTTCTTTTATATTACCTTCATCATTTTCATCTGATTTATTACAAGGTTTTATTACAATACCTACTTGATACATAAAATTATTCATTATCTTAATATCAGTATCTTGTATATAATTCTTTATAAAATCGTTATCTTTATCTAAATTCTCTTTATCCTTATCTGAAATTGACTTTAGTATTCCAAATTTATCAACTTCTATATCTAGTTTACTCATTGTTATATTAATTGTTGGAGTAAATCCTTCTGTATACTCAACACCATATAAATCTTTATAACTTAAAGTTGCTTTATTATTATTTTCACCTAATACATAGTCTTTGTTTTCTTTAATCTTTACTTTTATGTCAAAATTAATATTATCTCTTTCAGGAATATAAGTTTTTCCATCTTGGGACTTAATGTATTTTACATCATTTATTTTTCCTATAATAGTCGAAGAATTATCTGCGGATTTTTGCAATTTAAAATTTGAATTATTACTAAAGTCATCTACTAATTCTAAGCCTTTTGGAAGTTTTAAATTAAATTCTAAATTACTTACACAAGGTGCCTTTATAGTATTTATATCCTTTTGTATCTCATCATATTGTTTTGATAATTCACCTAAATCTTTAGCTTCTTTATATTGAGCATTATCTCCCGCTATTTCCTTTAACTTTTTAGTATCTATTCCATCACTAAAACCTACAATTACATTATTTATATTCTTACTCTTTGATTTTTGCATAGCTTGTTTAGCATATTCTAAAGCATTTTTATCATATTCATCACCAAATTTTATAACGTATCCTTCATCTCTATTATCATTTTCTAATTTAAAATCACCTTTGACTTCGCTATAGTAATACTTTCTATTATAACACTCAATATAACCTTCTGGACAATATCCCAAATCAAGTTCTTCTTCACCATATTTACAATTATTTAATGTCTTAATAGTGTTTGCATAACAAGTATACGCAGTAGGAACTCCATCTGTCATAAGAATCATATATTTTTCACTATCTTTATCACATTTATCAAGTATAGAATATGATTTTCTTATTCCATCTCCTATATTAGTAGCTACATCGGCTTTTAAAGAATTTATTCTCTTCTTTATTGTTTCATTATCTTTACTACTTAAAAATACCTTATTACTATTATCTAGTACTACATCTGCTTTACTTGAATATCTAACTATAGCAATTTCAGTATTTTCATCATCCTTAAACTTATCCACAAAATCATTTGCTACTTTTTTTACAGAATCAATTCTACTTCTATCTTGTTCATTAAATTCATATACTTTATTATCTTTTACATAATATTTCTTTCCATTAATAGTAAAGTTTCCACTTGCCAGTTGCACTGAAGATATTTCTATAGGATCTTCTCCAAAGAAAATATGTTGAAGTAATTCCATTAATTTTTGAAATGCATTCAATGGAGCACTAATTAAATTTTCATTTATGTCTATAAGTGTATCTATAGTCCTATCTATAAATTTTCCTCTTAATATCTTAGGAACAAATATTCCCTTACATAATTTAATTAAGTGAAATACTCTACCATTTATTTTTTGTAAATATCCTGGGGTTGCAATCATTGTGTTAAAATAAAAGTTAAGAGGTTTTCCCATAACTTGTGAAATAAACCCGTCTCCAAATATCCTATTCCAAAGTCCCTTAGTCTTATCATTATATAGAAACACTTTATACTTAAAAGTTTTTATATCAAAATAATACATTAACTTTCCCTTACATTTATCATCTTGTTGTTGTGATTCCGATAAACTTGCTTCTTTACTATCCATACTTCCAGATGTATCTATAGCTAAAACTATTCTTTTCTTTCTTTTTTTATTAACTTCTTCTTTTTTATTATCATTATTGGTTTCATTAAGATATTCCGTAGGTTTTAACTTTATATTATAATTAATTTTTATTTCATCACCCACATTATAACCTTTATCTTTTTTATCACATATATTTTGATTTAATTCTAATAAAGAATCTTTTATTATAATTATATCCTGTGAATTCGTGTATAAATTTTCTTTAGAATTATTTTCTTGTCTATTTATAAAGGATGTAATGCTGTATTTTCCCTCTTTTAAAGTTCTAAATTTTACTTTTATATTTAAATCTTTATTTTTACAAGAGTAAATATTAGAATTATCTTTATCAGAATCATAAACCATATTCTCTAAGTTGATATAGTATGCATTATTATCTTTTTTCATGAATTGTATAGTCTCATTTGTAATAGAATTTTTAAATTCTTCAATTGCTAATCCTTGTTGAACATTAAATTCAAGCTGTAAGTTCTTAATTAATGGCGCTTTTACTTTAGTTTCTATCTTATTATAAGCCCCATTTAAAGCATCTGTATTTCTAGCTTCTTCATATTCTCCACCTGCAGCTTTAGCTATTTTATTTAATTTCTCACTATTAGCACCATCACTAAAACCTATAATAAAGCTATTTATACCAACTTTTTTTAAACTATCGGCTTGATTTATAGAATGTTTCATAGCATAACCCCTATAATCATTGTAACCAAAATTTATAAAGGTATTATCTTGCACTTCATGTTCATTAAAATTTTCTTCAAATTTTTCACCCGCATAATCAAATGCAGTTGGAAAACCATCAGACATCAATATTACATATTTATCAGCATCTTCATTTCCTTTTTTTAGAATTTTTTGTGCACTTTTTAATCCAGCTTCTATATTAGTAGCTCCATTATAAGCTACTTTTAAATTATTTATACTGCTCTTAACTTCACTTAAACTTGATGTAAGCTCTTTTTGTTCAATAGCTCTAGTATCAAAAGATACTAATCCTATAGATATATTTTTATCATTTTCAAATTTTTTCACAAATTTTATTGCTGATTCTTGAGCATGTTTCAATCTATTTTTCTCATTATAAGAACTTTGTCTATAACATTTATTTCCCTGAATATAGTAGTTAGTAGTTCCCATTGTAATATAAAATAGTTTATGTCTACTCCCTCGCAAAAATGTAGTATTGACTAAATAACTTTTATCCTTAATATAAACTATATGACCTTCTTTAGTTGGAACACAATTATCAATATCATAACTTTCTGGTTCCACTAAACATTTCATACTTGTAGATGTATCCATAACCAACACTATTTCTTTTTTCTTATCTTTAGATTTGTACCAATAATCATATTCTTTCTTATTTATATCCTTAGGCTTGATTTTATAATTTATGTCAAAACTTTCCCCTAATTTATAAATATTATCTTTTGATTTTGGGGTGAAATCTTGTGTTACTTCTAATAATTTGTTTTGATTTTGATCGTTTCCTGTTGCCGCAAAGACTGGAACTGTAATTAGTTGAGTAATTGTAAAAATTGTAGATAGTAACAGCGTAAAAAATCTTTTAAAATTCCGACTTTTTTCCATATACATGCTACCTCCATTTTTATTAATTACATTATTATACTTCCTATAGCATTAATATAATTAGTTATATCTTTATCTTCAAGTTTTTTATCTAATGAAACTGTACTAATGTTTTTTATTAATTCTACTGAAATTCCCAATGAATTTTTCATATATTGACATAAACCAGGTATTTGGCTTGTCCCTCCATGTACATATACTTTTTTTATTTGCTTGTCTTTATTTTTGTTTTTAAAATAATCTAACATTCTAAGTATTTCTGAATTCCATCTATCAATAACATTTTTCATAGCTTCATTAACTATTTGTTTCTCTCCTGAAAAATTATCGAGAGTTAAATCTCCAAATATTATTTTCTTTTCTTCTGCAACATCCATATCAACTGAAAGTTCATTTGATATGCTTGAATCTATATAAGCACCTCCTCCCATAAGTACTCTTGTGAACTCTAAATTACCATTAGCTATTATGTTCATTTCAATTTCATCAGACCCTATATCAACAATTGCTATTGTATCTTCCTTTTGATAGTCTTTTTCATTAATTGTTATAATATCTTTAGATGATAATATTTTTTCCATTGCACTTAGACTTACTTCTAATGCCATTGGTTTAAGTTCTAATTCTTCTACTAAACTCCAATATGCTTTTGCCATTTTTTTAGGATAAACAACTACATTTGCTCTAACCATTTTAACTTCTTCCTTTTGAAATTCGTCTATTACTTTATGCTTTATTATGTATTCATTAAGGTCTATTGGTAAATATTGTTCTATATCATATTTTATCATTGATTTCATATCTTTTTCTTTCGCCCAAGGTATTTCTACTGTTCTTGTTATTATTGATGTGCTTTGAGATGTAAAGACCACATTTTTAGTCCTTGTTGATACTTTATCTATAAGTTTTCTAACTGCTTCTGCAATTAAATTAATATCAACTATACTCCCATCATTCATTGAATTTTTAGGAGTTTCTATCATGTCCATATTTGTAACAATAACTTTATCTCCGTCACATTTTCCTTCAACTAATTTTATATTTTTACTTCCAATATCAAATGATATAACTTTTCTTTTAAACATTTTGCACCTCCAGAACGTTTTTGTTTTTATGTTGTCTATTTTCTAATATAAATACCAGTTTATAATTTTTTCTCCAAACAATACTGCAATCATAGTTGCTATTGATATATATGGTCCAAATGGGATATAGTCTTTTCTACTTTTCTTTTTAGAAATAATGAGTATAGCCCCTACAGCTCCCCCTAATATAAATGATAAAAAGAGCATTAACACCGTCAATTTAGTACCTATATATATTCCGGAAAAAATACATATTTCAACATCTCCAAAACCCATTCCACCTGTTAATACTGCAATTAATAAAATAAATATTCCTCCTATAATAGCTCCTAGGAAATATGTTCTTACTGGTAATTTTAAATACCAATTTATAACTAAAAATAATATTCCAATTCCGATTCCAGTGGAAGTTGTGCTAAAGTAAACATCTGTTGTGTTGTAATCTATGCATCCTATTACAATTAAAAAACTAAACAAAATTAAGTATTTTATTAAGTCTAATGTTAGTCCATATTTTAAATATAAACTTAAAAACATAATTCCTGTAAATAGCTCCATAAGCGGTGATTTAATAGAGATTTTCTCTTTACAGTATCTACATTTTCCTCTTAAAATCACATAACTTACAATGGGAATTAAATCGTATGGTTTAATATTACTTTTACAGTTTGAACAATGTGATGGTGGATAAACTATTGATTCACCAGCTGGTATTCTGCATATACAAACACTTAAAAAGCTACCTATGATTGTCCCTAATATAAAAAAACTTACCGAAATCATTTTCCACCCTCTTCATTATTGTCTATTTTATTATTTTGTTTATTATAATTTCTAAAATAAACATCTGTACTTAGCTTTTGTTCTATTTTTTTCTTTTTTAAAGTTAATTTTATGTTTATTCCTTTAGCATTTTCTTCATTGCTTCCTTCTGGTAATAACTTCACCTTAATACCATTTTCATAATGGTTTTTCCATGTATACTCACTACCATCTTCATATTTGAATATTATTTCTTTTACATTATTTTTATCTTTTAATTCCTCTATTCCACTTGCTTCTAATGCCCTTTTGTTTATATCCTCTAAAATCTTTTCCCCTTTTCCTTGTAGCTCTAATCTTATATCAGCTTCATTTAAGGATTTAAAATTGCTATAAAAAAAGGGAGATACTATAGCTAGTAATATCATAAATATGACTAAAGCCAAGTTTACTTCTATTAATGTTAAACCATTCTTTATACGTATTTTTTCCATTTACATATCTCCCTTTTGATTATTTAATGATTTTCCAGTTTTTCATTTGTATAAGGTTATCTTTTTTAATAATAACTTCTTTGTCTACAATGCCTATACTTTCTTTACTTTCAAAGTTGTCTTTTTCTTTTATACCATCATCTACAAATATGTCCTTTAAAATTTTATAGTTATCCCATATTAAATTCATAATTCCTTCTTTATCCTCTGTTATGTCAAGTTTTCCACCATTATTTATTGTCAAGTTTTCTGTTACTATTAATATACCTGTAAATTTAAAATCTGAATCAACAGTTAAGTCACCATCTATTATCACAATAGATGCCTCATCTTTACTTAATAACTTTTCTAACTCTTTAGAACATACACTTTTATTTTTTATAATTATATTTGTAAGATTTTTAGTTTCATAATTTTCTACAATTTCTTTCTTATTAATAAACTTCTTTTTTTCACTTGTTTCTTCTTTATACATTTCTGTTACAGCCTTAACTTTATCTTGAATTTGATTATCTAAATTATATGTTGATTCATACAAATTTCCTTTTGAAACAATAGCACCTATAGATATATCGTTTTTTTTATTGGGTTTCCAATTTATATATACTCCTTTTTCCATATTATTGTTTTTATCCTTTTTATTATTGCCTTTATTTATTAACTCACTATAATCTTCATCTTCACAAATATATTTAAAATACTTACTTTTATCAAAAACATTTAATTTATCACCATTTAAAAACTTATCTACAAATGCTATATGTGGATACTCTGGATTTTTTATAAACTTATAATACTCGTATTCAACATCTAAAAGCTTTTTATAATACTTATCATCTTTATACTGATCTTTATAAATTAAAGGAAAACTATAAGCCTTATAGTTACCCTTTATGGATAAAGATTCTCCTGTTTGGTACTTTTTTTCTTCATCTTTTTTTAATTCTCCATTCTCATTTTTTTCCTCTTTATTTTTTATAAAATCAGCATAAGATGTTCCCATAATAATGCTTCCTTCATTCTTTAAGTCTCTTATTTTTAATAAGCAGTCAATATTTTCCATATTATCTACTGCATTTATATTAATAGAACTTGATTTATCAGCTGTTGAACTCTCTGATCCATCAGATAATCCATAATAAGCACCATCTATTAATACTTCACTTCCACTTGCATCAATCTCAAGGTCATCCTTAGTATACATTGATGCGTTTTTAACATTTAACGTGCTGTAAGGTGCATTTTCTTTAATTTGAACATTCTTTGCAAATAAGTCTCCTTCTACCATACACTTTGTCTTTCCTATAAATTTAAAATCCTCAGGTGTTGCTACTTTTCCACCAAAAGTTACATCTTTGGAACTATTTAATATGATTCCCCTATTTTCATTTATAGAATTTTTACCTTTTACATAAATATTTCCCTTTACCTTTGTTTCACCTTGAACATCCATGCTTCCATTTACTAATACATTTTTTTCTATAATTGGATATTTAGGTATTGATTTATTTTCAATTTCTTTATAATAAACTTTATTATAATCTGGTATATAAACATCATAATTGGTAGTTATTTCTTTAGGTATACCTTTGTGAATAAAATTAGATTTAATATTTATTGTTATTAATTTATTTTTTTCTTTTTCCGTAGCTTCTTTGCCTTCTGCAACTATTTTAGGTATTTCCTTATTACCATCTTCTTGAATGTTAAATTTATAATTATCCTCATTATTTAACTCATATACTATTCCATTATCTGATTCAGAACCCAATATATTCTCTTTATAAGCTAACTTAAATATTTTATTTTGACATTTTTTAAACTCATTATCTTTTAAAGTATAAATATAAGTCTTCTTATCATTCTTAATTTGGGGTTCATCTTTCTTATCAATACATAATTTATAGTAATTTTCCCATTCCATATGATTCAACTTTTGGAAATTACCTTTTTCATCAATCTTTTCTTCTGGATTTTGTATTATTGAATTTACTTCTTTTACAAATTCATTTACCTGCTCATCACCCTTAGTAATAGATTCATCAACCTTATTACCTATGATGCCATAAGCCTCATCAATTCCTGATTCTGCTCCATAAAGTCCTGTTTTTGCATTTGATTTTGCAATTCTTAATTTATAAGAAGATAGGGACATTGAAATAAAAGCCATACCTACTATACTAAGAAATGCAAACACCATTATAACAATGATTAAGCCTGAGCCTTTTTTAGATTTTTTTAATTTATCTATATTAATCAAATTATCACTTCCCTACTTTAAGAAAGTTCTATACCCCTCAATATTTTGTAGATTCTCACCTTTCTTACTTACCATAACTTTAATTTTATAAAGTCTACATGGCAAATAATTTTTCTTGTTGTTATTCTCATCGTTAATTAAATTAGAGAAAATTTTAACCTTTCCTTCAATCTCCTTAATGGTATAATCACAGGAACATCCAGAATCTTTTAAAAAATAAATATTTAAAGCTGAATTTATATTCCTATTTTCTATACTTACATTTACGTTATTATTTCCGCTTAATTTAACCTTTATATTTTTTTCATCTTTTCCCTGTTCATCATTTTTAATCTCTAAAGTTTTATTCTTATATTTATAGCTATCTACATCTATTTCTTCATCATATTTAATGTCTTTATATGCTTTATCCATATCTAATTCCTTAAACTTGTACTCTGTAGGCTCTACAAAAATTTTTACATTAAAATCATCTTTTTTATATTCCTTTTCTTTTTTTTCACTTCCAAATAAATTATCGTGTATATTGCCATTCTTTAACTTCTCCATTACCTCTTGCCCAATGGCTGAAGCTTTTAGTTTATCTTCTGATTGCTTTGTTATCTTTGTAGTTCCTAAAGTTAAAGAAAATATAGGAATTATTATTATCATAAATACTGCCAGTGCTATTATAACTTCTATTAAACTAAATCCTTTTTTTACTTTCATGGTCACCCCTCATTAAAACTTACTTACATTTATGGTTCCACCTTGTTTTATTATATTCACACGAGGTCTTTCTTTGTCATCACCTTGAACATCTACGTTTAGTTTTAGATTTGTTTTATTGTATATCTTTATATTTGCTCCAGCCTTATCATTTTTAGAATTTCTACTTGTAGAATATATCTTCATATTAAATTCCTTTGAATTTGGAGTAAATTCTTGTTCTTTCCCATTCTTCGGATATTGTTCTCCCTTAGTTTTATATCTATAGAAATACTTGTTGCCCTTTTGAACTAAGTATATTTCAACATCTTCTATACCATCATTATCAGCATAAACATAGGTCTTTCTTTCTTGATCCTTTGCCTTTCCAATCATTACTGTAGGTAAATCTGAAGATATTGGTTTTAAACTACAATAAAAATCATACTGTTTTTGAGGTTTACTAGATTCAAAAGCTTCTCCACTTGTTGTATTTGTAGCATTGTCTGCAGCTGTAGCGTCTCCATTTTGAGCTGGTTGTCCATTATATTTAAATACATCTACTCTTCCATATTCATCAGCAAAATTCCACTGTGTATATTCTGTATCATCATTATAAATCTTAGGAATAGCATAAAAATCTAATACCATATTTCCACTTATACCTTTTTCATCTACTGCAAAACTAATATTGCTTATTACTATTCTTTTATAAAATCCCTTTATTTCATCTATAAACTTTAATACATTTCCATAACTTCCTGTAAAATTAACTGTAATTGATAAATGTGTTGCCATAGGTTCTGATTTTTCATCTTTACTATTATTAGTTTTTTTAGGTTTATGTTCTTTACCTTTAACAGAAGTATTTCCTTCTAAATCATGGTACTTATTTACTAAATCTTCTAAAGGATTTTTTTCCTTCTCTTTACTATATTTTTTATCCTCATCTTTAAAAGTTTCTGTAACTGGTTCTGAAATTGACATTGAATTACACTGAACATTACATTTATTTATCATATCATCTAATGTTGTTATGATTTTTTCTTGAATAATTTCTGGGAAAAATGTACTACTAGAATCGTATATATTAGCATTTACTATTTTTATTTCTTTTTTTCTTTTTTCATTTTTTATTTTAAGTTGTGGTAGAGAGTCTACCTTTTCTTGAAGCTCTGTTCTTTGATCTGATAATGCTTTTATTTTTTCTGATTGCTTTGTGAAACTAAATTGATAATATAAAACTACTAAAGCTAAAATTCCTACTATTATTAATAATATTTTTTCTTTTTCACTAGTTTTTAGTTTATCTGATATTTTACTTTGCATTATCTTTGCCCTCCTTCAATTTAAAACTTATATTAAAATTGAAAGAATAACTGTTTTCATCATTAGAATTCTCTGATATGTCTGGAACATGTACTTCTTCAAAAATTCCAAGTTCCTTTAAATTATGTTCAAGTTCTCCCACAGCAACCCTAGTTTGTGATGTTCCTTGTATTGTAACTGTCTTATCTGAAACAGTAATATTTTGAAAAGAAACACTTTTAGGCACTGTACTTGATATGTCCTTTATTAAATCAGTATTTATGTAATCTTTTTTATTAACTGAGCTTTCAGCAGAAGAAACCAATTTATAGTAATCCTCTAATACCTTTAACTTTCTCTCCCCTTGCTCTTTTTCTCTATATGTAATCTTATACTCTTTTGAATTGATATTATCCTCTAATGATGCTATATCTTTTTTTAATAAATTAATTCTAAAACAATTTACAATAAATAAAGTAATCATGATTCCAATAACACAAGCCGCTCCAATAGCAGCATAAGTTGTTTTTGACTCTAGTCCACCTTTTTCTCCTTCAAAATACTCAAAGAAATTGTATCCCTTCATTTTCTCACTTCCTATCTATTGTTTTTAATAAACTCAATGCATTAAATGCATTGAGTTTACTTGACATTTATTCTTCTTTCTTATCACTAGCCTTGGGATAGTTACTTCCTTCTTTCAAAGGGTATAATTGACACGCTATAGTAGACGCACCATTTTCATCATTTTTTCCAACAACTTGAATAAAAACATTTTCTTCATCGTCTATTTTGATTTGAAATTTTCCATCTTCTAAAGCTTGCACTTTTGTTTTTCCATTTAACCCTTTTTCAACTATTTCCGTTGTGTCTTTATCTATATCTTTATACTCGTTAAATGTTTTTTTCAATTTTGAACTAGTCTCATCACCTTTAGCAAGTGCAGTAGAAACCGTACCTGCTATTGTTTTTGCAGTAGCTATATCTGCTTTAACTTTTGCATCCTTTTGTGCTGATCCAAACTTAGGTATTGCTATAAGTGCTAATATTCCTAAGATTGCTATTACGATAATAAGTTCAATCAATGTAAAACCCTTTTTCTTTTTTTGTTTTGCCTGGATACTTTCCATTTAAAACTCCCCCTATTCTAATTATTTATATATAACGTTTCCCCATAGAAACATTAATATCGTGACCTTCTGTAAATACAAGGTTATTTAAAAACCAGGGAGTTTAACTTAAAAGATATGACATAAATCAATTAGTGTTCTTTCCCTACTCCCTTGATCCTTCCCTTCCTATTCCCTTGTTTTACCTTTGCCCTTGTTTTGAAGTTTTCCCTATTGTACTGTCTTAAACATATCAAACATTGGCATTGCCATTGCTACTACTATTGCTCCAATTAAGATTCCCATGACAACTATTAAGATTGGTTCCATCATGCTTGTCATTTTTTCTAGGGATTCTTCTACTTCTTGTTCGTAGAAGGTGGCTGTCTTTTCTAGTATGTCATCAAGTCTTCCTGATTCCTCTCCTATTTTCGTCATAGCAAATAGCATTTCTGGAAATTCAGTTATATCTCTAAGGGATTCACTTAAAGTTATCCCTTTTATTACACTTTCTCTAGCTTTCATTATTTTTACTTCTATTAATTTATTGTCAATAACTTTTGCCACTATACTAAGTGCATTTATCATGCTAACTCCACTGTATAGTGTCGTTGAAAGTCCTCTTGAAAATCTCATAGCTACAATTTTTCTCATGGTCTTTTTTACTCCTGGAAATTGTAGCTTCATTTTATCTATAATTTTTGCCCCTTCTTCTCTTTTGGCAAATGCTTTAAGCCCTCCAAATATGAAAATTATTACTAATAATATTATGTACCAATGCTCTTTTACCCCATTACTGATTCCCATTACTACCTTAGTTGGTCCTGGAAGTTCTACTCCACTATCTTCAAACATTTGAACAAATGTTGGCATAACACAGGTTAATAAAAATGTTACAGCAGATACACATACTATAATTAATATTATTGGATACATAAATGCACCCTTTATTTTACTGTTTATTCTATGTTCTCTTTCATATTGCTCTGCCATCTTTTCCATAACAGAACCTAGTTGTCCTGTTTCTTCCCCTGATCTGACCATATTAACTAAGAGTTTTGGATAAACATCTTTAAATTTATCCATACAACTTGATAAAGTATATCCCTTTTGAATTTCTTCATATACAACTTCAAGACTATCTTTTAATTTTGGATTTTCAGCTTGTTTTCGGAGCAAATCAACAGAATTTAAAATATCTGCTCCTGCATCAAGTAATGTAGCAAATTGTCTACAAAATACAGCAAGATCCTTTGATTTTACTTTTGCAAAAGATTTTGCAATATCTATCTTTTTGCTTTCCACTTTTTCTTCTATTCTTACTGGTAAATAGTCTCTCCCTCTTATAATTGCAACAACTTCATTTGTACTACTAGCATTGACTTCCCCTTCAAGAAATCTTCCTTCTTTATTCATAGCCTTATATTTAAATATTGCCATAGGCTCACCTCCTTTTGTTTATTAATATTTATTCCTTTAAGAAAGATACTTTTGCAAGTTCTTCAACTGTTGTATCTCCCCTCATAACAACATCTCTGCAAGCCATTTTTATATTTTTAACACCATTTCTACTGTTAGCTTCCATAATTTCCTTCATGGATGCATTTCTTTGCATAAGTTCCCTAATCTCTTTTGTAATCTCCATTATTTCGTATATCCCAACTCTTCCACTATATCCTGTATTGTTGCAAAAGTTACATCCTCTCCCTCTGTAAAGCTTTACATTATCTTTCTCGCTAACTTCTAAAAGCTTTTTCTCATAATCATTTGCAATGTATTCTTCTTTACATTTAGGACATATTCTTCTAACAAGTCTTTGAGCTATTACTCCTGATAATGCCGCTGCTATAAGATATGACTCTATTCCCATATCCTTTAATCTTACAATTGATGAAGGTGCATCATTTGTATGTATTGTACTTAAAACTAAATGTCCTGTAACTGCTGCTCTTATGGCGATTTCTGCTGTTTCATTATCTCTTATTTCTCCTATCATAACCACATCTGGATCTTGTCTTAATATAGACCTAAGCCCTGATGCAAATGTAAGTCCAGCTTTAGTATTTACATTAACTTGATTTACTCCATCCATTATATATTCAACTGGATCTTCTATAGTTATTATATTTGTCTCTGTTGTATTAAGTTCTTGTAACATTGTATATAATGTTGTAGATTTACCACTTCCTGTTGGTCCTGTAACCAAAACTATTCCATAGGGACTTTTTATAATTCTTTCAAGCCTTTCAATATCACCTTTTGACATTCCTAATTTTTCTTTACCTATTAAAAAGTTTTCAGCTTTAAGAATTCTAATAACAATTTTTTCTCCAAAAATAGTTGGAAGGATGGATACCCTTAAATCTATCTTTTGATTATCTATTTTTGTAATTATTCTACCGTCTTGTGGAAGTCTTTTTTCTGCTATATCTAGATTAGCCATTATTTTTATTCTAGCAATGAGAGAATGTGCTGTTTCTATTGGAACTCTAAGCATTTCTTGAAGTGCACCATCTATTCTATATCTTATTTTCATATAGTTTTCAAATGGTTCTATGTGTATATCACTTGCTTTTGCTTTTACTGCATTTTTAGTAATGGAATCTATCATTTTTACAACTGGAGCATTTTTTACATCATACAACTCTTCTATATCTTCTGTTTGACTTTTTTGTCCAACACTTGATTTACTTAATTCTTCAGCTGCTTTTTCTACATCTTCACTAGAATAATACTTGTCTATTGCAGACTTTATACTAGCTTTAGACTCTATAAACGGAATAACTTGCTTTCCTGTAGATATATAAACATCATCTATTGCAAATACATTAAGTGGATCTACCATAGCTACTTTAATTTTATCTCCATCATAGCCAATGGCAATTAAATTGTATTTTTCAGCTAAATTTTCAGGAATAGACCTTACAGCATCTTTATCTAGTTTCATCATATCTAAATATACTCTTTGAACACCTAATTGATATTGAAGTACATCTATTATGTCATCTTCTGTTAATATATTATCTTTAACAAGTAATTCTCCTAATTTAATACCGGTAATCCTCTGTCTCTCTAACTCTTTAACTAATTGCTTCTCAGTTATTTTGCCAGCTTCTACTAATAAATCTCCTAACCTTTTCTTGTTAAATTTATTCATCCCATTAACCCCTATTTTATTCACATGTAAAATTTAGTTTGTTTTGTTATATTTACCTTTATTATATAGTATATTATGTTAAATTCAATAGATTTTATTACAAATAATGCATATTCACCTAATATTTTTCAATTTAAATTTTAATTTTTATTCAATTAATTTTTTCAATAAAAAAACATATTTTTCACAGGTATTTTCTTTATAACACATTATAAAAAAACAAAAATAAACATCCATAATCTTTCATGGATGTTTTAAAAGTTTGTAATTTTTTCATATTTTTAATTGTCATTTTCTTTTTTTAAATACTTTTTCCAACCTAAATATATGTAAAATAAACTAGATACATCTTGTTCATTATACAAAAGAATTCTCTGTCTTTTTTCTTCAGGCATTCTATTTATATAGTCAAAATCTTTCATAACTTTGCAAAATGTTTTAGATAAGTTTGAACCACTTATAACTTCACTTTCTCTTTCTATATTAAATTTCTTTTCTAAATTTTTTAGTCCAATATTTTGTCCCATAAGTTTTTCATATTCTCTTTGAAGATCTACTTTTTTAAAATGTTCGTCTATATTGAATTCTATTTTGCCCTTTTTATATAAATATTCTATTACATTAAAATCATTGTTTCCTGAAAAAGTTATTATATATCTTTTATTATGTTTTTCATACATTTCTTTAAAATACTCTTCGGATAATTTTAATATCTCTGGTGCATCTTTTTTATTTTCAATCATGTATTGAGTAACCTTAAGCTCATGGGTATCATTATCAAAATAACAACATCCAAATACTCCAATACATATTGGTTTTTTATATAGGTAATGCTCTAAATCAAAAAATATTGCATCCTTATATATATCACTTCTTCCATCAACTAGTAATGCAAATTCTTCAGACTCCTCCTCGATTTTAATACTGTTTTCTCTTGTAATCACCAAATCACTCTTTTCTAGATATGAATATTTCTTTATTTAAATTTAATATTTTTATTATCTCATACTTTTTCTTTTTTGTGAACATATTCATTGTTTTTATTTTGGTAACCTTTACTATTCCTTATATTAGGATATTTTATTGACAACTATCCTAATTGATGATATATTTTGGTTGATAATGATTTTCATATTTACATAAAGGGGGACGGACACATGAATATATTAGATCTAAAATCTGGTGAAATGGGATTTATAAAGGATATAAATGGAGATAAAAAACTTTCAAAACGTCTTTTAGCTTTAGGATGTATAGAGGGTACTAGTGTAACTGTAAAAACTTCAGCCCCTTTAGGAGACCCTATTATAATAAATGTTAGAGGTTTTGATTTAGCTATAAGAAAAAAAGATGCAAAGAACATAACTTTGAAGGAGGACTAAAATGTTAACAGTAGCATTAGTAGGTAACCCCAATGTTGGTAAAACTACTTTATTTAATGCTTTAACAGGTTCTAACCAATATGTTGGAAATTGGGCTGGAGTAACTGTTGAAAGAAAAGAAGGATTTTTAAAAAAATCTGCTAAAATAGTGGACTTGCCAGGAATATACGCAATGGATACTTATTCTAATGAAGAAAAAGTATCAAAAGACTTCTTATTAAATGGAGATGCAGATGTAATTATAAATATTGTAGATGCTTCTAATTTAGATAGAAACTTATACCTTACTACTCAATTAAAACAATTTAAAAAGCCAATAATTATGGTACTAAACATGATTGATGTCTCAGAAGCAAACGGTATAAGTATTGATTATGACAAACTTGCAAAAGAGCTTGGAGTTATGAAAGTAATTCCTATGTCAGCTTCTAAAGGAAAAGGTCTTATCAATTTAAAACAACTTATATTAGATTTAGATAAATCTAATCTTGCAATTTATAATGATTATGATTTTTATAATTTTGATAGTGAAAAAGAAGCCTATGCATTTATTGAAGGAGTACTTAATAAATGTATGACTAGAACTTCTAAAAATAAAATTAGTACAAAGGATAAAGTAGACAAAGTATTATTAAATAAATTTCTTGCATACCCTATACTTTTAGGTATTATGTTTATAATATTTAAATTTACATTTACTTGGGTTGGTCAACCTATAACTGACTTTTTAGATGATAAATTAAATCAACAATTACTACCTTATTTAAATACACTTTTAGTATCAAATAGTGATTGGTTTAGATCACTACTTGTAGATGGTATAGTTGGTGGTGTTGGATCTATAATTATTTTCTTACCTATAATACTTACATTATTTTTAGGTATATCTTTCCTTGAAGATAGTGGTTATATGGCAAGAGCTGCTTTCTTAATGGATAAATTAATGAGAAAAATGGGACTTTCGGGTAAAGCATTTATTCCTATGGTTGTTGGATTTGGATGTTCAGTACCTGCTATAATGTCTGCAAGAACACTTGAAAGCGAAAAAGATAGAAAACTTGCAGCACTACTTGTACCACTTATGTCATGTAATGCTAGACTACCTGTTTATGCATTATTTGCATCTATATTTTTCCCAGGACATGAATTTGAAGTAGTTTCTTCTCTTTATGTTTTAGGAATACTTATAGCATTCTTAGTGGGATTATTATTTAAAAATACATTATTTAAAAAGGATGAAGAACCATTTATTATAGAACTTCCTGAATATAAACTTCCTGAACTTAAAAATTTATTACTTCACACTTGGGACAAAGGAAAAGGATTTGTTAAAAAAGCAGGAACAATTATATTATCAATTTCAATATTAGTTTGGTTATTATCTAATTTTAACTTTACTGGACTTGTTGATATTAACGAAAGCTTCCTTGCATACATTGGAAAAGCCTTAACTCCTATTTTTAAACCTTTAGGATTTGGTAACTGGCAATCTTCAGTATCATTACTTGCTGGACTTATGGCAAAAGAAGTTGTTGTAAGTACTATGGGTGTTATCTTTGGAAGCAATCTTGAAACTATATTACCACAATACTTTACAGCAGTTTCAGCTTATGCATTTTTAGTTTTCACACTTTTATATACACCTTGTATAACTGCTATAGGTACAATGAAAAAAGAATTTGGTAGCAAAATGAGCCTATTTTCTATATTCTATCAACTTGTACTAGCTTGGGTGGTTTCTTTCTTAGTTTATAATATAGGTTCACTTTTAGTATAATATCTAAAATTTTATTATGTAAAAGAGGTATTTTTATGGAAATATTAATAGTTGTATTACTTGCTGCTCTTTCAATATTTATTATTGTAAGAAACTTTAAGCAAAAAGCCTCTGGTGGTGGATGCGATTGTGGAAGTTGTTCGTCTCACTGCGCTATGTACAAAAACACTGAAGAAAAGAAAGATAATAATAAATAACAACTGTTTTTAAAATTCTTTCAAAGTTTCTTTAAATATATAAAAAGATAGTAAAATTTATATATCAATTTTACTATCTTTTTTAAATTACATTAATAACTATCCTTAATTATTGCATTAAACTTATCTATATCTATATTTCCCCTTAGTATACTGTCTATAATTCTAGAGGCAGATTTTTTAGAAATTTTCTTTAAGTCATCTGTTACTTGAATATTATTCTTTTTCATCAAAAATCTTAGGTAGTCCAATTGTTTCTTTGTAATTCCACCTTCTCTTTTTAAAGTGTCATTTTTCTCAATATCATATGTTAGTTTGAATATTGATGGTAAATTTAATACATCTTCATAATTGTGAAGCATAATTACATATCTTAATCTTTCATCCTTAGTATCTAAAAAGTTATAATATAACTCCACACTTATTCCACCATCTATTTTGTCTGCTCTATGTATGCCTAAATACTTTTCTACACTTTTAAGATTACATCTTTCCATGCCTAATTGCTTATAATATGGTCTTATAATCCTATATAAGTCTATATGTTCTCTTGGTGGTGTAAATTCTATATTGTTTATATTCATTCTCTTTTTTATAAAAGGCTCATCAAAAGCCTTTCCATTATATGAACACCAGCTATTAAATTTTGTTACATCTTCTTTAAAAGCCTTTAATACCTGAACTTCTTCATCTAAAGACTCTGCAAAATATTGTTTTATTACAAATTTTTTATCTTGCAAAAACCATCCTCCAGATATTAATACAACTTTTTCTTTTTCCTTATCAAAACCTGTGGTTTCTATATCAAAAAATAAAATATTATCTTCTAAAAGCTTCTTATATATATCAAGTTCCAAATCTAAGTCTATTTGCTTTTGTACCTCTATCATAGCCTTTGTTCCACCTCCATCTATACATTATATTATTATACATATATATGTGCAAATTTTAATAAATTAAAAGACATACACTTTATTTGTATGCTAGTCAATATAACTGTGATACAAATTCACGCATATGCCTTTTATTATTTATAACTTAACTTTTATTTAATATTCTATTTCGTCTAGTATATTTTTTTCTACTTTTTTTATGTCTGGCACATAACTTTTTAATAACTTCATATTACCTTTTAATGTGTAATTTCCAAGAGTAGCTGGAATTAAAATGCTATCTCCAGTTTTTATTTCTTCTTTGCCATCTTTATATAAAATTTCTCCGTTACCTTCTACACATGTGAATATGAAGAATCTTTCTACATCACTTTCTTCTTCTGCACTGTTTTTTATATCATAAAGTTCTAAAGAAAAATCTCTTCCTAAGCATAGATAATTTTTTGTATATCCATCTTTTTTAATTTCTAAGCCTTCATTTTTTTCTCCATTTAGATTTAGATCTATAACATCTAAAGCCTTTTGAACATGAATTTCTCTTCCTCTGTTATAGTCATATACTCTATAAGTAGTATCACTATTTTGTTGTATCTCCGCTATTATTACTCCTTCTCCAATTGCATGAACAAGTCCACTTTGTACTAAATATACATCTCCCTTTTTAACAGGTATTTTATTTAGATAGCTATCAAGTTTTCCTTCTTCAATTGCAGCTTTAAATTCTTCTTTAGTACATTTTCCTTTAGTACCAACAACTAAATTAGCTCCTTCAAAAGCTTCAACAACGTACCAAACTTCAGTTTTACCCATATCTCCTTCAACTCTTTTAGCATATTCATCATTTGGGTGTACTTGTACTGAAAGTTTATCTTTAGCATTTATAAGTTTTATTAAAAGTGGAAACCAGTTTCTATCTATTTTAGTTCCAAGTAAGTTTTCCTTTTCCTTTTCTATAAGTTCATCTAATCTTAGTCCCTTAAATTCCCCATTTTCAACTATGCTCATACCATTTTTGTGACAAGCTACATCCCAGCTCTCACCGATATTTCCTTCTGGTATATCATCTCTAAATAGCTCTAAATCTCTTCCTCCCCATATTTTTTCATAATATAAGTTTTCAAATTTAATTGGATACATAATCTTCACCTCATGAATAATGGAATTAATTAAATCATTATTTTACTTTTTTTCTATTTTATATTACATTATTTTTGTTATTTTTTAAATATTTTTATCCATTTTATTAGTATTATTAAATTACATTCAATAAAAACGTTTAATTTTTGCTTTATTACGCTCTTATTATTATTTATGATGTTTTTTTATAATTATGTATCCAAAAAGAAAAAATCTAGTTACCTATTTAAATACATTTAAACTCATGTATCTAATAAGTAACTAGATTTTTAATTAATTATATCTTTATTACATTTTTTCTACAACTTCAATTCCAAGCAAGTTAAGTCCATTTTTAATTACTTGACATGTAGCTTCTACAAGTTTTAATCTTGCATTTTTAGTAGCTACATCTTCTGTTGCCATTATGTTATGAGCATTGTAGAATTTATTGAATGCTTTAGCAACTTCAATTGTATATCTTGTAAGAATTGATGGTTCTAATTTATCTATAGCATTTAATATAGCTTCTTGAAGGTTACCTAAAACTTTAACTAATTCAAATTCTTCTTTAGAATTTAAAGCGGCATAGTTAACTTCTTCTCCGATTTCTCCTGCACGTCTTAATATGCTCTTTCCTCTTGCATAAGTGTATTGAACGTAAGGACCTGTTTCTCCTTCAAAGTTTAACATTTCGTTCCAGTTAAACACAATGTCTTTTTCTCTCTTGTTCTTTAAGTAAGTAAATATAACTGCTCCTATACCTACCTTTTTAGCTACTTCTTCTTTATTTTCAAGTTCTGGATTCTTTTCATTTATAACTTCTAATGTTTTAGAAACTGACTCATTTAGTAAATCTTCAAGGAATATTACTTGACCTTTTCTAGTAGAAAGCTTTTTATCTGCAAATCTAACAAGTCCAAAAGCTACGTGTTTGCAATCCTTAGCCCAATCATATCCCATTTTTTCTATTGTCTTAAATACTTGTTTAAAGTGAAGACTTTGGTCAGATCCAACTACATATATGCTCTTGTGGAAATCATAATTTTTCTTTCTATAAAATGCTGCTGCAAGGTCACGAGTAGCATATATAGTCGCTCCGTCTCCCTTTACAATTATACATGGAGGAATGTTATCTTCATCCATCATTACAACTTTAGCACCGTTACTTTCAACAAGTAATCCCTTGTCATCTATTTCTTTTATTACAGCATCCATTTTATCATTGTAAAAACTTTCTCCAGCATATGAATCGAACTTAACTCCTAATGTATCATATACCTTTTCGAATTCTTTTAAACTTAATGTTTTAAATCTTTCCCATAATTCAACTTCTTCTTTTTCTCCATCTTCAAGTTTCTTAAAGTACATTCTTCCTTCATCTTCAAGTGATGGATCTTTTTCTGCTTCATCATGGAACTTAACATATATTCTAAGTAATTCTTTTATTGGATCTTTTTCTAAAGCTTCATCATCACTCCATCTTTTATATGCAGAGATAAGTTTACCAAATTGTGTTCCCCAATCTCCTAAGTGGTTTATTCCTATAGAATTGTATCCTTCAAAGTTTAACATTCTGTATAGAGCATTCCCTATTGATGTACTAAATAAATGTCCTACATGGAATGGTTTTGCTATGTTAGGTGATGAATAATCTATAGTTACATTTTTACCTTCTCCAATTTTAGAAGAACCATAATTATCCCCTTCTTCTAAAACTTTATTTAATATATCAGAAGTAAGAGATCCCTTATCCATAAAGAAATTTAAATAAGGTCCTAATGCTGTTACTTTTTCAAATCCTTCTTTGTTTATCTTTTCACTTAACTCCTCAGCAATCATGTTAGGAGCTTTTCTAAATGTTTTAGCTAGTTGAAAGCAAGGAAATGCATAATCTCCCATATCAGACTTTGGAGGTATTTCTATAAGTCCTTCTATTGTATTTACATCTAATTCTACATTTTCTTTTATTCTCTCAGCTATAATCTTTTTATAATCCATATGTACGTCCTCCTTATTTTAATTATGTACAAATCTAAAAATATAAAACTTAAATATAAAAAATCCGTCTCTATAAATATATAGAGACGGTTATATCCGCGGTACCACTCTAGTTGACTAAAAATTAGTCCACCTCATAACTTTATCGCAGTTAACGGCTTACCTCATCATAAAATTTAATATAACTTAGTAGCTTCTCAAAGGTTCTTTTCTCTAAATAAAATATTGTAGAACTTACACCATCTTCTACTCGCTTTTATATTTTAAAAAGATACTCTCCTTATCATCGAATTTTGTTTATATTATTATACTTACAGAATATTATATTATTACATTTTTCAATTTGTCAAGGATTATATAAAATCTTTGAGTGCACCTCTTATATTCCTAAAAAAAATGTGGCTGAAGTAAAATATATCATAAGTGCCACCGCATCTACTATTGTAGTTATAAGAGGGCTTGCCATAATTGCAGGATCCACCTTAAGTTTTTGAGCAATTATAGGTAGCATACCTCCTACAAATTTCGCAAGTATTACAGTAAAAAATAAACTTATACATACTGTTATTGATATATTAAAACCAACTTTGTCAAGGAAATATATTCTAATAAAATTTAAACTCGCCAAAACCGTTCCTACAAGTATTCCAACTCTAAGTTCTTTCCATAAAACTTTAAATATATCATCTAACTTTATTTCTCCAAGTGCTAACCCTCTAATAATAAGAGTGGAAGATTGAGAACCTGCGTTGCCTCCTGTATCCATAAGCATTGGAATAAAAGATGCTAATACAACTACTGATTGAAGAACATTTTCAAATCTTCTTATTATATTTCCAGTAAAAATTGCAGATATCATAAGCACAAGTAACCATATAATCCTATGCTTTGCTAAAACAAAGACGCCTGTCTTTAAATATTCTTCCTCTGATGGTTCCATAGCTGCCATCTTTTGAATATCCTCTGTATTTTCTTGCTCTATAATATCTACAACATCATCTATAGTTACAATACCAACAAGCCTACACTCTTTATCTACAATAGGCATAGTGACAATATCATACTTTTTAAATAGTGCTGCTATCTTTTCTTGGTCATCCATTGTGTGAGCATATATAACCTTTTTCTCCATAATATCTTCTATAATTTCATCATGATCACTTAATATCAATGTCCTTATTGATATAACCCCTTCTAATTTCCTTTTAGAACTAGTTACATAACATGTATGAATTGTCCTTTTATCAATTCCTATTTTTTTAATATGTTTAAGTGCTTCCTGTACAGTCATTGTTCTTTTAAGACTTACATATTCTATTGTCATTATACTTCCAGCAGAATCTTCTGGATAATTTAAAAACTGATTAATAAGTTTTCTTCTCTCTTCATCTGTATTTTTTAAAATTCTGCTTACAACATTTGATGGCATTTCCTCTAAAAGGTCAATTGTATCATCAAAGAATAAATCATCTATAATACTCTTAATTTCATGGTCTGTAATAGACTCAATTATATACTGTTGAAGCTCATTTGAAACATATGAAAATACATCTGATGCAATTTCTTTTGGAAGTATTCTAAAAACTATTAAAAGCTTTTCATTATCTAACTCTTCCATTAATTCTGCAATATCAACTACATTCATTTTTGATAAGTATTCTCTGGCTTTTACATAATGATTTTTGTTAATTAACTCTAATATTTCTTTTGTCATAGTGTAGCCCTCCTTATAACTTTAAGAACTACAACTAAATGTGATAGCTATAGTTCTTATACTCTTATTTAATTTCTGTACATACTGTTCGGGCACAGGACTTGATTCCATAACTACCACCTCCTAAATTTCCATAAAATAAAAAAATCCCCTTGCTAATACTAGTAAAGAGACTTTATAAAATTTAAACTAAGTTTAGTATAGTTTCTATTATATACGTTGTACAATAATTTGTAAACACTAGTATATTATTCTACATAATATTTATATTTTAATATCCCTAATTACATAATATGTTATGAATTTATCTATTGTTCATTTATTAAATTTTATTAAACTTTTTATAAATTGATTCATATTTATTCTAATTAAGAATAAAATTATTTAAATTGATTATTATAATATACATATGTAATTATTGACACTAGTAATGATCATTTATCTTTTTTATAATAGTATTTAATGGTCATGAGAGGAGATTTATATGAATAAAATTTTTAAAAACTTTATTATTGTATTTTTAATTATACTATGTAGCATAGCTTGTTCATTTTTGTATATTGAAAAATATAATAAAAAAAGTTCAGTATCAACATTAGAATATGAAAACTACAAAGGCAACACAGCAAATTTAAATAAAATAGTACAAAATGCTACAAAAGGTAAAAACAAAAGAGTTGCTAATAATTATAATAACATAAGATATTCTAGAGGATCACTTTCTTATAATACCGACTTTTACAATGAATACATTAAAAATCAAAAGAAACAAAAAGCATCTAAAAAAATAGAACTTTTAGATTGGAATACTGCTAAGAATATATTTAAAAGAGATTCAAAGGCTAAGGTTACAGATGTTTATACTCATAAGAGCTTTAATGTGCAAAGAACTATGGGTGATAATCACGCTGATACAGAAGCTTTAACCAAAGAAGATACTAAAATCATAAAAGAAATTTGGAACGGATTTTCTTGGACACGACGTCCTGTTATAGTTGAAGTTAACGGTAGATACTTAGCTGCATCTATGAGCGCTATGCCTCACGCTGGACTTGATAACAAACCTGCATTTGTGACAGTTGATAACCGTTCTGGTGGCTATGGTACTGGTGCAAATCTAGATGTTATTAAAAACAATGATATGGATGGTCATTTCGATATTCACTTTTTAAATAGCACAAGACATATGGATGGTAGAAAAGACCCTCAACATCAAAATGCAATTCAAATAGCTGCAAAATTAAAATAATCTTAAATTATATATTTTGTATGTTTTTTATTTAGATAAATAATAAAAAATAGCTGTAGGCTCTTAAACAATCTATAAAAAATACTCTCCTAAATAAAGGAGAGTATTTTTTATAGCATATTAGTTTTCTTCTGATTTTACTTCTTCAGATTTAGTTTCTTCTTTCTTAGGTTCTTCCTTCTTAACTACTGGTGCTGCTTTTTTTACTGGTTTACGGAAGTTTTGTATAGCTTTTGTAGGACATTTCATAGCGCATAATCCACAATTTACACACTTACTATAGTCAATTACTGGTAAGTTATTTTCCATAGTAATTGCTTCTTTTGGACATGCTTTAGCACAAAGTCCACATCCTATACATCCTGTAGAACAAATATTTTTAACATCTAATCCTCTATCATGAGAATTACATGATACTATTACTAATTGTTTCTTAGGTACTAATTCTATTATATTTTTAGGACATGTAGATACACAAGCTCCACAAGCAACACAGTTGTCCTTGTTAACTTTTGCAATTCCATCAACTATTTCAATAGCATCAAATTTACATGCGCTAACACAGCTACCGTATCCAAGACATCCAAAGCTACAAGCTTTTGATCCAGCTCCTGGAACGTTCATAGCTTCTCTACAGTCTTTTAATCCATAATAATTGTACTTTTCTTTAGCTTTTTCGCAAGTACCTTGACATTTAACATAAGCTACTTTAGGTTCTGAAGAATCTACTTCTATACCTAAAACTGATCCAATTTTAGCTGCAACAGGGGCTCCCCCTATTGGACAACAATTTGGAGGTGCTGATCCATTAGCAACAGCTTCTGAATAAGCATCACATCCAGCAAATCCACAACCACCGCAATTTGCTCCTGGAAGACATTCTCTAATTAGAGGAACTTTTGGGTCAACAGCTACTGCAAATTTTTTAGATGCATAACCTAATATTAAACCGAATAAAAGTCCAAGTCCACCTAAGCTAAGTACAGGAAATAATATTTCTTTCATCAAAGACCCCTCCTTATACTAGGCCTGAGAAGCCAAGGAACGCAATTGCCATTAATCCTGCTGTGATTAATGATGCTGGTAGTCCTTTTACCGCTTCTGGCATTTTGTCGTTTGCTTCCATTCTTTCTCTAATACCTGCAAGTAAAACTATTGCAAGCATCCAACCAAGACCTGAAACAACACCAAATATTAATGAATAAAGTAAGTTATAATGTTCATTCATGTTTATGATAACTGCACCTAGAATTGCACAGTTTGTAGTTATAAGTGGTAAGAATATACCAAGTGCTTTATAAAGTTCTGGCATAGTCTTTTTAAGTACCATTTCAACAAATTGAACTAATGCTGCTATAACTAATATAAATGCTATAGTATACATATATTCAATCTTTAATGGAACAAGTATAAATTTGAAAACTATATAAGATATAACTGATGCTAACGCCATAACGAAAGTAACTGCCATACCCATACCTTTTGCAGTTTCAACTTTTTTAGAAACTCCAAGGAAAGCACAGATACCTAGAAACTTAGCAAGTACCATGTTATTTACTAATAAAGCAGATACTATTAACGTAAATATACCCATTATCTATTCACCCTTCTTTCCTATTTCTTCTACTTTTTTTTCATTTTATATTGATTCATAATAGCCATTAAGATTCCAAGTGTAATAAATGCACCCGGTGCAAGAACAAATATTAGAGTAGGAGTTTCCATAACAGTTATTGGATGAATTCCATCTAGTATTTTTCCAGATCCCAATAGTTCTCTAATAAAACCAATAACTCCTAGAGATAGAGTAAATCCAAGTCCTTGTCCAAGACCATCGAAAATAGAAGCTATAGGACCATTTTTTGAAGCATATGATTCTGCACGTCCTAATATAACACAGTTAACAACTATAAGAGGTATAAATATACCTAATTCTTTGTTTAACGCTGGTACAAATCCAGCTAATAAGAATTGAAGTAATGTAACGAAGCCAGCAATAACGACTATAAATGCAGGTATACGTACTTTATCTGGTATAAAATTTCTAAGTAATGATATAACAAAGTTTGCTCCCATTAAAACTACAGTGGATGCAAGTCCCATACCAACACCATTTTTAAAGCTAGATGTAACAGCAAGTGTAGGACACATTGCCAAAACTTGTACGAATGTTACATTTTCTGTAATTATTCCATTCTTTAATCTTTCCATTAAAGTGCTCATTATTTTTGACCTCCCTTCAATTCTTTATTGTAATATTCAACTGCTTCATTAACACCTTTAGTTACAGCTTTTGAAGTAATAGTAGCTCCTGTTATAGCAGCTATATCATTTTCTTTTGATGCTTTTCCTTTAACTACTTCTAACGGTGTTTTAATTTCTTTTCCTTTGTATTGATCTGAAAAACTTGGTTCTGGTGCTTTTGCTCCAAGACCTGGAGTTTCACTATGGTTAAGTATTTTTATTCCATCAAGTTTTCCTTCTTTTGAAATACCAACCATCATTTCAATTTTTCCACCGTAACCTTTTGTTTCTACTTTGATAGCATATCCTGCAAGTTCGCTACCATTTTGACCCTTATTTACTTCAATGATAGAATTTTCTTTTGGTAAAACTTTATCTACTTTTTCGCCTTCTTTAACTTCTTGAGCAGCGATTTTTGCAAATTCTTTTGCTGATGGTAAAACTTGATTCATAGCTTCATTATTAGCTTTAACATTTTGCTCGTCGATACGACTTTTAGTTCCTACATATGCACATGATAAAACAAGTCCTGCAATGGCAGTAATTATTAATAATTTTAAACCTAATATTAATGTTTCTTTATTGCTATTTTGGTTTTCCATTTATTTCGCCTCCCCAGTTCCAAAGGTTCTAGGTCTTACATATTTGTCTATTAAAGGTACTGCTAAATTCATTATAAGAATTGAGTAAGAACATCCTTCTGGATATCCTCCAAATTTACGTATAATCATAGCTAAACATCCTGCTGCAATAGCAAATATTATTTGTCCTTTTTTAGTCATTGGTGAAGTTGTGTAGTCAGTAGCCATAAATATACCACCAAGCATAACACCACCAACCATTATTTCATATAAACCAGCCATAGCACCCATATCTCCTCTTCCGAAGATAGCTCCAAGTACAGCTACAGTTCCTATATAAAATACTGGTATATGCCAAGTTATAACTCTTCTATATAGAAGATAGATAAATCCTATAAGTAATGCAAGTGCTGATGTTTCACCTATACATCCACCAATTTGTCCTAAGAACGCTTGTGTAAGTGTAGGTAAATGTTGTCCAGCTGCTTCTCCACCTTTTAATATAGCAAGAGGTGTAGCCCCTGTAGTTCCATCTAGTGGATTTGTCCATGTTGTCATAGCTACTGGATAAGAAGCAAGTAAAAATGCTCTTCCTGCAAGTGCTGGATTGACAATATTTTGTCCTATTCCTCCAAATAAAGCTTTAACAATTATTATTGTAAATACTGAACCTACAACAACCATCCAAAGTTTAATTGATGGTGGAACGTTAAAAGCAAGTAAAAGTCCTGTTACAACTGCACTTAAATCTTTTGTTGTGTTGTTTGATTTAGTAACTTTACACCAAACCCATTCTGAAGCAACACAAGATATAACTGCTGTAAGGATTACCCATACTGCATCCCATCCAAAGAAATATATTCCTGCTACAGTAGCTGGTAATAATGCAATAATTACATCTCTCATAATTGACTGAACTGAACTATTGTCACGAATATGAGGAGATGATGATACTGTATACATTGTTTCAGCCATTATATTCACTCCTTATTTATTTTTTTCTTTTATTTGAAAGTACTGTTCTTTTTGAAGTACGTATAGATTGAATTAAATGACGTTTTGCTGGACATACAAATGTACAAGAACCACATTCTATACAATCTAAACCATTATTTCCTTCAAATTCTTCGTACTCATTTCTTCTTCCTAATGAATCAAGTTTTGATGGTATTAAGAACATAGGACATGCTTCAACACATCTTCCACATCTAATACAGCTTGACTCTTCTGGTAATACTGCTTGTTTTTCTGTTAAGCAAAGTATACCTGATGATCCTTTTATAACAGGTACTTCTAGTGTAGATACTGCCATACCCATCATTGGTCCACCTGATATTACTTTAACTGCTTCTTCTTTAAATCCTTCGCAAGCATCTACTAATTCTTTATAAGACATTCCTAATCTTACTCTTAAGTTTTTAGGATTCTTAATAGCTTCACCTGTTACAGTTACAACTCTTGATATAGTAGGTCTTCCATTTACAACTGCATTGTATACTTCTCTTACAGTATTTATGTTTTGAACAATACATCCTGCATCTGCTGGAAGTTTTCCTGAAGGAACTTCTCTTTTCATTACAGAATAAATTAATTGTTTTTCTGCACCTTGAGGATATTTAGTTTTTAATGCTTTAACTTCTATATTAGGTATATCTTTTGTAGCTTGTTTTAATGCCTCAATAGCATTTTTCTTGTTATCCTCTACTCCAATATATCCTTTTGCTTGTGGATGAATTTGTAGAATTATTTTTAAACCTTCTACTATCATATTTGTTTCCTCAAGCATTAATCTGTGGTCACATGTTAAATAAGGTTCACATTCTGCACCATTTACTATGATTGCGTCAATTTTTTTATCTGGTGGTGGAGCAAGTTTTACATTAGTTGGGAAAGTAGCGCCTCCCATACCAACTACACCAGCTTCTTTTACAAGTTCAATTATTTCTTCCTTGCTCATAGTTTTGTAATCTTTTGGCTTTGGCATTTCTATTTCTTCATATTGTCCATCATTTTCAACTATTACAGCAAGAGATTTTCCGCCTGAAGCTAAAAGTACAGGTTTTACATCTTTAACTGTACCTGATACACTACTATGAATGTTTGCAGAGATAAATCCATTAGCTTGACCTATTTTTTGACCAACTAATACTCTATCTCCTTTTTTAACTAAACATTCAGCTGGTGCTCCTATATGTTGAGACATAGGAAATACTAAAAGTTCTTTTGGTTCTAAGTCTTCTATGGCTTTATTTTCGGTAAGATATTTACCGTGAGGTGGATGGACACCTCTTTTAAAAGTTAAAAGTTCCATATAAATCCTCCTATCTTTACTTAAAATATGATACTAAATGTGAATTAATTTTTAAACTTATACTTGTACAGGAAACAAATTTTTCTACAAGTCAATAAAACTTACATTAAAAAATTTAACTACATATTAATATGTAGTATTTTTAACTTCCTTTAGATGCAACAATAAATATATAATAACACAATCTTCAGCAATTGTGTTAGATTATATACAATTTATTTTGACAAATTTTTCACTTTGTTTTTACTTAATATTTTTAGAATTTAATGACACTTTAATATTAATTTAATGATTTATTTTTATTCTATTACATAATATCACAAAATAATGAGTTTTTATTAATTTACAAAATATTAGAATAAGTCAATTTTATAATTAAATAAAGACTTTTATATAATTTATAAATCTTTTAATTTTTATGCTTTAAATTTGAATTTTTTTGAAAGATTACACCTAAGTAAATTTATTTTTAACAAATCTTTGTATATTCACCCCAGGTATACCAACGAAAAACACTTGTATTTTTAAATGTATGAATTTTCTCCTTCATTAAATTTCATGAATGCATTATTTAGGAGCATTTTGGGTAAATAACCTTGAAAACTCAACTAAATTTTACAATTCACTACTATAGGCTTAAAACATCTATAATTATAAAAAATTACGCTTTGAGTGTTATTTTTATTTATGCTACTATTAAGGCAAATAAGGACTAGTAAATTATTTATTTCACATTACTAAAATATATTTTAAGAGGAGAATTTTTATGAAAAATTTATTTAGGGACATAGGACTTCTAGTAGTAGGTTGTCTTGTATACTCACTTTATATTTCTGTACTTTTAGTTCCTAACAATATTGGTACAGGTGGAATTACTGGTATTTCTTTAGGCTTAAAACATTTATTCAACCTTCCAATAGGTCTCACAACATTGTGTTTAAACATTCCTTTATTTATTTTTGGATATGGTTTACTTGGAAGAAGTTTTGCTATTAAAAGCGGTATTATAGTTACAACTTCATCATTTATAATAGATTTTATGAATGCAAATTTTCATTTTAAACCTATAGGCGACTTATTAACAGCTACAATTTTTACAGGAGTAATTTCGGGAGTTGGAATGGCAATACTTTTTATGGCTGGAGCTTCCACTGGTGGACTTGATATATCAGGTAAAATGATAAAAAATAAATTTCATTCATTACCACTAACAAAAATTTTACTTGCACAAGATATTTTAGTATACATTTTTGTAGGACTAACTTTAGGTCCTCGTTCTGTAATGTATGCTATTATTATGAGTTTTATAAGATCAAAAACTATGGATGCCATGCAAGAAGGAATTGCATCTTCAAGACAATGTATAATAATTTCTGAAAATCCAGAACCAATAATAGAAGATATAAAAACTAAACTTGGTCGTGGTGTAACTCTTTTAGATGCTTACGGATGTTATTCACATACAAATAAAAAATTCATATATGTTGTTGTTCAAAAAATACAACTTAACTCTTTAAAAAATATAGTTAACGATATTGATCCACATGCTTTTGTAACGGTATCGTCTGTAAATGATATTCAAGGGAATTTTAAGCAAAAGACCCTTTCTATATAATTTTAAAACAAATCAATTAAATAAACTAAAAAACATGAAGAGTATAATTAAAAAAGGTAATCCATTTCAAATAATGGATTACCTCAGGCTGTTGATAAACATAATTTGTCAACAGCCTTTTTACATTTATTACAAAAAGGGTTTTTAGTTTTTATGTAGAATATATATTTTAAACCAATAAATCTTTTAGCCCGTTAGGGCTCCTACGGAGGAAAAATGCTTACTAATAATGAAAGAAAACAAAATCAATTAGAACTAGTTTATATAGAAAATTTAGTACCTGAAAATCATATACTTAGAAAAATAGATAAATACATAGATTTTTCATTTATAAGAGATTTAACTAAGGATTTATATTGTCCTGATAATGGCAGACCTTCAGTAGACCCAGTTGTATTATTTAAAATGCTTTTTATCGGATACCTATTCGGTATACGTTCAGAGCGTCAGCTTGTAAAAGAAATCCAGGTAAATGTAGCTTACAGATGGTTTTTAGGATATGGACTTACTGATAAAATACCAAGTCATTCCACTATAAGCCAGAATAGAACAAAAAGATTTAGTAATACAAATATACATCAAGAAATATTTGATAATATTGTATTTCAAGCTATTAATAGAAACTTGGTTGATGGCAAAATTCTATATACTGATTCTACTCACTTAAAAGCTAACGCTAATAAACATAAATTTATTAAAAAAGAAATAACTAAATCCACAAAGGAATACTTTGATGAATTAGAGAATGACATTAATAAAGATAGAATTAATCATAATAAAAAGCCTCTAAAAAAAAAGACTAAAATAGCTGAAACTAAGGAAATAACAGTAAGTACAACTGATCCAGACAGTGGATATATGGTTAGAGATGGAAAACCTAAAGGCTTTTTTTATTTAGATCATAGAACTGTTGACGGAAAGTATAATATTATAACAGACGTTCATGTTACTCCCGGGAATATAAACGATGTAGATCCTTATGTTAAAAGAATAGAAACTCAAATAGAAAAGTTTAATTTTAATACAAAATATTTAGTAGCAGATGCCGGATATTCTACGAATCCTATTTGTAAACAAATTTCAGACAAAAATTATCAAGGTGTTTTTGGGTTCCGTTTAGGACCCCATGTTAAAGGAAAATATACAAAATATAGATTTCAGTATGTTAAAGAATTAGATGGATATGTGTGTATTAATAATTGCTTTTTAAAATATAGAACTACTACGAGGGAAGGTTATAAAGAATATTTAAGTAATGCGGAGCATTGTGCTTATTGCAAATATAAAAATAATTGCTTAACATCTGATAAATCCATTAATAGAACTATACGTCGTCATGTTTGGGAAGACTATAAAGATCAAATTTTTAGCTTTACTAAAACAGAAAAAGGTAAAAGTATTTACAAACGACGTAAAGAAAAGATTGAGCGTAGCTTTGCTGATTCAAAAGAATTACATGGGCTACGTTATTGTCGCATGCGAGGAATTAAAAATGTTTCTGAGCAGTGCCTACTTACAGCGGCAGTTCAGAATATGAAAAAGATAGCCATGGTGCTATCGCATTATTTTTTGTGTACATTAATTCAAATTTATTCCAAATTAACATACATAATAAATATTTTTCGAATGCTATCGCATAAAAGAATTTTGGCGTAAACAAAAGCCCCCAATTGTTGGGGGCTTTTTGAACAATCTGAGGTAATCCATTTCAAATAATGGATTACCTTTTTTAATTAATATTATCACAAATAAAAGAATGTACTAAAGCAAAATACTCTCTTACATAATAATTAGGAGCTGATGATATATGCCCCTTAGACACAACTTCTTGAACTACAAGTCCACTTCTTTTTGCTAACATTTTGGCTCTAAGCATATGAAAATTTGTTGTAACTACAGATACTGTTGGTGTTCTACCATTTTCCATACTTCTTATGATTTTAGAAGAATACTTAAAATTTTCAGCTGTAGTTCTAGACTTTTCTTCCTTTATAATTTGATTATCACAAATGCCATTACTAACTAAGTACCTTCTCATGGCCTCAGCTTCAGTAATTGATTCTCCTGGACCCTTTCCCCCTGATACTATAATTTTTGTATTAGGATATTCTCTTAAATAATCTAAAGTTTTATCAACTCTTTCCTTTAAAATAAGTGACATATAATCTCCATGAACTGCAGCTCCTAACACTATAATATAATCACTTTTTACATACTTTTTAGAAATTCCAAAATAAATAATACAACTTTCTAATATGATAAATGAAACAAAACCAGCTATAATAACAAGTTTCACTAAAAATTTTAATCTTGAATTTAACAATCTATAAATATTAATTATAAATTTTTTAATAAAACTGTAAAACAAAAAACCTATTCCCATTAAAAACCAAATAATATGAAAACCTATTATACCTGAAAATCTAACAAAAAATAGATAATATAAAATGCTCAATACTCCAATTGCGTATCTAAAATTCTTTTTCCACATTTATTTCACTTCCTTTTCTTATATAAATTTTACTAAAAACATACTCTACTTATCACTATACATTAAATTAATATAAACCATATTTTCACAAATACTTTTAAGAGTGTTTCTATTAAATAATACTATATTATAACATATATTGGAAAGCGTTATATTGAAAAAATAAAATTTTATTCAAAAAACTTATAGACAATTTGTATTAAAAAAAACTAGTAATCCTTAATTTTTATATAAGAATTACTAGTTTTTTTGTACTTTATTATTATTTTTTAAATAAAAAAGCTAGACCAAATCACACTTTGACGTTAAGTAAATTATTTCCAATTAACTGATTCCATGTTAAAATCTTAATATCGCTTATTTGAATAAATTCAATAAATTAGTACATAATTCATTAATAGGATGGAGGTGTTTAACTATTAACATTAAAGCAACTTTAGGAATTATATCTTCAAAATTTATAATGAAACTATCAAGTTTGTTATATAAAGGTGGAACTAATTTTCCCGGAAAGGTAGCGCTTAAATTTGATAAAGATATATTGAGTAAAATATCTAAAAACTATAAAGTCATATTGGTAACAGGAACTAATGGTAAAACAACAACAACTAATATGATTTACTCGGTTTTAAAAAATGCTAAATTTGACGTAATAACAAATGATACTGGAGCAAATATGTATACAGGAATAATATCTTGTTTTATCAAAAACTTTAAATTCTTAAATACATCTAAAACAAGATATTGCGTACTGGAAGTAGATGAGGCAAATGTAAAGTACATTACGGACCATATACATCCTGAAATAATAACCATTACAAATTTATTCCGAGATCAATTAGATAGATATGGAGAGGTTTATTCAACATTAGATAAGATACTAGAGGGTATTAAAAAATCTCCAGAATCAACTTTAATTTTAAATGGAGATGAATCATTACTTGGCAATTTAGATGTTCCGAATAAAATACTCTACTATGGATTCAACACTCCAATTACAAAAACAGATAAACCCCCATTAAATGCTGATGCTAAATTTTGTAAAGTATGTAAACATCCATACAAGTATAACTTTATAACATATAATCATCTTGGTGATTTCTATTGCCCAAATTGCGGATATAAAAGACCTTCTCTAACTTATGTAGTAGATAATATATTAAATCTATATTCAGAAGGTTCTACAGTAGAAATAAACAAAGAAAACTATTATATAAATCAATGTGGAACTTACAATATTTATAATGCCCTTTGTGCTTTTTCAATAGGAAAATTGCTTGGCATTGAAAATTCTGTTATACGTTACACCTTGAAAAATATTAAAAGTAGCTTTGGAAGACAAGAAACCATAAAAATAAACAATAAAAATCTAAAAATAATACTAGTAAAAAATCCTGCTGGTTTTGATGAGGCATTAAAATCTATAAATTTAGATTCAGAAAATAAAAGTATAGCTCTACTTTTAAATGATAATTATGCCGATGGAAAAGATGTTTCTTGGATATGGGATGTAGACTTTGAAGATTTAAATGATAATAATATACACAATATTATGGTATCTGGTATAAGACTTTATGACATGAGTATAAGACTTAAAGTAGCTGGCTTTGATGAAGATCTGTTTTGCATATGTCATAACTATGATGCTCTACTTAATAGTATTGAGAATTGTAATGATTCTATGATTTATCTTCTAGCTACTTATACAGCTATGACAAGTTTCAGAAAGTTTTTAAATGCTAAAGGATATATTAAAAAATTATGGTGAGGTGGTATTTTGGAACTTAACATATGTCATATGTATCCAGATCTTCTTAATGTTTATGGAGATGTAGGTAATGTATTAATACTTAAATATAGAGCTGAACATAGAGGTATTAAAACAAATATTTTTAACATTAGTATAGGAGACAAATTCGATGCTAAAAAATACGATATTGTATTTTTTGGTGGTGGTCAAGATTATGAACAATCTATAGTATCAAAGGATTTAAATGAAAATAAAGCTAGTAGCATAATTGAATATATAGAATCTAACAAAGTCTTTCTTTCTATTTGTGGAGGATATCAATTATTAGGTAAATTCTATGTAACTCCTGATGGCAAAAAAATTAAGGGATTAAACGCTTTGGATATATATACAACTTCTAGCGAAAAAAGATTCATAGGAAATACCGTAATATATAACAAAGAATTTAAAGAAACTTATGTTGGATTTGAAAATCATTCTGGAAAAACTTATATAGGATCATTGAGACCTCTTGGAAAAGTTCTTTCTGGATTTGGCAATAATGGAGAGGATCATTCGGAAGGATGTATATATAAAAATACATTTTGTACGTATTTTCATGGTTCATTACTTTCTAAGAATCCTGAACTTGCAGACAGATTAATTTCCTTAGCTTTAAAAAATAAATATGGAAATCTATCTCTTCCAAGTTTAGATGATACTTATGAATTAAAAGCAAAAGAATTTATAATAAAAAGAGAATTAATTTAAGCAAACAAATACTACATTATCTTACTAATTCCCTCTCATAATATTTTTAAGATAATGTAGTATTTTAATTAATACTTGTATAAATTTTCAAACAATACAACTTATTATGTATACGTTTTAATATATATCTATAATTTCTTTTGTATAGATATAGCTAGTGTAAAGTATCTTAAAGATTCCTTAAGAGAACCTATTTCATAATATAATTCTCCCATAATCATATACATATCACATAGTTGCTTTTTATTCCCAAATTTAGTTAAACTATCCAGTGCTAAATTCATATACATTTCCGCTGATGCTAGATTTCCTTTTCTTCTTAAAAGTATAGCTTTTAAATAATAAGATTTTTCTATAAACTTTATATTATTAAGTTTTATAGCACAATTCAAAGCATTATCTATTAAATCCATAGCATCATGTAGTATTTCATTTTTTATAAGTTCTTCTGCACACAATAATGTAAATTTAACTAAATTATCTTTGTTCTCATTAGGATACATATCTATAGCTTTTTTTATGTAATCTATAGCTTCTTCTTTATATCCAACAGAAAACATAGTACACGCAAAATCCAGTATTGCTTTTGCACAATGATTTTTTTCTTCTCCGTAGAATTTATATGATTCTTTTTCATATTCTGAAAATTTTCCATCATCCATTTTTAATGACAATATAGCAAGTAATTTATACATTTTTGCTCTATCTACTAAATCACTTATACTGTCTATTAAATTTACTAGTTTATTTGCTACCTTATAAGCATCTTCATACTTTTTCATTTGTATATAGCATTTAGATTCACCATATATACTATAGGCCGCAAGCTGATCATCATTTTCATAAAGAGAATACATTCTAATGTTTTTAAAGTAACTAGCTGACTGATGAAACTCACTATTTTTATAAAAATAATTTCCTAAGTCCATATAATAAACATATTTTGCATATTTAGTATTACATTTATTACATATGTCATAATAAGTACCTATTAAATTTTGTACTTCTTGCATATTATTTTGCTTTAAAAAATGTTGAAATATTAAATGCATCATATTAACAGATAAGGAATAATATCCATACTTATCTGCTATTAAAAGATTATACCTTAGCTGTTTTGCATAATCTTTTGAATCACTATTTTCTAGTATGTTTTTCATGTTTTTCTTAATTTGTTTTTCTATATTTTCATTTAAATATTCTATATCCAACTTTAATTTTGAAGCTATATACTCAAGTACCCATTCTTCCGGAATTACCTTATTATTTTCAATACAACTAAGCTTAGAAACTGAAATTTTATCTCCGCAAACTTCTTTTAATGTATACCCACTATATATTCTAGCCCTTTTTATCTTTTCCCCAATTGAAAGAACTTCCATACAATCACCTATCCAATATTATGCTATTTTAAAATGCCTAATTTTTTAAATGCCTCAACCCCAGCATTTAAATATTTAGCAGCCTCACTATCATTACCATTATCAACATAAAACTTTCCAAGCAAAATAGATATTTCGGCATACTCATCACTTAATTCACTGATTTTTGCATATTGTAAGGCTAATATCAATGTATTTTCTGCTTCTTTAAAGTTTTCCTCCAACATATCTATTCTATATTTCAGTAAATAATACTTATAAAGGGTATACTTATCTCCATTTTCCTTATTGTCCAGTATTTCTTGCAAGATATCTTGAGCATTATCTATATCCTTTAGTTTTATATAATTTTTACATATATTTTCAAGAGTTTCTATATAGCTTGTATCTTTATATTCTTCTCTTAATTGCTTAGCTTTATTCAAATGAACAAAAGACTCTTCTATATTATCAAATTCAGCAAATAATTTTCCTAAATTATTTTCTATTTGAGCTATATACTTGCAATCATCTAATTCTTTTAGTAACTTTAATGTCTTATTAGAATATTTTATTGCATTATCAATATCGCCCTTTTCACTGTACTCTTTGGATAAAAGCATTAAAGACTTTGCATATCCTTTTTTATCATCTATTTTTTTGAATTTTTCATTTGCCAAATAAGAGTAATTTATAGCCTTATCTATTTCTTCTAATTTAAAATAAGTACTAGCAATATAATAATAAATCTGCCCTATTAAAAAATCGTTCCCTAAATTATTATCTTCATATACCTTTTCTGCTTGATGAAAATAACTGCATGCTGAATAATAGGCATGCATATCTAATGTTATAGATCCCAATTTTATATATGTATCGATAATTTTCTCGTAACAATTATCTCTTATAAATATTACATTGGCAGATAAAAAAAACTGTTGAGCCAAGCCCAATTCTTTTTTTAGAGTGTAAATTTCCCCTCTTAAATATAAATTTTTAGCTTTTCTGTATTCTAGTCCGTATTTTTCTCCATACAATATTGCATTTTCTACATATTGCTCTGCTAAGTTCAGTTGATTACTAAGGATATGAGATTCACATATATTTTCGTAATAAGCGCATATTTTCTCTGCTTGAGTTTCTTCAGATTCCATTAAATATTCTATTGATATATTTAATGAATCTGCTAAATATTCAAGCAAATCCATACTTGGATTAGACTTTCCTGATTCAACTAAACTTATTTGTCCCGGAGTAATTCTATCCCCAGCTAGATCTTTAAGTGTCATCCCCAGTTCTTTTCTTCTTCGCTTTATTTTTTCTCCTAAAGACAATATCTCCATACATGCATCTTCCTTTGATTTATTCTAGTTATCAAATTTAATACTACTTAATAATATAATAAATATTTATTACATTATAGCATATTCAAATGATTTTCTCCAAAAAAATATACAAGTTTTCAAAAATTATAAAAAAAATATCTCAACAAATTACTTTATTGAGATATTTTTCATCAACTTATAGTTACACTAACCAATCACCTAAATTTTCAAAAGCATTTTCTGCTTTATGCATCATACTTCTTTTTGCTCTCATAATCTTTTTCTTAGTTTTTCTATCCATTTGAGGTGACATCATCATCCCTGCAGTAGCTCCTATTATTGCACCTGCTGTAAGTCCTCTTAAAAATCTATGCATATTTACACACCCCTTTATTAATTTTTAATTATAGGTTGTGCAAATAATAATTTTTTAATCATTTTTATGTACTACAATTTTTTCTATATTAGTTTCATCTATTATTTCATTAAATTTTTCTTTTAAATTTTCACTTTCAACTATTATTGTGCCACTTTTTAAATACTTTTTAGTTTCTCCTTTTATAGCAACTCCACAAGCATATTTTGCAAATTCATCTACTATTTCATTAAATAAATCACCTGTATGACTATCTACCTTTACAAATGTTACATTTATATCGTTATCTTTTACTATTTTATTAAATTCATTATAGTATATTTCAGAAGATTCTTCTTTTCTCTTCCAAACACCAGTGGCATGATAACAAACTCCTACATAATCATGTATAATTAAGATATTTTTTATATTGTGCTCTGCTGCATACTTAAGAGATCTTATTGACGCTTTAAGTTCACCAGCTATCTGTCTTACATCTTTTTTTGAATTATTCTCTGCTCCACCATTTTCTATGTACTTAACTACTCCATTTTCCACCATAACCAATGCGTATGCATATTTTTGTATTTCTATATTATAACTTCCATCAACATAAAAATGCGGTATATCTTTAGGATAATTCTCAGCATCCTTTTTTAAAAGATTTTCTCCACCTTCAATGTATTCTTTTGCCTCAGAAAGACTTTTAAAACTTTTATACTTTGCACCCTTAGCACCTTTTACATATTTTAAACATTCATCCCATGTATCAACTATCATGTTTTCTACTTTTTTGTTTTGTACAAAATCAAATCCCTCTTTTATAGCATAAAATTTTTTAGCCATATATTGTCTTTAGTGAAAGAGTGTATTATAAATAATAATCCCTCACTAAATCCTCCCTTCTTATTTAGAATTACGTTTTCTATATATTAACTTTTTAGCCCCAATTAAACATCCGTTTATGGCCATAAGTGTATTTTTTCTTCCTATTGAATTAAACAAATTATTTTTTAGTTCTTTAATTTTTATTATAAATTCTCTATTACCTTTCCAATGTTTTAATATAATTTCTTCATCTACGCTATCTATAATCTTATCCAAAAGAACTAATCCTATTCCGATGTCGTCCATCTTACCTATAACTGGTATAGAATCCGGAATAATATCCACTGGAAGTAAAACATAGGTTATTGCAAGGCCAATTAATATTTTAGTCTTTTTATCAACTTTTTCATCCCTCATAAGAGAATATAGTAAATTAGTTATATCCGGCAATACCATAATATATTCCCCGAAGTCTCTATAATCCTCTGGAATTTTTTCTATTGCATCACATCTTGCTTTAGAATAACCAGTATCTTCTGTAACCACAGCTTCATCTTTTACTTCATCTTCCTTTAATTTATCTTTTAACTCATCTAAAGATAAAACATCATTCTTATCTTTATAAATTAAATCCTCAACATAAACCTCTGCATTATTTTCAAATAGTGTAATGTGTTTTAATGTAAATTCAACTAAAGGAATATATTTACAAAGCTTTTTAAAGTCAATAAATAATGTCTTTTTCTCTACTGTTAAGCCCATGTATTCAAAACTTTTTAATACCTTTTTTAATATATAATTTGCAAGGCCTGTACATATTCTTAATACCCCAACCTTTACTTTAAACACTCTTAATTTTAGTACATTGTCATCTATACTTCCTAATCCTAAAGTAACTTGAAAATTAAACTTTATTCCCTTTTTATAACTTCCCTTTACTTCTATAAGTTCTCCAATTTTTATATTATATATATTTAATTCTTTAATATTTAAAACTTCTTCTAAAATAGTTAGAATATCTTTTTCCGTTACTCTTACTTTAACATTTGATATATTCATACAAATTGCTCTTACACTATTTTATAAGAGCTTCCCCCTTCCCATTGAATATTATTACATCTAATGTAAAGTATACACAAGATTCTATTTATACACAACGCTTTCCACAAGTTTGGTTCACCATCCATGAATTACATTAACAAATATTATGAATTTCATTAGACACCCATGAAAAATTTTAATATAATAACCCTAACGAAAATTAAATTTTAATATTATATCATCTAGAAAGGGTGATAATTTGAAGAAATTCAAAAATAAATACATGATGATTCCACTTGTTACCTTAATACTTTCAATAGTATTTATGGGTATAAATATTTCTTTTATTTCTCCTAAGAAATCAGAAACTTACAATACATTCCTTAAAGACATTAAAGAAAAAAAAGTTGCTACTATTTACTATACAGATTCATCAAAATTAAAAGTTAAACTTTTTGATGGAAAAATCTACGAAACAGACAATCCTAGAAATAATGAGTTCAAAGAAAAAATGTTAAAAAACGGGGTAACTATTAATGAAAATCCTTATACATCACCACTTGATGTTATTCCTAAAGTTTTATTAGTAGTATCTATTGTAGCCCTTGTAACAATGGCAATAAAATCCTCAAGAGAAACTTCCAAAAATACATCTTCACTAGATTTTTTAGAAGCTAAAGAAATAACTGATAATAAATTTACCTTTGAAAATGTAGCTGGAAACGTTGAAGCTAAGGAAAGCATAAAAGATATAGTTGATTTTCTTAAAAATCCTGAAAAATATAATTCTTATGGAGCTAAAATGCCAAGAGGATTAATTTTATACGGGGAGCCTGGTACTGGTAAAACCCTACTTGCAAAAGCTGTAGCTGGAGAAGCAAACGTACCTTTTTATGCAATGTCAGGATCAGATTTTGTGCAAATTTATGTAGGTGTAGGTGCTAGTAGAATACGCCAACTGTTTAAAAAAGCTCGTTCTCATGGAAAAGCCGTTATTTTCATAGACGAAATAGATGCCATAGGTAAAAAACGTACAAACTCTCCTAGTAGTTCTGATGAAAGAGATCAAACCCTTAATGCATTACTTACAGAGATGTCTGGTTTTAAAGAAACCGATGGAATAATAGTAATTGCAGCTACTAATAGACTAGACATGCTAGATACTGCCCTTTTAAGACCTGGTAGATTTGATAGACACATAGAAGTTTCACTCCCTGATATTATAGCTAGAGAAAAAATATTAAATCTTTATCTTAAAGACAAGCCAACTAAAAATATAGATATAAAATCCTGGGCGGAAAAAACATCTATGTTCTCTGGAGCTAAACTTGAACACTTAGTAAATGAAGCTGCTATTTTAGCTTGTAAAGATGAAAATGATTATATCGAAGATATTCATCTTCACAAAGCATTTTCAATAGTTCTAGCTGGATACGAAAAACGGGATAGAGACCATATAAAAATTTTAGATAAAAAAATTACTGCTTTTCATGAAGCAGGACATGCTTTAATATCCTCAAAGGTTCTTCCTCTTGAAAAACTTTCTAAAGTAACCATAATTCCAACTACTAAAGGTGCTGGAGGATATACTCTTACAATACCAGAAGATACAATGTATCAAAGCAAAGAATACTTACTAAATAGAATAATGGTTCTTTTAGGTGGAAGAGCTGCTGAAGAAATTGTCTTTGGAAAAGATAAAATAACAACTGGTGCATATAGTGATTTAAAACACTCTACTAATATGATTAACAATATGATAACTTCTTATGGTATGGGTGAATCTCTTGGACTTCTTACCCTTGAGGAAATAGGTTCTACATCATCATCCATTAAAGATACAATAGTAAAAGAATGTAAAATCACTTTAGATAACTTATACAATAAAACCAAAGACATGTTAATAAAGAATAGAGAGCAACTAGAAAAATTAGCTAGTGAACTTCTTAAAGAAGAAACATTATATGAGAATAAGTTAAAAGACATATTAGATTTAAATTAAAAAACTAACTATTACAAATTATAATGAAGCTATTTAAACTAAAAAAAGAAAGGCTATTGATGAAACATAAATCAATAGCCTTTCTACTTAAACAATATTGATAATATTTTTATATTAGTAATATTGTTATATTACTAATAATACTTTTCTATTTTTCCGTTTTCTTCATACTCTCTTCTATATCTTGACATTATTTCTCCAAATATATCCCCTGGTGATGGAGGTGTCACAGTAATTGCATTTGCTCCTGCCTCTATAGTCTCTTTTATACTCTCATCAGTAGAACCACCTGTTGCAATTATAGGTATACTCGGAAATCTTTCTCTAATACTTCTAACAACCTCAGCTGTTCTCTTACCAGAAGAAACATTTAAAATGCTAGTACCTGCATTTATTCTCGATTCTATATCTTCTTTTTCAGATACTACAGTAACTATTACAGGTATATCTATTGTAGCTCTTATTTTAGTTACAACAGAATTTTCAGTAGGTGCATTTACTACAACTCCATAAGCTCCTTTAAATTCCGCATCTAGAGCTAAATTAACAACTCTCTTGCCTGTTGTTATTCCTCCACCTACTCCACAAAATACAGGTTTAGAATTTCCCATCATTATACTTGCAGTAATAACCGGTTGTGGAGTAAATGGATATACAGCCATTATAGCATCAGCATTTGTATTTTTTATAATTGCTATATCCGTTGTAAATAATAGTGATTTTATTCTTTTGCCAAGAACTATTATTCCACTAGCTTCTCTTATAATTTCTGGAACCTTAATCATATGACTTCTTAAAATTCCGTTTATTTCAGGTATATATTTTTTTTTCATTTGTTCCTCCTACTCCCTTAATATATTAGCTAAAATTACTCCTCCTAAAAGTCCTCCTAAATGGGCAAAATTATCTATATCGTTACTAGAAAGTCCTATAAAAATATTTATAACTATAATAAAAACAATATCTTTAATAACTCCATTACCAACTATATCTTTTCTTTCAATAGTAATTATAAGCATTACTCCTAATAAAGCAAATATTGCTCCTGATGCTCCAATTGATACACCTCTTAAAAAGAAGTGACTTGCAATAGAAGAAATAATTCCACCAACCAAGTATATTATAATATATTTAACTTTTCCATATATTCTTTCAACTATTGGTCCTATAGCACCTAAAGCATACATATTAGCTAGTAAATGAATAAGTCCTCCATGCAAAAACATACATGTAAATAATCTATAATATTCCCCATTTGAAACAAGAGTATTTTCATTTGCTCCTAAAAATAATAGTACCCTAATATCACTGTCTAAAATATTTTGAGAAAGTATCGCAGTAATAATATACATAATTACATTAATTATTATTAAAATAAATGTAACTCTTGATGTATCCTTTATATATTTAATTCGTCTTCCTATACTTTTTATTATATTATTTTCCTCCATGCTACCCCTCCTTATGTGCTTTAAATAGAATAACAACACCAAATAAGTTTTAAATAATATTTTACCTATTAGGTGTTGTTCTATATTATACAACAGAAATTATAGTTACATCCAATTTTTTTAATAAATCAATCTCATAATAAGGAATAGGGTTTTTAGTTGCTACATCGTATATAACTCTAATGATTGGCCTGTCTGGGAAACCCTTATTTTGCTTTACAACATATCCTTCTGTTCCATCTGAAAGCAGTACACAACATCCCAATGGATATATAGCAAAAGTATCCTTAAACTTCTTAACTATATCTGGGTCAAACATTCTTCCACTTTGACTTAATATAAACTCATATGCTTCATTTGGAGCTGCTTTTTTTCTATAAGATCTATCACTACTTAAAGCATCGTAAACATCACAAATACAAGCTATTTTACCATACTTAGTAATACAGTTTCCTTTTAGTCCATAGGGATAACCTGTTCCATCTACTCTCTCATGGTGTTGTTCAACCACATCTAATATAATATCTGAGATGGCAAAGCATTTTTTTAAAATGTTTTTTCCATATATAGGATGTTTTTTAATTTCTCTAAACTCTTTTTCAGTTAAAGACCCTTTTTTATTTATAATTTTATTTGAAATTTTTGTTTTACCTATATCATGTAGAATTGCACCTTTTCCAAGTTCTTTTAACTCATATTCATTTAAATTCAAAGACAATCCTAAAAATCCTGACATAATGCCAGTATCCACACAATGAACATAGGTATAATTATCATAAGTTTTTATATCATATAAACTTTTATTTACATCTCCATCACAAATAATATATTCCATTAAATTTTCAATAACCTTTAATGAATCTTTTGCTTTTTTATATCCACATTGATGAACACTACTTACAATTTCATTCATTCTCTTAATAGTTACTTGTTTCATTTCTTGAAGATGTTTATCTTCTATCTGTATATCTTCAAGGTTATCATCCTCTATATATAAATAAAGTACTCCAAGTTCTGTTAACTTTTTTATATACTGATTGGTAAGTTTTACACCAGCTCTCAGGAGTATTCCACCATCATTTGTAAAGATATTTTTGCCTAAAATATCATTTTCCTTTACTCTATTTATAAATTCTAGTCTCATTTGATACATACACCCCATAGTAATATAGTAATATTCTAATAAATTTCCTAAATTTAGACTTATATTATTATTATATTACAAATAGTATAATTTTTCACTTATTTTAATGAGATTTTTAATATAAATAAAATTTTCATTAATGTAACATATCAAGTAATTCGTTAAATCTCTTTATTGTATCTTCTATAGGTTTTGGAGTTGTCATATCTACACCTGCATTTTTTAATATGTTTATAGGATAATCTGATCCTCCAGCCTTTAAAAATCCTTTATATTTTTCTACAGCTTCTTCTCCATTTTCAAGTATTTGTTTAACAAAAGAATTAGCTGCTGAATATCCTGTAGCATATTGATATACATAAAAATCACTATAAAAATGAGGTATTCTAGCCCATTCCATATCAATTTCCTTATCGATAACCATATCCTCACCAAAATACTTAACATTTAAATCATGATAAATCTTGCATAAGTCCTCACTAGTAAGTGGATGTCCTGCATCTATTTTTTCATGAGTTATTTTTTCAAACTCTGCAAACATAACCTGTCTAAATACAGTAGTTCTTATTTGTTCTAATTGAGTATTTATTAAATATAATCTTTTATCTTTATCTGTTTCTTTTTTTATGAGATAATTTATAAGTAAGTTTTCATTTACTGTAGATGCAACTTCTGCACAAAATAAGGTATAATTTGCATATATATAAGGTTGCTCTTTTCTTGAATAATATGAATGTATAGAGTGTCCCATCTCATGTGCTAATGTAGAAACATCATTAAGTTCATGGTTATAATTTAAAAGTACATATGGCATAGTATCATATGTTCCCCATGAATAAGCTCCTTTTCTCTTTCCTTTGTTTTCATATATATCAATCCATCTATTCTTTATTCCTGAATTAAATATATTTAAATATTCCTCTCCCAATGGCTTTAGAGCATTATTTACCATATCTACAGCTTTAGAAAATTCTATATGTTCTTTTGGTGTATCAATTACAGGAACATATAAATCATACATATGAATTTCATCAAGTCCTAAAAGTTCTTTTTTTACTTTTACATATCTATGAAGACTATCCAAATTATCATTTATTGTTTTAATTACATTGTCATAAACTTCAACAGGTATATCATTAGGTTCTAGTGAACTTTCAATAGAACTATTATAATTTCTTTTCTTAGCTAAAAATGAAAAATTCTTTATAGATGATGTTAAAGATGTTGCAAGAGTATTTTTAAATTTATAATAAGTATTAAATAGTGCTTCAAATGCTTCTTTTCTAACTCTTCTATCCTTTGATTTTATAAATATAGAGTAATTTCCTTCTGTAAGTTCTACTTTATTACCATTTTCATCTTTTATAGTAGGAAAAGTCATATCCGCATTGGTAAGTATAGAAAAAATGCTAGCCGGTGCATTTAATGCATCTGAAACTGATGCTAACATCTCTTCCATTTCTTTGCTCAATGTATGAGGTTTTCTCTTTAGAATTCTATCCATCATAAGTTCATACATTTTAAGTTCTGGAACTTCATTTATTGCACTTTTTATAGTTTCTTCAGGATAAGATAAAATTTCTGGCACAAAGAAAGCACTCATAGCTGAAAGTTCTGCAAAATATGCTTCTATTTTATTTTTAAGAGCTTGATTTGTATTATTAGCAGTATCTTCATCAGCTTTTAAATAAGCATATACTAATAATTTTTCTCCAAGTCTTGATACCTTTTCATCTAACTTTAAAAATTCTAATAACATCTTAGGATCATTTAATTTCCCTTGAAAGTCTTGAAGTCCTTTTGCCATTTCAGTAAGATTATTAAAATCTTCTTCCCACTGTTTCTTATCAGCATATACCTTCTCTATATCCCATTTATCATCATTTAATATCTCTTCTCTAGTTTTTATCTTAGCTACTTCCATGAAATTACACACCCCACTTTTATTTTTAAATATATTCTTGTTTATTTTCTTCTGACTTTTTAAAAGCCTTTTCCATTTCAACCTTTATAAGTTCACAAACTTCAATTAGCTTTTCTACCATGTTTTTATAATCGTCAATATAGTTAAATTTTAATATCCAAGTAGGATTGTATTCATCATCCTTCTCTTCAACTTCAAATCCCTTATTTTCAAATACTTCTACATCAAATAAATCATATATTGCTGTATATTCCCACTCTTCAACATCTTTATGTGTATCAAAATATAATTTTACCTTTGCTTCTTCATCATTATAATAAAACTTTGTTATGTACTCTGCTCCGTCATTAACTTCATAACTTCCCATTTCTCTTATAAATTTATTATCTTTATCTACTTCCATTAATACCAATGCTGCAAAATCCATATAAATACCCACCTTTTATTAGTTTATTCTTTGTTAATTTATTTAATTTTATTATTCTTATTACATTCATCACATAGGCATTGAAACTTAACTTGTTCATCTATTACTGTAAACCCTGTTTTATTTTTTATAATTTCTTTAAGTTGTATCATTGGACAATCAATCTCAACTTCTTTATGACAAAGTTCACACTTTATTGTATGCTTATGCCACTTTTCTTTTAAAATATAGTTATATGTACCATCTTCCAGTGGAAATTTAGTTAATATATCCTTATCCTCTAGCATATCTAATGTTCTATATACTGTGGATAAATCTACTTTTTTACCTTCTTTTTTGCATTTATTATATATATATTCTGCTCCCACTGGTTCCACACTATCCATTAATATTTTAATGATAGATTGTCTTCCCTTTGTACTTCTTATATTGTTATTTTTTAAATACAATTGTATATCCATAATATCACCCAATAACTTTTATTATATAACAAACTTATTATATGTTATATTTAATATTAGCATATATAAATATTTAGGTAAATTCTTAATAACTATATTTTAAAAATTTAATAAGCTATCTAATTAAACCTATTAGATAGCTTACAGTATTTAACCAACATCTTTTGATGAATTATTCCAATCTAAAATATGTATCTCTTGAGCCACAACTTCACTCATAAATCTTCTATCTCCATTTTTAGTTTCATAGCTTTTTATTTGAAGTCTTCCTATGATATTAACACGGCTTCCCTTAGCAGTATATTTTGATAATATTTCTGCGTTTTTCTCCCAGGCAACTACTGGTATAAAATCAACGACTTTTTCGCCATTTTTGTCTATAAATCCTCTATCCACTGCTAATCTAAAATTGCAAACATATTTATTATTCTCTTTAAGTTGTCTTAATTCTATGTCCTTTGTAGTTCTTCCCATAATAATTACCTTGTTCATTCATATTCACTCCTATAATTTAAAGTTATTATTTAAATTATAGCCATGTAATAAAATTCTAAACTCTTTTACATAAATATCATTTCTAAACCAAATAACATTAAAATAACTCCACCAATATAGTTTGCATATTTAGATATAGTATTAATTCTTTTCAAGTAACCAGATATTAAAAAAGCAATTAAGCACAGTATAGAAGTTATAATCCCAATAAAGATTGTTGATTCTAATAATAAAAGTTTACTAGTTATACTATTTAATACTGTAAATCCTACAATAGCCGCATCTATACTTACTGAAATTCCTAAAATAAAGTACATTTTTTTATGGATATTCATATGTTTATTATCTTTTTTCATACCGTCCTTTAGCATTAAAATTCCCACTACAAATATCACTATTCCACCTATTATATTCGGTATAACTAATATGTATTTATTAAATAAAACCCCTAAATATGAACCTATATATGCAAGCATAAACTGAAAAAATCCAAAAGATATACAAAATAGTGCTTTGTTTTTATACCTTAGATTTTTACTTAATCCTATACTTAAAGATACTCCAAAAGCATCTAAAGCCAATGCTACAGCTATTACAAATAAAGAATATATACTTACAGTCATAAAAATTCCCTCACTTTAAAAATATAATTTACAAAATTAAATTTAACCTTAATTTTATATTTATACTATTAAATATGAGGGAAAAATTTCACTTATTACTATATTGTGATTATTATTTATAAATTGAGCTTTCTATTCAATGCTTATTACTTCTAAATCTCCAATTTCTTCTGAAGACGAGCTTCCACTATCTATGTCTGTATAAATAATTTTATTATCTGGAGCTGTTACCTTTTTAATCTTTTTAGGCATATCATTCATAGCCTTACCTACTTTTTCTGTGTAATTATCTAGGTTAAATCCAATTTTGCTAGCTTTACAATTTAAAAATTCTTTTTCAACCTCTTCATATGATATGTATTTTTTTGTATCATCATGAAAAGCATATAATCCATTTTTTGAAAATACCTTGATGTACTCTCTATATAATGCTGACTCTTCTCCACCTTTTACCTTTAAAAATGAATCTATTAATTCATTTTTATTAAAACTATAAACTACTCCTTGTGAATTGTCTTTAACTAAATATTCATCAGTTTGAGCATATGAGTTGGTGTAAATTCCAAACATCATTATCCCAGCTAAAAATAAAACAGAAAAAATTTTGTTTTTCATTAAATTATACCCCCTATTACGTAATTTTATTTTTGAGGTGTTATTTTTACACCTTTTTTTATAGCATTTTCATCATAAGAATCAACTATATTATGGAAAAACTTCTTTTCTTTTTTATACTCTAATTTTTTTCCTAATACTTCAACAGAGTATTTTTCAGGATTAGGTGTATTAAGTATAACTCTTACATATCTACTACTCATTACAAGTCCTGGAGCTATTTCAACTTTAGCTGATGGTATTCCTTTTCCTAAATTTATAGTAGTTCCATTAAAGTCAGATGCTACTTGATTCTTATACATAACCTTAACATTTACTTCTTTGCCTTTATATTTACTTTCAAGAGTTCTTGCATATTGTTCTGCAACATTATCTAATTGAATTTGATTTAATTCTTTAGTTGCAACTATAACTGCACTAACTGTATTATCTTTTACTTGAACTTTAGCGTTTTGCATATCTTTCTTTACATCTTCTGGTATGTCCTTGTTTAAAGTATCATTTATAGCTTTTTTATCTTTTGTACTTATGCTATCTTTTGTAACCTTTGTTTGATTTTCAGTTTTTGCACTTCTATTTCCAAATATACCTGCAAATGTGCTTACAATCATAGCGAGAGCTACCATAGCAATTATAATTTTCATAATTTTTTTTCTTTTTTCATTCATAAAAACTCAACTCCTTAGTTAACGTTACTATTTAATAAAAATTGTATTGTCCAATTTTTAAGATTATAATCTTCTCTTAAAAGTTCATCCTTTGAAAAAGTAAATAGATATACTTTTGCACTAATAGGATTTAAAGAAGCATCTTCTAAATAAAATGTACCTGACGCTACAAGCTTCTTGTCTTTATCATATATAGAAAGTGGAATTCTCTTTATATCAACTCCATTATGTCTTCCATTTCTAATTACTAATTCTACTGCTATTCCATCATCTTCATTAGTATAAACATCATAAGCATTCATAGTAACTTGTCCTTCTCTTAACAATGGAAGTTCTTTCAAAAACTTTTCATATTGTTCTCTTTTTTCTCTTGAAAGTCCTCTTGGAAGATTTTCGTATTGTACATTAACTACTCCTGCAGCTTTAATTCTACTATCGAATACTATTTTTAAATCTTTAAGATTTATACCCTCAACATTTAGTTCATCTTTTTCAAAATAAATTTTCCATGGTCTAACGCTTCTTGCAGGTATTTCGCCAACTTCTCTTAAATTAAATATTTTTCTTCCAACTTCTTTTTCATCTTTGTCCAATACTATAAATGGTATTTTTTCTAGATTAACTCCTGTACTTAGCCCATTTCTTATAAAAATACTAGCTTCGTATCTGTCGCCTAAATCAAAGAAAAAATCTACATTTACATCTAATTCACCTTCTTTTATGGCTGGAAGTGCTTCTAACTCTTCTTCTAAACATTCCATTTGAAATTTAGAAATACTTCCTTCCATGTCTGGATGAATAGAAATTTCTGTATTTATCGCCTTTCTTTTAGTCTTTTTTGCCATATAATTTCCCTCCAGATTTATAATTTAACTAATCTTTTCCTCGCAATCCATATTTACAAGTATATCACACTTAAAAAATATTTAAAATTAATTTTTTGTATATTCATATATTACCAATTATTTTACCATTGTTTTACCAAAAGATAAAAAGCCAAGATATAACTCTTGACTTTTTTATCTTTATTAATTTTTAGGTATTACTACGGTTTTATAACTTGAACTAACATTCCCTTTACTTGATGTAGATATTACATATACATAGTATGTTTTTCCTTTTTCTAACTTTGATATATCTATTTCTTGAGAGTTTCCATTCCCTGTTCCAACTTCTTTAACAATATCATTGCCACTGATATTTGACTTATCAGCAGAAACTACTATCTGATAGTTGTTTACAAACTTTTCTTCCTTAGCCTTATCAAAATCAACCTTTACTTTATTTCCTTTAAGCAATACACTTATAACTTCTGATTTAATGTCTATTCCTTTTACAGTTATATAGAATTCCTTTTTAAAACTTATATCCTTATCTGCATCTTTATCCTCTTTACTTTGTTTAGGATCATTTGAGCTATAGGTAACTGTAGCTGTAAGCTTCACTGAAGTATTTTTTAATGGTCTTTCAACTTGTCCATTATTTTTAATAACCTCTGGATTATCACTTGCCCATGAAATTTTAACATTACCATCTACAGGTGTATTTTCAACTAATTTTAAATCAGAATCTATAACGCTACTTTGCTTTACATACCCACCTTTCGCATCTCTTAAGTATAATCCATTAGATACAGCTTTAGCAATTTGCTTATGATTAGCTGTAAATCCTGGCACTCCTACTTTTTCCATGGAGCTTTCTACTCTATCACACATAGCATTTATATCATATTGTCTCTTTGTAGTTGCTATACTTAATAAATCTTTTGCTTGTTTTAATACAGGATCTAATGTTTTATGTTGATCATCATTTAGCATAAATAAATATTGCTCTGCTTTAGCTATAGTCTTTTCTAATTTTTCTACATCTACTATTATGTTAAAGAATACAGGTTTACTTATGTTTCCAGCTCTATCTACAGCAACAACTTTGTAGTTTGTTAAATCAGATTTATTTGGTCCTGCTCCTTTATAGTGTCTGTTATATTCATCCTTAGTAATAGCTTCAAGTCCTAAAACATTACAATTGTAAGGCACTCCTTTATTTACTGTGAATACTTTTCCTACCTTTTGTTTAACTGCTATATCTAATAATTCTTTATTATAGTCTTCTACTCCTATTTGTATTATATATATACTAACAGGATCACTTAAAGTATTTATATTCGTAACATCATCAAATACTTTAACTTTAAATGAATCTTCTGGTTTTCTATCTTCAATTTTCAATTGATGTTTTGCTTTTTCTTCTGGTGTTCCTTGAAGTATTGTTTTTGTTGCAAATTCATCAAACATTTCAGGTGCTTTATTATCTACTGTTATGCGTTCTTTAGATAATCCAGATGAGCCTACTTTATTAACTACAAGAACATTATATTCTATATCTCTATAGTTTTTATTTTCAGGTTTCATTCCCATAGGAGCCTTAATTACAGTTGCTGAACCATCACCTTCTAATCGTGTAGCTATCTTTTTAAGTTCTTCTATAGGCCAAACAACATCATTTTCTGAACGCCAATTTTCTACTTTTTCCATTATATTTCTCGAAACGTTTGTAGGTATAAGCCATACCTGTTCATCCTTTGAAGGAGCCTTACTAAGCACAACATCTGATAACCCTTGTACACTTCCTTTAGTCTTTAATGTTATATTTTGTGGAAGACGTTCTTCTGTAACATCAAAAGTTTCTGCATCACTACAAACCTTACCTTTAACTACAGGACTTTTACCTCTATTATCACAAGTTGCTGTTCCTTCAAAGTCTCCTACAACATAAAGGCTATACTTTCCTTGTTTTAAATCCTTACCACTACTATCAGTTTTTATATCTTTACTTCCTTGCCACTTCTTTTGATTTGCAGTTATTTTGTCTATAGGTTTAAATGTATCTTTACTTATATCAATTTTTCCAGAAGACAAAGTATATATATCATAACTAGATCTTCCCATAACTTGAGATGGTTCCCATGAAGTTATAGCTAAATCTCTTCCATCTACTCCAAGTCCTAATCCTTTATCATAAAATCTAAATGCTTCTGCATTATCAATATCTTCTCCTGTTGTAATACCTGGTACATCACCATGTTTTACTTCTGTAGGCTTACTTTGTGCTTTTCCTAACCTAGTTACAGTTATCCATACACTTCTTTGACCATATTTATCAATTTCTAATCTTTCTATTATAGCTTTATTGAATTTTCCATCTCTTATTACATTAGCTTTTCCTAAAAGCTTAGTACAATCTTCATTATCATATACACTAACTACGTCCCCCACATTTAATTTAGGTGGAATGGATACTAGATTATTATCATATGGATTTTCAACTATAATAACATCAGAATTTTTATCTGGATTATTATACACATTTATAGTATTGGTTTCATTTAACATTTCTGAAGGTATTGTAAGTTCTAGTTTAATTTTTCTATTATAACCTACTACATCTCCAATGTAAGTTCTTACTCCATTTCTAGCTTTCGCATTTTTTCTATCCCAATCAACAGTAAATTGATGCATTGTATTATCATCCATTATTCCAGGAACTTTTAAAGGTAAATACTTATTTTCCATATCTACCAGCTTCATATTTACATCTTCAAAAGCTACTGTAAGCTTTAAATCGTCCATCTGAATTATATTATGTTGTCCATTACTTTTGCTTATTTGTTGTGGCTTTATAGTACCATCTGTATCTATAGGTATCTTGAATAATTTACCTTTAGCTGTAAAGTAAATATCGTCACCTACAATATTTATATAATCTACTGTGTCATTTACTAATTTATGTTTTTCTCCACTTCCATCAGTACGTATTTTATATAACTTACCATTATCTAAATAGTTACTATAATATATCCAATCTCCTACTACATTTAAATGAAATCCCTTATCAAATTCCCTTGTTTGTCCTTTTATTGGAATTGTATGACCACTTCCATCTTTTCTTACTTTACTTAATACTCCTGTACTTGAAGTATAATAAATCCATTCTCCACATACTTGAATTGAATTTGCCCATTCTTCACTTAATTTTGCAATGTATGTACCGTCTGTATTTAATACATAAGGTCTATGCTTATCATTTACATTTGTAAAGTAAATCCAATCTCCTACTACGTCAATATAGGCTGTCTCATAATCCAATGACGAGCTAATTCTGCTTTTTTGTGTTCCGTTAGGTCTTATCTTATATATTCTACCTCCATCAGAATGGTTACAGAAATAAATCCAATCTCCTACCACTCTAACATATGATGCCATATCATCACATATCTTTTGTCTTGCTGTGCCATCAGTTTTTATCTTATAAAGATTACCCTTATCAGAATAATTAGAGTAGTAAACCCACTCTCCAACTACATTTAAATATTGAGCATTATCTTTTCCAATAGCATTGTTAAACATACCATTTCTATCTAATTTGTATAGACTATTTCTATCACCTGTATTATTGTAAAAAACATACCCCTCATTATCTTCCACAACATATCCATTATTATTTATGTTTCCACCTGTACTTCCTCTATTGCTATCAGCAATTTTTTTAAGAGATGTTGTTTTACTTGTTGAGAATTGAGTATTTAATCTTCCTTTAGCAATAACACTTTTGTTATAGTTCAATATATAAATAGGTTCTACTAAATCTTTGGATGTATATGCTATACTATCTCCTATTCTCTTACAATCATTACTATGTGCTAATCTAAAATATACAGCATCCTCAATTCCTTTTACTTCTTTAACTGTAACAGTTACTACTTTAGCTGAGGAATTAACTGTTACATCAGATTCTACAGATGGAGAAATCAATTCATATTCTTCTTCCTTACTATTCCACTTGTATATAGACTTATCTCCATTTCCATCTACATAAACCATCTTATCATAATGTTTATGAATTTGATCTTTGTCTAATTCTATATTTCCAAATATATTTCTTACCTTTTGTTCTGTAGGTTTGTAGCAATAATATATAGTATATGAATCATTCAAAAGTTCATTCTTAAGTTTAGAGTTCTGAGATAAATAATCTATTGAATAAGCCATATCCCTAACCACTATTAAACCATCTTCAAATGGTAACCCTGCAAAAGCATTTTTTATGTAAAAAAACATTCTAACATTTTTAGAATTTTTCTTACCATCTTTTTTAGCTTGGAATGCTTCCTTCTTTACAGTAATAGAATATCTCTTACCTTGTTTAAAATTACTATTTGGCTTAACTATAACTGTTTTTTTATCTTTATCATCTTTGTCTAAAGATACGTCACAGTATACCTTTTTATCATTCTCATCTTTAATTATTACATCATCATTGTTTATACTGCTTAAATCAAGTTCTTTGTTAAATTTTATCTTCCACACTTTGTTTTCTTGTACAGGATCTTTTTTGTATCTTAACTCACATTCAGAATCTTTGATATTATCACTAGCTGCGAATGTAATTTTAGGAACACTTAAAAGCATACTTAAAATAGTTAAGCACATGACTCCCGTTTTACACCTACTTTTCAAACTACTTCCCCTCCATTACTTTATTTAATTTATAGCATTAATATTATCTTCGTTCAAAATTACCAAAAGGTTATCCTTATTTTTAATTTCTATTAAATATTTTAACTATTCCAGATGGTTTTACATGCATACCATCATAAAAATCGTTTTTAGTACAAATTACAATTTCAGGATTATATGATCCATATACTTTAATATTCTCCTTTTTAGCAAAGCTCTTAAAGTATTTCTCTACATCAACTACTATCTTATAGTTGCTAGAATTTATTAGCGTATCATAAACTATTGGATGATATGGAGTTAATAAAAACTCTATTTCAACCCCATCTTTTTTTATAAGATTAATAAATCCCTCAAATTGTTTTTTATAATTTTCATCTATATTTTCAAAATTTCCAAAACAGTAAATAGGATTTTGTGATGCATATTTAATAGCTTCTTTGTCCACTTCATCTACAGTTTTATTTCTGAACTTTTCATTATAAGATAAACTTCCATCCTTCTTTTTCACATTAGTATTACAGTATTCAAGTTCAGTAGGCGTATATCCCTTGTTTCCTTTATCAGTTACCTTCTTTAGGGAACTCTGAAAATATGATAATGATATAAGTTCTAATGTTTTTTCATCAATGAAACTTTCTTTATATTTATTATTATTTACTAAATTACTTACATAAAAATAATACTCTTTTATAGATTTCCACCTATTTTGACCATTGTTTTTATTTAATATCCACGGATCCAATTCTAATATTATCTTTTTAGGCAACTTATTATCCTTTTTATATATTCCATATACGGCCATTAAATCTTCTAATGACGCTCCAGAAACACTACTATTAAACATGTTTCTTTCATTTAAAATTTTTGAACTTACCTGCATAGCCCTACTTGAACCAAGTATAACTACATCTTTAGGATAGGAAAGATTGTCCACATAAAACTTTTGAAGTAATCTCTCATCATAATTATCTAAATTATTTACATTCTTATTTGTACCTAATATCTTTACTATTCCTTTTTCATAAAAACCTTGTTTATAAAATATATTAGCTGCATCTCCAAAATAGTTAACACAAACTATTATTATTGGTATTGGAAGCAAAAATATTAATCTTTTAATAAACTTTCTCATATTTTCTACCTCGTTTTAAAATTGAAAATAAATAAATTGAGATTGCTCAAATACACCAAATACTATTATTGAAAAAATAATCGCATAATAACATATCCATCTAAATAACATTGGACTTTGAGATAAATTTTTTATTATATCTATCTTTCCTTTAATTAAGTGTATAATTTCCATTATTAATATTGAAATAACACCAATAAAAAATGAATTTTTATCAAGTCCCAAATTAAATAAACTGTTTAATGCACTATTTCCTATTTCCACATTAGTAAATAAATTTTTCACTATATATATGGCATCCTTCATAGAATTTGCTCTAAAGAAAATCCATGCAAAATCAACTAATACAAATGTAATTATCACTTTTATAAAATCATGAACCTTTGGAATCTTACTAATCCCTATAACATCTACGAATTTTTTTCTAACACTTTTAGTAATATGCCCTATAATTTGATAAACACCATGAAGGGCACCCCATATTACAAATGTCCAACTAGCTCCATGCCAAAGTCCACTAATTAGGAAGGTAAAAAATATATTAAAATAATATCTTGATATTTTAACTCTGTTTCCTCCCATAGGTATGTATAAATAATCTCTAAACCAAGTAGATAAAGATATATGCCATCTTCTCCAAAACTCTGCAATAGTCTTAGAAAAATATGGTCTATCAAAGTTCTTCATAAGGTCAAAGCCCATAACCTTCGCAGAACCTATTGCTATATCTGAGTAACCAGAAAAATCACAAAAAATTTGAAAAGCAAAAAATACAGATGCTACAATTAAAGGAAGTCCCCTATATTCAGTGGGATTATTGTAAACAGTGTTAACTAAAATAGCTAACCTATCAGCTATAACCACCTTTTTAAAATATCCCCATGCCATTATTTTAAGTCCATCGGTGACTCTTTTATAATCAAAGTTATGCTTTTCATAAAATTGAGGAAGTAGCCTGTCCGATCTTTCAATAGGTCCTGCTACTAATTGTGGAAAAAAGGAAACATATAATGCATATATTCCAAAATGTTTTTCAGCACTTTTAGTTCCTCTATAAACATCAATTGAGTAACTTAAACTTTGAAAAGTATAAAAAGATATACCCACTGGTAACAATAACTTAAAGTTAGGTATACCATATGATAAATTAAAATGATTAAATACATCTCTTAATGAGCCATTAAAAAAATTAAAATATTTAAATACAAAAAGTATTAATAAATTAGATATAATACTGAAATTTAAATAAAATTTCTTTTTTGACTTACTTTCTGTCTTTTCAATATATATTCCCGACAAATAAGATATTAATGTAGTTGTAAATATCAAAACTATATATTTAGGATTCCAACTCATATAAAAATAATAGCTTGATATTAAAAGTAATATCCACCTATATTTGTGGGGAATTAAAAAATATCCCCCCACTACTATAGGAAAAAATAAAATAAATCCTAACGAATTAAATAACATAAATAATACCACCTTATACAATTGTCTTTTTTAAATGTAAACATTAGATATATTGTATCATAATTTTATTTATATATAACATCAACAATCATACCAGGTTTTATTTTTCCATCTTCATTTTCAAATTCTAGTTCTATAGAGTTAAAGTTTTTCTTTATATCTTCCTTTTTATTAATTTTTACTATAGTCCCAATGGCTTTTTTCTTTGAAAGAGGAACTATGTACGATTCTAATTTATCTCCTACTTTAACCTTTTTTAATAAATCGTCATTTATTTCTATTGTTGAATATATTTTGTCCACATTAACAAGTGTCATAATAGGAGTTGAATTTGATGCAACTTCACCTTTTTTCACATTTATATTTAATATAACCCCTTTAATTGGTGCTTTAACTAGAGTATCTTCAACTGCTTTCTTTGCTTCTTCGTAAATTTTTTTAGATTGCTCATAACTTTCATTTGATACTTTTATTGTTTCTTTTGCTTTTCCAACACTTATTTGTGATTGCTTTAATGAATTTTCGGCAATTTTAAGATTATCATTTAAATCTTTTTTACTTCCATTTGCCGCTATAATATTAGCTTTTGTTAAATTATAACTAGCCTTTGATGCCATAAGTGCATCTTCACATTGCTTAAGTCCAATTTTGGCTTGTTCTACTGCTACAAACCAAGTATCCATAACAGTTTTAGATTGATTTATTTTATCGTTTATTTCTTTAGAGTCTAAAGTTGCAACAACATCTCCTTCATTTACAATATCTCCAACCCTTACAGGTAGTTTTTCAACTGTAGCTGATATTTTAGGAACAATAACTTTATTTTCTTTTGCAGAAAATGTTCCCGTTAAAACTATGCACTTTGAATCATCTTTATTTTTTACAACTGAAGTTTTTGCACTCTTTTCTTTTACATTTACTTTATCTTCTGTTTTAGTTTTACCTGAACATGCTGTTAGTGAAATTGTCAATATAGTAGAATAAATTAATATTTTTAATATTTTTCTTTTCATATTTTCCACCTTTTCATAAATTTTCTTACTATATAAATATATTGTATATCACATTAATATATATTTACAAATAAAAAATAATAAATTTAAACCTAAGATAAAAACTCCCTTTTGATATATGTGATCTTACTTATCACACTTCAAAAGAGAGCTTTAAATTTCTATAGTGCCACTTTTATATAGTTTTTGAAATTTTCTACTGCAATATAATAGTCAAGTTTAGCATTGTCATATTGTAATTTTGCCATAAGCAAAGCTTCTTCTGCAGCATCACATTGTATTTGTGTACTTGTTCCGACTTTAAATTTTGTCTTTTCAGTTTTAAATAAAGTATCTGCTTTGTCTACATCAAGCTTTTTAGCTTCAACATTATTTTGAAGATTTATTATATTATTATAGTCTATTCTAACTTTAGATTGTATTTTTTTCTTTTCATCATCCATTTTATATTTTATTTCTATTAAGTCATCTTCTAGGTCATCTTCTTTAGACTTATAGTTTTTCTCTGGATGCTTTGCAACCTCATCATCATCTTGAGCATTAGCATAACTATGAGTTATATTTTTTTCTTGTATCTTAGCATGTTCTTCCTTTTCTAGATACTTTATAGTATGGTACTTTTTAAGCATAGTGTCTATAACACTTTCTACATTATTAATAGTAAAAACCTTATATGGAACTTCTGCATCCTTTAACTTAACCTCTCCAGTTACAGGTGTACCCATTTTCATGTTAAGCTTCAATGCAAACTTCTCTTTATCCGATTTAAGTTCTTGAAGCTTCACCTCTGCATTTTTGAGATTAGTTTCGTCTCCCACCAAACTAATAGATGCTTCTGTACCCAATTGAATTTTTTTCTTTTTATTTTCTAATTCACGTTTTAGTCTTTCGACAGTTTTTTGCTGTACATCTATCATGCGATTTTGAAGTAAAATTTTATAATATAACTCTTTTGCTTCAACAGTTATTCTGTCTTGTATTTGCTCTCTTTCCCAATTCAAATTACCTAACTCAACTTCTTCTTTTAATGGAAGAACATCCTTTTTTATGTCCTCATCATAGTTAGAATCATTTTTTCTTTTCTTTTCCTCATGAGTATACCATTTTTCCCTAACTCTAACTTTATCTTTATAAAGAGTAATGTCCGAGTTATTTTCAACTACATTGCCTACTACATCATTTACACCAAGGGGGGAATCACTATTTGCACCAAAAACAACTTTCCCACCTAAAGTCATAACGGAAACCAATAGTATTGATGTGGTTAAAATTTTTGCCTTCTTATTCATTAAAAATCATCTCCCCCTTTGATTTCTTTAATCTTTTCTGCTACTTCAATTTGAAATGCCTTTACATTTTTCATGTCTATTCCAATGCCACTTGCTTTTTCAAGCTTATAAAGGGCTATTTTGTAATCCCTAATGGATGTATCATAGTCCATTTGTGCCTTTGCCACTGCAAGTTCTGCATCCCAAGTTAGTCCTATTGCCTTAACTCCTATTTCATATGCCTTATTTGCAGCATCTAGTTGAATTTGAGCCTTTTCTAATTTCTTTTTGTTCATTTCTATTTCATTTCTTTTTTGCTTAACCTCTAAATACTTATCTTCTATATCACGTTTAACATCTCTTTTAGCATCACTTAATGCTAGTTTAGTTTCATCTATTTGTTTTGCTACATTCATCCACTCATAATCATCATCTACAAAATAATCTTTTATGGTTTCAAAGCTTCTTTCATATTCTTTTAAATCTCTGTCAGCACTAAAAATTTCATATCTATTTTTAAAAGCATCATTTAAATATTCTTGAAATCCTTTAGGTTCCCTTACTGTTTTATCAATTTTGTCCTTTAACTCTATATTAGATGTTAAATCCACTCCAAGGGAACTTTTAAATTGAATTTTTCCGCTATCTACAGTTCTCTTAAGGGAATCCACATCAAGCTTCATTTGATCAAGAGATATTTTAGTTAAATCCTTTTGGAGCTTAGATGATGTTCCTATATCATAACTTTTAGTTACATCATTGTATCCCTTTTGTATTCTGTCACATAGCTTACTCTTTACCCCATATCCATCTTCACCATAAAGAATTTTTGTATATGCTTCATTTACTTGAACACTTGCAATAGACTTTACAAGTTCCTTTTGCTTTACGGCTTTTTCAAGTAAAACCTGAACAGCATAATATATTTCCTGTGGTCTTTTAAAATCATAATACTCTTCTTCTTGGGTAAGATTTAGTGGTTCTCCTGTTTTTATATCTACTAGTGGATACTCAAGACTTGTTCCTGGCTCTGAAAGTTCAATTAGGGTTTTCTTTCCTGCCTCAAACTCTGCAAGCTTTGCTTGTATTTCTGCATACTGCTTTTTAAATTCTGGATACTTTTCCTTTGCAGCTTCAATAGTCATGTTTCCCTGTTTTAGCTGAGATTCTATAGCCTTTTTAGTTCCTTCTGCCTTTTTTATTCCAGCTATTATTTGATTTTTTTGTGCCTTCATTTCAGGAGTTAACTTATCTTCTGGTATTTTATTTAATGCACTTAATTTTGCATTTAAATCTTTTAATACTTCATCAGATTTTGAATACCCCTCTACTGCTTTAATAGCACCTTCAAGCTTTGCCTTTGCAGCCTTAAATTCAGAACTGTTTATCTTTTTCCAAGCTTCTTTGTAGTCCGCAAACTTTTCTTCAAGTTCTTTTACTTTATCACTTAAATCTTTTGCATCTTTAAATTTTCTAGCTATTGTATCTACTCCAGTGTCAACTCTTTTTATGTCGTTGCTATTTTTTACAGCAAGTGCTACAGCTTCATCTCTAGATAATTTAAGTGGTTCTTTTGAGGATGCAGCACTTACTCTTAGTGCCGCTCCCCCTAAGAAAATGGATGTAATACCTAAAGTTAAGATTTTTAATAATCTTTTATTTTTCATAATTATCATCCTTCTAAAGTATTTTCTTTCTTTATTTTTCTACCACCAAATTTAAAATTGAATTTAAATCCACCTTTATGTTTGTTATTGAACTTATCAACAGAACTTTCAATTAAGTTGTATAAAACAGGTATTATAATAAGTGTCAATAGTGTAGATACTATAAGTCCACACATTAAGGCAACTGCCATAGGAACAAACATAGGATTTCCAGATGGTATTATAGGTGCAAGTCCCATAACCGTTGTAAATGCACTTAGTATAATAGGACTAAATCTCTTTTTCATAGCATCCATACAAGAATCATTTAATGAATATCCTTCTTTTCTTGCCTTATTTATATATTCAATAAGAAGTATTGCGTTTTTAACAACTACACCAACCAAACTTACAATTCCCATAAGAGCCATAAGTGATAGTGGTTGTCTAAATATAAATAATCCAAGTGCGGAACCAATTAATGATAATGGTATTGTAAGGAATATAATAAATGGTTGCATAAATGAGTTAAATTGTATAAGTAATATTATATATATGAAGAAAATAGCAACACCTGCTGATTGACCTAATGTTCCGAAGTATTTTACTATGTCAGCCTTTTCTCCAAAGAATTCTAATCTAACTCCAGGTAAATCTGTAGTTTTTATTTTTTCTTCTATTTTATCTTGAAGATCAACGGCGTTTCCACCTGGTTTAATATCCGCATAAACATTTATACAATCTTCTTTATTATATCTTTTTATAGTATCAATTTGTGTCTGTAGGTTAATTGTAGCAATTTCTTTTAATAAAACTTTGTGTCCTGCAAGAGTAGATTTTACAGCTAGATTTTCAAGTTTTTCTTTGCTATCTATATTACTCTTTACAATAATACTAAATTCTTTACCATTCTTTCTATAAACAGAACCTTCTGTTCCTCTTAAAGCTATGTTTATTTGTCTTTCTATATCGTATTTAATAATACCAAGTTGTGACGCCATATCAGAATCAATATCTACTTTATATTGATATGTTCTATCCGCTGCATCATCACGAACTTTAGTTGCACCATCAATTTGCCTAATTAATCCTTGAAGTTTTTCTGATGCTGCATATAATTTTTCCATATCATCACCTATAACTCTTATACCTATAGGAGCTTCTTTAGGTAATGCATATTGAAGTGGATAAACTGTACATTTAGCACCAACTATTTCAGAATCTAATTTTTCTTGAAGGAAATTTGCAAACTCTGCATTATCCTTAAATCTTCCACCCTTTTTAAGATCAAAATCAATCTTTGTTTGAGCAAAGTCATTAGATGGTACTGAAGGAGGCATTGCAACCCAGAATTTTGGAAGTCCATCTCCAATTCCTGTTGAATAACTCTTAACTTCAGGTTGTGCTTTTAATACCTTCTCTACAACCTTTGATAAATTTTCAGTTGCTTTTATGTCACCTTTTTTCTCAATTGTAGTATTTATATACATCATATTTTTATTGGCATATGGGAAAAACTGAAGTCCTAAAGTTGTTGTAATAAATGCTGCCACTGCTAGCATACCAAGAGAAATTAAAATAGTAAGCTTTCTCTTTTTAAGTCCAAAACTCAATGCATTTTCAAAGAATTTTTCAACTTTTTTCATTATCTTACCTTGTTTTGCATCTGATGTTTTCTTGTAACAAACTGCAGCTAATGCAGGGGTTATAAGCATAGCACATATATAAGACGCAATAAGGGATATTATAACAACCTTTGGTATACTCTCAACGTACTTTCCTGGAACTCCCGGTATTGTAAGTAATGGAGCAAAGGATGCAACTGTTGTAAGTGTTGAAGTAAATATAGGAATTGATGATTCTTTAGCACCTTCAAGGGCGGCTCGCACATTGTCAACTCCTTGATTTATCTTAACTTGAACAACGTCACTTATTACTATTGCATTATCAACCAGTATTCCCAGGGCAATAATAAGTGCCATAGTTGATATTTGGTGTACCTTTATTCCAGCAAAGTGCATCATTATAAAACTTAGAAGTATTGATATTGGAAGTGCTGTTGATACAACTATTGAGTTTCTAACACCAACACCTGCAAATATAACTACAATAACCAATATAATACCTTCTATTAAGTTAGTCATAAAATCAGAAACAGCATTATCAACATCTGTAGGTTGATATAATACTTCATAAAAATTCAAGTCATTTGGAAGCGTCTTTTTAATTGATTCAATTTCACGTCTTACATCTTTACCAATTAAAACTACGTTTTTGTTATCTTCAAAGTGACCTGTTAATAATATAGATTTTTTACCATCCTGTTTGTACTTAACATCATCTTGGTCATAATCCATATATATTTTTGCAATATCTTTAAGTCTTACTATTGCACCAGTGTCCTCTGACACATATACAACTACATTTTCTATATCTTTTATAGAATCGAAACCATTGCTTGTAATTACATCAATTTTTGAAGTTTTACTTTCAATAGCTCCTGGTGGTATTTTAACATTTTGCACCTTAAGTGCTTTTGTAACATCCTCTAATGATATTGGATAATTTTTTAATTTATCCATGTCCACATCAACTTTAACTTGTTTATCAAGCTTACCATCAATATCAAAACTGTTACACCTTCAATTTTACTTAATCTTCTGTTAATTTCTTCAGCATAACTATCTAATTGGTCGTAAGAGTAATTGTCTCCTGATAAACTTATTATCATTCCTGCTGTTGAAACCAAATCTGTATTTATTTGACTTGGAAAACATTCAGCTGGTAGTTCTGATTTTTTATCGTTTATCTTATCCCTAAGTTCTCTCCAAGCTTTATCATCATCTGCTGTATCTTTTAAATAAACAATTAATACAGATACACTATTTTTAGAATATGATTCCACATAATCAAAACCATCTATTTCCGATGCTGCATCCTCAAGCTTTTTAGTAACTAAGTTCTTAACGTCCTCAGGAGTTCCCCCTGGATATATAGTTAAAACTCTTGCTATTCCAACAGAAGCATCAGGATTTTCTTGCTTTGGTATTACTCTATATATGCCTAATCCAAAAATCAGTATTAATACCGTTAAAAATATGGTTATTTTTCGGTGTTTAATTGCACTCTCAACTAACCCTGACATATTTCCACCTCTTTTATTTTGCTATTTTAACTTTGTAACCTGGCTTAATATTTTTTAATCCCTCAGTTACAACTTGTTCGCCAACTGATACTCCTTTTATTAAAACTTTATCTCCAAATATGCTAGAGATTGTAATATTTTTTCTTGCAACTCTGCCCTTTTCTACTGTATAAACATAATCTTCTCCATCATTTAAAACAACTGTAACTGGTAACCAAATACCTTTTTCCTGTGCAAGTTTAATACTTACATTAGCTACAGTACCAACATAAAATTTATCCTTTGGAAGCTGTTTATCCATTCTTATTTTTGCTTTATAAGTTCTGCTTTTTGGATCTGGTACTTGCTCTATTTCAGCTATACTACCAGTTGTCTTTAAATCATTTATAGCTATATCTGCTTTTGCACCTACTTTTATCTTTTCTATATCATTTTGAGCTACACCAATATCAATTACTTGGTCATCTGTTCTTATAACTACTACTGGATATCCTGCTGCTACATTTTCACCAGCTTTGTTTAAAACCTTAACTACATATCCTGAAACACTTGCTCTTAACACAGTATCATCAAGCATACTTTGTTTTGACTCATATTGAGTTTGAGCAGATTCACGCATACCTTGTGCTGCTGCACTTTGTCCTTGCGCTGCATTTCTTTGTCCAAGGGCTGCATTGTATTGTCCTTGTGCTGCACTATACTGTGATTTTGCAGCTTCAAGTTGTGCTTTTGCAGCATTATAACCTGCTAAAGCTGCTCTCTTATCTTCTTCTCTAGCACCATTTTCTGCTTTAGCTAAAAGTTCCTTCTTATTGTCTAAATCTACTTTGGCACTATCTCTTTTTATTTTTATATCATCTAATTGTTGTTTTGACACAATACCTTCTTTATAAAGCTTTTCTATTCTTCCATAACTTTTTTCTGCGTATTCATAAGTATCTTCTGCATTTTTAACTGCAAGTCTTGCTCTATTTATGTCTTCTGCCTGAGCACCATTTAAAGCCTTATCATATTGAGCTTTTGATGCATCAACCTTAGCTTGTGCCATAGCTATTTGTTTTTGTGCAGCCTGCATTTGACCTTTAGCTGCTTCTGCTTGACCACCTGCTGCTTCTGCCTGACCATTAGCTGCTGAAACTTGCCCATTAGCTGCTTCAAGCTGTCCTCTTGCACCATTTACAGCAAAATTATAGTCTTTAGTATCAAGCTGACCTAATGCTTCTCCTGCACTTACATAATCTCCTTCTTTAACATTAAGCTGCGCAATCTTTCCAGGTAATTTGAAACTTAGCTTAATATTATCTGTAGAATTTGTATTACCTAAGTATTGTAGTAAAATTGGATTCTCTTCTTCATGGGCACCCATAACTTTTACCGGTAATACCTTTTCTTCTTCCCCTGATGCATTTTTCTTAGCACACCCAGTCATAGGGAAAATCATAAGTGCTGTAACTAAAAGTGAAATTATCTTTTTCATTGAACTCCCCCCAGAAGTTTTTTACTATAGCGACCACCTTGTCGCATAATCTAAAACAATATTACCACAGCAAGAAAATCATGTCAATAATCCCAGTATTAACTTTCCATAAATTTGCATTGACATTTTTCTCCAACTGTTTTATACTGACAATGTATTAAGTGACTACCTGGTCACTTTCCAAGGAGGTGATCTTTTGCCAAAACAAACTTTTTTGAATTTATCTAGCGAACGCCAAAAGGAAATTATAAATATTTCTTTAAAAGAATTTTCAAGTCATAATTTCGAGACCGCTTCCATGAATAAGATAATAACTGAACTTGGAATCGCAAAAGGAAGTTTTTATAGATATTTTAAAAATAAAAATGACTTATACTTATTTTTACTTGATTATGCCGTAGACAAAAAAATAGATTATTTAGAACGTCATATAGATACAGAAAGTAATAATTTTTTTGAGATATATAGGAGCGTAGTTTTTAATTACATGAAATTTGATTTAACTTTTCCTATAATGAGTAAATTTTTAAGAAGTGCTGTTGAAAATAGAGATATTGAGCAGACAAAAATATTAAATTCTTTAAATGGAAAAACTTTTATAGAAAATGTAGTTATTCACGGACAGGAACAGGGACAAATAAAGAAAACACTATCTGTAGACTTTATTATTCTTTGTATAATTAACTTGTCAGAATCTATTATTAACTACATAAAATTAAAACTAGGAATTGATTATAAAGATCTTTTAAATATGCTAGATGGCAAAGCTATTCATTATAAAAATCAACTAGAAGATATATTTAACCAATTAATGTCAGTTTTAGAAACAGGATTAAAGCCAGTGGAAATTCATTAATTTCCACTGACTTTAATCCTTGTCCTTTAATTTAATTATTTGTCTATTAATACATTTGCTAGATTCTTTCCATTTTGAACAACTTGTACATTTATCTTCATTCCTTTATATTCTTCTTGAAGATTTTTATATTCCTTTTTTAATTCTTTAGCATATTTATTTGCAAGGTCTTGTGCCTTCTTTTTAGCTTCCTTTTCTGGAACATCTTTTTTCATTATAACTGCCCCAATAATAGTATCTCCTGATATATATACTTTATTTCCACTTACTATTTTTTCTTTTTGTATTTTTTTAGTCATAGCTGTATCTTCAACCTTTTGTTTTGCATCTTTAGGACGCTCTACAGGCTTTGGCTTACCACAACCAGCAAGAGATGCTGTTATTGCCATTATTGAAATTACAGATAGTACTTTTTTTAATGATTTATGTTTCATAAAATCCCTCCACAGTATTATTTTTCTTGTACAGTATAATACTATATCACAAAAAATAAAAGGTATCATTTTAATGAATTATTTCATATATTTTTTTATTTTATTTAAAATAGATTTTTTTCTCTTTTGAAGCGTTCCATATTTTATTCCCTTTATTTTGCTATATTCTCTCATGGCGCCATGTCCATTGCTATAACAATATAAAATAAGTTCTCTTTCTTCACTGGATAGCTTCTTTAAGGCTTGTCTTAATCTTTTTATCTCAAAGTTCTTTAAAACTTCATTTTCTATATCTTCTTCATTTGTATATTCAAATCCTTCTTCTATTGATTTTTCATAACTAACATCATAATTTTCTTTTACTTTTCCTCTGATTTTATAATAGTAATTATTTTTTATAGAATTACAAACATAAGCAGTAAATGGAGTTTTACTATCTAAATCATACTTTTCAATTGCTTTTATTACACTTACATAGCCAATTTGAATTAAATCTTCTCTATCATATCCCTTTATGTACACACCCTGCATAGTTCTTAATATAAAGGGTCTATATTTTTCTATAAGTATCTTTGTTGCTTCTTCATCTTTAGCCTTACTCTTTTTTATCAATTCTTTTATATTCATAAGGCATCCTCCAAACTCCAGTTCTTGAACATAAGTTCTGAATATAATTATATATAAACATAAGTTCGTTGTAAAGTTTTTTATGGAAATATATTCAAATTACGTAAAAAAGGAACTATTTTAGAGGTATTCTAAAATAGTTCCTTTTAATTTTATATATTTAATTATAACCAGTTAAAATTAACTCTAATGTAAGAACCTGAGCTTGAAACATTCATTCCAAATCCATATATATTGTTATGTTGTGCAATTATTTGAATTCTTCTCATTAGATCATTTAATCCTATATTTACATTTTTCATTTTTAAACATAAACTTCCATCACGATTTTCTAAAGCTTTAAGTATTTCTGCGTGTAACTCATCTGAAGTTGTAAAATTAACAAAAAGTTTTCCATCAGCTGTGTATTCAGGAACATTAAGATTGTCAAATGAATATTTAGTTGCTGTGCAGCTTGGATAGTTTCTTGCAACTTCTCCTCTTGCATGATCTCTATTAAATATAGAATCTGGAACATTGAAATATTTATGACTAATTGGAACTAATGCATTTCCCCCTAAATTTCTATCTGATATTGGATCATCCCAAGTTGCATCAAGATTATACCATTGTCCATCTAATTTAACCATGTTCCAAGCATGTCCACCTCTATTACCATGTCCAGTAACATATTTACATTCAATTCCTACAGCATTTAAAAGTTCATACATTGCCTTTGCATAACTTTCACAAACTCCTGTATTTTTTACTAATACTCCATAAGCATTGTGATCTTCTGCTGTAACAACACCACTTCTATAATTTGCAACATTATAATCTGCATTTTTAACAACATAATCATGAAGTGCTAATTCCTTCTGTACATCTGTCATTCCAGGTTTGATAACTTCTCCTATTATTTTTTGAACCTTTGCTTTTACAGCTTGTTTTTCCATTTGCATAACTTCTTTAGTTTGTCTATAACTTATATTTACATTCATAGTCTTCTCTGGAGTATTATAGTATCCGTATATATTTCCACTTACCCCTTTATATCCATAATCTATTTCTGGATGCTCTAAAATAACCTTATTGAAAATATTTAAATTGTAATCTTTATTATTATAATCTGCAATTTTTATAGTTACATTAGTTTCAAAATTTTCTAAAGCACTCTTAACCTTGTCATAAAATTCTTCCTTGCTTTTAACTCCATCATTTTCTTTTACGTTTGTAGTTGCTGCTGCTACATTTGGATTTTTATAATCACTATATCTTGTTTCGGCATTAGCATTTGTAGCAAGTCCTCCCGACAATGCAATTCCTAAAATAGTAGCAATTGATAATGTTTTTAATTGTTTTGTATGTTTCATTGTTACCCCTCCTTAAATATTCGCTTATTAATAATATCGTTTTTTCTTTGAAATTTTCAAGATATTTTTGACATTTCTTCTTTAAACAGCACGAAATTTTCATTATTATGTATAATTTTAATAAAAAGATTTAATTTAAACTAAAAAAGTAATTAAATTAATACAAAAGTCCCTAGATTATCTCTAAGGACTTTTTATATTTAAACTATTTTATAATAACTTCTGTTTGATATCTTGATGCTTCTTTTTGTGTCAATATAACATTTGCTTGTTTAACTTCAATGTTATATAACCTTGAAATATTACTTTTTAATGCTTTAGCTATATTTTGAGCAACTTGTTCTACAGTCTCTTTTGCTTCTATTTCTACATTAACTTGTCCTAGTACATTTGAAGTTCCTTTAAGTTTCAAAGTAATATTTATTGTTGTCTTTTCACTTGAAGGTTTTTTTACTACTATTTGAAATTGTTCTTTTACTTCTTCTTTTCCTGGATCACCTGATGTTCTATTATCTTGGATAAACTTAATTTCATCAGTATCCTCTGCAAACTTATCAACATTTTCCTGCGCCCTTTTACAAATGTACCCAATACTAGCACCTTTTTCTTCTACAACCACATATCCTATATCAAAATTCCAATCTTTATGATCTTTAAAAGCTTCTAAAATTTTAGATTTAATCTTTGAACTATCGTCACCTTTTTCAAGTTTTATAACTTTATCTAAAACTTTAATTTCTTGATCTTTGTTTAGTTTATTTTGCTTTTCACCTTTAAATTTAAATCCAAAATGTCCTTCTTGCACTGTAGATGGTTGTACCACTGAACCCTCTTTTATAGATTCTGTTTCAATCAATAAAGTATTTTGCTGATTTTTTATCTTTTCTTTTTCAGATTGTTGATTTTCTGGTTGAATTTGTTTAATTTGACCTTCTTGTTGTTTTTTTTGTTCTTCTTCAACTTGTTTCTGTTTTAAATTTTCTGCTTCCTTATTTACTGGTGCACTTACACTTTCATGAGATTTTTCTCTATTATCTTCATTTTGAGATTTTTCCTCATTTTCAATTGTTACTTTAAGATTAAGCTTATCTGCTATATTGTTTTGTGTTAATACTATTTTATCTTCGTTATTTTCAACAGTGAAACATCTTTTTATTTCTTTATTTGCTTTTAATTCTGTAGCAATTCTTTGAGCCAATATATTTTTAGTTTCGCCACTTTTTACTTCTAATTTAAGTGTTGCAAATGTTTTATTAACAATATCTGATGAAACTTTAATATTTATAGTTTCATTCTTTTTACACTCATCTAAAACTGTAACTGTGCAAACTTCCCTATCTTCTCTAATACCTTTGAATCCATAAGCTTCATTTTTTATATTAAAAAATTCTATTCCATTTCCACTTACAAATAAGTTTCCTACATGATCTTCTGCTTTTTTAGCTTTAAATGTAAGATTAGATTGATAACCTGCTTGCACGTATTTATGTTCCACTTCCCAATGTTCATTGTTTTTAAAATGTTCCTTTATTTTGTCTGCTACTACACTATACTTATCGTCTTTTTTAACTTCTATCTTTTGTCCAGCAACTTCTATTTTGCCATCATTTTCTACAACACCTCTTATAAATACAGTAGTTTCTTGATTTATTGATGGATAACTCTTTTGAGCCACTTGTGTTATTTCACTTTTTAGTTTTACATCTTTTCCTGAAGTTATGGATGCTGGTTTTTCATTTTTTTCAACTACACATTTTTTTCCTTCAGTTATTTTAGGAATCATAGAATTTGTTTTTTCTTCTTTGTTCTTTTCAACTTCTGGTTTCTTTTGTACTTCTTCTTTCTTTTCTTCTGGTTTTACTACTTGATCCACTTTATTTTCTTCTTTATCTTTTACAACTTCTGGTTTCTTTTGTGCTTCTTCTTTCTTTGGCTCTTGATTTACTACTTCTTTTTTTGGTTCTTCTCTTCTTTTACTTGATGAACTTCTGCGTGATGAACTTCCCCCAGAAGATTTAGATGAACTTGTTGTTGACTTACTTGTTACTGTTTCTTCACTTTTTGCTTTATTATCATCATTTTTATTATCTTTGTTTTCATCTTCTTTTTTAGTTAAAACTTCGCTAATTTCATTTTTTTCATTAATTTTAATTTCTTTTACTGAATTTACTTCTATCGCTTTACAATCATCCATCTCTATAATTTTATCTATATTAAAAGTTTTTTTACTATATTTTGCTTCTAAAAAACCTTTTTCTAAAGTTTCATATGGTATAAATCCTTTTTTATCATCTTTAAAAGCATAAAATCCATTACCAGCTTTTAGCTTACTTTTAAAATCTTCATATAATTTTGCTGGTTTATTTATCTTATAATCTAAAAAAGAACTTATTAAATTATTCTGATTATAAGAATATACCTGATCATTTACCTTAATGGCATAATCAGTTACAACTGCATATGCTTCACTTTTTAATCCTGTCATTAACGCTCCACTTATAACTGCTACTGCAAATAATTTTCTAATTTTGTTTTTATTCACTAATAAATCATCTCCTTATTTTTATCATTTTATATAGTACTAAACTACTTATACAATTTATGATTATTTTTCGACTTTTTTTTTATGAACTTTATATATAAATTTTGATTTTCGAACAATTTATTTATAACTTTAAAAATTTACAGTAAATATCATTTATTTTATATAAAACAAAAGTTTATGTTATAATTTATTAAAAGAATTTTTCTAAGGAGGATTTAAATGTTAAACTTTAAATATGATATACCTACTAAAGTTTTCTTCGGCGAAGGACAAATTAAAGTTCTTGGACGTGAACTTAAAAAATACGGAAAAAAAGTGCTTTTAGTTTATGGTGGTGGAAGCATTAAAAGAAGTGGACTTTATGATAATGTTATTTCTATACTAAAAGAAAATGATTTAAGCTATATGGAACTTTCCGGAGTAGAACCAAATCCTCGTATTACAAGTGTTAGAGAAGGGGTTCGTATATGTAAGGAAAACAATATAGATGTTATACTTGCAATTGGTGGTGGAAGTGTTATAGATTGTAGTAAAATCATAGCTGCTGGATATTACTATGACAGTGATCCATGGGATTTTCTTATTGGAAAAGCTAAAATCAAAGATGCTCTACCTCTTGCAACAATTCTGACCCTTGCTGCAACAGGTTCTGAAATGGATAAAGGCGCTGTTATAAGTAACCTTGAAACAAATCAAAAACTATCTACTGGAAGCTCAAAAACTGCTCCTAGATTTTCTATATTAGATCCAACTTATACTTACACAGTTCCAAAACATCAAACTGCTGCTGGAACTATAGATATTATGAGCCATATATTTGAAGTGTATTTTTCTCCAACTAAAGGTGCATTTATACAAGATAGATTTGCTGAAGGACTTTTAAAGACAGTGTTCCACTATGGTCCAATAGCCTTCAATGAACCTACAAACTATGAGGCTCGTGCAAACTTAATGTGGGCATCTAGTCTTGCAATTAATGACCTTATTGAATACGGCAAAGACAGTAACTGGGCTGTTCACGCTATGGAACATGAACTAAGTGCATATTTTGACATTACTCATGGGGTAGGACTTGGAATATTAACTCCAGTTTGGATGGAATATATATTAAACGATAATACTGTAGATGATATTGCAACTTATGGAATAAATGTTTGGAACTTACCTTTAAATGAAGATAAGTATGTAACTGCAAAAGGAGCCATTAACTGTACTCGTAACTTTATAAAATCACTTGAAATTCCAATGTCCTTAAGAGAAGTTGGAATAAAAGAAGATAAACTTTCTGAAATGGCACACATGTGCATTGAAAATCATGGTGGAAAAACAACTGGAACATATCCTCCACTAACTGAGGAAGATGTTTTAAATATTTATAAGAGAGCGTTTTAGATATACATTTTTATATACTCTAAGAGTAGATTATTTTAATTCTAAACTAATTAAAAAAATAATTTTTTAAAAGCATAACAAAAAGCTATTAGAAAAATTATTCTAATAGCTTTTTAAATAAAAAACTTAAATCCTATCTTAGTTTAAATACACAATATGCATGACTTGAATCTGTAGGATTAACTCCATAACTGCTATATATATTTCCATCTAAAATTTTTCCTAGCATATTCATTAAATCTTGTTGGGTCATAGAAAATCCTTTAAATCTTACATACACTTCAGTTTTTCTATTTTTCATTACTTCTTTAAATACTCTTATAAGTTCATCTCTACTTGTTACTTTAGGTACTTTTGTTCCATCATTCATAAATTCATCTACATCGAGATTGTCATAGGAATATTTAGTTCCATTAGCTACTGGGTAATTATTTTGTTCAAAATCTCCTCTTATATGATCTTTATTAAATACTGAATCAGGTACATTAAAGTATGTATGAATAACAGGAGATACTATAGCTTCATTGTCACTTCTTCCTACTCTATCTGAAACTGGATCATCCCATGTTGCATCTAAGTTATACCACTCATTATCGAGCTTAACCATATTCCAAGCATGTCCACCACCTTTACCTCCATTAGGATTCCTTTTATATCCTGTTGCATACTTGCACTCTATTCCAACTTCATTTAATAATAAATGCATTGCTTTTGCATAACTTTCACATACACCTTTTCCTAAAACTAGTACACCATAAGCACTATGATCTTCTAAATCTGCTGGATTCTTATTAAGTCCAGCCATATTATAATCAGCATGTTTAACTACATAGTCATGTAATGCTAATTCCTTCTCTACATCACTCATGCCTGGTTTTATAACTTCTTTAACTATTTTTTTAACAACTTCTTCTGTAGCCTTTTTTTGTCTTTTTACTTCATCTATATCCCTTCTATAATTAAATTTAACTGTCATTTTTACTTTTCCATCAATTACAGTTCCACCACTTGTTTGAACTCCAGGCTTGCCATAATCATTTCCACCTAATTGAACCATAATATTATTGTAATTATTAAAATTATATTTGTTATACTCAGAATAAGGTACAACCGCTTCAAAACTCGGTTTTAATTGATTTAAAGATTCTTTTATAGCTATATCAAAGTTTTCTGGCTTTTTAAACTCTATTGGCTTATCTTCTTTTAATAATTCAACTATTTCTTCTTCTGTTTTTACTTTAGGTTTTTCTTGTGCCTTTACTATAGCTTCAAATTCTTTAGTTGATACCTCTTCACCTTTAGTAAATGTTGCAACTAATTTAACATTTTTGTCTTCACTATCTGCACTTGGTCTTGTAACTGTTCCATCACTTTTTATTGTTGCTTCATCATTAGACTTCCATGAAATCTTAACTCCATTGGAGTCTTCTGTTGATAATGTTAAATTAGCCTTTACATTAGCTAGATCTCCAAGATTCAAGTTATTTTTTGCTTCTTCTATCAATCTATTATTTTCATCTTTAATTCTTTGCTTTTCTTGTTCTTGTTGTCTTTTTAATGCTTCTTCTCTTTCTTTTGCTTCTCTTGCTTCTTTTTCTTTCTTTAATTGTGCTTGTCTTTCTGCCTCTATTTTTGCTAATCTATCCTTTTCTTCTTGCTCTTTCTTTAACTTTTCTTGTTTCTCTACTTCTTGTTGTTGTTTTAACTTTTCTGCTTCTTCTTTTTTCTTTTGCTCTTCTCTTCCTCTAGCTTTCTCTTGGAGTTTTAATTGTCTTGCTTCTTCTTCCTTTTGTACTTTTGCTTGATTTTCTTTTTCTATTTTATTCTTTTCTTCTTCTTGCTGTCTTTTTAGTGCTTCTTCTCTTTCTTTTGCTTCTCTTGCTTCTTTTTCTTTCTTTAATTGTGCTTGTCTTTCTGCCTCTATTTTTGCTAATCTATCCTTTTCTTCTTGCTCTTTCTTTAACTTTTCTTGTTTCTCTACTTCTTGTTGTTGTTTTAACTTTTCTGCTTCTTCTTTTTTCTTTTGCTCTTCTCTTGCTCTAGCTTTCTCTTGGAGTTTTAATTGTCTTGCTTCTTCTTCCTTTTGTATTTTTGCTTGATTTTCTTTTTCTCTATTTCTAGAATTATGCTTTTTCTTATGTCTTTTAGTAGCAGTATATTTATGACTTCCATTTTCTTCAGCTAATATACTAGATTTTTCATTGTTTTCATCGATTTTTTCTATATTATTATCTTTTACACTTGAATTATCCTTATCCTCTAATACATTTTGATTTTGATTTTCTTTAATACTATCAGTAATAGATTCTGGAGTAATATACTTAACATTTCCCTCCACAGTTACTATAGCCTTTTTAGTCCAATTAACTTCTATTATTTTACTTTCTTTAGATTCAGTATACTTTTCAACATTAAATTTAGTATTACTTTCTTTAGACTTTAAATAATTGTTTTCTATATCCTCATATTTTATGTATCCTCTTTTTTTATTATGAAAAGCATAGAAACCATTTGACATTCTTAATTTTATTGAAAAATCACTATACAGTTCAGCTTTGTTTCCGAGTTTATACTGTAAAAAATCATCAACTAATTCAATTTTATTATAGGAATATATTTCTTTTGAAATTTTAATTATATATGAATCTATAGCAGCTTCAGCACTTAGTGGCATACCAATCTGCATCATGCTACCCAATATAGCTCCAATAGATATTACTTTTAATAGTTTTTTATTCATCTAATACTTTCCTCCCAATTGTATTGAAATTTATTAATTTATTATCGATTACACAAAAAAAACTTTATCTAAATTATGGGAAATTATAATGAAACTTAATTTAATCCCATGTACCTCCACCAATGATTTCCCACTAAAAATATAAATTTTTATAAAATACACTATTTTAATACAAATACAATATTTTATGTACTTATAAATATTATTCTTGTAATGGAGAATTCATTCTAAAAATGGTATAATAGTACTTAAATATCCATAAAAAGGCGGTGTTTGACATTGAATGTAAAAAAAGCAATAATTCCGGCAGCAGGCCTTGGTACTAGATTTTTACCTGCAACTAAAGCTCAACCAAAGGAAATGCTACCTATAGTAGATAAACCTACTATTCAATACATAATCGAAGAAGCTGTTGCTTCTGGAATAGAAGAAATATTGATTATAACAGGTAGAAATAAAAGAGCTATAGAAGATCACTTTGATAAATCTATAGAACTTGAATTACAACTTGAAAACACCAATAAAACTGAATTACTTGAAATGGTAAGAGGTATTTCTAATATGGTTGATATTCATTACATAAGACAAAAGGAACCAAAAGGACTTGGACATGCTATTAGTTGCGCTAAAACCTTTGTAGGAAATGAGCCTTTTGCTGTTATGCTTGGAGATGACGTTGTAGATAGTGAAGTACCTTGTTTAAAACAACTTATAAATTGTTACAATGAATATAAAACAAGTATTCTCGGTGTTCAAAAAGTGCCTAAGGAAAATGTATGTAAATATGGAATAGTTGATGGCATTCATATAGAAGATAGAGTATATAAAGTTAAAGGTTTAGTTGAAAAACCATCTATTGAGGAAGCGCCATCAGATATAGCTATTCTTGGAAGATACATAATAACACCTGATATTTTTGATATTTTAGAAAACACTCCTCCTGGAAAAGGTGGAGAAATTCAACTTACTGATGCTCTTGGTATATTAATTCAAAATCAAGCTATGTATTCATATTGTTTTGAAGGAAGAAGATATGATGTTGGTGATAAACTAGGATTTCTTCAAGCTACTGTAGAATTTGCACTTAAAAGAGATGATATAAAAGAGCCTTTCTTAAAATATCTAAAGTCAATAGAGGATACTATTAATAAATAAAAATGAGAACATTCTTGGATGAATGTTCTCAGATTGTTCAAAAAGCCCCCAACAATTGGGGGCTTTTGTTTACGCCAAAATTCTTTTATGCGATAGCATTCGAAAAATATTTATTATGTATGTTAATTTGGAATAAATTTGAATTAATGTACACAAAAAATAATGCGATAGCACCATGGCTATCTTTTTCATATTCTGAACTGCCGCTGTAAGTAGGCACTGCTCAGAAACATTTTTAATTCCTCGCATGCGACAATAACGTAGCCCATGTAATTCTTTTGAATCAGCAAAGCTACGCTCAATCTTTTCTTTACGTCGTTTGTAAATACTTTTACCTTTTTCTGTTTTAGTAAATCTAAAAATTTGATCTTTATAGTCTTCCCAAACATGACGACGTATAGTTCTATTAATGGATTTATCAGATGTTAAGCAATTATTTTTATATTTGCAATAAGCACAATGCTCCGCATTACTTAAATATTCTTTATAACCTTCCCTCGTAGTAGTTCTATATTTTAAAAAGCAATTATTAATACACACATATCCATCTAATTCTTTAACATACTGAAATCTATATTTTGTATATTTTCCTTTAACATGGGGTCCTAAACGGAACCCAAAAACACCTTGATAATTTTTGTCTGAAATTTGTTTACAAATAGGATTCGTAGAATATCCGGCATCTGCTACTAAATATTTTGTATTAAAATTAAACTTTTCTATTTGAGTTTCTATTCTTTTAACATAAGGATCTACATCGTTTATATTCCCGGGAGTAACATGAACGTCTGTTATAATATTATACTTTCCGTCAACAGTTCTATGATCTAAATAAAAAAAGCCTTTAGGTTTTCCATCTCTAACCATATATCCACTGTCTGGATCAGTTGTACTTACTTTTATTTCCTTAGTTTCAGCTATTTTAGTCTTTTTTTTTAGAGGCTTTTTATTATGATTAATTCTATCTTTATTAATGTCATTCTCTAATTCATCAAAGTATTCCTTTGTGGATTTAGTTATTTCTTTTTTAATAAATTTATGTTTATTAGCGTTAGCTTTTAAGTGAGTAGAATCAGTATATAGAATTTTCCCATCAACCAAGTTTCTATTAATAGCTTGAAATACAATATTATCAAATATTTCTTGATGTATATTTGTATTACTAAATCTTTTTGTTCTATTCTGGCTTATAGTGGAATGACTTGGTATTTTATCAGTAAGTCCATATCCTAAAAACCATCTGTAAGCTACATTTACCTGGATTTCTTTTACAAGCTGACGCTCTGAACGTATACCGAATAGGTATCCTATAAAAAGCATTTTAAATAATACAACTGGATCTACTGAAGGTCTTCCATTATCAGGACAATATAAATCCTTAGTTAAATCTCTTATAAATGAAAAGTCTATGTATTTATCTATCTTTCTAAGTATGTGATTTTCAGGTACTAAATTTTCTATATAAACCAGTTCTAATTGATTTTGTTTTCTTTCATTATTAGTAAGCATTTTTCCTCCGTATGAGCCCTAACGGGCTAAAAGATTTATTGTTCTAAAATATATATTCTACATAAACACTAAAAATCCTTTTTGTAATAAATGTAAAAAGGCTGTTGACAAATTATGTTTATCAACAGCCTGAGAACATTCTTGGATGAATGTTCTCATTTTTATTTTCCTAATCTATGTTTTATCTCTTTTGCCTTGGCTACATCTACATAATTAAAAACCTGATTTTTAAATTTTGCCTTTTCTTTTGGAGGTAACGAATCATATATTTCCATTACCTTTTCTACATCTGGCCAATAATTATAAGAAATATTTGCATCTAACTTTGAAATAGTACTATTCATTATAGAAATCATTTGACTTTCTTTTGCTCCTAATGAAGATCTGCTATTATCACTTCTACTTGAAGAATTATTTGACTTATTACTAGCCTTACTATTTAATTTTGCACTAGATGCCTTTTCATTGATTTTGCTTTCTATTGACTTTGAATCTTTGCTATTTAATTTTTCTTCTATTTTCTTTTCCATATCCTTACTTTCAAACTTTTTTACAGCCTTATCTATTCTACCTGCCATCTTCTTTCCACTATCATTTATCTTACCCACAAACTTACCGTTTTCTATATTAGTAATTCTAACTTTTTTTGAAAATAAATTAGCATTAATTATTAACTTATCATCTTCAATATTTAATTTATTGTTATTCATTTTCTTTAGGTAGCTTAAAACTTTTTCTTTTGAAATAGAAATTTTACCTACCTTAAAATCTTCTGGCACATATATTAATTTAGAATCTTTCAATTGAATTTTTCCTTCAGTTGATAACATAAAAGGCAAAGATTTATACTTAACCGGAACTAACATCTTTATTTTATCTTTAGATATATTCGCATTGAAACCTTTTAGAGTTATGTTACCTTTTTTTATTCCTTGATTTAAATAACTTGATACTATTGAATTTAAACTTTCCTCATTTATTTCTAAAGAATCTTTACCCTTAGATGTTTCTAGAAGAATATCTATTAGATTTGCAAAGGACTCTCCACTTGTATACTCTTTATATCCATTTTTTGAAAATAACATATAAGAACATATTCCTATTATTAATATTAGTGCTGAAATTATTACCATTGGTTTTTTATGTTTCATAAATTCACCATCCCTCTTGTAATTTATTATATTTTTATCTTATTCCATTATTATAACTAAAATTCTAAATAACTTCACTAAAATTATAAAAATAATTCCTCCTAAGATAAAACTATACAATTAGTTCTATCTTAGGAGGATTATTTTTCATATTTAGATATTATATATCCTAAAATTCCTACAGTAGCTCCAGCAGTGTCAATGAAAACATCCTTAACCATTCCACTTCTACCTGGTACAAAAGTTTGATGTATTTCATCACTTATTGCATAAATAAAACAAATGAGTAATGCAAAAATTATGCCTTTATATCCCTTTACTCCACTTTTTCTTAAAGCACTTAAAGTTAATATTCCAAGAACTAAATAAATAAAGAAATGAGCATTCTTTCTTACCATATGATGAAATTCTATAATATTAAATTTAGTATTTGGTTTTACTTTTTCTATGGCTTTCACATTAATACTTGTTACTTTTGTGCTAAGTTTATTTGACTGGACTGCTGGCTGAGATGAAAACTTAAAAATAAGTCCCATCCACATAATAACAGTTAACCATAATAAAATTTTGCGCATTTTTTCACTCATAAATATTTTCTCTTTTATTTAAATTTTTTGTGCCAATTCCAGGCTGTTTCTATTATAGTTTCTAATGAATTGTATTTAGGATTCCATCCTAATTCTTTTTTAGCTTTATCACTAGAAGCTATTAATATAGCTGGATCACCTGCTCTTCTTTCTGCTATTTCAGCTTTTATATTACATCCAGTAACTTTTCGTGCCACTTCTACAACTTCTTTAACAGAAAATCCTTTTCCGTTTCCCAAATTATATGTTGCACTTTCTTTGCCTTTCTTTAATCTCTCTAGGGCAAGTATATGAGCATTTGCAAGATCTGTTACATGTATATAATCTCTAATGCATGTTCCGTCTTCTGTTGGATAATCCTCTCCAAAAATCATTATTTTTTCCCTTTTTCCTGATGCTACTTGAAGTATTATTGGAATTAAATGAGTTTCTGGATTATGATTTTCTCCTATTTCTCCACTTATATGAGCACCTGCTGCATTGAAATATCTCAAAGCAGTATACTTTATTCCATATGCTTTATCACACCATTTTAATATCTTTTCTACTGCAAGCTTTGACTCCCCATAAGGATTAGTCGGAAATGTTTTATCACTTTCTAGTATAGGAGTATTTTCAGGTTCTCCATAAGTTGCTGCTGTTGATGAAAATACTATATTCTTAACCCCGTGTCTTTTCATAACATCTAATAAATTTATAACAGATCCTATATTATTCTCAAAATATTTTAGTGGTTCTTCAACGCTTTCTCCCACTAAAGAATAAGCAGCAAAATCTATAACTGAATCTATATTGTTTTCAGTAAATACTCTGTCTAGTATTTTACTATCTCTTAAATCCCCTTCATAAAACTTACCACCTAGAACTGCTTCTCTATGCCCTTTTTCTAGGTTATCTAAAACTACTATATCTTGTCCATTTTGTAAAAGTTCTGCTACTGTATGACTTCCTATGTAACCAGCTCCTCCACAAATTAGTGTTGACATATTGATTACCTCCGTTTTGTATTTATTTCCTATTAATTAAATCACTTACTTCTTAACAAGTTTTCCGTATCCATTAGAATATATTTTGCCATAGTTAAAGTTTTGATAAAAATCGTAATTGCAAGAGTCTTTTATTACAAGCTTATCTGATAATATATTAAATTCTCTTACTATATGAACATCTCTATAAATAAGATATAGCTTTACACTATTAGAACTATAGTCCAATACATAGCACTTAGTTTCATTTTTCATAGAAAATGCATTAATAAAGGTATTTTGTTCCTCTTCCTTAATTATAGGTACATTATGAACTTTTATACTTCTAAACTTATCCCTTTTTTTAGGAAAAGGTGTATAAAGATACGTTCCTGGATCAACTATAATGTCTTTTCCTCCTAAATTTAGTTCAAAAGAAAGTTTATCATTATGAGCATGTCCTCCATTACCACATTGTCCGTTTTCCCCAGCCATAATACATAAATAAAACTCTTTTGATTTGTATAAGTATAACCCAAAGTTAGGATAATATATACTTTTTAATTTACTTATGTCTATACAATCATTATTATATTCTTTGAAATTTATTTCTTTAACTTTAACATAATCTAACTTAGGTATACTGCCTTTATATAAGTTTAACTTACTATGTTCCTCTACTTGAAAATCTATAGATATCCCTTTTGATAAAGACTTAACTATATTATATTCTATTGGATACTTATTATAGTATTCTTCAAATTCATTACTTGAAAAAAGTCCTCCTACTGCTGCAATAAAACTCTCTTGGTTTAATATATGTTCATCCCAATACTTATTTTCTCCATCTATACCATTGTAATTTTTTAAATTTAAGTATTTATTTTTTAATTCTCTTAAACTTAAAAATTCTCCTACAGGTGTAAATTTAAAAAATCTACCACTATCATTGTCACCTATTTGAGGTATATCATTATTTTCTTTAGTAATGTCTTTTGTAAATTTTGCAGCCTTATACAATCTTTCTAAATACCACTTCGGAAAAAATTCTTTATTTTCTAAATTATATAGTTGCTTTTCAAATGATAATAATCTCTTTATTAATTTATGATTGTAATTTTTTAAAGCATATTTTTTATCAGTATTTAATATTCCATATATAAGAGCCGTACTATATACCATAAGCTCCCCACTTAATCTATGATAACTTGTTGAAGCTTCAAAATTACTTCCATCTTCATAAAATTGATAATTCATCTCATTAATAATTTCTTGAACTGAAAATACAAGCCATGAATCCGTTTCTTCATTTCCATCTAAGTAAGCTGAAACAAATAATAATCCACAAATATCAGATAAATAGTGATTTCCTCTAATTTTTTCATACCATTCTAAATTATTTACTATAAACTTTCCGTGATCATAAACACTATTTGTAAAAATGCTTTTAAATTCTTCTCCTAATATATTATTTTCATCTATTTGAGAAAATATATCATAAGCTAAAAGCATATTTGATACTCTAATAGCTACATCCATAGTACATGTCCAGTTACATCCCATCCGTGGTGGATTCATTGCTATAAAATCAAGAACTTGATTTTTAAATTCTTTAATTAACTTATCTTTTAAGTCCTTAAAATTAACTGCACCTATAGCCATCTGTGGAAGATGTTGCATTCTAGATAATTCCCATGGAACTTTTATATCTACTCCTAAATCTTTTCCGATGGGTTGATCTTTATACCATCTCTTAGCACTATATCTATACCCACTTTTAAAATCCAATTGCCAATCTATGTACTCATACTCTTTACCTACTAATTTTAATATTTCTTTTGAATAAGTTATATGTAATGGCAACAATACTTTGTTAAGCCAATCCATGTTTTCTTTAAAATCATCTATGTTAAGTGACATAGAATAATTTTTATCTAGCACACCTATAGAATTTAATTTATAGTCTACTTTAATAAATCCACTACCTAGTAAGTCAAATTCATGAGATAGGTATTTATTGCATAAACTTCTTAGACTATTTAAATGATTATAATGTTTTATTACGGAATTGACCAATAAGTATGTATTATTTATTGATACATTCTTATCTGTAGTTCTAGTTTCTTTATTTAAATCTTTTTGTTTTAATAAAGTATTAGTAGATTTATTTATTATCTTTTTTAAAACCTTAGTGCAAATTTGTTTTAAGGTTAGATTTTTAAATTTATATAATATATCCATAAAATTATATTACTCCTTAAGTGTAGCTACTTCTTTACTACTTTCTAGCTCATCTACTGCCTTTTTATAATAATATACATGAGCTATATCATCTACCACTAAGCTTAATATAGTAGCCCAAATAGCTCCAATCATTTTATATCTAGGTATAAATAGAAAGTTAAACACTATATTAAATATAGTTAATATAAAAGCAGTATTTCGTAGATACTTCCCAAACCCCTTTACTGCTAAAAAATTATTATATGGTATAAAAAATCCTCTAAAAAAAGCTAATACTGCAAACCATATAAAGTTATCTGATATATACTTATACTTTAATCCAAACATAAGCATAAATATATATTTACCGATGGATATAAATAAAATTCCTACTCCAACTAACCATACAATATTTCCATAAATAATCTTTTTATCTAGCTTATTTTTTTTTGCAATATCACGAAATAATACAGACATTATTGAATCAGCAAACATAGTAATAGGATTTATACAACTTAAACCTAAATTATAAAATCCAACATATTTTACTTGTGAATATACTTTTATCATAATTTTATCTAAATCATATACTCCCATACTTGACACTCTTCCTAAATAAACATGGAAACCATACTCTTTTACTTTATCTATTAACAATGTCATATAAGATTTTATCTCTTTAAAGTTAGGCTTTAAATAATAAAAATAAATTATATTTGTATAGATAAAGTAACATAAAAAATAAATTATCAAATAATTTATATACGTAGTTTTAAATAAAATATATAAAATACATATAGTAATATTAATTAAAAAATTATTGAGAACCAATATTTTTACTCTCTTTAATGCAGTTACTATTCTATTTAATAGATCATTTATTATAATAGCATGAGAAAATAATATTAATAAAAAATTTATTTTTAATTCCTTATTATATGCTGCAAACACATAAAAAATAATGCAATATACAACGGAAAATATTATATTCGTTAAATAACCTAATCCACACAAGTTCTTATTTTTATAGTTATCATCACTATTTACAATTAAATTCATTAATGCATCATTAAATCCAAATCCAATAAATAGTGATATATACGCAGAAATAGAAATTACATAGGAATATTTGCCAAATAAATCAGTATCACAAATATTTTTTGTAGCCATATATGTAATTAAAAAACTTAATATGGCATTAATTACTTTAGATAAATACACTATACCTATAGACATATAATTATGATATCTTTTCATAATTTTTCTCCTTAATTCTGAACATCTTATTAAATAAGTACACAAAAAACATAGTGATTACTTTCTTAGTTATACACCATCTAATAAATTTCAAATATAAATTCTTTTCTTTTTTTAATTTTCTTAACCTCCACGCACTAAAACTATCTGAGAAAAAATTTTCTACGACTTCACAATAAAAATTAATCCAAGTACAATTTTCTAAATAATATTTATTTAAACTTACAATTTTTTTATAATTGTTATGTTCATCATTAATTTTTTTCAATACATTAGGTATCGTATTTTTAATGATAACGGGAATCAATTTATAATTTATTTTTCTCGACTTATCTACAAATACTTGTATTATATGAGAATATTTATCATCTATATCCGATGTAATAATTTGAAAATTTCCCAAAGAGTAAATAATTAACGAACCTTTATATTCTTCAATAGCTTGTATAACATGTGGGTGATGACCTATTATAATATCTGCCCCTAGATCAACTAATTTATGTGCTATATTAACTTGTCTAGGACTTTGACATAAAGACAATTCTTCCCCCCAATGTAAGTGTAGTATTACTAAATCAGCTATTTTTTTTGCATATATAACTTTATCGTATATATTCTTTATAGGTGTTAATCCAATATTATTTACCGATACATTATCACCATTATAAGCTCCAATAAAAGCTATTTTAATATTATTAATATTAACACAAGTAATACCTTGTTCTATATCTAGATTTGAAGAATACCCTGTATAATATATATTACTCTTGTTTAAATTCTCAATAGTATCTATAAAGCATTCTTCTCCATAATCAAAAATATGATTGTTAGCTATATTACAAATTATTGGACAATTTATACTATTTTTTAATGCATATAAATTATCATAATCAGTTTTAAAATTAAATGCTTTATTCCTTTTTTTTCCCTCTAATCCCGAAACAGTAGTTTCTAAATTAAATGTTATAAAATCATTTGTATTTAATATTTTACAAATATCTTTAAAATTTAGTGAATCTATAAATTTATTTTCTAGTAAGCAATCTCCAAATGCCATGAACTTAAAAGCACTTTCCAATTAAATAGCCCTCCCAAAATATAATTTATCTTTATGCTTAAATATTTTGTATTAAATATTTAAACTTGCCTCTTTTTGTTCTTTCTATATAGCCTACCTTTCTTGCTTCTATATGAATTTGTGGATAATACTTTATAAACACTTCCTTTATTTTATTTAAATCATACAGATCATTAACGTCCTTAAAATTTATATTTAATATAACTTTACCAGGCTCATTCTGTATGTATTGATATGCCCATATTCTATCTTTACATTGCCATAATGGATAATCAGCCCAGGTAAACGTTACTTTATTTTTATATAAATCTACAAAATATTCTTGTTTTCTCCCATCAATTTTCTTTATTAACTTATAATTTCTTCCGCAAGAACACTTTTCATTTGTATTTACTGCTATATCACATGTTTTGTACCTTATAAATGGAACTACATAGTTATTAAATCCTGTTGCAACTACTTCACCTAACCCATTTTCATTAGTTACTTCATTTCCATCGTCATCTATTAACTCCATATATCCATACTCACTTTGTATATGATAGTAGTTGTTTTTTTCACATTCCCCTCCTATACAAGCATGTTCTGTATGTCCATAAAAACTATAAACTCTAACCCCAAATGCATTCTCTATATCTTTTCTTTGATTTTTATAAATATTTTCTGAAGCACATATTATAGATTTTAAATTTTTACAATTAATTCTTCTATTTGTTTCATTTATATACTTTGATAATATAATTATAGATGAAGGATAGGCTTGTATGAAATCAGGGTCAAATTTTTCTATTAAATCTATATATTTATCCATGTTTTCTTCTGTTAACTTAAAAGATGATAAAATTAAATCTCTATTTTTATATTCATATATACCTTTATCAGGTACGTTACCTCTTAAAATTACACATCTATTGACTCTTCTTACATCATATCCTACTCTACTCCACATATGTGCTATAAAGGCCCATTCTCTAGCTTTATCATATTTAGGATCAATGTAAAATCCCATCGGAATTCCTGTGGACCCCCCTGTTGTTGCATAACTAAGTTTATTCTTATCAAACTTAGTAGATATTAAATCCTGTAAATTATCTTGTATTATCTGCTTTGTCAAATAAGGTATCTTTTTAATATCACTAAAATCCTGTATTTGTTTATAATTAATACCATATTCATTAAATAAACTTGTATAATAAGGTACTGTTTCATATGAATGTTTTATTATTTTTTGAAACTGTAAGATCTGATACTCTTTCTGTTTTTGTTTATCCCACCATTGAGATTCATTTAAAAAATTATATATTTGTCTTAACGTTTTTCCATATATAACATAATCAGGTATACTACCATATATATATCTTAAAGGTGTTTGAATAATTTTGGGAGTTTTTTTAAAAACATTTTTTATCATTTATTCCCTCCATTTTTTTGATATTTTTGCTTTTTTATATAAAAATTGCATATTCCTATTAATATCCAATATTCTAAATATGAAAAACTATCTTTATTACATCCGGACAATAATACACCTATTGAACATACTATTAAAATAATATTATTAATATTATCCGATTTTTTTAAAATATCAATTATATTTTTCAGTAAGTTTATCCATATATATCCCCATATCACCAATCCAATAATACCTAATTCGCAAAAAATTCTACAATATATGTTGTGAGTTGCCGGCCAAATATTCGATATTAAAACAGTATATAACTCATCATTTATAGGATAATTTTTTATAATATCTTTAAAATAAAATGCATATTGTCCCAATCCCACACCAAACACAAAATTATTAATTCCTAAATCTAAAGAAATTTTTTGTGAAGTAAACCTAGTAATATTAGATATATTATTTTTGTCTAGTAAAGATATTAAATTATTACTTAAATCCAATTTATATATAACTAAAATTATTATAAATATTGATATCAAAATTATACTATGAGTTGCATATATTTTTTTATAAATAGATTTTGAATGTTGTTTTAAATATAATACATTAAATATTATAAATTCAATTGCAATAACTATATATCCTGTTCTAGAATACGTATACGCTATTGTGAGCAATATATATATATTTAATAAAATGTACTTTAAATTATGTTTTTCAGTAAACACATAACTTAAAGTCCATGGGAAAATAAATGCTATATACATAGAATACCAAGATGCCTCTCCAGAAACAGATCTTAATTTATAATACTGGGAAAACCCCCATTCTTTGCCTCTTATTATCTCTCCAATAAAGTCCATATAATTACTTATATAATCTATTCTAAATCCTAATCTTAAAATTTCTATAAAAGCATATATTCCTGGTATAATAAATGATATTGTAATAATTTTTCTTATATAAAACATATCAGTTTTGTACTTATTTAGCATTAAATATATAAAATTTGAAACTAAAATACAAAATATTAATATAAATAAACTCAAAATAAATCTTTCTACTCCAGTTCTATTTTTATAAACATTGTCCAATATATTATTTAAATTGAAAATTGCTGATATTAAAGTCCAAATTAAAAATATAAATATTATTTTAAAACTTTTACTATTAATAAATGTTATTTTTTTATTTGAAATTATCTTTAAGTAAAATATTAACATCCCAATTAATAATGGATAAAATGCTCCTTCACTAGAAATTTCACCAAATACTTTTCTTAGATATGGTAAATCATTAAATGGTAATAAAATTATTGCTAAAATTATAAATAAATTCAGTTTCTTATCACGTAGCATATTTTCTCCTTCATTTATAGAATTTTTTCTATAAACTTAAATCTATTATTCCATGTATTCTCTTTAGCAAAATAAATATTTTTATGAACATTTTCTTTATTATATATAGCCATCTTTATATTATTTAAGAATTCATTATAATTATTAGCTACATAAGCTGGACTATCAATATAATTCATTTCTTTAAAATTTGTTGTTACTACATTTAATCCAACACTCATATATTCATATAATTTTATAGGTGTCACCGAATCAGTTAATTTATTTACTTTAAATGGAATAATCGCAACATCACTATAATATAAATAATTAGGTATATCCTTATAATTTCTGCCACCTAATACATGAATATTATTATATTTTTTTAATTGTTCCAAACTAATTTTTTCAGGTCCTATAATATAAAAATCTACTCCCGATAATTTTTTCACACAATGCTCAACTAAATCAACATCAAACCATGAATCTATAGCTCCTACATATATACATTTTTTATTATTATTACTTTCAAATTCTTTTGGTAATATATATTGATTTCTTATAAAATTACTTAGATCAACTCCATTAGGTAAATAAGTTAAATCCTTTCTTATTTTAGATTTCTTATCCATTAAATTCTTTGAAGTCACAAATGTTATATCTGATTCTTTTATTAATTTATTTTCAAATTCTATATAGCTATTAAATCCCTTATTAAATTCTTCCATATCATCACCGCATCTATGTATCATTTTTTTATAAGAAATCATATCTTTTAAATAGTAATATTTAGGATTAGTAATCCATAGTATATCTACTTTATCAAATCCACTTTTCTTCAAAACATTATCTATTTTAGGTATAGTCATTTTTAAACTTAATTTATTAAAAATTTTATTTTTCAATATTGGATAACTTCCGTACATAACCATAGAATATGGAGAATACGTATAAATATTATGATCAACTTCTACAAATTCATTTTTATTGTAACTTTTTCTCATATTATATGTTTCACGATTATTAAAAATAGATATAAAGTTATAAACTGGCAGCAGCCATAATACCTCATAACCATTTTCAGCAAATAACTTTGCATAATGATGTGCTCCAAATTTAAATACGCTATTATAATCAAAATACTCTGCCATTATGACTTTTTTCATCAAGTATCACGATCCTTTAATTAAATATATTTCTTTTACAAATCAACTTTTCATACTTTAATTCTTGCTCTACAACCTCATTGCATAACTCGTAAATATACACTAAACTATCTTTTCTACATTTAATCATTCTTTGCAAATTATCTATGTTTAAATCATTTTTTATACCTATACCTAGGTTGTATTTAGTAACTATCTCCTTTGGTGTTCTTAATGATTCCGATATTATAATATTTAACCCCGCTTCTATATATTCACTTACCTTATTAGGAAATGCTACATTATTAGTAAGATTATCATCCCTCAAAATTATTCCAAAATCACATGCAGTTAAAGCATTGATAACATCTTTAGATTTTAAACTTTTAATTATATACTTATCTTTATATAATGGATCAACAATATTATTTACCTTTTCTACTTCACCTGTAAATATACATAGCCTACTATTAGGTATATCTTTACTTAATTTATTATATAAGTTTATTATCTCGTTAATCTTTTGCCACTTTGACATTCCACCTGAATAAACAAATACAGTTTCATCATTATTTAAACTAAGTTTTTTTCTCCATTTGATTCTAGAATTTAATCTTTCATCTACACTTCTAAAAATAGAATCTATTCCACATGGAACATAATAAAATTGTAATTTATTTGCTATATTAGGATATTTAATTTTTACATACTTTTCCATCTCATGTGAAACTATAAATATTCCGTTACTTATTGATAATAGCTTTTTTTCTTGATGCTTAGTAAATAAATAATATATTTTTGACAAGAATTTGACTTTTATTCTAGGATGTACATATTCTATTGCCTCCTCAACACATCCATGCATATCATAAATTATTTTACACTTATTTCGTTTTATGTATCTTTTTAAAACATTGTGAAATAAGCCTATAAAATATCCCGATACTATTATAGTTGTTGGTTTCTCATCTTTTAAGTAATTAATCAGCTCCTTTTTAACGCTAAAGAATCTTTTTATAATATTGCCCAATTTATAATTCAAAAAAATTTTTTTATTAAAACATTCATAATTAAACAATCCTTCATCATAATGAGAAACCCTATTTTCTGTTTGGAAGGCAATAACATCCATCTTTTTTTTATAAACTTTAAAAGTTGCCATAGCTCGTCTATGTATTAAACTATATTCTCCCGTAGAACTAAAAATATTTCTACATGTAAATAATAAGTATTTCAAACTAATCACCAATACTTTCTAAACTCATATATAATTTTTTATATTCTTGTAACATAATTTTTTCATTATAAAACTTACAAATACTTTGTCTTGCACTTTTCCCAATTTCTTCTCTTTTTGAATCTTCTTCAATTAATATCTTTATTTTTTTTATAAACTCATCTACTCCACTGCAAACATATCCATTTTCATTACTTTCTATAACATCTCTATTTCCTATTACATCTGAAACAATTACTGGTTTTTCTAAATACATAGCTTCTAATAATGATATTGGCAATCCCTCCCACAACGAAGTCATTATATATATATCTAAATCTAGTAGCTTTTCTATGACTTTTTTTCTTTCCATCCATCCAGTAACCTGTATATTAGAAGATGTTAATTTATTTTTTAATTCTCCATCTCCTATCCATACAAAATTATACTTTGGAAACTTTTCAGCTATTTGATTAAATTGTTGAGGATTTTTTTGATAACATATCCTTCCTATGGTACCTATAGTAATACTTTCTTTTAAACCTTTCTTTTTATCTATGGATTTTAATATTTCATCTATTTTCTTTGTATTTATTCCATTGTTTATATTTATACAATTTTCTTGTATTTTTAGTGCTTCCTCATATTCACCTTTAGAACATCCAACAATACTTCCTCCAAATCTAGAAGCATATTTTTCTAATGCTAAAAATACCTTTCTTTTAAATTTAGACTCGTTCTGTTGTAAAAATGAAAATCCATGTGGATTGTAAAACACTTTATTCATATTAAATCTATTCATATAACTTGCTATTCTTCCTAAAAAACCAGCTTTTGAAGAATGTAGATGTATTATATCTGGATTTTCAATATCTAATACTTTTTTTAATTTAAATAAAGATCTTATGTTTTTATAAGGATTTAATCCTCTGCACATATCTACATGTACAAATTTCACTTTTTTACTAAAATCTTTTTTAAAGTTTTTAGGAGTTTGTTCTCTCACAGAATATACTACAACTATTTCATATCCATTTTTATCACATAGTGCATTACATAATTCAGTTAAAAAAGAATAAACCCCACCTCCAAAAGCTTCTACAACATGTACTATCTTCATTATATACCTCTCTTATATTCTCCAACATCTAATTCCGTATTTTTCAGCTTCAACTTGACTTATTACTGCTTTAGTATCAATACACACTGGTTTATCTTTCATAATGTTTGACATATGCTCACAATAATTAAAGTTTATTGCGTGTTGCTTTGTTAATATAAGCACTGCATCTGCACCTTTTAAAGCTTCATCTTGTGTATCCACTTTAAAATCATAACTTGTTGGAACTACTGGATCAAAGGCCTCAACATTAGCTCCTCTTTCTAATAATAATTTACATATATCAATTGGTGGGCTTATTCTATCATCGTTAGAATAATCCTTCATAGCTAACCCTAAAACTGCTATTTTAGAACCTTTTAAATTTTTATTTACATCTTTTAATAATTCCTCTGTTTTATTAACTATAAACTCAGGAAGTTGTGCATTTTTTTCTCTTGAAAGATTTAATATATCCATATCAACTGCCAATTCATTAGCTTTTGGTGCAATATAATGATAAGCATTTGGTATACAGTATCCTCCAACTCCTGGCCCTGGAGTTAAAAGATTAACTCTTTTATGAGTATTCGCAAGTTTTATAACTTCAAATATATCTATGCCAAGAGCCTCTGTAAATCTTGCAAATTCTTGAGACATAGCAATATTTACATCTCTTTGAACATTTTCAAATACTTTAGACGTTTCAACAGCTTTTATGCAAGTAGCAGGCACTACTTCTGCTTTACAAACTATAGATAATACCTCAGTTGCCCTATCTAAACTATCTTTATTTATGCCTGCAACTAATGTTGGCATATTTGCAAATTCATCAAAAGCATTTCCTTCTGCAATCCTTTCAGATGCATAAGCAAGATAAAAGTCGCTTCCAGCCTTCATTCCCGATTCTTTTTCTAATATGGGAAGTACAAAATCTTCTGTAGTTCCCGGTATAACTGTACTTCTTATAATCACCAAATCTTTCTTTTTTAAATTTTTTCCTATAGACACACAAGCAGCTTCTAAATAATCCATTATGTATTTACCATCTTTTATTGGAATACCTACAGTTACAATTATGTTATTGCATTCTTTAACTGCCTCTTCCGCCTCTGTTGTTGCCTTATATCTTTTTTCTTCTAATTGTATTTTTAATATGTCTTGTATAGTTACATCATAAAACTTTTCTGTATGATGCGTTAACCCTTTATTTGTATTAGCTACAAGAATATCATCTACATCAACTCCTATAGTACTACACCCTCTTAAAGCAAAACTCAATGCTAAGGGTAATCCAACAAATCCCTGTCCAAATACACAGACTTTTTTATTAATAGAATTTTCTTTTATATTTTCATTTAAACTCTTTATCTTTTCAATATTTGTATTCTTACTTTTAAATAACTCCATCTTTCTCCCCCTCTTTTCACCTTATTTTAACTTAATAAAAATTCTTCTAATTTATCAATATTATTTAAGTTAAAATAACATAGTATAGCTTGAACTATTCTATCTGAAGCTTTCCCATCTCCATATGGATTAACAGCTTCACTCATTTTTTTATAAACTTCTGCATTATTTATTAAAATTTCAGCACTATCAATTATACTATTAAAGTTTGTTCCCACTAACTTTACAGTACCCATTTTTACAGCTTCCGGTCTTTCTGTTACATCTCTTAACACTAAAACAGGTTTTCCCAAATGTGGTGCTTCTTCTTGAAGTCCCCCAGAATCAGTCATAACCATATAACACTTATTCATTAGATTATGAGTTTCCTTTGTATCTTGTGGAGGTAATAAATGCACTCTTTCTATTCCTTTTAGATGTTTTTCTACACCATCTTTTACAACTGGGTTTAAATGTACTAAATAAACTATTTCTACATTTTTATTATTTTCAACTATGTATTTAAGTGATTTACATATATTTTCTATGCCTTCACCCCAATTTTCTCTTCTATGTGCAGTTACCATTATTACTTTTTTATTTTTATAATCTATATTATTAAGTTCTTCTGTCTTAAACCTATAGTTTTTTTCAACTGTAGTATTCATAGCATCAATAACTGTATTTCCTGTTATATATATTAATTTTTCATCTATTCCTTCTTTTAATAAATTTTGTTTTGATTGATTAGTAGGTGCAAAATGAATGTCTGCAATAGACCCCGTTAACTTTCTATTCATCTCTTCTGGATATGGAAAATATTTATCAAAGGTACGGAGTCCGGCTTCAACATGTCCTACTTTTATTTTTTGATAAAAAGCAGCTAATGCTCCTGCAAATGTTGTAGTTGTATCTCCATGAACCAAGATCATATCCGGCTTTTCTTCTATAAACACTTCTTCTAACCCTTTAAGTACCCTAGAAGTTACCCCTGTTAATGACTGTCTTTCTTTCATAATATCTAAGTCATACTCAGGTTTTATATTAAATAAATTCAAAACTTGATCAAGCATTTCTCTATGTTGCGCTGTTACACACACCTTTGAATCTATGTATTCACATTTTTCTAATTTTTTAACTAAGGGAGCCATTTTTATAGCCTCTGGTCTTGTTCCAAATATAGTTATTATCTTTATTTTCTTCATACTCTCACCTTCCTACGCAGCATTTTCATCTCCCAAAAGTACTCCCACAGTCTTAAATATAAGTTTTATATCTACCCAAGTACTTCTTTCTTTTATATACTTAATATCAAGTTCCATCCATTCCTCAAAATCAATATTATTTCTTCCACTTACTTGCCAATAACAAGTAAGTCCCGGTTTTGCTAGAAGTTTTAATCTCTGATAATCGCTAAACTGTTCAACTTCACTCGGCAAATTAGGTCTTGGTCCTACTAGCGACATTTCTCCTTTTAATATATTTATAAGTTGAGGTAATTCATCTATACTTGTTTTTCTTATGAATTTTCCTACTCGTGTTACTCTAGGATCATCTTTCATTTTAAACATTGGACCAGACATTTCATTTTTTTCCTTAAGTTTATATAAAACTTCTTCTGCGTTTATAATCATTGATCTAAACTTATACATTTTAAATATTTTACCGTTTTTACCAACACGCTCTTGTGAAAAAAAAACAGGTCCTTTTGAATCCAATTTTATAGCTATTGCAGTTATTATCATTATTGGTGATAGAATAACAATGCCACATAAAGATCCAACTATATCAATTATTTTTTTTATAACAAAATAGGAAGTACTCTTTTTAAATTGACTTTTAATTCTAATTTTCTTATTTAAATTTAATTCCTCCACACTATACCTCCCTTCATCTTTTGGTTAATTCCGCCTGTAACAAATAATAGTATCACTAATTTATTATTTGTGTAACATATATACATTTATCTTTTATCTTCTCTTAAAAATCCCTAAAAATCCTCGTTTTACTTTAATTTTCTTATTTGTATAACATATTTCCTTATCATTTAATATTTCACAATTATTTTCAATTATTTTTTCATAAAGACTTTTATTTTTATTATGTATAATCATTAAAGCTTCTTTTAATTTTGGTGATCTTCGCCCTAAAGTATGAGCATCTGATGCAACAAAGTCACAAACTCCATATTCAATGAGCTTCATGGAAGTTTTTTGTACCTTCTTTCCAAAGACTCCTGTTATACTTCCTGAATTTAGTTGAAAATAACATTGTTCATTTATAAAGTCATTTAGTATAGTTAAATCATCCTGTACATATATGTATCTTTCAGGATGAGCTATTATTGGTTTTATCCCTTGTAGTTTTAATTCATATATTATGTCTAATGCATCTTTAGGATAATCCATCATTGAAAATTCAATTAACATATATTTAGTATCATTAAGCCCTTTTAATTTTTTCTCTTTGTAATACTTTAGAGTATATTTATCTAAATATATTTCTTGCCCAGGCAATACTTCTACATCAATATTATTTTTACTAGCCAATTTATTTAATTCTTCTACACTTTTAATTACATCCTGATATTCATTTTCGTAGTGTCCTCTATAAAAATGAGGAGTCGCGACTATTTTACTAATCCCATCCTCCTCCGCTATTCTAAGCATTTCAAGAGAAATATCTATATCCTTTGATCCATCATCAATACCAGGAAGTATATGACAATGAATATCTATCATTTTTTACTTTTTCTCCTTTTCTTGCTCTTTTCATCTTCATCTCCGTAATAGTAATAATAACTATACCCATATCCTTTTCCTTCATTTAAAGGGACCTTAGTTAGTACTACCCCTAATATATTTGCTTTTACTTTTAATAAAAGTTCCTTTGCTCTTATAGCAGCTTCCTTTTCAGCTTGTCCTGAAGCAGCTACAAGAAGTACACCATCTACTATTGTGGATAATATTTGTGCATCTGTAACAGCAATTACTGGTGGCGTATCTATAACAATGTAATCAAAATTTTCTTTTAAAGATTCCAAGAATTTTTTCATTTTCTTAGATGCTACCATTTCTGCTGGATTAGGAGGAATAGTTCCTGCCGGAAGCAAATATAAATTTTCATTATAATTAACTACTACTTCTTCAAAAGGGACCTCTCCAACTAAATAATTAGACAATCCTTTTTCATTGGATATATGAAACTTTTTATGTACTGTAGGTTTTCTAAGATCGCAATCTATTAATAATACTTTTCTATCTGATTGAGCCATAGACAAAGCTAAATTACCTGATGTTGTAGACTTTCCTTCTGAAGGTCCTGAGCTTGTTACTATTATTGTTTTTAATTCCTTATCAAATGAAGAATACTGTATATTAGTCCTTAAAGTTCTATATGCTTCTGCTGCAATGGACTTAGGTTCTTTTTCTACAATAAGCATGAAAAAACTCCTCTCTCTATTCTGATAAATGATTTGGTATTGTTCCAAGTACCGGAATATCCAAACACTTTTCTACATCTTCCTGTGTTTTAATTGTATTGTCCATATACTCAAGTACAAAAACTAGCCCTATAGATACCATAAGTCCTAAGAAAAAGGCTATTGCTACATTTAAAGCTTTATGCGGTTTTACAGGTTTTTCTGGAACTTGAACCTTGTCCAATATTTGAACATTTCCATTTGGTATTGTAATTTTAGATTTTTGTATAAAGATAGGTGTAAGAGTTTCAGCAATTTTTCTTGCTTTTTCTGGATCTTTACTTTGAACTTTTATGTCCATTATTTGAGTATCCTGTTGAGGTGTTACTTCTATCATTTTATCTAGCTCTTTTGTTGTAACATCTAAATTTAATTTTTCAATTACCTGTTCTAAAACGTCATTTGTTTTAGCAATGGTTGCATAAGTCTTTACAAGTCTTTGATACATCATAATATCTGATTCATTATATGATATCTTTTGACTTTGTTCATTTTCATTTTTTCCTATAAAAACACTTAATGTTGCCTCATATGTAGGATGTATTACAAAAAAACTTATAATACCTGATAATATTGTTGCTATTAAAGTAATGGATACTATTAATTTAAATCTTTTTCTTAAAACAAAAAAAAGATCACGCAAATCTAATGTTATTTCGTCTTCCATTATGCTTCCTCCATTCTAGTTAACTGGAATTATATATGTAAATTATAACATTTTTCACCTATTAATTCCATGGTAATCATTCTTCTATTTACTAATTATATTATATATATCCCTTATTGTAAATTATATCTTAGGAATATTTATGCTATATTAGCTTATTTCGATTATTTTTACCATAACTTTATAAATATACGTAATTTGTCATGTTAGAATATTTTACCAATTAGACATTAAAAATAAAGACTAATAGATCTTTCTTTCTACTAGTCTTACTTTTAATAATATTTAAACTCCTAACGCTTCTCTTATATCCATTAATTCTCCAATAGTAAATGTTGACTCAATAAGATTTTTGAATTCTTGTTGTTCTATTGATGAAAGACTTCTATATCTTTTCTTTACATCATCACTATTAATTTTGTATGATGGATTTTTCACTCTTTCATCAATTGTATTTATTAAATAATCTACTAACTGTTTTTCATTTTCAGTTTTTAATAATGGTTTTATTTTAACCAAACCTTCACGTGCTTTCTTAATAGATGGATTTATATTTGCAGTGCTTTCTTTATTTTCAGAAGTTGTAGTAGAACTGCTTGAACCTGAACCTCCAGTTGTTGTACCATTTTCTATTGTAAAACTCATTCTAGTTTCTTGTTTTAATGGTTTATTTGTTTTATCTTTTATTTTATTTGTAATTACAATTGAATATGTTTCCCCTTTTGTATACTTTGATTTTGCTAGAACTACTTCAACGGATTTTTCATCACCACTTAATATTAAGTTTATATCTATTGCTTGTCCGTTCTTATCTAAAACTTTTATAGCATCTTTTGTTAACGCTGCTTTATCTAATTGCTTAGAAAAATTTATTTTCCACTTTTTATCTATTGCTACTGGATTTTTAGGTGCATCAATTTGTTTTATTGAGTTATCACTTGCAAATGCTTTTCCATTACACATGAATATTAATGAAAATAATAACATTATAAGAAATTTATTTTTTGTTTTCATCTTTATACCTCCCTAAGAATTATATGTAACATTATATCACAAAAATTTTATTGTTCCATCTTGTATTTTTATAATTTTATCTGTTTTTTCTGCTATTCTCTCATCATGAGTAATTATTACAAAAGTAGTATTGAATTCTTTGTTTATTTTTCTAAATAAATTGTAAATTTCTTGTGATGATTTTGAATCTAGGTTTCCTGTTGGTTCATCTGCTAAAATTATTTTTGGATTATTCATTAATGCCCTTGCAATTGCTACTCTTTGTTGTTGCCCTCCTGATAGGTCATACACTTTTTTCTTTTTTAGTTCTAATAGTCCTACCATTTCTAAAAGACTTTCTGCTCTTTGCCTTTTTTTCTTTCCTATAAAAAAGCTTTTAATTCTACCTGGCATTAATACATTTTCTATTACATTAAACTCTGGAAGAAGATAATGAAATTGAAATACAAATCCTATGGTTTCATTTCTCATTTTAGATAAAGTTCTTCTACCTACCTTATTAATAATTTTTCCATCTATATATATTTCTCCACTAGATGGCTTGTCTAAAGTTCCTATTAGATTTAAAAGTGTAGTTTTTCCACTACCAGAGGCCCCTATAATTGAGTTAAATGATCCTTCTTCTATTGATAGGTTAATATTCTTTAGCACTTTAGTTTTTACTCTTTTTCCATATGTTTTATTTATATTTTTAAGTTCTATTATGTTAGCCATTTTTTATAACCTCCACAGGATTTAACTTAAAGGATTTTATTGATGGAAATATAGATGCAAATACTGATGCTATTACACTTATTGTAGCTGATTTTAAAATAAAATTCCTACTTATTATAATATTAACCAAAGGAACCCCTTCTTCTGTTAATATGTACTTATTAAATCCTTTAATATATAGCATACTTAATGCTATTCCTATTAAGGTTCCTAGAACACCTATAAATAATGCTTGGAAGAAAAATATTAATGATGTTTTACTGTTTTTCATACCCATGGCTTTTAGTATTCCTATTTCTTTATATTTTTGAACAACACTTATACTAAGTACACTAACTATACTAAGTACAGATGCTAAGAGTACAAAAAATTGTATTACAATTGTGCATACCTTTTGTCCCATTAATCCACTTACAATAAGTTTATTTTGTTGCTTCCAATTTTCTACTTTTAAATCTTTATCATTAAGAACCTTTTCTACTATCTTTCCTTCACTATCTGCTCCATAAACATTATTTATTGAAATTTCAATTGAACGTATTTTATTCTCATTTTGTAATCCAGAAAAATATTGAGCATCGCTTAAACTTGTCATTATCCAAGATTTATTTAACTTTATATTTCCTAAATCAAAAAATCCTGTAACTATAAATTCTTTATTTTTTCCCCATGGTGTTGTTATATTTATTTTATCTCCAACCTTAACTCCAAGTCTTTCTTTTAGGTCACTTCCAAGTATTGCTTCACCTTCATTTTGAAATAATTTTCCTTCATATATCTTGCTTTTAATTTTGTACATTTTATTAAGATCTTCGGAAGTAAAACCTCTTATTAATATGGGCTCTGTAATATCTTTTAGTTTTACATAGCCTTGTGTATCTACATTAGGAATTGCGGATACTATTTCTCCTTTTTTAGCCGTTAGCTTGGCTATTTTATCATCCCAATTGTCTATTGATCCATTTTTAGAATAAACAGTAATATGAGGTGCATTTCCTACTATTTTAAACAATAAGGTTCTTTCTAGTCCCTTACTTAAAAGTCCAATAAATATCTGAACAGATACTGCAATTGCAATTGACAGTATTATAACTAAACTTTGAAGCTTTTTCTTAGTTAAAAATCTCCATGCTACTTTTATAGACGCAAACATATTCTAATTTCACCTCTCTTAGTTAAAATAATGAAAAAAGAAAAGATGCTAAGAACTAGCATCTTTTCTAACGTCAGTGATAAGATCTGACCATTATGTGTTTGTGATTTGATTTTATTTGATGTGCTTGAATTTTGAAATGTTAATTACTTAAATTCCGTTCATCCATATAATAGCTGAATAAGAACCCGCTCTATTATATTCTTATTCAATTATAATTTAATTGCTTCAATTATACCAATCTAGATTCAGTGGTGATTGGGTTAGTGTTAAATATCATTATAATTTAAATAACCAATCATATAAACTAGTTTATATTGATTCCTGTTATTCTTTACTGCTATAAGATTTACTTTATACTATTTTATAGTATATCCGCCTAATTTAGCTTCTCCAAGTTCTTTAACGAAATTTTCTACTGTCATCTTCTTTATGTCTTCCATTGTCTTATCTTTAAATGAATTTTCTAATACCTTTTTGAAATCTTCATCTGATTGTAAGAATTTTAAAAGACCTAAGTTTTCATTATCTTTCTTAACTTCATCAATTATTGATTGTACTGTAGAAGCTTTTTTAGCTGCATCAATTGTTATTTCTTTTTTATCAGTATTTACTTTAGTACCTGCTCCAAGATATTTTTGTAATTGTCCTTCAATTATCTTATTATCTTTAATTTTATCGTTAGAATTTCCAACATGAACAGTTAATTCTGAAATTTCATTTCCTTTACCTTTATTAGCTAGTATAGCTTTATCACTTATTGGTTGATTTAATGATACAGTAAATCCTTGATCAATATCATCATCTTCATCTAATTTACCAGCAACATTTAATATAACCTTATTACCATCAACCTTAGTGTTAACTATTCTTAAATCTTCATAATCCTTGTGTTCATCTAATTTAAATGTATTGTTAGTTACAGAATTTGGATTTATATCTTCTTCGAATGTTAAAGTTATAGTACCAACAACTAACTTCTTACCATCAACTACTGGTGTTTCGTCAACTTTAGCTATAACTACATGTTCATTTTTGCCTACAGACGGATCCTTAGAAGCCTCTTTAAGTTTGCTATTATCCATAATTGCTGGTGCTATATGATCAACTACAGCTTCTGAAATACCTGCTTGTAATTTGGCGTCATATTTATTTTCAGACTTAATATCATCTTCTTTTTCTGTAGTCACAAGATATACTTGTTCCCCTTTGTATTTTCCATCATATGTTAATACATGATCTAATTTATCATCATCATATTTTTCATAGTTGTCTCCATCTTTTTCAAGAGTCATTGTAACAACAGTTTTTCCATCTTTTGATTCAGGATCCCATGCAGCTACTTTTACTTCATTTACAACTTTTCCATTTTCTATTTTTTTCTTTCCGTTATTTCCATAAACAAGCATTAAATCTTCATTTTTGAACTTTAATTCATCATCAAATACAACTTGAATTTTATCTGTAGAAATAGCTTTTAATTGTGCTTCTCCATCTTCTCTCTTAATTCCTACAGTATCTGATTTTTCAACTTTAGCAATTAATTCTACTGGATTTACATTACCACTAGCATCTTCAACTTTTCCAATATGAATTCTGAATTCTTTACCAGCTTTAATATCCTTTGCTAAATCATAAGAATCATCTTTATTATCTTTGTATGGCACTTGTAATTCTACTTTATGGCCATTTTGTATTACTTTAATATCTGAATTATATAAATCATCAATTAAAACAGTACTCTTTTCACCTTTAAAGTATTTTGAATCTGATACGCATTCTAAAGAATATTTTTTAATATCTCTTATAGAAGATTCTTTCATCTTTGTATCAAAATCCACTATAATTTTTTGTTTATTTCCTTCACCATATACGTGAACTTTACCTTCAATATCTTTGCTAGTTCTTGGATCCTTTTCATTAGCATTAAATGATACTTTTGTTTCTTTTATTGCCTTTCCGTCAACATCTTCAACATCTTTAATAGTTAAAGTATATTTTCCACTATCTAATTTCTTAGAAGTTTTAATTTTAACTTTTTTCTTATTATCACTATCTTTTTCAGCATTGTCTATGCTCCAGCTTCTTCCGTTTTCGTCTACTAACTTGTAGTTTGATGTATCTTCAGCTTTCTTAGTATCAACTTCTTTATTGAACTTAACTTCGATTAGTTTAGCATCATCTTTATCTTGCTCAATAGAATTAACTTTTAATTCAGAATCATCTACTTTTCTATTTACTGGTGCAACTATTTTTTCATTCTTTTGATTCCAAAGAGTTTTTAAGAAATCAGCTTTAATGTGAATATTTGCTGATCCTGCTGGTAATTCATAGTTTTCAAATTCTACTTTTAACTCTTTTCCATCTATTGTAGCTTTAGAAGCTTTATTTGTAGTATTAGTATGATAAATTGAATCATCTGTAATTTTCTTTTCTTTATTATCGTCACCATCAAATTTAATTTCTTCATTAAATATTAAAGTAACTTCACCTTTTTTAATATTTTTGTATCCTACTACTTCAGGCTTAGCTAAATTTTTCTTTACAACAAGATTTTCTTCTTTTACAGCAACTTCAAAGCCATTAAAATCTCCAACTTGACCTTTTACTTTTACTTTTATTTTTTGTCCATCTGTTAACGTATATCCTAATTTTATAATAGCTTCTGTATTATTATTGCATAATTCTACTTTGCTTACAGATATATCATCATTATTTATTTCAAAATCATCTGCTTTTAATTCGGGTTCTTTATCTTGATTATCCATATTTTCATCAGGTTTTACTGGTTTAGAGAATTTAACCTTAATAGAATCAGAACCTACAACTGTAATTGATTCAACTTTTAATACTTCAAAATCTTTAAAGAAAACTTTTTTAGTTTCTTCTTTTCCTGTTATATTATCTTCAAATTCTATTTTATATTCTTCTTGATTTTTTATTCCAAGATCAGTTTTATCTACTTCTCTTCCAATTTTACTATTTTTGAAATTAATTATAGCAAATTTTCCACTCTTATCTAATTCGACTTTATCAATAACATCAGTTACTTCTTTATCTTCATCATTGAATATTTTATAGTTATCTTCTTGTTCTATATCGTCTTTTTTATCAGAACTGGTTACAGCTTTATTGAAGTTAACTTTAACTTGTTTTAAGTTTAAAGCTTCAACTGAAGTAATTGATAATTCAGCTTTTTCATCTTCTTTTTTAACTTCATCAACATATTCAACTTTTCCGTCTTTAACTACTGCCTTTTTAACAACTTTAGCTTCTACGATTTTAGCATCTTTTGATTCAGTGAATGCATTGACATCAAATTTTTGACCTGCACCCTTAGCTTCTAAGAATTTAGCTTCGATTGAAGAGTAATCTACAAGTCCATTTTTGTTATCATTAAATCCGTAGAATCCTTTAGCTTCTGCTAATTTTTTAGTGAAATCTTCATATAATGCAGATTTTTCACCTGCTTTTGAATCTAAGAAAGATTTTTCAAGCTCTACTTTATCATATTTATATACTGCATCTCCAACTTTAACAGAGTATGCATCTACTGCTGCAAATGCTTGTGAAGACATCATTGCTGCAGCAATCATTCCTGCTACTGCTGTAGAAGAAAATACTTTAAGTGTCTTATTATTTGACATTATTTTTACCTCCCTAAAAATACCCTTTGATTTAATATTTATAATTTAGTTTCTATTTAAAATGTCTATTATTTTACAGTAACTACAACATGAGAATTTATTTCTTTTTCGTCTGTTTCAGTTACTACTCCTTGGAAGAATTTCTTTCCATTTTTATCAACGTATTGTAGTTTTTTACCACAAACTGTTACGTCGAATTTTTCTGGAGTTTTAGTGTCTAATGTTACTTTTACATATCTATCAAATGCAGTTAATCCTGCTTCAACAGCTTCAACTTTAAAGTTTGGAACTTCAACTTTTTCATTGATTTTTTCAACTTTAACATTAGCATTAATTTCTTTTTCGTCTGTTTCAGTTACTACCCCTTGGAAGAACTTCTTGCCATTTTTATCAACATATTTTAATTCTTTTCCACAAACTGTTACTTTGTAGTTTTCTGGATCACTTACGTTTAAAGTTGCTTCAACGTATCTATCAAATGCAGTTAAACCTGGTTCTATTTTGATAGTAGCTTTAACATCTTCGTCTTTGTTTTCTTCAACTGTTACAACTTTTAATTTCCATCCATCATAACCTTGAGCTTTAGCAGCATCTGAAGATTTGTTAGTCATTCCCCAAACGTCTACTAAATATTTTCCTGGTTTTGTGAATGTATAGCTTGTTGCATCACCAGTTTCATAAGTGTTGTCAATCTTCCATCCATCTCTTCTTACTTTAGCTGATGGATCATAGATGTGTAATTTATACTTATATCCATCTTTAGCTTTAAGAGTTACTTTTTCTCCTACTTTATAAGTATCTTTGATTCCTAAATCATTTAAGTTTACTCTATTTTCTAAAGATTTAGCAGTTCCAATTGAGAAGTTTTTAACATAATAAGTATCATATGAACCTAATGAATTTTTGTTAACTCCTTCTTTTACTTCTGCTCTTTTAACCCAAACAGAAGCTTTATATTTTCCTGCTGATAAGTTCTTTTTAATTTGTGGAATATATGGTACTTTTGCATTAACAGCTTCAGTATATCCATCTGTTAATTCTGTCCACTTTCCACCATCTTTTTGAACAAATATTCTGTATTGAACATCACCTTCATAGTTTGCAGCTTCTAATGCAAATGTAAATGGTACATTGTCAGTAGCAATAGTGTGTTCTGGTGCTATATAGCTTATAGCTGGTAATTGTTTTGGGGCATTTGCAGCAAATGCTGGTGTTGCCATTCCTACTCCTGATGCAACTACAACAGCTGATAGAAGTAAGCTCATTTTTCTTTTTATCACTTTCGTTCCCTCCCATTTGATAATTTATTTATAAAATAATAAAAAATTATTAACCTTTTTTGTGTATCTATGAATATTAATCCTTTATATTGGTAAAGATAAAAATATTAAAGAAGATACTATTAATATTAAAGAAAAAATAATGGTTATTTTTTCTTTAATAACATTAACTTTCATTCATATGAAAATTAAAACTCTATTTACATAATGAATACAATTAATATTATATAGGTTTTTATACCATTTATCAACAAAAATAAATATTTTATGTCTGGTAAATGTTACTACTAATACCTTATAAAATATAGTTTTTGTATTTTTTTTTAAATATGTATTGTATTTTTATGTATTACAGTAATATATTTTTCCTGTTTTTAAGGTAAATTAATTTACTATTGGTAAAATAATATAATGTTTTTCATAAATATTTCCTTATCGAATTGATTTTAAACTATTTTACCATAAAATGCAATAGTGCATAACACTTTTTTTATATTTATGATATTTTTGAGTTTATTTCTATATTTAATATTTCAAAATATAATTTTCCATTATTTATTATTTCACCCTCCTTCTAATGCATTTAAGTTATATTTCTGTTATATTCTTATATAATAGGAATTATTAATAAATTGATAAGGGGTTATAATTTTGAATAAATTAAAAAATAAAAATCTTATATTTAAGTTACTTTATAAATTAAAAAAAGATGAGATATTTGCACTTGCATCTCAACTTGCATATAGTTTGCTTCTTTCTTTTTTTCCTTTTTTAATTTTTTTATTTACTGTAGCAAGTTTTAGTTCTCTTAAAAGTGAAGGAATTATTATTACATTAAAAAGTGTAATTCCTGAAAGTGCCTATACTTTAGTTCATTCTATTTTAAATGAAACCTTTGAAGCTAGTAATGTAAATTTATTATCTTTCAGTTTTATAATAACCATATGGATAGCTTCAAATGGATTTAAGGCAGTAATAAGAGCGCTAAATAAAGCTTATGGACAAGAAGAAGAGCGTTCCTTTTTTAAAATTCAATTTATGGGAATCATCTCAACTATAATACTTACATTTTTAATTATATTTTCTCTTTTTATTTTGGTACTTGGAAATATAATAGGACTTAAGATCATAACAATGCTTTCTCTTTCAATTAATTTGTATTTTATATGGAATGTACTTAGATACTTTGTTATGTTGATTTTTATGATTGTTATCTTTGCTATAGTATATAAAATCACTCCTTGTAGAAAGCTAAAATTCAAAGATGTTATTCCAGGAGCTATTTTTGCAACTATAGGATGGATTGTAGTATCCCTTGGCTTTTCCTTCTATGTTGATAACTTTGCTAATTATTCAAGGCTTTATGGAAGTATTGGAGCTGTAATAGTTATTCTTGTATGGCTATTTTTATCTTCTATAATTATTTTAATAGGTGGAGAGATTAACGCTATACTTTTGGATGAATAATATTTTATCTGTCACATAGTTGTAACAAATGTATCTTATTATAAAGTTACAGTAAATCAATTAATAATTTTAAGGGGGAAGAGTTATGAATAATGATTACAATGAAAATGAATTTATAGATGTAAAAAAGAAAAGAGGTTTTGGTAAAGGGATACTTTCTTATATATTAGTTGGTGTGTTATCCGCATCTTTAGGTGGTACGCTTTCTACTATAGCTACAATTAAGTATTACAATAACAAAACCGCCACAGAGTATGTAGCACCAACCAATCCTTCTACAAATAAGCCTAGTGCATCTCCTGTTGCTATGTCTGTGTCTAATATTGCAAAACAAGTTGGTCCTGCTGTTGTTGGAGTTTCAACTAAAAGTATTTCATCTTTGGATATGTTTGGGTTTCCTGAAACTCAAGAAGGAATGGGTTCTGGAATTATATTTAGCGAAGATGGATATATACTAACTAATTATCACGTTGTAAAAGGCGCAAAACAAATTTCTGTTATATTTAACAACGGAAAAGAAGGCAAGGAAATACCTGCAAAAGTTATAAACTACAATGCTTCTATGGACCTTGCGGTTATAAAACTTACTGAAAAAGTGAAAGTACCTGCTGTAGCTCAATTTGGAGATTCTGATAGCATTCAAGTTGGAGATCCTGCTATTGCAATAGGTAATCCTCTTGGAAAACAATTCTTAGGTTCTGTAACATCTGGGGTTATAAGTGCCGTAAACAGACAAGTATCCGTTGGAGGCGAAAAACAAAAATTCATCCAAACAGATGCAGCTATAAACCCTGGTAATAGTGGTGGAGCCCTTGTAAATATGTATGGTCAAGTAATCGGAATAAATAGCGCAAAAATAGGTGGAAGTGAAGTTGAAGGACTTGGTTTTGCAATTCCTATTAATGCTGTAAAACCACAAATTCAAAATCTTACAAAACCTATACTTACAATAGGAATTATGTGCAGGGATATTGATTCTCAGATTTCAAAACAATTTAATCTTCCTATTGGAATTTATGTTCAGCAAGTTCAAGAATTTAGCCCTGCTGAAAAGGCTGGAATTGAACCTGGAGATGTAATTATTAGATTTGATAATAAGACTGTTAAAACAGTTCAAGAAATGAATGAATTAAAACAAAAACATAATTCAGGAGATAAGGTAGAAATTATAGTTAACAGAAACGGTAAAACTAAAAAGCTTACTTTAACTTTAAGTGCATAAAAAATAACCTAGATGAATTTTCATCTAGGTTATTTTCCTTTAATTAAATCAATATAATAATTATATCTGAATTAATTTATGCCTTATTTAATGTAAAATAAAACTTAACTCCCATTTTTGTGTTAACCACTCCATATTCACTACTATGAAGCTCTAATATGTTTTTTACTATGGCAAGACCAAGTCCTGTTCCTCCAAGCTTTCTATTTCTAGACTTATCTAGTTTGTAGAACTTATCCCATATCCGTGAAAGTTCTTTTTCATCTATGTGCTCCCCTTCATTTTCAACTTCTATTAGAATCTTATTATTCATTAACTTAGTTGAAACATATATATTACCTTTAGGCTTAGTGTATCTAATGGCATTGGTAAGAAAATTAGTTATAACCTGCTGTATTTTAGGTTCATCACCGAGAACTTGTAAATCATCTTTAAGTGAACATTCTATATTAATTCTATTAGTAAAATTTTTATCTTCATCTATTTTACTTAATTTTTTAACTACATTATTTATTAGATTATTTATATAGAAGTTTTTTATATTTATTTTTATGGTTCCCGATTCAAGTCTTGAAAGTTCTAACATATCCGTAACAAGCATTCCCATCTTTTCAGCTTCATCTATTATTACATTTATATAGTATTCTCTGTCTTCTTCTTCAAATATATTATCCTTTATTCCCTCTGCATATCCTTCTATTAAGCTTATAGGAGTTTTAAGTTCATGAGATACCGCTGCTACAAATTCTTTTCTCATTATTTCTAACTCTTTTTCTCTTTCTATATCCTTTTTTAATTTACTGTTACTTTCCTTTAATGATGATAGAGCAGAATTTAAATTATGTGATAAGAAATTTAAAGTTTTAGCAAGACTTCCTATTTCATCTTCCCTTGAAGTTTCACACTTTTCATTAAAATCTAGCTTTGCCATTTTAAGTGCCACATTGTTTAGGTTCACAAGGGGTTTTGATATCATCTTTGAATATATTGATGACAATATTAAAATTAGTATAATTGCTATTATATAAGTGTATATGTAAAAATCCTTCATTACTTTTACAGCTTCATCTACTGGCTGAAGTGATGATACTGCAAACAAAACCTTTCCTGCATGATTGTTTATTATTACAGGAGTTAATGCAACTATGTGTTTTAAATTATAATATTTATCGTTAAATATATAGGTTATTGTTTTACCCTGCTCTTGGATTTTTTTAAAGGCTTCTGGGTTTGATGTCCATTGCTCTATTATAGACTGAATTATGCTAACCTTATTTGTGTCCTTTAACTCTTCTTTGCTATCTGTTATGTAGCTTAAAAGTCCATTACTTTCTAGTATAACTATTTTTGCATTATTGTCTCTTTCAAACTTTTTTATATTAAAAAGAGTGGCTTCTGAATCTCTAAAATTCATAATATATTTTGCCTCAAACCCCTTAAAATTATCTTTTAATCTAGTAATTTTCCTATTTGTATAAAAGCTTTGAAAAAACAAAGATTGAAATACAAGTTGAGTTGTTATGAACAATACAAAAAATATAACTGTAGTCATAAATAGTTTTAATGTTATACTCTTTTTCATAATAAATTTTTTCATTATTTATTCCACCTCAAATTTATATCCTTTTCCCCTTACTGTAACTATATAATTTGATTTTTCTTTTAACTTTTCTCTAAGCCTTTTTACATGAGTGTCCACTGTTCTAAGTCCCCCATCATAATCAAATCCCCATACTTTATCTAAAATAGTATCACGGCTTAATACAATGTCTATATTATTCACAAAAAATATTAACAAATCATATTCTTTAGGGGATAAATTTACTATCTCTCCATGAATTTTAACTTCATTTGAAAGTTTATTTATGTAAAGTCCATTGTAGTTTTTTATATTAGTTTCTTTTTCTTCTATTCCACTTCTTTTTAATAGTGCCTTCACCTTTGCCACTAGTACTTTAGGACTAAATGGTTTTGTCACATAATCATCACATCCAAGTTCATATCCTAAAAGTTTATCTTCTTCCTCACTTTTAGCTGTGAGCATTATTATTGGAACTTTTGAATTTTGTCTTATACTTTTGCAAACTGTCCACCCATCTAAACATGGTATCATAATATCTAGTATGACTAAATCAACTGAATTTTCTTTGAAAACTTTTAATCCCTTTACTCCATCCTCCGCTTCTAAAACAGAAAATCCACTACGCTTAAAGTAATCCTTTAGTAACTTTCTCATTCTTTCTTCATCTTCTATAATTAATATTTGCATAAATATCCTCCTTTAACTATATACTTAATTTTATCACAATATTTAATTTTTCTACTTCATTATTTATATTTTCATTATGGTATCACAATTAAAAAATTTATAACAAATAACATATATCACTTGCATTTTATACGAAAATTGAGTATTATTTATATTTAATAATATACATTAATATATTCAATCTTTTATAAAATTAATAATATGATATAATATTATAGGTCAATATTTTATAGGGGGAGGAAACGGGATGACCTTCTGTGACGAAAACAATTTAGATTTAATCAAAAAAGACTTAAGATATTTAAAATTACTAGCTAATCAATATCCAAATATCTCTTCTGCAAGTACCGAAATAGTAAATTTAGAGGCTATATTAAATTTACCTAAAAGTACAGAACACTTTTTAAGTGATATTCATGGAGAGTATGAATCCTTTACTCACGTATTAAAAAACGCCTCTGGTGTTATTAAACGTAAAATAGATGATGTTTTTGGAAATTCTCTTAGGGATAATGAAAAATTAACTTTGGCCACGGTTATTTATTATCCTGAGCAAAAGTTAGAACTTATTAAGCAATCTGAAAAGGATTTAAGTGATTGGTACAAAATAACTTTATACAGACTTATTGAGCTTTGTAGAGTAGTATCTTCTAAGTATACTCGCTCTAAAGTTAGAAAAGCTTTACCTCATGATTTTGCTTATATAATAGAAGAATTACTTCACGAACATGATGGAACTATAAATAAACATGAGTATTATAATGGTATAGTTTCTACTATTATTGATATTGATAGAGCGCCTGAGTTTATAACTGCTATTTCAAAGGTTATTCAAAGATTGGTAGTTGATAGACTTCATATTATAGGGGATATTTATGATAGAGGTCCTGGTGCGGAAATTATAATGGAAGAATTAATGAAGCACCATTCAGTTGATATACAATGGGGAAATCACGATATTTTGTGGATGGGTGCTGCTGCTGGTTCTGAAGCTTGTATATGTAATGTTCTTAGAATCTCTCTAAGATACGCTAATTTAAATACAATTGAAGACGGTTACGGTATAAATTTACTTCCTCTAGCTACCTTTGCCATGGATGTTTACGAAAACGATCCTTGCAATAGTTTTATTCCTAAGACTATTAATAAGGAACTTACTCAAAATGAACTTAATTTAATATCCAAAATGCACAAGGCAATTGCTATAATTCAATTTAAACTTCAAGGACAAATAATAAAAAATCATCCTGAGTTTAAAATGGACGACCAGTTGCTATTAGATAAAATTAATTATGAAAAAGGTACAATAGATCTTGATGGACACATTTACAAATTAAATGATACTTTTTTTCCTACTGTAGATCCAAAAGATCCATATAAGCTTACAGAAAATGAAGACGATTTAATAAAGAAGCTTACTCGTTCTTTTGTAAATAGTGAAAAGCTTCAAAGACATATCCGTTTTATGTATAGTAAAGGATCTATGTATCTAGTTTATAATTCAAATTTATTGTATCATGGATGTGTGCCTCTTAATGAAGATGGTACATTTAAAGAAATAACAATTGACGGAGTACGCTATAGTGGAAAATCTCTTTTAGATAAGTTTGACTCACTTGCAAGAGAAGCATTTTTCTTTAAAAATGGTTCTTCCGCTAAAAGATTTGCACTTGATATGATGTGGTATTTATGGTGCGGTCCTAATTCACCTGAATTTGGTAAATTAAGAATGACTACTCTTGAAAGATACTTTATAGATGACAAGGGTACTCATATTGAATATAGAAATCCTTATTACAAGTATAGATCAAATGAAAAAGTCGTTACAAATATTTTAAAGGAATTTGGACTTGACCCTGATTGTTCTCATGTAATAAATGGACATATTCCTGTTAAAACTAAAGCTGGTGAAAATCCTATTAAAGCTAATGGAAAACTTTTGGTTATAGATGGTGGTTTTTGTAGGGCATATCAACCTGAAACAGGTATTGCAGGATATACTTTAATATATAATTCCTATGGACTTCTTTTAAGTTCTCATGAACCTTTTTCTTCTATTAGAAAGGCCATTGAGGAAGAAAAAGATATTTTATCTTCAACAATTATTCTTGAACAAGTTGTATCGAGAAAAAGAGTTGCTGATACAGATATAGGAAAAGAATTAAAGAAACAAATAGCTGAACTTAAAATGTTATTAATTGCATATAGAAAAGGTCTTATTAAAGAACAAGACAGCAAAAGCTAAGGATTTTTTCCTTAGCTTTTTATCTTACAATTTATTAAATATACTTTTATAATAAGTATACTTTTTATACATATAAATCTACTTTATAATTAACTAAATATGATTCATATTCTAGCTGATACCACTTGTTTACTTTAGCTTTATTCCCTATTAATTTATACATAGGTGATACATCCTTTTCAATATCTAGTGCATTTAATGTGTTAAACATAAATATTCCCTTTGCACCTGCTTTGTACCCTTCATATGCTCTATAAATATACTCTTCAGGTGTTAAATATTTATTTCCTGGTAATTTTCCATCTTCATCTAGGCTTTCTGAATCCTTTGTAGCATCTCCACCTTCTACATTTGCAGATATTCCAAGATACAATTCTACATTTGTGCCTCTTACTAGTTTTGAATATTTGTCTAAATTAAAGAAATCTTCATATGAAATTACTGATGGTATTATTCTATCAACAAGTCCTTCATTAACCCATGTTTTAACATCAAGTCCATATGATTTTGGATCCAAGTACGGAAATCTTACTGTTATTTTTTTTGAAGGTATTTCTTGTCTAACTTTTTTCATAAAGTAATTCATTATGTCTATCTTTTCTTTTAGTGTAGATTCACTTCCCATAATATATGGATATCTACAAAAATCTAATGTTATACCTTGAACATTTTCTGTATTTGAAATTTCTTTTAGTACATTTAATATATAGTTTCTATATTTAGGATAATAGTAACTTAACATATATCCTCCATTTTGATGACAGTCATAAAAGTCATCATACATAGAACCATTTAAATATCTTGTGTAGTCATTTGGATAAAATGTATTCATCCTTAAGCATCCATTTACTTTCATACCCAGTGTTTTTCCCTTGTCTGCTACGACTCCTAATGTTGATTTTCCTGAAGTATCTAGTATATTTAATATTTGCTTTCTTGCAAGTTTGTCTCCTTCTCTTACTTCATATTGGTATTTATAAAAATCTTCAAAGGCATCTCCTGCATATTTACTGTTGTAATTTAAAAGTCCTGTAGTTCCAACTGTCCAATTTAGTTCATGTGCATCTACTTTTGTCACTAAATTTAATGGTAATTCTTCTAAGGATTGTACACTTGGGTATCTTCCCCAAAAGAAATCTGTAAATCCATCATTATCATACACTACATTGCTGTCTACAGAATATGTTTTTTCATTATAAGCTTTAATTTGTTCTTTATTCAATGAAACTAGTTTTATATATGCTATATGAGTAGCTTTTCCCTTCTTAGGACATATTTCTATAACATCATCCTTAAAATCATTTGCAAAAATAAACCCTTCATTAATATATTTGTTTTTCCTATTTTTCTTGTAGTTATGATTTATATAGGTACTGGTTATATTTTTCTCTTTAACCTTCAAAGTTATTTCTTCTGTATCATTTAAATATCCAACATAAACTCCAAGCCATCCATTTAGTTTAAAAGGAAGTTGTATATTTTGTGCATTATCTGTGTTTATAATAAGTCCTTTTGTGTCTTTTAATTCATTGTATTGTATAACTCTTAATTTCCACCCATTTTCCTCTAATGTTTTTCCGTTTAAATTAGAAAGCTTTTGCATTTTATTAAATATGTATTTTTTTGTACCTATAGCTTTTATGGTGTCTTCAGGTTCTATACTAATCATATCTTTAAAAGGATTATCACATTTCACTCTAAAATCCACCTTTTTAAATTCTTTTAATTTTTTATCTCTATTTTTAGAATATATTTCTTTTTCTATATTTAAAGAATACGTTTCTCCTTGTATATATCCTCTTATAGGTGCTTTTACTTTTACTGTTTTTTCGTCATTTTTAAGTTCTAATCTAGCACTTACTTTTTCTCCATTCCTATCTTTAACCTTTATAAGTCTTACTGCCGTATCATAGCTTAGCTTGTCACTGAAAGTAATTGTCCAAGTTTTATGTGCATCTACCTTTGAATATTTTTCATCTAAAGCACTTACGGTTTTAACTTTAAACAGTGTAAAAATGCACATGAATATAGACATTATAAAAAATCTTCTTTTCTTCAAAATCTTCCCTCCCCACATCTTTTCACTTAAAGTTTGCCAATATATATATAATTATACACTAAAACCATATTATTTTATAACAACTAGTGCAATAAATATTTAAATCCCTGGAAACTTAGCATTATTTCCAAGGATTTAAATGAAATCAAATAACTTTTTTTACATCATATAATGAATTTAAAACAAGCCAATTTTGTGGGAAGTATTTTGATATAGTCCAGTAGCTTACTCCTCCTAAGTTATATCTATTTATAAGCATTAACTTTTCATTTATACTTCTAGCATCTTCAAACCAAACAACATGAGATCTTCCTAAATTATCATAATAATTAAAATATGGTGAAGCTGAACCCTCATCATACTTTATAATAGACCCTGTTCTCACTGCTAAATCTATGGCTTCTGTATTTGATATAGTTCTTGCAGCTGATCCTTTCATATAAGGTAAAGTCCAATCATATCCATAGTTTGGAATACTCATTAGAATTTTTTTACTAGGTATTTCTGTTACTGCATAGCTAAGTACTCTTGATACTTCATTAATTGGAGCTACTGCCATTGGAGGGCCATAGCTATATCCCCATTCATAAGTCATTATGATAACATGGTTTACTGTATTTCCATGGAAAGGATAATCATGAGATTCATATAATATTCCTGGTTGATTGGCTCTATATTTAGGTGCAACTGCTGTATTTACTATATACCCTAAATCATTTAATGTTTTTGTTATTTCTGATAAAAATCTATTGTATTTATCTCTATCTTGAGGATATACATATTCAAAATCTATATTTAATCCATAATAATTTTTAGATTGTAATTTATCAATTATATTATTTATTAGATTCTGCTTTATATCTTCATTATTAAATATTGAATTTAATATATCACTACTAAAATTTCTTCCTTTGTCTATATTGGTAATTACCATAAGTGGTGCAACTCCTGCGTCTCTTGCCTCTTTTATTAAGTTTTCATCAGGAATATCTACAAGCTCTCCACTTGCTGTTACTTCATAATTAAATATACTAAGATAAGTTAAGTAAGGTAGAGTTTTTCTTAAAACATCTACATTAATATTAGGATAAGCATATCCATTTACTTCTATGGTACCTATTTTTCTTGTGGATGGTATTGTTATAACTTGACCAACTGATAAGGACTCAGGATTTGTTATACTAGGATTTACTCCAAGTATACTTTGCACTGTTGTATTAAACTTTCTTGCAATTGTATAAAGAGAATCTCCACTTACTACAGTATAGGTTTTATCTTCTGGAAGAAGCACTAAAGACTGTCCAATTACTAGATGGTCTACATTGTTTATTTCATTATCTCTAATTATTTTATCTGGTGACATTCCATATCTATTAGCTATAGAATATATATTATCACCTGGTTTTACAACATAAATAACCAAGCTTTCACCTCATTTTAATTATTTATCTCATGTTATTATATGATTATCTTTTTAAAATGTTATAAAATAAAAAGTTGTAGATATACTAAATATCTACAACTTTAAGTTTAAGGTTTACCTTTTTTTAAAATCTTTAATTTTTTAATTTTATTTTTCTCGATTTCTTCTATTATTAATTTTACATCATCATATTCTACAAACTCACCTTTTTTAGGAAATCTGCCTACTTCTCCTATTACAAATCCACCTATAGAATCAAAATCTTCTGATTCTATATCTATTCCTAACATTTCATTTACTTCATCTATTTTTGTGCTTCCTTTTACTATATATTCATCATCTTTGATAAGTTTTATTTCATCATTTTGTTCATTGTCGTATTCATCTTCTATATCTCCAACTATTTCTTCTACCATATCTTCCATAGTAACAATTCCTGCTGTTCCACCGTATTCGTCAAGTACAACAGTCATTGCAACTCTATCTTTTCTCATTTCTTCAAATAGTTCTGTAGTTGGCTTATACTCGTAAGTGAAATATGGTTTTACCATATATTTTGTTATATCGAATTTTTCTTTTGAATTATCAAAGAAAACTAATTTTTTAATATGCAAAATTCCTATAATATTATCAGTGCTATCTTTGTATACAGGTATACGAGAAAACTGCTCTTTTTTTAATACTTCAAGAATTTCATCATAAGTTGAATCTATATCTACTGATGCCATTTCCGTTCTTGGCACCATAACATCCTTTACTTGAGAATCTCCAAATTCAAAGACATTGTATATCATTTTTCGTTCTTCCACCTCTAATACACCTTCTTCATGGCTCACATCAACTATAGTTTTTAATTCTTCTTCGGTTATGTGAGGCTTGCCCATACTAGCCTTACCTCCAAATATACCAACTATTTTATTTGTTAATGCCACAAATACAACTGTTAAAGGTCTTAATATAACTGTAGTAAAGTATATTGGTTTTGCTACCTTTAATGATACTTTTTCAGGATTGCTTGCTGCAATGGATTTTGGAGTTATTTCTCCAAAAATTAAAACTAATATTGTCATGATTCCTGTTGCAACGCCTACTCCCTTATCTCCAAAATATGTTATTGAAAGGGATGTAGCAAGAGCTGATGCAGCGATATTTACTACGTTGTTACCTATTAATATAGCACTTAATAATTTACTTGGTTTTTCTACTAACTTTCCAAGCAATTCAGATCCTTTTACTTCTTCATCAATCATATGTCTAACTCTTAACTTATTTAATGACATTAAAGCTGTTTCTGACGCTGAAAAGAAAGAAGATAATAATAAAAGAATTATTAAAGTAATTAACTGCCACGTACTGTCTGGATCCAATAAAAACACGCTCCTATAAATATATATTTTATGTTAATTATAGCATAATTTTTACTGTACTTTAAGTCAACCTATTTATTTTTTTATTAATAATTTTATTAAATACTTTATTCTTTTCTGCCTTTAGATACCAAAAATGCTAAGTCAATTAATAAAGTAGGCAATGACATAAATTGAGGATATGCCAAAAATCTGGATTCCCAATTTGGAGTAAACTTTTCTTTATATCTTCTAAGCCCCGAAAAACTATACCAATAGTTTCCGAATTTATATACAAGTTTAGCTAGTTTTTCTTGTTTATGAGCAAATGGTGCAACACCTACGTTGGAAAGTGGCGCCATACCCAAATTGAAGTATTTGTATCCATTTTCTTTACTCCAAAGCATTATCTTTAAAAATAATGTATCCATTGTTCCATTTGGAGCATCATTTACAAATCTCATTAAATCTATTGATATTGTTTTTCCATTATCGTATTTAGGCATCATTGTTGCAAAGGCTATTATTTCTTTATCTGAATTTTTTAATATAGCAACTGGCGCAGTATTTATATACTTTTCATCGAAGGCTCCAAGTGAAAATCCCTTTTCCTTTCTTCCATTAAGCCACTGATCAGATATTTCTTTTAATGTTCCCATAACTTCCCCTGAAAAAGGAGGATCTATAATTTCAAACTCCATGTTTTCTTTTTCAAATCTATTTCTAACAAGTCTTAAATCTTTTCTTTTTTTACCTTCTAAATTGAATTTTTCTAAATCTACTACTGCTTCTTCTCCAAGTTTAAAAAAGTAATACCCATTTTCATGATAGGTAGTAATGTACTTTTCTGCTACTTGATAAAACACTGGATAAAGGGCATACTTGTCTGCAAATATTTGTATTTCTTCAATTGCCTTTTGAAAATATTTTTCATCTCCAATAGGATCTCCCAGGATTACTAGCTTATCTCTTATATTTGCGTAGGCAATTAAAACCTTTCCCTCTTGCGCCCAATAAAAATTTTTATCTCTCATAAACAATAAATGTGTTAAATAGTTTCCCTCATATTTCTTTAAAAATTCTTTTAATTTATCTATATCTTCATCTGAAACTTTTATATCAAATGGTCTTTTAGGCTTTAATATAAAATATATTGTAAGTATTACCCACGCTAAAATAAATGCATATATTGCATTACATGTAAATTGTTTTCTAGTTATAAATATTTCAAATACTTTAGGTCCATTTTTAAATCCTGTAAAGGCAAAACTAATACTATGTCCAAGCATAGCATAAAATCCTATACTTACAGCACTTACAAGTATCATAATAAACACTGTAATTCCTTTTACAGGTACGCTTTCTCTGTAATATCCTTTTCTTGAAAACCTAAGTAGTGCTGCAACTATAAGTAGAAATATTGCTTCTTCATAATCAAGTCCCTTTGTAAATGTAAATAATGATCCTACTAAAAGCAACACTATAGTAAGAGAATATGCTCTTTTTAAATGCTCTCTTATTCCTTTAGATAATACAACAAGCATTACACCAATTATTATGGATATTCTATGAGAAAACCTCATAAATGTAAATGATGTTAACTTTGATATTATCTTTACCCTTTGAGAAACACTTGGTACCGCAGCTGATATAAGAAGTACAACTCCACATAAAAATACTAATACGGATAATGCTATTACTCCAAAATCACTTATTTCTTTGTAATTTTTAACCCAAACCTTTTGCCAATTGGATAGTGTTCTTGGAATAACTGTTGTTGGAAGCACTTCTCTCATATCTCTTAAAGATAATACCACCCCTAAAAACCAAGGAATTATATAATAAAACATTCTGTATATAATAAGTATTGCCACAGCTTCATTAGGAGTTGTTCCCATTAATTGAAGTCCCCTTGCACATACTAAATCAAAGGCTCCAATTCCTCCTGGAAGCAGGCTTATAATTCCTGCTGCTCCTGCAACTGTAATTACTCCAAGTGCCTCTCCATAAGTAATGTGATTAGTAAAAAAGTAACTTATAAACCAAATAAAACTTCCTGCACTTATCCATTCTAATAATGATACAAATATTAATCCAATTCTTATTTTCTTTGGTTCTTTAACACTTGTATCCTTTGATAAAAATTCACTTTTTAACCAAGGTATTTTGAATAGTAATAAATATATAACTATGTATATTTGAAATCCTATAATAGCAAACCAAAGAAACTTATGAAGAAAAAGTATCGGTTTTATAGTTATTATATTAAAAACACCAAGCCAAGCTAAAACGGAAAGCCCAACAAGTGTAGCTGGATTTATTAAAGAATTAATATATATTGCATCTTTTGACTCTATATCTTCTTTTTTATAAAAAACTGTTCTAAGTCCTGAACCTGTTAATCCTGCAAATCCTAAAAAATTATTAAAGGTATTTGAAATCCAGGATATTTTTAATACTTTTTTTATTGATAAGCTGTACTTTAAATGTTTTACTACAAAATAGTCATAAAGAGTAGTTGCACCTACTGCTATAATTCCAGCCACAAAAAATAGCCAGCCACGACTTCTCAATGCTGTATGTAAATAATATAATGAAATTCCTACATTAAAATTGTTTAATGCTATTTTTCCTTCTGAATAAATTATTATAAGTGCTGTAATAGATAAAATAATTTTTAATAACTTGTATTTGTTTTCAATAATAAAAGATCTAAATTTTATAAATATACTAAACACCTTCTTTCCTTAGTTAATTATATTTAAATTTCTTCCTAAATTCAACCTAATTAGTTTTAATAACCATATAATATAGTTTATTACTTCCTTATAGTATAGTTGTACCATATAACTATTAATATAGTTTCCGTAAAAGACTGCAAAACATTAATATACCATGCATAATAAACAGGCAATTTTAAAATACGTATACAGTAAAAAGTTAAAGGAAGTGCCACAATCCAACTGGATATTAAAGATATTACAAATGAGCTTTTTGTATCGCCCATACCTTTTAATGCTCCAGAGTACACAGCAAATATTGATAATGTAGGAAAAGAAACTGCTGAAATTACAAGACACCTTGAAGCAATATATATAACATTATTCTCCCCTTCTCCGGTAAATAAATCTACTATTTTTTCTGGGACTATAAAAATTACAATTGCTATTATAATCATAATAAATACAGCGCAAAACTTAGCATTTTTTACATATTCATTAGCTTCATTATAATGTCTAGCACCTCTTTTTATACCAACTAGTGAAGTCGTTGCTGTGGTAAAAGCAAATCCAATCATATCTGAAATACAGTAAATTGAATTTGTTATTTGATGAGATGCAAAAGAAACTATCCCCGTATACATGACAATATAATTTCCTATGAGTTTTCCTATGCTATAAGTCCCTTCTTCCATACCAGATGGAATTGATAAAAATAATAATTCCTTTATCTTTTTTAAATTTAAAGAAAACATATATCTAAATTTTAGCTTAACCTTTGATTTAAAAATAATATAAAATAAAGTAATAAAAAATCCTATAAATTGAGATATTACAGAAGATATTGCAGCCCCTAAAATTCCAAGTGGTTTTATTATTAATCCAAAAATTAATACAATATCTAAAAGTATTTTAATTAGTGCAGTAATTGAAGATATAATAAATGGACAATATGTATTTCCTATTGCTCTTAGTATAGAATATATTACATTGGTTATCATATAAAAAAATATAGCTATTGATGTAACTTTAGTAAAACTACAACTACTTATTAATATATCACCTTTTGCTCCCAAAATGGTTAAAATTTCTTCCGAAAATGTAAATATTAAGTAAGAAGTAAAAAAAGAGATTACTAATCCTAAAACAAATCCCACTGTTGCGTATTCCTCAACAACGTTATACTTTCTCGCACCCATATTTTTAGCTACAAATGGTGCTATTCCTATGCAAATTCCTTCTGAAACTAATATATCTGCAAAAGTAAATATAATACCATTTCCCAGTCCTACAGCTGCTACAGATTCATTTCCACCAAAATTTCCAACCATCATAAGGCTAAAAACTGAAGTTAAAGTAAAAATTAGCATTTCACAAACTACAGGAAAGGATAAACCCAACACATCTTTTATTATAGACCTATTCAACATTATTAATCATTACCTCTCTTTTATTGCCTATACTCTCAAATATATTAATGTGATTAGTGTTTTACCATAATTTACGATAAAAAAAATTAAATACTACCTTTTAAATTCTCCAATATGGATATACTAAAATTGATAATGTTTTACTACCACTTGGAGGTGATTTGTGTTTTATGAAATTCAGGCTATATAAAAACCTTAAAATAATATTTTTACCAGCTATAATATTTGCCATTTTTCTATCTAGTACCTTAGGATTAATGAGTTACAACATCGCCTATGCTGAGACTAAAAATACTTATGACAAAAAAGAAATAGAAGAACGAGTAAACACTATATTTAATGCGAGGTGTAAATCATTTGTCACCCATGACCTTCCTAGTCTTAAACAATATTTTGATACTTCTCAGAAGTATGGAGTATGGGGACTTGAACATGAAGTAAAAAGAGTAAAATATCTTAGAGACTGGTCTTATCAAAGACAAATGAAATTTACGGATGTAACTTCAACTGTAAATATAAGAAAAATTTCACCATGTTATCATGGAGTAAAGATTAATGCTCAAGAAGTTTATAAGTTTAATTATATTTACACTAATGATGAAACCCCTGTCACTAATACCTTTGGAGTTTCACTGGATCATTCACTTGTACTTACTAAAAAAAATAACGATTGGGTTGTTTATAATGATTGGTACTTAGATTGTTTTGAAGACGCTCTTAAAGCTTATTCTGGAGAGATAAAAGATTTAAGTAAAGAACCTATTAAAAAACCAGTATTTAAACTTGGAAAATGTCCAAAGAAAAAAGAACTAGTTAACGAAAAAAGATATCATAGAAAAAATGCTGTAGAATATGCTAATAAATATTGTGGCGTACCTTTTGGAAGCGGAAATAATTTGTCACATAACAAAAAGTATAGAAACTACACTGGCTCTGGTGGTGATTGTACCAACTTTGCATCTCAAGTTCTTGGAGATAAAGATGCCGGTAATTTAAGACATGACTACACTTGGAACTGTTCTAATCGTAAATATGGCTATAATGAAGGAACACAAGCTTGGGTAAATGCAGACGCCTTTAAAAACTATGTTTTGTATAGTGGAAAAGGTAAGCTAATAAAACGTGGAACCTTTCAATCTATAAATAAAGGACTAGAAGATTATCCTTGTGGATATGTTCAAAAATTAAATTATGGAGATCTAATATGCTATGCAATTAAGAGTGATGTAGATCACTTTGCTATAGTTACTGATTTTGATTCACATGGATATCCTATGATAAATTGTCATACTGTAAGTAGATATCATGTTCCTTGGGATTTAGGATGGGGAGATGATAAGATAAGCTTTTATTTAATTCATGTACGTTAGTAACAATGACACTATAATAATAACAAAACAAAGGAGAAAATATAAATGTCTAGTAGAATAAAAAAATTTACGCTTTGTGTAGTATCATTATTTGTGTTAAGTATAATTTTGCCTTGCTTTAGTTCTCTATGTTTTGGAACTTCAAGCAAAAATCCTTTAAGTGAATCTGCTCCAGATAAAAAAAAGGTATACTTAACCTTTGATGACGGACCAACATCTAAAATAACTCCTGATATTTTAGATGTACTAAAAAAGCACAACGTAAAAGCCACTTTTTTCGTGGTAGGAAAAGAAATTAATGGTTGTGAAGATGTATTAAAAAGAATTCACAAAGAAGGTCACTCTATAGGACTTCATACAGACTCTCATAGTTTTAAAAAAATCTATAGTAGCGACGATGCATTTGTTAATGAAATGCTAACTGTTCAAAAAAAGGTTAAAGATGTTACTGGATATGAAAGTCATGTTATAAGATTTCCCGGTGGAAGTTATAAACGTCTAAATAAAAATCTTTTAGAAAAACTTCATAAAAATAATCTTAAAATATACGATTGGAATGTTTGTATAGAAGACGGTGTAAAAGCAAACTTACCAGTAAAAACCTTTGTTAAAAATGCTAAAAAATATTACCCAAATGCTGATAGATTAATAGTTCTTATGCATTGTAACTGTAACAATCAAAATACTGTAAAAGCTCTTCCTGAAATTATCGCGTATTACGAAAGTTTAGGATTTGAATTTGATATTATAACAGAAAATACAAAAGAATATTACTACAAAATCAAAACAAAAAAATAATTAAAACAAGGGAAAACCTAAGAGAAGGGCGTAGGAAAAGCAAAACAAGGAAAACCTAAGAGAAGAACATAATCTTTCCTATCTTTTCCTATTTCCTCTCTTTTGTGCTTTCCCTATTCCCTACTGTTTTCCTACTCCCTCTCTTTTCCTATTCCCTACTTCCTATGTTCTTATTTTATAGAGTATTTCTTCAATTTTGTGAACGTTGTCTTTTCTCATTGCAGTTGACATTATAGCAACTCCACTTGCTCCTGCCTTAATAACACTGGATGCATTATTTTCATTTATACCTCCAATAGCAATTAAGGGTATATTTATATGATTACTTATATTTGAAACAAAATTTAGTCCTCTTCCCTTTAGTCCCTTTTTACAATCTGTTTCAAAGATATGACCTGCCACTATATAATCTGCTCCTGCTTTTTCTGCATTTATGGCTTCTTCTAAACTATGTACTGATGCCCCTACTTTTAGTTTTGATTTTTTCCATAGACTTGATTCCATTAATACATTATAGCTAAGCTGACATCCATATGCATTTATATCTTCTGCAACTTTTAAATTTCCATTTATAATAAGTGGTACATTATACTTATCAGTAATTATTTTTATATCTTTTGCTAAACTAAACAATTCCTCATCATTTAAATCTTTTTCTCTTAATGCTAAATAGTCTACCTTATTTTTTGCCACTCTTTCAATTACGTCATAAAACTCTTCATTTTGTACAAGTTTTCTATTGGTAACTATATAAAGTATTTGAATCCCCCCCTTAAATAGTGTCATAAGCATTAATAAAAACTACTTATTCTTCTCCTAGTATTATTCTAACTACTGTATTTGCTTGATGATTTGCAGCTATAGCAACTCTTGGTGCCATAAGTCCTGAGCCAGGTTTTGATTCATTTTCTCCATCACCAACAAAATATAAATTATCTCTAAGCTTTTTAGATACTATTGTGTTTCCTGTGTAATATCCTGCCATTCCTGATGCAATTACAAGCTTTTTCTGTCTCATCTTTGTTAAAACTGTATTGGTTATTGTGGCTTTCACTTCTGCTCTATCACAGGCTTCAACGATAATATCTGCTTCCTTAAAAATTTCTTCTATATTGTCTTTTGTCAAAAACACATCATTCTTTTCAATGTCCACAAAAGGATTGCAATTATTTATAACTTCTTCTAATGCATCTACCTTTTTCATTCCCAATTGATTTATAAAATACTGCTGACGATTTAAATTGCTCATTTCAACTACATCAAAATCAGCTATTATAAGCTTTCCAATTCCTATTCTAGCTAAAGATAATGCAACATTTGAACCAAGTCCACCTATACCTGCAATACCCACAACAGAATTTTTTAATTTATCCTGTACAGCTTGTCCATGTCTTTCTATAAGTGTCTTTTCCATTTGTTCTCTTGTTATTCTCTTCTCTTTCATATTCAGCCTCCTCCAACAAACTGAATTATTTCAACTTTGGAATTAGTGTCTAACTTTTTAATAGAATACTCATCTTTTGATACTATGGCTAAATCCACTTCTACAACAACTCTATTATCATTAAAATTTAACTTTTGTAGAAGTTCTTCAACAGTTGTACCTGCTTGTATATCCATTTTTTCTCCATTTACTATCATCTTTACCCCTCCTTTCTATGATGAATTTCGTAATCTTCAATTAGTCTACCAATTAAAAAATCTCCAAAAAGGTAGACTATTTCTAGTTTCATAAAGTCTGTGTATATCATAATTTTCTTCTTTAACATAATTTTCAATATCACTAGTTCCTGTTGGATTATATATAACTATATCAATACCCATAGAATTCATAAACATAAGTGTTACTGCATCTGCAAAGGTTAAGTTTCTTTTATTATTGTTATTGTATATTATTATTTTAGGTACTTTCATAGGATAATCAAATTTTTGAAGTAAATTTAACATGTCTTCATTTAAATTTGTTAAAACAGTGAATATTGATATTCTCATTATTCTCTCACTTCTTCCACCATCATAAATTAGTGTGGAAATAAAATCTAATATTCTATTTATTATAGACATTCTTAGTTTTATACTAAAGTTTCTATACTTCCAAAATGATGATATATCTGAAAATTCTATTATTTTATCAGCCATTCTGTTTTGAAGCACAGGATTAAGCTTGCTATATTTCCAATGTTCAGAGGTCATAAGTTTTTCTTTGTTTATTCTTCCTCTTACATCTAATAATGATTTATACACTCTATTCATATCTTTAGGATATTTTTTTCGATTCATTGGAAACTTTTTATAAAATAAGGTGTTTTCCTGTTGGATTAATGTGCTTATATCATTTTTGTACTGTTTTACATTTTCATGAACACCTATAACCTTTGAAAAAATATTAGGTATTGTAACTTCTTTATTTTGAACATTCCAACCAGGTCTTATCATAGCTTCTTGTGTTCCCCACAATACTATCTCATCATAAGTTGTTTTTAATGTATCCTTTTTAATGTTGTAATCTATAAACTGCCAAGGCTTATAGCATCCTGATTCCTCATCATGCAATATTTCATTAATCTCTTCACTTGCTTTAAAGGCTTGAGTTTCTGTCCTTATTTTAGTATATGGTTCCTTAAATTTATCATTGTTGGACATAATCACCCTACCACCTTTCTAAATTCTAAAGTTGTTTGTATATTTAAAATATATTTTATCATCTATAACCTTAAAAATAAACATCTGTAATAGTTTATTCCCGTTTTATTATTTTCATTCATAACATCTATTTATGTTATATAAGTATAAATAAAAAGACCTTAAAGCAAAATTGCTTCAAGATCTTTTTTATATTTAAATGAGTTTATGGCTTTACATTAGTATTCCTGCAATAGTACCGGTTAAACAAGTAGTTAAAAGTCCACCAACTAATGCTTTTACTCCTAGACTAGCTATATCTTTACGTTTTTCTGGAGCAAGACCACCGATACCTCCGATTTGAATACCTATTGAACTTATGTTTGCAAATCCGCAAAGTGCATAAGTTAATATCATTACAGTTTTTGGATTAAGTGTATTCATGATTTTTGCAAATTCAGCATAAGCTACGAATTCGTTTAACACAACCTTAGTTCCAAATAAGTTTCCTGCAGTTAATATGTCTTGAGTTGGTATACCCATTACAAATGCTAATGGTGAGAATACTCTTCCAAGAATCCATCCAAGACTTAATTGTGGCATTCCGAATAATCCACCAAAGAAAGCTATTATAGCGTTAACTAATGCAACTAATGCTATAAATGCAAGTAACATTGCTCCAACATTTAATGCAAGAGATAATCCTTCACTAGCTCCAGTTGAAGCTGCATCTACAACGTTTGAGCTTTGAACTTCGATATCAATTTTTACATCTCCACCTGTTTCAGTTTTTTCAGTTTGAGGATATAAAATTTTTGAAATCATAAGTCCACCTGGTGCAGCCATTATACTTGCTGCAAGTAAGTAAGAAGCGTTAATTCCCATAGCTACATATCCTGCCATTACTCCTCCAGCAACTGTAGCCATTCCTCCTACCATGATAGTCATTATTTCTGACTTTGTCATACCTTTTATGAAAGGTTTTATTAATAATGGTGCTTCTGTTTGTCCTAAAAATATGTTACCTACAGCTGATAGAGTTTCTGCTCCACTTGTTCCTAATAATTTTGCTATACCTTTAGCTAATACTGAAATTATAGCTTGCATTATTCCTAAGTGATATAAAATGCTCATAAAAGCTGAGAAGAATACTATTGTAGGTAATATTTGGAACGAGAATATTACTCCAAATTTTTGTGAATTAGCTAAATCACCAAATAAGAATATAGATCCTTCTTTTGTAAAGTCTAATAATTTATTAATTAAATTTCCAACAAATTCAAATGCCATTCTTCCTGGAGGGAACTTTAAAATTAATAATGCAAATACAACCTGTAATCCTATACTGATAGCTACTAATTTCCAATCAATTTTCTTCTTATCATTGGATAATAAATATGCTATCAATAGTATTACTGCTACTCCTAGTAATCCTACGAATCTGTTCATCATTTTTCTCCTTATTGTAAAATTTTAGTTAATGTGTTTTTTTTACATTAGTTTTGTGGTATATTATATCTTGTAAAGTAATTTTTTAACATTCAATTAATTGGAGGGTAGTTTCCCTAATTACTACCCATCCAATAATTTATTTTTTAGTTTATTGCTCAATATTATGCTATTAAAATTTTTCTATTCCGTCTTTTGTAACAATTCCTCTTATTAGCTTTTTAGTTTCTACTTTTTCACCAACAAAAGTGTATGCTGCACGTAATCTTTTTTCTGATTCTTTTTGCTTACCTTCATCATTTGCGTAAATAGTTGCGATAGCTTCGCCTTTTTTAACGAAATCACCTATTTTCTTGTGAAGAACTAATCCAACACCTAAATCAATTTCACTTTCTTTAGTTTCACGACCAGCTCCAAGAACAAGTGCTGCTATTCCAACATCATCAGCTTTTATTGCTTTTACATATCCATCTTCTGTAGCAAGTACTGGTTCTACTATGCTTGCAGATGGTAATAATGATGTGTCATCAACAGAATTAGGATTTCCACCTTGTGCTGCAACAAATTCTTTTAATTTTTCGATACCTTTGCCATTTTTGATTACTTCTTCAAGCATAGCTCTAGCTTCTTTAGCATCTTTAGCTTTTCCGCCTAAAACCACCATGTGAGAACCTAAAGTTAAGCAAAGTTCTGTAAGATCCTCTGGACCTTCTCCTTTTAATGTATCAATTGCTTCTTTAATTTCTAAAGCATTTCCTACTGCATATCCAAGTGGTTGATCCATATCAGTTATAACACCTATTGTGTTTCTTCCAACATGGTTTCCAATGTCAACCATTTCTTGTGCAAGTGCAAATGAATTTTCTTCAGTTTTCATAAATGCTCCACTACCTGTTTTTACATCAAGGACTATAGCGTCTGCTCCAGATGCTATCTTTTTACTCATGATACTTGATGCTATTAATGACATGTTGTCAACAGTTGCAGTAACATCACGAAGTGCATATAATTTTTTATCTGCTGGTGCAAGATTTGCTGTTTGACCTGCAACAGCTATTTTTAACTTATTTACGTTGTTTATAAACTTTTCAATAGGCATTTCTACTGATAGTCCTGGGAAGGATTCTAACTTATCTAAAGTTCCGCCAGTGTGGCCTAGTCCTCTACCTGACATTTTGGCAACTGGAACACCAACTGCTGCAACAAGTGGTGCAAGAACTATTGTAGTTGTATCTCCAACTCCACCAGTACTATGTTTATCTACTTTTATTCCGTTTATAGCTGAAAGGTCAATTACTTCTCCGCTTTCAAACATAGCTCTTGTTAAATCAGCTGTTTCTCTTTTATTCATTTTTTGAAAGTATATAGCCATCATCATAGCTGATACTTGATAATCTGGAATTTCACCTTTTGTAAATCCATCGACAAAGAACTTAATTTCTTCTGTTGTAAGTTCTCCGCCATCTCTTTTTTTCATAATAAGATCATACATTCTCATAGGAAAATCCCCCTATACATTATTATTTTCGAAATTAACTTAATTTAATTTTAAGGTTTAAAACTAGATTTCTTTTATTACGCCATTCATAAGTTTTATGAATGTTTCTCTAACTCTTTCAGATGTTTCTATAACTTCTTCATGGTCAAGTGGTTGATCAAGTATTCCCGCTGCCATGTTTGTCATGCATGATATTCCAACTGTTTTTATTCCAGAATGAGCTGCGATTATTACTTCTGGTACAGTTGACATTCCTGCTGCATCTCCACCTAAAGTACGAATCATTCTTATTTCTGCTGGTGTTTCGTAAGTTGGACCGCTCATAGCTGCATAAACACCTTCTTGAAGTTTAATTCCAAGTGATCCTGCTACTTCTTTAACTTTGTTTCTTAATTCTTTGTTATATGGATCAGACATATCTGGGAAACGTACTCCAAATTCACTTAGGTTTCTTCCTATTAGTGGATTTGCTCCCATTAAGTTAATGTGATCTGTGATTAACATTAAATCTCCTGGTTTGTAGCTTGTGTTAACAGCTCCAGCTGCATTTGTAACTATAAGTTTTTCTATTCCTAAAAGTTTCATTACTCTAACTGGGAATGTAACTTCTTGCATTTTGTATCCTTCATAGAAGTGGAAACGTCCTTGCATAGCTACAACTACTCTTCCTTGTAATTTACCTATAACTAAACGTCCTGCGTGACCTTCTACAGTAGATACTGGGAAATGAGGAATTTCGCTATATGGATAGTATTCTGCTTCTTCAATTTTATCTCCTATAGCTCCAAGTCCTGATCCTAATATAAGTCCTATTTCTGGAGTATATTTTGATTTTTCTTTTATATATTGTGCTGCTTCTTTAATTTGGCTGTATAAATCCATTGTTTTAACCTTCCTTCTTTTCAATTAATTTTAAATTATTACTTTAGTGTCATCTATTTAATTATTATTACTAATTATTATGTCCAATATTATTTAACAATTTCTTTAAGAAAACTTTTTCCATGTCTAATTGGTTCAACATCAAATATTTCTGCAATTGTTTGACCCATATCTGCAAAGCTTTCTCTTGTTCCTAGGTTAACATTTTCTTTAAGCGCTTTTCCATATGCTAAGAATGGAACGTGTTCTCTTGAGTGATCTGTTCCTGGCATAGTTGGATCGCAACCGTGGTCAGCTGTTATGAATAATACATCTGTATCTTTCATTTCATTTAGTATTTCTCCAAGTCTTACATCAAATGCTTCTATTCCTTTTCCATAAGCTTCAGCATCGTTACGATGTCCCCACTTCATATCAAAGTCAACAAGGTTTGTAAATATAAGACCTTTTTTATCTTCTTTCATGTATTCAAGAGTTTTGTCTACTCCGTCCATGTTATCTTTAGTGTGAACAGCTTCAGTAACACCTTTACCTGAGAAAATGTCTTCTATCTTACCAACAGCCATTACATTTAAGTTATTTTTCTTTAAGTTATCTAAAACTGTGTCGTATGGTGGTACAAGTGAGAAGTCTCTTCTGTTTGAAGTTCTTGTAAATGAACCAACTTCTCCTTCAAATGGTCTTGCAATAACACGAGCTACTGCATGTTCTCCAGTTAAAAGATTACGTGCGATTTCGCATATTTTGTAAAGTTCATCTAGTGGAACAACTTCTTCATGAGCAGCTATTTGGAATACACTATCTGCTGAAGTATAAACTATAAGTGCTCCTGTTTTTACATGTTCTTCTCCAAGTTCTTTTATTATTTCAGTTCCAGAAGCTGTTTTGTTTCCAATAACTTTTCTTCCAGTTAACTCTTCGAATTTTTCGATTAAATCCCTTGGGAATCCATTTGGGTATGTTGGAAATGCTTGTTCTGAGTTTATTCCAACCATTTCCCAATGTCCTGTAGTTGTATCTTTTCCATTTGACATTTCTTTAAAACGTGCATAGCATCCAATTGGACTTTCAACTTTTTCAATTCCTTTTATTTCGTCTATATTTCCAAGTCCTAATTTTGACATGTTAGGAGTTTTTAATCCTCCTAGGAACTTTGATACGTTTCCAATTGTGTTAGCACCAACATCTCCATATTTATCCGCATCTGGAAGCGCTCCCATTCCAACGCTATCAAGAACTATCCATATAACTCTATTTATCATAGCTAATACCTCCACTCTTTAGTTAATTAATAATTAGAATTAGAATTTAAATTTAATTATTAATTAATTATTAATTTTAAAAATTTGGAAAATTTAATTTATAATTGTTAATCGTGTTTTTTATTTTAAATTCTCTTTTTTAGTATCCTGCGTTTTCTGATTTTGTTCCTTCTACTATTGCAATTGATGAACTTGCTCCAATTCTGTTTGCTCCAGCAGCTATAACAGCTTCAGCATCTTCTTTAGTTCTTACTGCACCTGATGCTTTAACTCCCATATCAGGACCAACTGTTTCTCTCATAAGCTTAACATCTTCTACCTTTGCTCCACCAGTTGAGAATCCTGTAGAAGTTTTTACAAAATCAGCTCCTGCTTCTTTTGATAACTCACAAGCTTTAACTATTTCTTCTTTTTCTAAAAGACAGTTTTCAAGAATTACCTTTACTAATGCCTTTCCTTTAGCTGCTTCAACTACTGCTTCAATATCCTTTTTAACATAATCATATTTTTTAGACTTTAGAGCTCCAACATTTATAACCATATCTACTTCTCCAGCGCCTTGCTCTATAGCTTGTTTTGCTTCAAAAGCTTTAGTTTCTGTAGTTGTAGCTCCTAAAGGAAAACCAACAACAACACATGTTGTAACGTCTGTTCCTTCTAGTTCTTTGCTTACTAATGAAGTATAGCATGTATTAACACAAACTGAAGCAAAATTGTATTCTTTAGCTTCTTTACATATCTTTTTAATATCTTCCTCAGTTGCTTGTGGCTTTAATAATGTGTGATCTATATATTTGTTTAAATTCATTTCTCATCTCTCCTTACCAAACAATTATTAATTATCTTTTACAATTTTAATGAAATTTATGTTATGTCATATTACTATATCAAGTCAAAGAAACCGCTTACATCTTTTCGGAGCCCTTAAGTACTACTTTAGGACTTAAAATAATTCTTTTAATCTCTCTATCCTTACCTTTGTCCAACTCTTCTAAAAGCATATTCATACTTTTCATCCCAAGTTCCATAGTTGGCACACTTACATAACTTATATTTACCCCAAACAAACTCATCATGTCCAAATCATCATATCCCATAACAGCCATATCACCAGGTATTTTACAATTATGTTGAAAGATTGATTTTACACACCCAATTGTCATCATGTTACTGCTTACAAACACTGCTGTAGGTTTATCTTTCATTGATAGCATTTTATTCGTTAGCTCATATCCACTTTCCATTCTATAGTCTCCATAAAATATATAATCCTCGTTTAGTGGTATGTTGTTAATAGCCAACGCTTTTTTATATCCTACCAGTCTATCTTTTGCACTTTGAGAATTCATTCTTCCAGTTATAATTGCTATTTTGGTATGTCCATTTTTTATGAGAGCTTCTGTCCCTTTAAAAGCACCTTCAATATTATCAATGAAAACACCACTGAAATTGGAATACTTTACGTTTCCCTCTAATAAAACTACAGGTATTCCTACATTCTCAATTGCAGCCAAATATTTGCTATTAAATTCATCCTCTACAGAAGTAGGAGTTATTATCATTCCTTCTATTCTTTGCTGTTTTAAAAGCTTTATGGCTTTTATTTCTTTTTCTATGTTGTCGTCAGCATCACATAATATTATATTTAAATTATGATTATCTGCTATATTACTTATGCCTTTAATCGCATCACCAAAAAAAGGATTTTTTATATCAGGAACTATAACACCTATTATATTTGTCTTCTTTGTGGATAAACTTCTAGCTATAGCACTTGGTGAGTAGTTTAAATCTTTCATGACTTTTAGAACTTTTTTTCTAGTTTCGTCTTTTACATATCCAGAATTGTTCAATACCCGTGATACAGTTGTCTGAGAGACATTTGCTTCTTTTGCAATGTCACTAATTGTAACTGTCACTCTTTATTCCCCCTAATATACCGGAAACCGGTTTCATACTAATCATACACTATTTGCTATAATATTTCAATAAAATAGACTTAAATTTTTATTAAAATTCATAAAATTTTAGCTCTCCTCAGGCATTATTTCAATAAAATATTATTAAATTCATATATAACCATAATATGTATTTATAATTAGAGTATTCATGTATTTACGTAAAAATTTCATTAAAAAAATATTTATCTACATTTATGTTAGATTCTAATGGTTTAGTTACCATATATTTTACATGGAAAACTTATGGTAATTTTGTTACAATAACATCTGAACAATGCCGAATCTCCATTTGGAGTACGGGGGATATATTTTGGGGTGAAACTTATTTTTATATAAGTAGGGTTCCTCAATCCTAACCCGTCAACTAACCTCGGAGGCAAAACGAGGAGGAAATATTTTATGTTAACAAACAAAAGATTAAACAAATTTATAGCTACAATGTCAGTATCTTTATTATTATCTCAATCAGCCTTTGCAGCTACATACAAAGTAGTTCCTAATGATTCTCTTTATAAAATAGGTAAATTATTTAATACTTCTGTTACATCTCTTAAAAACGATAACAAGTTAAAAGGAGATATAATTTATCCTGGACAAGCTTTAAATGTGCCAGCTAAAGTACACACTGTTGTATCTGGAGAATCTTTATACTTAATTTCTAAAAAATATAATATATCTTTAGATTCTTTAAGAAAAGCTAATAATAAATGGGACAACCTTATATACCCAAACAATAAACTTTTAATACCTTCATCAAATGTAACGTCTAATAGTTCAAAAACATCTACAAATTCAGTAACTAATAAACCTTCATCGAATTCAGTACAAGCTTCACAAACAGCTAAATCTGTAATTCCGTATACACAAGCTGACTTAGATGTTTTATCTAGACTTGTTCATGCAGAAGCTGGTGGAGAAAGTTATAAAACAAGAGTATGTGTTGCCGCTGTAGTAATAAATAGAGTAAAGAGCAATCAGTTCCCTAACTCTATTCAAAAAGTAATTTATGAAGTATCAGATGGACATTATCAATTCACTCCTGTGTTAAACGGAATGATTAATAAGCCAGCAACTGAAGAAGATAAAAAAGCTGCACTAGAAGCTTTAAATGGAAATGACCCTACAAAAGGTGCTTTATATTTCTTTGATAATACAATTACAAATAAGTGGTTATTATCAAAACCTGTAGCACTTCATTCTGATAAAATGACATTTGCATACTAAAATATTTCTAAAAGCAGAGCCTACGCTCTGCTTTCAGGCTGTTGATAAACATAATTTGTCAACAGCCTTTTTACATTTATTACAAAAAGGGTTTTTAGTTTTTATGTAGAATATATATTTTAAACCAATAAATCTTTTAGCCCGTTAGGGCTCCTACGGAGGAAAAATGCTTACTAATAATGAAAGAAAACAAAATCAATTAGAACTAGTTTATATAGAAAATTTAGTACCTGAAAATCATATACTTAGAAAAATAGATAAATACATAGATTTTTCATTTATAAGAGATTTAACTAAGGATTTATATTGTCCTGATAATGGCAGACCTTCAGTAGACCCAGTTGTATTATTTAAAATGCTTTTTATCGGATACCTATTCGGTATACGTTCAGAGCGTCAGCTTGTAAAAGAAATCCAGGTAAATGTAGCTTACAGATGGTTTTTAGGATATGGACTTACTGATAAAATACCAAGTCATTCCACTATAAGCCAGAATAGAACAAAAAGATTTAGTAATACAAATATACATCAAGAAATATTTGATAATATTGTATTTCAAGCTATTAATAGAAACTTGGTTGATGGCAAAATTCTATATACTGATTCTACTCACTTAAAAGCTAACGCTAATAAACATAAATTTATTAAAAAAGAAATAACTAAATCCACAAAGGAATACTTTGATGAATTAGAGAATGACATTAATAAAGATAGAATTAATCATAATAAAAAGCCTCTAAAAAAAAAGACTAAAATAGCTGAAACTAAGGAAATAACAGTAAGTACAACTGATCCAGACAGTGGATATATGGTTAGAGATGGAAAACCTAAAGGCTTTTTTTATTTAGATCATAGAACTGTTGACGGAAAGTATAATATTATAACAGACGTTCATGTTACTCCCGGGAATATAAACGATGTAGATCCTTATGTTAAAAGAATAGAAACTCAAATAGAAAAGTTTAATTTTAATACAAAATATTTAGTAGCAGATGCCGGATATTCTACGAATCCTATTTGTAAACAAATTTCAGACAAAAATTATCAAGGTGTTTTTGGGTTCCGTTTAGGACCCCATGTTAAAGGAAAATATACAAAATATAGATTTCAGTATGTTAAAGAATTAGATGGATATGTGTGTATTAATAATTGCTTTTTAAAATATAGAACTACTACGAGGGAAGGTTATAAAGAATATTTAAGTAATGCGGAGCATTGTGCTTATTGCAAATATAAAAATAATTGCTTAACATCTGATAAATCCATTAATAGAACTATACGTCGTCATGTTTGGGAAGACTATAAAGATCAAATTTTTAGCTTTACTAAAACAGAAAAAGGTAAAAGTATTTACAAACGACGTAAAGAAAAGATTGAGCGTAGCTTTGCTGATTCAAAAGAATTACATGGGCTACGTTATTGTCGCATGCGAGGAATTAAAAATGTTTCTGAGCAGTGCCTACTTACAGCGGCAGTTCAGAATATGAAAAAGATAGCCATGGTGCTATCGCATTATTTTTTGTGTACATTAATTCAAATTTATTCCAAATTAACATACATAATAAATATTTTTCGAATGCTATCGCATAAAAGAATTTTGGCGTAAACAAAAGCCCCCAATTGTTGGGGGCTTTTTGAACAATCTGAAAGCAGAGCCTACGCTCTGCTTTTTTTTATAAAAATTTTTTTTATGCTAATACTAACTTTTAGAAAGGAGTGATTATATGAAAATGCCAAAATTATTTAAGAATCTAATTATAGCTTTAGTAATTATTTGTGGATTATCTGTTTCTCTTTTAAGTAGAAATATTATAATATCTTCTCATAAAAAGACTGTTCCCACTTCTAATTGTTCAAGCAACATTAAAGCTACAAATTCTAATAATTTAGATACTAAAGAATATAATTGGTATTTTAAACATGTAAAAAATGGTGTTCCTCCTGTAGAGCCACCTGAAACAGCAAGTTTTTTCTCTAAATATGATACTTACTTTTTAGGTGACACCTCTAAAAAAGTTATATATCTAACTTTTGATGAAGGATACGAAAATGGATATACAGGTCCTATACTTGATGTACTAAAAAAACATAAAGTTCCTGCAGCATTTTTCGTTGTTAAACCATATATAGACACTAATCCTGATTTAGTTAAACGTATGGTTGAGGAAGGACATCTTGTTTGTAATCATAGTTGGCATCATCCATCTATGGCTTCAATACATGACAAAGAAAAATTTAATCGTGAATTATCCGAGGTAGAAAAAGATTTTGAAAAATTAACTGGCAAAAAAATGCCTCATTATTTTAGACCTCCAATGGGTAAATATAGTGAACAATCTTTAGCATTCACAAAAGACTACGGATACAAAAGTATCTTTTGGAGTTTTGCATATGCAGATTGGGATCCTAAAAAACAACCTTCTCATGAATTTGCTAAAAAGAAAATATTAGATAAAACTCATAATGGAGCAATTATGCTTCTTCACGCTGTTTCAAAAACTAACGCTGAAATATTAGATGATGTTATAACTGAGTGGAAAAAACAAGGATACGAACTTAGACCACTTACAGATTTTAATTAAAATCTTCAAAAAAACTAACCAAAAATAAATTCAAGTAACACTTAAAACTCTCTAAAAAAATAAAACCGAGGAGATATTACTAATCCCTCGGTTTTATTTTTTATACTAGTTCATATTAATCATTATCTTATCAATCATTATCTTTATGGCATTTCTTATTACAACTTCCCATTTTCTTTATGCATATAACATTTTGTGACCCACAACTTGGGCATTTTTGTCTATCTTGTTCATAGTTTATGTTATAAACTTCTTCACAATCTAGACATTTAAACTTGCAATGATGAGTTGTATAATCTCCACCACTTATATTTATTGCACTACCTTTTGTTAAAGCTAGTGCAACTTTTTTTCTTGCACTATCAATTATGTTTTGGAAGGTTTGGCGTGACACTTGCATTCTCTCAGCACATTCTTCTTGATTTAAACCTTCAATATCTTTTAATCTCATAGCTTCGAGTTCTTCTAGTCTCAATTTAATTTCTTCTATTTTACACCTTTTCTTTCCTATTGGCATAAAGTAAGTGTTTTTAGGAATAAACTCTATCCTTCTACACTTTTTAGGTCTTGCCATTTTCTCCCCTCCAAATTTATATATTAGTCGTTACAATGTCCTTCGTGTTCATGTTTAGTGCAAACACTACCAGTTGATTTTAACGCACCTTTTATGAATTGGTCAACATTTTCTTCAATTGAACCTACAGCTCCAACTACAACTTGTATATTGTTTTGGGCAAATAATTCTTGTGCGTGTTCTCCCATACCACCAGCAATTATTACATTTGCACCTTTTTCATTTAAGAAAACTGGTAAAAATCCTGGTTTATGTCCTGGACTTTCAATATACTCTTTATTTACTATCTTGTTATCCTCTACATCAAACATTGTAAAACCTGCACAATGTCCAAAGTGTCCACTTACATTATTTCCTTCACTTGCAACTGCTATTCTCATTTTTAATTCCTCCTAATTTTTATTTAATTTTTTCAATTATAGAAACTTACTAAGTTTCTACCTTCCTTTTTATTCTAAGTATATATTAAAATTATTAAATTCTTTATAACAAAATTTTACAATTCTTATTTAGTTTAAATATTTAAACATTATAAAATTTTATTGTTTGAACAACGTGAGTTATAAAATTTTAGTGTATTATTTAAACTAAATTTAGAAATTGTTTTTGAGTTTATATGAATTCAATAATTTTTAAATGTATACTGTTCCACATATCCCTTATTGCTAAATTTGCCTTACTTTCATCGTAGTATATTATTGGTTTTAATTCATTTATAGATTTTATAACTGTATCGTCAAAAGGTATCATTCCAACAATATCAATATCTTTACCTCTGCAATAGTCTTCTATTTGTTTTGTCGTATCTAAGTTAATATCAAATTTATTTATGCAAACATTTATTTTAACTCTAAAGTGATTACATAAATCTGCTACTCTCTTTAAATCTTCAAGTCCAGATTTAGTTGGCTCTGTAACAATAAGTGCCATATCACTTCCCGTTATGGACGATATAACAGAACATCCAATTCCAGGTGAACCATCAATTATTGTAAGAGTGTTTTCCTTTGTGTATTCTTTTGCATCTTCTCTAAGCTCTGCAATTAATTTTCCTGAACCTTCACTGCCAATATCCATTTTGGCTCTTGATATTATACCTTTGTCTGTCTTTGTAATATAAATATCAGCACTTTTTTCTTCTTTAAGTGTTATAGCATTATTTGGACATACTAATATACATGTTCCACACCCTTCACAACTATAATTGCTTATTTTATTATTACTAATTGCATCAAATCTACAAACTTTTTCACACTTTCCACAGCCACTACATAAATTCTCGTTGATTTCTGCTATTTTTCCACCAAAGAAATCTCTATTTTTTATATCTTCTCCATTGTAAAATAGGTAAAGATTTGGAGCATCTACATCACAATCAACCTTAACTACATCCTTTGCAAGTTCTGATATTGCTGTTGCTATTGTAGTTTTTCCTGTTCCACCTTTTCCACTTAATATTACAAGTTCCAAAGTAGTTCCTCCTTTACCTTATGAGAAATTTCATCAAATACCTTTTTGTATTCCTCTATATGAACTAACATATTACCCGTTGAATATGTTTTTGCAGCTTCTTTTTTGTATGGTACAAATCCTAATATAGATATATTTTCTTTAATGCAATAATCAACTATTATGTTTTCTTTTGAAGTATTTTTGTTTACTACAACTCCAAAAGGAACCTTAAACATTCTTAAAAGTTCCACTGCCATTTTTAAGTCATGTAGTCCAAACTCCGTTGGTTCTGTAACTAAAATCGCAGCATCAGTAAATTTAATAGAAGATACTACATTACAAGAAGTTCCTGGAGGACAATCTATTATATTTATTCCTTTAGGCAGATTTCCTAAAAGCTCTTTTATTACTGGAACTGCCATAGGTTCACTTACATTTAAAATTCCTCTCTTGCAGGTATTCCCATTAAAATTTCCTTGTTCAATTACTCCAATAGGTCTTTTCTTGTAGGTTAAAGCACCTGTATCACACACAATTTCACAAGCACCACAACTATGACAAAGTCTTTCAAACAAGATAATATCTTTTTTAGTTTTAACTAATGCATTAAACTGACACACCTTAGCACACTTTCCACAATTTATGCACTTTTCATCATCAATAAATGGATTGTCCATATAAACCTTTTTAGATTTTATATTAGTTGGGTTTAAAAATATAAAACCATTAGGCTCTTCAACATCACAATCTATATAATTTGCACCCATTGAATATGCAAGATTAGTAGAAATAGTGGTTTTACCAGTTCCACCTTTTCCACTTAATACAGAAATATTCACTTTTGTTTCCTCCTTACAAATCAATGAATATGCTAGTTTCTCGCTGGTGATGCATATTCTAATTTTTCTAATTTTTTATTTTTATATAGTTCTATTGCTTCCTTTACTGTTCCTTCACTACATTTATAAGCTTCTATATCTGAACCTTCAAAAACATCAAAAGCATTTGGTCCAAGATATCCTGTAATTATTACATTAATATCTTCATCTAAAATTTGTTGTGCTGCTGCAATTCCTGCACCTGCACCTGTTTTATGCCCTTCATTTTCAATGAATCTTTCTTCATTTGTTTCACTATCATATATAACAAAATAAGTGCATCTTCCAAATCTGTCATCCATTTTATCGTTTAACTGTTTTCCTGTTGAGGATACTGCTATCTTCACTTTAATTCCCCCTCCAAAGTTACGTTATTGGCATATGCTATTTATAATTTTAGTCCATCTTTTAGTTATTGTCAAATGCCAATAACTAGTTTTAGCATTTTATATAAAATTTTTTATATAAAAATAAGAAGCCCAGCACTTAGCTAAGCTTCTTTTTAATCCATTAATTTTTATTATTATTTTATAAATATTTCTAAAGACCTATTTAAAATTCCAGTTAAATAAGCAAGTACCATCCCATAATTAACTATATCCACACCATTTTCTATACATGTGTTTATTCTTGATTCTATTGTTTTTTTATTTACCATACAAGCACCACAATGAATAATAAGGTTATAGTCTTTTATGTTTTCAGGGAAATCATGTCCCATTTTAAAATCATAGTTAAGTTCATGTCCTAAATGTTTGTTTAAAAGTTTTGGTATTTTCACTCTACCTATATCCTCGTGGGAATGATTGTGTGTACAACTTTCACTTATTAATACTTTAGAATTTTTATTTAAACTTTCTATTTTTTTTATTCCTTCTATGAAAACATCTAAGTCTCCCTTATGTCTTGCAAATAATATAGAAAAACTAGTTAATTTAATGTTACTTGGAACTATTTTATCTACTTTTTTAAATGCTTGAGAATCTGTAATTACAAGATCAACATCCTTAATATCATTAAGGGCTGATTCAAGTTCTGTATCACGCACTACATAACTTTTTATGCCGTGGTCTAGGCAATCTCTTATAATTTGCACTTGTGGAAGTATTAGTCTTCCCTTTGGCGCTTCTGAATCTATTGGCACAACCATAATTACTTTTCCACCATAAGGGACAATATCTCCTACTAGTGTTTCTTCTTCCTCATGATTTTCAAGTCTTTTTATGAGTTCATCTTTTAGAGTTAATATGCTTTCACTATTAAATGCAGATACAAATATTGCATCACTAAATTTATTTTTTATAGAATTTATTTTTTCTTCATCTACAGTATCAATTTTATTTATTACTGTAATATAGGGTATACTATGTTTTTTAAACTTTTCTTTAAACTCCGAATATTGATTCTCATCTATATTGTTTATATCCATAACATAAATTGCAAAATCAGTTTTGTTTAAAGTTTTCAGAGTTTTTTCTACTCTTAAACTTCCAAGTTCACTATTGTCATTAATTCCAGCTGTATCTATAAATAGTACAGGACCAAAAGGCAACAATTCCATAGCTTTGCTTACGGGATCAGTTGTAGTTCCCTCTACACTTGATACTAATGAAATTTCTTGTCCTATAATGGCATTTAAAATTGATGACTTTCCCGAATTGGTATTTCCATAAAAAACAATGTGTTTTCTATTTGAGTTTGGTGTATTGTTCATATATTATATTTTCCTCCTATATGAATAAGTCCCTCTCACCATTTTTGATTCTTTCAACATTATTTCTTACAAGTTCACGAATATCGTCTCTTTTTATTTTTTCTATTTCTTCTTGAATTAGGGCATATGCTTTATTGTAGAATTCTTCATCACCATAATCCATTATATATTCCATTAATGTCATGATTGCATTAGGTCCACATACATTTTGTATTTGTCCTGATTTTGCAAGGCTCATGAATCTATCTCCAGTTCTTCCTTTTCTATAACATGCTGTACAATAACTTGGTATGTACTTGCTATCAATTAAAGATTTTAGAACTTCTATTGGACTTCTATTGTCACCTTTTTCAAATTGGTCTACAACTTTTCCTTCTTCACGTTCTTTGTATCCACCAACACCAGTACATGAACCAGCACTTACTTGAGATACTCCATATCTTATAACTTCATCTCTCATTTCCGCTGTTTCTCTTGTTGATAATATTATTCCAGTGAAAGGTACTGCAATACGGATTATCGCAACTATTTTCTTAAACATCTCATCTGATAATAAGTGAGGGAATTCTTTAAGTGTCATTCCTTCTGCTGGTCTAAGTCTTGGAACTGATATTGTATGGAATCCTACTCCAAATTTTTCTTCTAAGTGTTCGTTGTGAATCATAAGTCCTAAAACTTCAAATTTAGGATCTGCAAGTCCAAATAAAACTCCGCCACCTACGTCATCTATGTGAGCTTCCATAGCACGATCAAAAGCAGTTAAATGATATTCATAATTTCCCTTTATGCTATTTGGATGCATTTTATCATATGTTGGTTTGTGATATGTTTCTTGGAATAATATATAAGTACCTATTTTAGCATCTTTTAATTTTTTGTAGTTTTCAACTGTTGTTGCTGCTATATTTACATTTACTCTTCTTATATTTCCATTTTCCTCTTGAGTATCATATATAGCTCCAATTGCATCAATTATATAATCAATAGGACAGTTTACTGGATCTTCTCCTGCTTCTAGTGCAAGTCTTTTGTGTCCCATTCTTTCAAGAACTTTTACTTCTTGTTTTATTTCATCCATAGTTAATTTTCTTCTTGAGAAGCAGTTCTTTCTTTGATATCCACAGTAAACACAGTTATTAACACAATAGTCACTTACATATAAAGGAGCAAACATAACTATTCTATTACCATATATTGATTTTTTTATTTCTCCTGCTATTTTATACATTTCTTTTAACTGTGCTTCATCTTCTATTTGAAGAAGTACAGCTATATCTTGGTGAGATAATCCTTTGTGCTCTTTTGCTTTTTCTAAAACCTTTTGAACATCTTCCTTAGTTGCATTTTTAGCACTTTCAAGTAATCCTTCTATATACTCTACATCAATAAACATATTATCTTCTCCTCCATAAATTATTATCCCCTCTTGACATATCAAGAGTAAAACCTGCACTTTCTATTCTATTTTGAATACACATTCTGCACTCGGCAGCTTCATCTCCAGTACATATTTTCCCATCATATAATGCATACTTTTCTCTAACACAGGTAGGTGATAAATTTGGCATCACAACATTTGCACCAGCTTTAAGCCCCATCTCTCTACCCATAGGATGTATAGTTCCAAGAGCAGTAGTCGATGGAAGTAACACCTGGGGTAGAAGTAACCTTATAATTGATAACATAAGAACAGTTACTTCAACCGTTCCCCCTTTTTCATTTCCAAGTGGCGTATCACACTGTGGAATAAATGGTCCAATTCCAACCATGTGAGGTTCTAATTCCTTTAAAAATAATAAATCCTTCACAAAATCTTCATTAGTTTGTCCTGGAATCCCTATCATAAATCCAGCACCAACTTGATACCCAATTTCTTTTAAATCTCTAAGACATCTTCTTCTATTTTCAAAACTCATTCCTGGATGTAACTTTTCATATAGAGTTTTAGATGCTGTTTCATGTCTTAAAAGGTATCTATCAGCACCAGCGTCATAATATTTTTTATATGACTCATAGGATTTTTCTCCTATGGAAAGAGTTACTGCACAATCTTTAAATTTTTCTTTTATGTTTTTTACAATTTCTACAATTTTATCATCTGTAAAATAAGGATCTTCTCCCCCTTGTAATACAAAGGTTCTATATCCTAATCTATAGCCCTCACTACAGCAATTTAAAATATCTTCTAAAGACAGTCTATATCTATCAACCTTTTTATTGAAAACTCTTATACCACAATAAGTACATGTATTCTTGCAGTAGTTGGTAAACTCTATAAGCCCCCTCATAAATACCCTGTCACCATAATACTTAAATCTAGTTTCATTTGCTTTAGCTTTTAGATATTCTTTATTTTCATCATCTATATTGTTTAATAAATATAAAAGTTCTTCACCGCTTAAATTGTTATTTTTATATAATCTATCAATAATTTTTTTCATAGGTTATATCTCTTTCTTTGCTATTGATGTTTTCACCAATACATTTTTAATATTTCCAAGCTTTCCTGTAAGGCTATTTATTTCGTTTAATTCTCCAACTACAGTAATACATATAACGGATATTCCATCTTCTTCAAAGGGGATCCCCATTCTCCCTTTAACAATTCCTTTAAAGTTGGACAAAATTTCATTAAACTCTTTTTGATTTTCCTTTGGTTCTTCTAAAATAGCACTAATAACAGCGATTTTTTTCAAATTTTTCTCCTCCTAATAAAAAAAACTTTCCTAAAAGGAAAGTTATCTATACACACTAAACAGACTTTTAGGTATACTGCACCCAAAGCCATATAAATTCGTATAAATGCCTTATCCTTTCAGATTAGATATCATCTTTTCTGTTAGGTAACAATTTTTTTAATTACTATACATAAAAACATAATTCTAAAGAATACTCTCTAAAATTTGAATCTATACATAAGAAATATTAACAAATAATTATTTTATATTAATTGTTAATATTTTATCAAATATACAATGTTTTGTCAATGCATATTTATCTGTATCATATTATTTTTTTTAACTACAATATGCATCTTTCTTGCTTTAAATCATAAATTAGTTTAAAATTGTTAGTTAAAATATGTTTGTGTTAATATTTACCGAAAATACAATATAAAAACTTTATTAATATAAAAAATTATGGGAGGATTATCAATGAAAATATTATCATTTAAAGATTACAATGAGCTGAGTAAGGAGGCTTCTAAAATTGTATTAAACCAAGTTATATCAAAACCAAATAGTGTACTTGGACTTGCAACTGGTAGTACTCCACTGGGAATGTACAAAAATTTAATAGTGGCTTACCAAAATAAAAATATAGACTTTTCAAAAATAAAAACATTTAATCTTGATGAATACTATGGCCTTAGTAAACACAATAATCAAAGTTATTACCATTACATGATGGAAAATTTATTTAATCATATTAATATAGATATAAATAACATAAATATACCTAATGGAACAGCTTCTGATATCTTAAAAGAATGTAGTGATTATGAAGATAAAATTAAAAACTACAATGGAATAGACCTACAAATCTTAGGAATTGGAGTTAATGGACATATAGGTTTTAATGAACCAAGTACATACTTTGAACCTAGTACCCATGTGGTAACTTTAGATAAAAAAACTATAGAATCAAACTCTAGATTTTTTAGTTCAAAAGAAGAAGTTCCAACTAAAGCTATAAGTATGGGCATAAAAACTATAATGAATGCCAAAAAAATAATTTTACTTGCAAACGGTAAAAATAAAGCTGATGCCATATTTAAAACAGTAAATGGGAAAATTGATCCTAATATTCCTGCATCAATTCTCCAACTTCATAATGATGTTACATTAATTTTAGACAAAGATGCCGCAAGTAAACTTTGAATATTTACTTTAGTTCTGCAAATAAACAGTTGAATTGATAATGGCTATTATAATTAACATATCTTACATAAAAAAGACTTCTGTAACAATTAAGCTACAAAAGTCTTTTTACTATAATTTAAATTTATTTTATACTAAACCTGGCAGTACTCCTTGGAATAATGATAAAATAGATACTGCTGCAAGTATTGCTAGACCTGCAATAAAACCTCCAACTGTCCAACCTCTAATAGTGTCACTAACAGAAATTTTAAAGAATCTACTAATTGCCCAGAACCCAGAATCATTTGGAAGTGATAATCCAATACCACCTGCACAAATAGCAATTCCACATAATATTGGTGAAACTCCTGAAGCTACAATTGTTGATGTAAGTATGGATGCTGTTGTTAAGAGAGCAACAGTTGTAGAACCTTGTGCGCAACGAATTATTTGAGAAATAATAAAGCAAAGTACTAGAATTGGAATAGCGAATCCAGATAAAGCTGATGCAATGTAATCTGCAATTCCTGTAGATTGAAGAACATTACCATAAGCACCACCTGCACCTGTTATTAAAAGAATTAGCCCAACTTGATCAGCAGCTTCAGTCATAATATCTGAAGCACTGCTTTTTATATATGGCATAGAAATAATGGTTGCATAAATGACACCAATAAGCATGGCTACATTTTTATCACCAATAAATTTAAGCAAAGAGGTTAATCCACTTTCTTTATCAAGAATCATTGTCCCAAAGCTGCCTACCAAAATAAGCATAATGGGTACAAGAAGTATAGATAACGATTTCATAAAACTTGGTTTTTTATTAGAAGATTCTGTTTTTACTGCCGGTTCTTCTAATTTTATATCTTCAAAAGAGTATGTATGATTGTTTTTATGATCAACTTTATCAACATATTTTCCGTACATAATTCCACCAACCAGTGTCCCTATAAAAGCGCAAACTAAAGCATATACAAAGAATACTCCTACATCTATTTTTAACGCTTCTGCTACTGCAAGTGGTGCTGGGGTTGGAATAACTAAAGCATATGTACATGTAGTTGCAACAGATAGTGCACCAGCATATGCCACCATAGAGACTCCTGTCTTTTTAGAAAGAACTCTAAGCATTGGAGCAAACATAATATAAACTACATCACCAAATACAGGAATCCCTGTAAGAAAACCAGACACAGCAATAGCTTGTGGTGTATTCTTTTCACCAAACTTTTTAAGAATAGTATTTGCCATTACTTCTATACTACCTGACTCAAACATAAACTTACCAAGCATAACACCAAGACCTGTTACAATACCTATACCTGCCAAAGTGTTACCAAACCCTTTAGAAATGGTAGCTGCAATATCTTCAACAGGCATTTTAACTAATACTGCTGTTGATATAGATGTAAGCAATAAGGATACAAATGCATTTAATTTGAATTTTATAATAGTTACTAATAAAACAACTACCGAAAGCAAAAATACTCCAATTAATAATGGTCCCGTTAACATAAAAACTCCTCCTCTAAAATTAATATTAAAAATTAGATTAAATGAATTTAGTATACTTTAAAAATTGTTTATATAATTGTTTCTATATTTCCTATGATTTAAATTATCTTGGAAAGATATATGGAGTATTACTCCATATATCCTCCTTTCATTGGTGATACTGCAAGCTTTGTATAAACACCTACAGCGCCCTTAGTATATTTTGGTGCTGGTTTTATCCATTTTGCTTTTCTTGCTTTTAATATTTCTTCTATTTCCTCTTCTGTTTTTTCTTGTCCTTTAACCCCAACTATTGCAAGCAATCTTTCTGGTATATTTATCTTTATAAGATCTCCATCTTCAACCAATGCTATAGGTCCTCCCTCACTAGCTTCTGGAGATACATGTCCTATTGCTGGTCCTCTTGTAGCTCCTGAATATCTACCATCTGTTATAAGAGCTATAGACTCAACCAATTCTGGATCTGAAGCTATTGCTTCTGTAGTATAAAACATCTCTGGCATACCAGAACCTTTTGGTCCTTCATATCTTATAAATACTGCATCTCCAGGCTTAACTTCTTTTGTAAGAACGGCCTTTAATGCATCTTCTTCACAATTATAAGTTTTAGCTTTTAATACAACATTCATTAATTTTTTAGATACAGCTGAATGTTTTACTACAGCTCCTTCTGGAGCTAAATTTCCTTTCAGTATAGCCATTGCCCCTTGAGCTTGAATTGGGTTATCTTTGGATTTTACTATATCTTCTTTTTTAATTCCTAAAGCTTCAAGATACTTATTACAATTTTCATAATATCCAGTTTTCTTTAGATCTTCTAAGTTCTCTCCTAAAGTTTTTCCTGTAACCGTCATAACATCTAAATGTAAAAATTCTTTAATTTCCTCCATTATAGCTGGTACCCCACCTGCATACCAAAAATAAGCTCCTGGATAAAATCCACTTGGTCTGATATTCAATATATAAGGAATTTTCTTATGAATTTCATCAAATAAATCTGCTTCTATTTCTATTCCAAGCTCATGTGCAATTGCTGGTATATGAAGTAAACTATTACTTGATCCAGCTATAGCAGCATGTACCATTATTGCATTCTCAAAAGCTTTTTTAGTCATAATATCTGAAGGTTTAATTCCCATTTCTACTAGCTTAAGAGCGTGTTCTCCTGCATTTCTAGCTGCTATTTTAATATTTTCTGATATAGCAGGCATAAGTGCTGTTCCTGGAAGTGTAACTCCTAAAGCTTCTGCCATAACCTGCATTGTAGATGCTGTTCCCATAAAAGAACATGCTCCACAACTCGGACAAGCATTATGTTTTAATGTAGTAAACTCTTTTTCTGATATTTCTCCTCTTTCGTACTGTGCACTATATGTTCCTATCTGCTCTAAAGTTAGCATATTAGGACCTGCATTCATTATTCCTCCTGGAACTACTACAGTTGGCATATTAAGCCTAGCTAAAGCCATAAGATGTGCTGGCATTGACTTATCACAACTTGTTATGAATACTCCTGCATCATATGGAGTTGCTTCTACATGTGTTTCTATCATATTAGCCATGAATTCTCTTGAAGCTAAAGAATAGTTCATTCCATCATGTCCTTGTGCTTGCCCATCACAAATATCAGTTACAAAATATTTAGCTGGTCTACCACCCTTGTTATTTATACCAATACAAGCTTCTTCAACTAATCCATCTAAGTGAGCACTTCCTGGATGACTGTGTCCAAAGCTACTTTCTACTATTATTTGTGGTTTTGAAAGTTCCTCTACTTTCCAACCTGAACCTATCCTTAAAGAATCCATTTCTGGCGCTTTTAATCTCATTTCTTGACTTCTTAGCATTTTAAAATCATCCCCCTTAACTACTTGTATGACATGTTGTCGTATATTTACTATTGTTTATTGGATATTTCGAGAGTTTTTATAAAAAATATATATTTTTTACCTCAGTTGTCTTACAATTACATTCTAATTTGAAAACGTTTTTTTGTCAATAGTTTTTGTTCGCTTTACGAAAATAGGTTTCACAAAGTGAAAAACCATCTATGTAAAAATACATAGATGGTTTTATTCATTAACTTAATTTTATATAGTTTAAAATTTACTTCTGTACACTTTTTAATTCTTTTATAGTTCTCTCTATATGTCTTCGTACAAATATTCCAGCAAGTTCAGCATCTTTATTCTTTATAGCATCAAGTATAAACTTATGCTCCTTAACACCTCCAACAGGTCCTAATGTATGATATAAACCTCTTTGATGATAGCCCAGTATATCTCTTAACATCTCATTTATTTTTATAATTAATGAGTTTTGTGTACCTTTCGCTATCTTCATATGAAATTCTAAATCTTTTTCCGTAAATTTATCCATATCTTCTTGATACTGAAGCATTTCACTATATGTTTTTTCTAATTCCTTTATTATATCCTCACTACATCTCCTAGCGCATAGTTTAGCACTTTCAACATCCATAACCAATCTTAATTCTAAAATCTCTATATAGTCATACTTATCCAAAATAAGTGCAGGTATTAAATTATTTAGATAAGTAGAAGTAGATAACTCACTAACAAAAGTACCTTCACCTTGCTTTTTTATTAATATGTTTAAAGCCACCATTTTTTCTATAGCTTCTCTAACAGACATCCTACTTACATTTAGTTCCTTTGCTAACTGTGGTTCAGAGGTGATTTTTGTACCAGGGTTCCATTCCCCACTAAATATTTTCTCTTCTATCATTTTAAATACAATATCACTTGTTCTTACCTTCATATTTTTCTCTCCTAGTATAATCTTTGTTTTTAATATATTATACTGTATATTTATTATGTTGTCTTGTGAACTTGTCTTTTTAAGAATGAAGCGTACCCATAGCATAAAATTTCTCTATAACCCCTTAGTTTTTTATCTTATAACACTTCCTGATGTATTTCCATTTACAACTTCCATAACTTCGTCAACAGTTACTAAGTTAGCATCTCCAGCAATAGTATGTTTTAATGCAGAAGAAGCTACTCCGAATTCAAGAGCTTTTTTATAATCCTTTTCCATAATTAATCCATAAATTATACCTGCTGCAAAAGCATCTCCTCCACCTACTCTGTCTTCTATATTAAAATCATATCTCTTAGATTGGTATATTTCTTTTCCATTATAAATAACAGCAGATAAGGCATTATGAGAAGCTGAAAAATTTTCTCTCATAGTTGTTACTACATACTTTATATTAAATTTATCTATCATCTTATTAAAAATCTCTTCAAATCTCTTAACATGAATTTCTTCTTTTGCAAAGTCAGCTACCTGATATTCCTCCTTTTTTTCCTCTACACTACTAAGCCATCCAAAGCATACATCTACGTCCTGTAGTAACTCTGACATAACTTTTTCAAATTCTTCTATTCCCCAAAGTTGTTTTCTATAATTTAAATCCAAACTTATTTTAACACCATTTTGTTTTGCAGCTTCTACAGCTTTCCTTGCAATCTTTATTCCTTTTTTTCCCAGAGCAGGAGTAATTCCTGAAAAGTGAAACCAATCTGCATCTTTAAATATTGTATTAAAATCAAAATCTTCTGGACCTGCCGTAGCCATTGAAGATTTTGATCTATCATATACAACTTTGGAAGGTCTTATAGAAGTTCCTTTTTCAAAAAAATATATACCTAATCTGTCTCCACCTCTAGCTACATAATCAGTTTTAACTCCAAATTTTCTTAAAGAATTTAGTCCACTTTCACCTATAGGATTATTGGGAACCTTACTCACAAAGTATGTATCTAATCCAAAATTGGCCAAAGATATAGCTACATTAGCTTCTGCCCCTCCATAAACCGCATCGAAGGATTCTGCTTGAACAAATCTTTTATAATCTGGAGTAGATAATCTGAGCATTAATTCTCCCATGGTTACAACTTTTTTACTCATGCCTTTTCCTCCTAAGCTAATTTCTCTCTTGCATCTTTAACTTTATTTACAAATTCTCTTGATAATCGAGCAATCTCTCCGTAATTTTCTGTTTTAGCTCCTTCAATTAATTTTCCACCAACACCTACTGCAACACACCCATTTTTAATCCATTCAGCTGCATTGTTTATATCAACTCCACCTGTTGGCATAATAGATACTTGTGGAAGTGGTCCTTTTATTGATTTAATTATACTTGGTCCATACGCACTTCCTGGGAACAATTTTATTATATCTGTTCCAGCTTCTAGAGCTTTTATCATCTCAGTTATAGTCATACAACCTGCCATATAAGGAATTTGGTATCTGTTGCAAAGTTTTGCTGTTTCTGAATCAAATCCTGGACTAACTATGTATTGCGCTCCAGCAAGTATAGCTATTCTAGCTGTTTCACTATCTAAAACTGTACCTGCTCCCACTATAAGTTCTTCTTTTGTAAACTTTTCTTTTAAAGATGTAATTACCTTATCTGCATTAGGAACTGTAAAAGTTACCTCAATAGCAGGTATCCCTCCTTCTATACAAGCTTTAGATATTTTTTCAGCCATATTAGCATTATCCGCCCTAACAACTGCAACTACCCCTACATCCATAATTCTTTTTAAAACATTCATTTTTTCTATCACTATAATTCTCCTCCTATATTCGTGTAATTTATTTCATTATACAAAATATAGTTTCACATATCAAAACAAACATTTTTTTATATTTTAAATTTATCAACTTCTACGCCTTTTTATATGTATCATTCTTTAGAATTCTTATTATTGTACATTTTTTTAAAATAAAAGGAACTTGACTACATTATTCTCTGTAGCCAAGTTCCTTAGATATTCTTTCTGCATATTCAATTATAAGTTTTGAAAACTCTTCTAATTTCTCTTTAGTAAAACTAATTATAGAACCTGAAATGCTTATAGCCCCACATATTTCGCCTTTATAGTTAAAAATTGAAGTTCCTACACATCTTACTCCGATTTCATTTTCTTGTTCATCTACTGCATACCTTTTTTTTCGTACCTCATTTAAACATTTTTTAAATTCATTAAAATCGGTTATAGTATGCTCTGTAAGTTTTTCTACATTACTTTCATTCCATATTTCCTCAATTTCATCATCTTTCATATAAGATAAAATAGATTTACCTACAGCAGTACAATAAAGAGGTCTTCTATTTCCTATCCTTGAGTGTGTTCTTATTGTATTTTGCGATTCTTCTTTTCCAACATAAATGATTTCAGTACCTTCCCTTACAACTAAATGTACCACTTCATTAGTGTTTTCCACTAACTCTTTTAGATATGGTCTTGCTACCGTAATCAAGTCCATTTTCTGTATTTTTTTATTTCCTAGTTCAAATAACTTTAATGTCAGCTTATACTTATTTGCTTTATCTTCTTGCTCAACATATCCCTTATATATCAACGTAGCTAGTAATCTATGTACAGTGCTTTTATGTAAGTTTACCTTTTCACTTATTTCAGTAATACCAAGCCCATTTTCATAATCAGATAATACTTCCAATATAGAAAGAGATCTATCTACGGATTGTACTATTTCCTGCATTTTTTTCCTCCCCTTTGTATTCCTATTCAAATAATTATATCACAACTTTTTTATAATTTAATAATTTAATCACCATAGTATAGGTTTGGTAAAACAGCCTTTTAATTTTTAGCTCTTTGCACCCTAACTTTTTTACCTTTTATAGTGTCTAAATTTTTAAGAACTATATTTCCCTTATTTCCTAGGATATCGACATAACTAAATGCATCTTGTACATCAATTATACCTATGTCCTCTGATGTTATTCCAGGTATATTGTTAATAGCACCTACTATGTCTCCTGCACGAACTTTCTTTTTCTTTCCTGCATTTATGTGTATCTTTGTTATCTTCTTATCTATTTCATGACCTTTTACTTTTTTAAATTTAGGTCGTTGTCTAGCTTTTTCTTCAAATAATTTTTTGCCCTTTTCTATTTCTTCCTCTTGTGGCATTTCTTTTTCTGGAACAGAGTATCCTATATACTCTTCTATTTCATTAAACATTCTTTTTTCATAATCTGATACAAATGTTATAGATTTTCCTTTATGTCCTGCTCTCCCTGTTCTTCCTATTCTATGAACATAACTTTCCTTTTCTACTGGAACTTCGTAGTTTATAACATGAGTTATTTCCTCTACATCAATCCCTCTAGCTGCCACATCTGTTGCTACTAAAAATTGAAATTTTCCTCTTTTAAAGTCATTTATAGTGTACAATCTATCCTTTTGATCCATTCCGCCATGAAGTGCTTTAGCATTAAACCCTTGGTTTTTCATTTTATTTGCTACATTTCCCACTTCAACTTTTGTATTGCAGAATATAATTGCACTATCAGGAACTTCAGCATATATTACCTTAGTTAATGTATTAAATCTTTTACTATGGTTAACTTTATAGTATTCTTGCTCTATTATATCTGTGGTAACATTTTTTTTGCTTATTTCTATCTTTTCAGGATGATTCATGTATCTTTTGCATAGTTTTTCTATTCTTTCTTCTAAAGTTGCTGAAAAAAGCATGGTTATTCTATCATTAGTTATTTCTTTTATAATATCCTCTACTTGATTTATAAACCCCATATTAAGCATTTTATCAGCTTCATCAATAATTAAATACTTTATGTCACTTAAATCCAAATTACCCTTTTGAATATGATCAAAGGTTCTACCTGGTGTACCAACTACTATATGAACCCTTTGTTTTAATTGATTCTTTTGAATACTTATAGGTTCTTTTCCATATACAGCAGTACATTTAACCTTTTTAAATCTTCCTATATTTGATATATCTTCTTTTATTTGAACTGCCAGTTCTCTTGTTGGAGTTAAAATTAAAGCTTGTGGTTTTTTATTCTCTAATTTTACTTTTTCACAAAGTGGAATACCAAAAGAAGCTGTTTTTCCACTTCCTGTTTGAGACTTTACAATTATATCTTTTCCCTGAAGCACTAGAGGAATTGTTTTTTCTTGTACTTCAGTTGGATTTTTATATCCAAGCATTTTTATTGTCTTTAATATTTCACTACTTAATTTAAAATCACTAAAATTCATTTGTTATAACCTCTTTATCTAATTTTCTTCATTATATCATATAATATGATTATTTCTTTGTTTATTATACAAAATATATAGTATAATAGTTCTTTAGAGAAATTTTTGCTAAAATCTAAACTTAGAGGAGAATTTTAAATGAGCGTATCATTTCAACAACTAGGATTAAATCCTAATTTAATAGAGGGACTTTTAAAAAATAATATTGAAGTTCCAACAGATATACAAGTTAAATCAATTGCACCAATAATGAATAACGAAAATATAATTGCCCAATCTCAAACTGGTACAGGTAAAACTCTTGCATATTTACTACCTTTATTTCAAAGGATAGATTCAACTAAGCGTGAGATGCAAGTAATTATCCTTGCTCCAACTCATGAGCTTGTAATGCAAATTCATAATGAGATAAGTCTTTTATCTAAAAACTCAAACAGCAACATTACTTCTTGTCCTATTATTGGAGAAGTTAATATTAAAAGACAAATAGAAAAGTTAAAAGAAAAACCACACATAATAGTAGGTTCTGCTGGAAGAGTTTTTGAACTTATAAAAAAGAAAAAAATATCAGCACACACTGTAAAAACTATTGTACTTGATGAAGGTGATAGACTTCTTGATAAAAGTAACGCACCTAAAGTTAAGGATGTTATAAAGACTACAATGCGTGATACACAAATCCTTATGTTCTCTGCTACTATAAGTCAAAGAACACTAGATATTGCAAATGTTATACTTAAAAACCCTAAGGTTATAAAAGTTAAATCATCAGAACTTATGAACCCGAATATATCTCATATGTATTTTCAGTGTGAAGCTAGAGATAAGATAGAAATTTTAAGAAAGCTTTTAGCTTCGATAAAACCTAAACGTGCTATAGTTTTTATAAATAAACCTACAGAAATTGATGTAACCACATCAAAACTTCAGTATCACAAAATAAATACTTACTCTATTTCTGGTAAAACTTCAAAAGAAGATAGAAAAAAAGCTATAGATGGGTTTAAAAAAGGAAAATATGAAATTTTAATAGCATCTGATGTTGCTGCTCGTGGACTTGATGTTTCTAATATCACTCATATATTCAACTTAGATCTTCCAAGTGATTCTATGGACTATCTTCATAGGGTTGGTAGATGTGGTAGAGGGAACAATTTAGGTACTGCAATATCAATAGTAACAGAAAAAGAATTATCTTTTATTAAAAAATATGAAAATAAGTTTAATATAAAAATAGATAAAAAAAGAATTTACAAAGGTAAAATTTCTTAAAAAGTAAGGACATACATCTTTAATATAAGATGCATGTCCATTTTTTAATTATTATTTATTGAATTTCTACTGAATGACGTGGATATAATGTTGTACCCCATATGTTAATAGTTCTTTTCTTAACTAAAGGTAAATTTTTATCATCTATTATAGTTCTCCACCATTCCCATGCAAGCCCTGTGCACTCTCTAACTTTAACATTAATATTTCTAGAATTTCCTTTTAGATATATTTCAGTGTTAAAATGACTTGTTCTATCCTTATAGTTTCCATCCCAAGTTTTGTGAGTAACTATTTCTTTACCATTCTTATCATAATTAACTTCATCCCAGCTTATATCATACTGAGCAACATATCCACCTTTATGATCAAGTACTAATTTTCCATTAGTGTATTCTGTAGCTGTAGTTTCTATATAATCTGTTTTGCTATTAATAGTTGCAACTGCATTATCTTTTAAGAATGTAGTTGTATATGATATAGGGTATCCTGGATTTCTAGGACTATATTCTGCATTATTTTTTATAACTTCTCTTATCTCATCAAAATTCTTAGTTATTACTTTATTGTGCTCTTTAGCTCCACCACCTAAAACAGTAGCAGTAAAAGAACTTTGATTTAATATGTCTTTATATTCTGTATTTCCACTTATATCTTGATTTTTAATTAATGCTTTAAAAGCAGCTTTTACATTTAAACTCTTAGAAGTAGTTTCTAACTTAACATATATAGTTCTTCCATAAGCAACATTAGAAACATATGCAGGTGGATTGTCCTTATTTAATCCTTTTGCCTTTAATTGTTTAAGTGTTACACTATCATCAAATAAATCTGAAGGATTTTCTGGTGCATCTACACTTACAGTATAAAATATTTGTTTATACGCAAGAAGCATTACTTGCTTTTCACCTTTATATATAGAATTAAAATCTATATTTAATGCTTTATCTAAAGCTTTAAAATTACATCCAAATGCAGTAGATAATTGTGATTTACTATACACCATAGAATCACTATAACTAACCCTAGCAGGAATAGCATATTTTGATGAATATTTAGTATTCCATTCATCTAATAAAGAATTAACAGCTGATTTAACTGAAGAATATGTTGGCGATGTAACTACTTTTCTGCCATCATCAGCCATACCCGGAAGGTCAACACTTATAGTTATTGGCTTTCTCTTGCATGAAATTATATCTGGCTTGTTTTCTACAAGATTTCTATTTGCAAGTTGTATTGCACCTGGATATGTTCTATCATTTATAGAATCTATAACTGATATGTCTGCTGTTGAATCTGATATGCTTTTCTTTTCACGCTTTATTACTATATATTTATCTGGATTTTCAAAACCTTCTGCTGGTGTAAAGTTTTCTACAGCTTCACCATTAAAGGCTAAAATTTTACGAGGATCATATTTCAAATCATAAATAGCATCATCAATTTCATTACCATTGGGGTTTTCATCCTCAAGTGCTCCTACACTTGTTGGCATTATTTCACCATAAGGTACAGTATAATTACTAAATGTAGTATCTAACAAATATTTATTAGTTACTAATTTAGTTAATTTAGATTTCTTTTCTAGTTGTGGTATTCTAGATATTTTTCTAAATTTTTTATTATCTGATTTTAAGCTTGATAATAAACCTTGTTCTGATTTTTCAGACTTTTCATCACATGTAACTTTAGGTATAATGTTTTGTTTTATATTAGGTTCTATACTGGGTTTTGCGTTAAGTTTTTTATTAGGTTCTGTATTAAGTTTTTTATTAACATTTGTGCTTTCTTTTACTATAGCATTGTTATTCTTCTTAGATTCTAATGTTTTATTGTCTAGTTTCAAAACTGCCATACCTACTATAACAACACTTACAACTCCTAAAACTACACCTTTATAATTTTTTTTAATAAAGTTCAATCTCTTTCCTCCCCTTCTTAATTTTAATAAACTAGTGTACTTTTTACATGAAATTAAATTATAGTTTTTTTTACTCAATTTCATGATTTTTAAAACCATATCCATGTATACGTTTAGTATACATTATTCGACATAGATTTGCAATATATTTTTTTATTGGTGCAATATTCCTAGTATAAAATAATTTTATTTAAATTTTAATATATCATTAAATTTCTAATAAAATAAATGTTTAATAACTGCCATTGGATTATAAATTTTACAATTTGAAAGTCTCATATGAGCATAATTCTTAAGTTCGCTACATTCATCACATAGCTCATCTTTATGATTATGCTTCTTCCTGCAATAAATTTTTATCATAAGTTCTACTATTTCTTTTTCTTTATCTATTTTTGACATATGATCATCCCCACTTTAAATTTCAAATTTAATATTAAATTATCACATTTGATAATTATTTTCAATTAAAAACTCCTATAAAATAAATTTTAATTACTATTTATTTCATAGGAGTTCTTTAATATTTAAATATTTACTTCTAAATTAATCTTTTATATTTCTCTAGTTTCTTTTGATAACCATTGTTTTTCTTCTTCATTTAGATATGGTGAAAGTTTACTATATACATCTTTATGGTAACCATTTAACCAATTAATTTCTTCAGTTGTTAACATGTCTTTATCAACTCCATCAAGATCAATTGGACAATAAGTAATGTGTTCGAATTTCATAAACTGACCAAATTCTGTCTTTTCATCTTCAACTACAAGCATCATGTTTTCTGTTCTAATCCCATGTTTTCCTTCTATATAAATTCCTGGTTCGTTAGTTATAGTCATTCCTTTTTCTAATACTACTGTATTTGGTACTGGACTAAATCTTTGAGGTCCTTCGTGAATATTTAAGAAGAATCCAACGCCATGTCCTGTTCCACACTTATAATCAATTCCATATTCCCAAATAGGTCTTCTTGCGATTATATCTATATTAGAACCTGTTGAGCCATGTAGGAATTTAAGTGTATTTAATGCTATGTTAGATTTTAAAACTAAAGTAAAGTGTTTCTTCTCTTCTTCTGTAAGTTTTCCAAGGACTATAGTTCTTGTTATGTCTGTTGTTCCATCAAGGTATTGTCCACCTGAATCTACTAAATACATACCTTCACTTTTTAATTGACAATTTGTTTTTTCTGTAGATTTATAGTGCATCATAGCAGCATGATCTTTATATGCTCCTATAGTATCAAAACTTATATCTACAAATAAATCTTGTTCTTTTCTAAAGTTTTCAAGTTTTTCTTCTGCAGAAAGTTCTGTAACATATTCTCCTTTATTTATAGATTCTTTTAGCCATTTTATAAACTTAACCATGGCAACGCCATCTTTAACTTGACAATTTTTTAGATTTTTTATTTCAACTTCATTTTTAATACCTTTAAAATCAGTTGTTATATTTAATTCTTGTATCTTTTCTACTTTTTCATCTAAAGAATTATATAAGTATATACTAGTTCTAGTGGCATCATATAAAACAGTATCTTTTTCTGTAAGAGTTTTTAAGAAATCTTCTATTTCACTATAATCTTTAACTATTACGTTTTCGCCTTCAAGTTCTTTCTTTACATCCTCTGGAACCTTGTTAAGATGTACAAATAAATAAGTTTTATCCATTGATATAACTGCATTTGATACTATAACTGGATTATGTGGTACATCTGTTCCTCTTATATTTAAAAGCCATGCTATATCATCAAGTGAAGTTAAAAGATAATAGTTTGCACCTTTTTCTTTCATATGTTTTCTTACTTCATTTAATTTTTCTGTTCTTGATTTTCCTGCATACTTTACATCGTATGTAAATATCTTTCCATCAGGAATTGCTGGTCTATCACTCCAAAGTTCATCTATTAAATCTTTGTCCCACTTTAAAGATATACTTTTATTTTTAAATTCTTTTTCCATGTATTTTACAGCAACTACTGAAACTACATTTCCATCAAATCCAACTACACTTTCTTTATCTAATACTGAATTTAACCACTGTATATATGTTGGAACTCCTGGTTCTGCCCCCTTAAATAGTTGAATTTCTGAACCTTCAAGTTGTTTTGCTGCTTGAATATAATATCTTCCATCTGTCCATAATCCAGCATCATCTAAAGTAATAACGCAAGTTCCTGCTGAACCTGTAAATCCTGAAATCCATCTTCTTGATTTCCAGTGTTCTGACACGTACTCACTTTGATGAGCATCTGAACTTGGAACTATATAAGCATCAATTCCATTTTGTTTCATTAGCCCTCTTAACTTTTCAACTCTTTCTTTAATTGTCATGCCTTGACCTCCCCAAATTTTCTAGTATTATATTTTTTAGATTCCCATTCATAAATCCATAATGCTAATAAAATACTTATTATTCCTGAAATGAATTTAACTATAATAAAACTTATAAGCATACTTGGCTCTACTCCTGAGATAAATCCAAATTGTCCACCAAACACAAAAGCACCACTTACAGCAAATGCAGTGGAAACTACTTTTCCCTTTGGATTCATTTTTTCATATGTACCAAAGGTCAATAGATTACTAGCAAGATTTCCTAAAATCCCCGCAACAGATGCGGAATTAATACCAATACTTTTTCCAATTTTATTGAATCTTTCTTTAAAAACAATATTTATAAATGTTAGCATTGGATATGCACCAGCAAGTACAAAAGCTATTTTTCCAACTATAAGCATAGATTCTGATAATGGTGCAAGTCCTTTTACTATCTTAAAACCAAATATTACATCTACCCCTTGTATCACAAGTCCAATAATACTTAAAACAATTATTATCTTTCCAATTCCATTAAATATTCTAATTAGAATACTCGGAATTTTTATAAGTCCTATGCTTAATAACATAGAAAAAATAAATATAGGCATAAGATTCCATAGTAGTATTTGAGATTTTATACCTTGGTATATTCCAGCCATAAAACATCCTATGGGTATACTTATAACTCCAATCATAACTCCCTTTGAAAAATATTTTCTATCATCTTTAGAAATCATTCCAAGTGCTACAGGCATAGTAAAACTGATGATTGTGCCTACAGTTGAAGCTATAATTACTCCTGAAAATGCAGCCATTTGTTTATTTAAAGCTAACTGACAGGACATTTTATACCCACCCATATCTGTGGCTAAAAACATAGCAGGTATTATAGAAGGATCTAGACTTAATCGTCTACATATAGGAACTATATTTATAGCAACAATTTTCGATATTATAGGCGATAAAGAATATATTCCAACCATTCCTATTGCAAGTGGTCCCATAGTCTTTATTCCTTCTTCAAATTTTTCTCCAAGTTTAAATCTATTTCCTAAAACATAATCAATTCCACCTAATAAAAAAAATACCCCAATAAAATACATCATTAACTTATCCACATGTGTTTTTCCCCCTTATTTTTTCATACATGAATATTATATAATAATAGGAATATAATTCAATTTAATTTACAAAATAATTTCATAAATAAGTAATTACATGTAAAATATATAATCTCATACAATAAATTTAAAATAATTTATCATATAGGATTATTTACTTTATATTCTATATTTACTTTTACCATTGATACATTAAAAATTTGCGTATATCTTTTAATTAAATATATCTATACTGTTAACCCTAATTTATTTAAAAGTTTTATATCATTTTTTATTCCATTTCCTTGTGTTGTGAGATAGTTTCCTGTTATAGTAGCTGATACACCTGATAGAAATGCCTCTTCACCATAATTTTCAAGACTTCCTCTCCCTCCAGCAAGTCTTATATCTGCTTTAGGATTTATGAATTTAAAAATGGCAATAGTTTTAAGTATTTCTTCATTATTTAATTTTCTTTGGTTTTCAAGAGGTGTGCCTCCTATTGGCATAAGAATATTTATTGGGATTGACCTAATTTTAAGATTTTTAAGTTCAAAGGCTAAATTTATTCTATCTATAAAGCTTTCTCCAAGCCCTATAATTCCACCTGAACATACATCAAGCCCTACCCCTTTTGCATTTTTTATTGTTTGTATTCTTTCATCATATGAGTGTGTTGTACAAATTTTTGAGTAAAATTCTCTGCTTGTTTCAAGATTATGATGATATCTACTAACTCCAGCTTCTTTTAATTTTTTTAATTGATATTTAGATATTATCCCAAGAGATGCACACAATTTAATTTTAGTATCTTCTTTTAGTTTTTTGTATATATTTAATATATCTTCAAATTCTTTTCCTGAAATTCCCCTACCAGATGTAACTAATGAATATCTATGAACCCCTTCTAATTCATTTTCCTTAGCTAATTTTAAAATTTCATCATAACTGCACAATGGATGAGTCTTTATATTTGTATTATAAAATATTGATTGTGCACAGAATTTACAGTCTTCAGAACATTTTCCACACTTTGCATTTATAATTGAACACAAATCCACATGTTTTCCACAAAATACCTTTCTCAGCTTTTTGGCTCCTTGTAGAACTTTATCTATATCCTCATCAATAAGTCTTACTGCTTCATCATAGGAAATATCATAACCCTCATTTATTATTTTATCTAATAATCTATTTACCATATACTTTCTTCTCCCTTAAAACTAAAAATTCTTCCATACATTCCTTAGCCGTCTCCACTGCAAATTTTAAATCTTCTTTTTCCACAACATATGGAAAGTTAAAATAAATTACATTTCCAAGAGGTCTTAAAAGCAACCCCTTTTTAAGTGCTAATTTATATATTTCATAGCCTACTCTTTCTTGCCATGGAAAACCTTCTTTAGTTTCTTTATCTTGTACTAATTCTATTGCTGCAATGAGACTTAACTGTCTTATTTCTCCAACATTTTTGTGTACATAAAACTTCCTATATAATTCATCCTTTAAATATTTTGCTTTCTCTTTATTTTTTTCAAGTATATTATCTTCCTTTAAAATCTTTAAACTCTCTAATGCCACCGCACATGCCATTGCATTGCCTGCATAAGTATGACTATGCATAAACGCCTTCATTTTATTGTAATCATCATAAAAAGCATTGTAAATTTTATTAGTTATCATAACAACAGACATTGGCATATACCCAGCTGTAAGTGCTTTAGACAAACACATCATATCTGGCGTTATACCTGCATTATCACAGGCAAACATCTTTCCTGTCCTTCCAAAACCCACTGCAATTTCATCTGCAATTAAATGTATATCATATTTATCACATATTTTCCTAAGTTTTTTTAAATACCAAGGAGAATATATCTTCATACCAGCTGCCCCTTGTATCATTGGCTCAATTATTACAGCACAAATTTCTTCATGATGACTTTCTAAAAAACTCTCCATTTTTTCAAAACATTCAGCATAACAGTTTTCTCTACATTTATTATATTTACATCTATAACAATCAGGTCCTTCTATTCTAAATGTATCTAATAATAGTGGTTTATATATTTTACTATATAGGTCTAAATCTCCAACTGATAATGCTCCTAATGTTTCTCCATGATAAGCATCCTTTATAGCTACAAATTTTGTTTTTTTAGTGTTTCCAATTTGTTGATGATAATGAAAACTCATTTTTAATGCAGCTTCTACTGAAGATGAACCATTATCATTAAAAAATATCTTTTCAAGTCCTTTTGGTGCAATTTTAACTAATTCTTCAGAAAGTTCAATTGCTGGTATATTTGTAAAATTTGCAAATATAACATGCTCTATTTTATCTATTTGTTTCTTTATTGCATTATTTATTCTTTTGTTGGCATGTCCAAGTGAATTACACCACCAGGAAGAAATACAATCTAAATATTTATTTCCATCTATATCGTAAAGATAAGCCCCTTTTCCCTTTTCAATTACTATTGGTGGTAACTTTTCATAGTCTTTCATCTGAGAACATGGATGCCAAATATGTTTTAAATCACGAACTTGATAATCATTCATTTTAATTACGCCCCTATACATTTTTTTATTTTTTTATAATCTAAATCATCAAAAACCTTTTTTATTTCTTTATGATTGTTATTATCTTTAATCCTTGGAATTAATGCTATTATATCTTTACTAGTTAACTTTTTTATCATTTTTACATTATCTCTATGACAAATATTATTTTCATCATATCCATTTACTATAATTCCTTTTATGTTAAGTCCTGCGTTTTCTATATATTTCACTGTAAGTACAGTATGATTTATAGATCCAAGTCCTGCACTTGCAACTAATAATGTATCTAAATCTAAAAGCTTTATGATATCTTCTAATAATATTGTACTTTTTTCATTATGTACCATTGGACAAACTATTCCTCCACTACCCTCTGCCACTATATAATCATACTTTTCTTTTACTTTTAAATATGAACTTTTTATAACTTCTAAATTAATAGGTATGTTTTCAATTTTAGAAGCTAAATGTGGTGACACAGCAGTTTCAAAAACATATGGAGTTAAAAAAGAATATTCTTCATTTAATCCACTTAAATCTGAAACAAATTTAGTATCACCTGGTATTAACCTTTCATTTACTTTTATTGCCCCACTTAATGCAGCCTTAAAATATGAAGCATTAACTCCATTCTTTCTAAGT